>NZ_MTPX02000046.1 GCF_002154335.2 Actinomyces ruminis
CGCCCGCGGGGCGGCCGCCCCCGGGTGGTGATGGCTACCCGCCTGTACGCCCCCGAGCCGGCCGCCGCTGCCCTGCGGTTGCGCGGACTGGCCCGCGCCCTGCTAACGCCGGCGCGCAGGTAACGGTGCTGACCTCCACGCCTCCGGGCATGTGCGCCCCCGCCGACCCCGGCGTGACGGTGCGCTCCGCCCCGGCGCTGCGGGACGAGAGCGGCTACATACGCGGCTACGCCCAGTACCTCAGCTTTGACATCCCGCTCGCGGCGCGGCTGCTGGCCGGGCCCGCGCCGGACCTGATCGTTGCCGAGCCGCCGCCCACCACCGGGGCGGTGGTCCGTGTGGCCGCCGCCCTGCGCGGCGCCCCCTACGCCTACTACGCCGCCGACGTGTGGTCCGACGCGGCCGCCTCCACCGGCGCTCCCGGCTGGGTGGTCGGCGCCCTGCGGGAAGCCGAGCGCCTGGTGCTGCGCGGTGCCCGGGAGGTGTTGGCCGTCAATGACGGCGTCGCCGAGCGGGTGCGGGAGCTGGGCGCCCGGGAGGTGACGGTGGTGCCCAACGGCATCGACACCGACGTGTTCACGCCCACCGGGCCGCGCGCCGCCGACGCGCCGCGGGCCCCCTACTTCCTGTACGCCGGCACCGCCTCGGAGTGGCAGGGTGCGGGGGTGTTCATTGAGGCGCTGCGCCTGGTGCACGAGTCCGTGCCCGAGGCGCGGCTGGTGTTCCTGGGACAGGGCAGCGACTGGCAGGCGCTGAAGGACCTTGCGGGCGGGGACGCGCGCGTGGAGTTCCACGACCTGGTGCCGGCCGCGCAGGCCGCCACTTGGCAGCGCGGGGCAGTGGCCTCCGTGGTGTCCATCCGCCCCGGACTGGGCTACGACTTCGCTACCCGACCAAGATCTTCGCCGCCCTGGCCTGCGGCACGCCCGTGGTCTACGCCGGACCCGGGCCGGCGCGTACGGATCTGCCCGCCAACGCCCTGGGCTGGGCCAGCGACTACGACGTCGAACAGGTCGCTGCTTCCATGCGGGCCGCCCTGAAGGCCGCCCGTGCGGACGACGCGCAGCGGGCGCGGGCGGCGCAGCGCCGTCGGGAATGGGTCATGCGGCACCGCTCCATGCAGGCCGCCCTGCGCGATGCGGCCGGCGTGCTGCTGGCGGACTGACCCGCGAGTTCGCGCTTCGATTGGAGGGACTGCGGCGGTCGGTTCCCACGGACTGACCGCAGCATGTGAAAATGACTCGGTGAAGGTCCTACATGTCAACGATGTCGCTCGGATAGGCAGCGCTTTGGTGCGTCAGGCACGCAGCATCGGCCTCGACTGGAGCCTGTACGACACCGCTCGGGTCGATCCCCGCTGGTCACCGCGCACCCGCGCGCTGCGTCGCGCTTTACGTGGAGCTGTCTGGGAGGCGGGGCTCGCGCGCAGGGCATTGTCGGCGGATCTTCTCGATGTTCATGCGCTACGGTGACGGCTCACACTAGGTGCTGCGCCGCCCGTATGTGCTACACCTGCACGGAACTGACATCCGTGTGCGCCGGTACGAGGAGCCTTATACCAGTTTGGTGGAACGGGCAGTGCGGGAGGCACAGGACGTTTATTACACCACCCCGGACCTGGCCGATCATGTTCTGGACCTGGCGCCTGAGGCTACGCTTCAACCGGTTATTGTTGATGTGCGTGAGCTGCCCGTCGTCACCGGGGAGGTCGGTTCGCGGCCGCGTATCTTGTTTCCCTCGCGCTGGGACGCTGCTAAGGGCGGGTCTATGCAGTTGCGCCTTTTGGCGGCACTGCGTGAGGAGTTCGGCGACGCTGTTGAGCTTGAGGGCCTGGACTGGGGCGAGAACGCGGTGGCCGCCGCGCATGATTACGGGGTGTTGCTGCGGCCTCGCATGAATCACAGCGATTACGCACGGTGGCTCGGCAGCGGCACATTAGCAGTGGGCCAGATGACCGGCTACATGAGCATCTCCGAGCTTGAAGCAATTGCCACGGGCACTACCACGGTCATGGCGCTGAACTCGCGCTGGTATGACGGCTCTCATCCGACTACCCGCGATGTGCCCGTGCTGGGCGGGCTGACCGATGATGAGCATCTGCTCGAGGCTACCGTGATGGGCGTGCGTCAGGCGCTCGACGGCGCAAGGGTGAGCGACGGCCGCCGATGGGTGGCGGCCAATCATTCGCCCGCTGCTGCTGTGGAGCGTCTGAAGGAGCGCTTCGCTCATCTGGCGACGGGTGAGCCAACGGTCCGGCGCCCGGTTACTCCTGTGGCACCAGCTCGGCGCCCCACTGGTTGTTAGACGGGTCCAGAGCCCCAGCGTGGTGTTGCCCGCGGCGAAGCGTCGTGCCTGTTCGATGCGCGGAATACTCGCCGAGAAGGCCTCGAATGCCATGGGATGATCCAGCATGGTGCGCATTGAACGGCTGCGAGAGAGCAGGCGATCTCCGCCTGTGGCGCGCATGGCGACCTGCAGTACGCGCTTGGGCGTTGCCGGCATGGATATGCTCGCGGCCAGGTAGAGTTCCTGGTCTTGGCCCGTCATGGTCGCGTAGTGCTGGGCGATGTATCGCGCATACCAGTCGCGAGTCGCGGTCAACTCCTCTGAACCACGTAGCCAACAGTCCCAGACCTCGGAGTCGAGCATGGGCAGTGCCCAGTCGTAGCCGAAGAACTCGTAAGACTTTGTGGAGTTGTTGATGTACTTGGCCTGACGCTCCCTGACGTTGAACCAGCTCATCAGTCCCTGCACGCCGCGCTCGCCGGTAAGTGGAGTCTCCTTCTCGCAGCGCAGAATCTCCTCACGCAGCAGTGGCAGGTGTTGCCAGGCGGTGTAGCTGCCCTGGACTGCGGTGTGGTTGCGGGCGATCGCGGTGAGCACCTCGGACCGGGTGGGTGCGGAGGTCAACAGGTTGCGTGCTCCGCCGAACCGGCTGGGAAGTGCGTAACCAGGGCGTAGGACCGCAGCGAAGCCGGGGAGCAGTACGGCATCGTCGTCGATGAGGGAGCACTCACGTATCCTGGTTAGGGCGTACCAGTCCTGGACGTGGGGGAGGGATGTCATCCCCCAGGTGGCCGCTTGGAAGCGAGCGCCCTCAGTGGTTGCCCACTGCTGCGTGATTCGTGCTGGATCAAGATCAATGGAGAACCAGTCGATCCCCAGGCATCGGCGACGTTGCGGGAGATACCGGTCTCGCGCGCGCCCGGCTTGCCGTAGGTGAAAGCGACGACACGTGGTGCCTTCAGTCGCTTGAGCCAGATGGCGAGCAGGCGCGAATCGAGACCACCGGACAGAGGCACTACCAGTTGCCGATCACCCGCGTACTCGAGTAAACGGCCCACCGTCAGATCCATGGCCTCGTCGTATGCGGCGGCGTAGTCGGCCTCCGAGGTGATCGGGTCGTTGCAGTAACGGTAGGAGTCCCACAGCCTGCTCTCCCAGGTTCCGTCCGGGTGCAGGAGCACGGTCGATGCGGCCGGAGTGGCGTGCACGCCGTGTACCAAGGTGCGGTCACCGACGACGAAACCGGTGTGGAGGAACACATCCGCCGCCTCTTCATCCCGCCTCCATGAGCCGAGGCGCCGACGGAGTCGCTCAGGGTCATCGCTGACGATCCAGGCGCCGCCTGCACGCGCGAACAGCAGGTGGTGGGAGCGGGTGTGGTCAGTATCGATGCGCAGATCGTCGCCCTGCCGGGAGACAACAGTCCACTGACCGCGCCGATCCGCGGGCGTCGCGGTGACGACCGCGTCCACAGACGTCGCATCGGCGCACCAGTTCCTCAGTGGGCTCCAAAGCCTGGCGTCCCTAGAAGCCGCGTGCGACCACCGGGTGGAGACGAGATCAAGATGGACGCCGTCCATGGGACTCCTAACCATGGGACTCCTAACACAATTCGTATCGAGAGAGGGGGCCTGGCCCGGCACGAGTGCCCGGGGCCCGCCTGCACGTTCGTCGCCATGCGGGCCGCGTGGTTCAATACCCGTATGGCACAGCGGTTAAGGGATCGGTGGGCGGCGCTGAAGGCTGGGAGCCCCGTGCTTGGCGCTATTTTGACGCTGGTCTCTGGGACGGCGACCGCTCAGGGCGTCACCTTCCTCCTGCAGATCTTCATCGCCAGGGTGTACTCGGACACGGACAAGGGCCTGTTCGGGATTTACGGCTCCATCACCGGATTCGTCATCACCTTTGCCGCCCTGCGCTTCGACCTGACCATCATCCTTCCCAAGGATGACCGCTCGGCGAAGGTCCTGGCGCGGCTTTCGCGGCGCTGCATCGTCATCAGCTCGCTGCTGACATCCTTGGCCTGCATGATCGGGGCGAGGCTCTTGCGGGATCACTACCACCACTCCGACCATCTCATGTGGTGGCTGATGGCCTCCGGCGTCACGGTGTTCCTCGTCGCCCAGATCGCCAACGTTCAGTACTGGCTCACCCGTAAGGGACGCTTCGGGGACATTGCGCGTAACCGGGTGTTCCAGTCGACGGCCGTGGCCGGCTGCCAGTTGCTGGTCGGCGTGGTGATGCACGGGGGACTGTCCGCGATCATCATCGGCACGATCACCGGTCAGTTGTTGACTTTGATCTCGTTGGAGCGCCGGGTGCCCGAGCTTCACGGCTCGAAGGATCCGCAGGCACCGTCCATGCGCCAGATGATGCGACGCTACTGGAAGATGCCACTACTGAACGGCCCCAACGTCTTCGTCGACTCAGTACGAAACAACGGCATTAACCTCATTATCGGGGCGACCTCTGTGGCTGCACTCGGTCAATTCCAACTGGCCTGGAACATCATGCAGGTGCCGGTCGCCCTGATCGCCGGTTCGGTGTCCCAGGTGTTCTTGAAGAAACTCTCCGATGCGCCTCCCGGAACAATGCTGCCGCTGGTGCGGTCGGTATTGTGGCGCGCCTTCTTGGCCGCGATCGTGCCCTTCACCCTGCTGTACGTACTGGCTCCCTGGCTGTTCCCGCTGCTGTTCGGGGCCACATGGGACGATGCCGGGTACTACGCTCGGGCGCTCACACCATGGCTGTTCATAAACGTGCTCACCTCGCCGATCTCGAACATCTTCGTGGTCACCGAGCAGCAGAGCCGTCTGCTGGTCTTCGCCGTCGCCTACTGCGCTGTCCCGCTGATGTGGCTGTGGCTGAGCCCGCTGCCGATCATGTCCACGGTGTTCGTGCTGGGGATGTTGATGGCGCTTATGCTGGTGGGCATGCTGTGCATGGCGGTGTTGACTGCGCGCACCTATGACCGCACCGGCGATGGCTCAGCGCTGCAGAACGACGCCGAGTGACGGACCTACCCATCCGCTCGCACATCATGTGCGAGAATACGACGGTCGCATACAGCCTCGCATCCCGACATACGGGGAAGGAGCCGCGTGAAGAAGTCCTTCGTTCCTCTGGTAGTTTTCACCGACAACTACCCCTTCGACGTTGGTGAGGAGTTCTTCGAGCAGGAGATCGGCTTCCTGGCGGAGCGTTTCGAGGAGATCTGGGTCGTGCCGATGCGCAGCAGCGTCGGCGCGGCGAAGACCCGCCGGATGCCCCGGAACGTTTCCTCAGTGTTGCTGCCCCTGGATGAGGAACGTTCCTGGAAGCAACGGGTAGCCGGCTACCTGCCCCGGCTACTGGCGGGGCCCGGACGCATCGAACTTGGCAACACTCGCCGTTCTGCCGCCTGTGCGGTGCGCGAGCTCCATTTTGCTGTGGACGTGCTGTGCCGCTTCGACCGGTTTACCCGCACACGGTTGTACCGGGAACGGCTTGCGGGGCGGCCGCTGGTTGCGTATGGCTACTGGCTGTACTACGGAGCCGGACTGGCGCAGCTGCTACGCGCCACTCATGACGCGCCCGTCATTGCCGTCTCCCGTGCCCACGCATATGACGTCAACGAGGCGTACAAACCTCAGGGCCACCTGCCAGGGCGCCGTCGGCTAGTCGGAGGGTTGGACGAGATCTACCCGATCTCCCGCTATGCCGCGTCGTTCCTGGCCCCCTACCATTCCGTAGACAGCGCTAACATTGAAATCCGTCACCTGGGGGTGCCTGCCAGCGGCAGAGGTGACTGTACTCGTGAGCCGGTTCATATTGTCAGCTGTTCTCACCTGGCCCCTCGCAAGCGTGTCGACCGAATAGCCGACGCCGTGGGGGCGCTGAGCAGAGGTGGCAGGCATGTGCGCTGGACGCATATCGGCGAGCGCGACGAGCAGAGGTTGGAGACCATGCGAGAGTATGCCGCCCGTGTTGCACCCGAGGCGACGGTCGACTTCCTTGGTCATCAGTCCAACGATCGTACGCGCACGCTACTGGAGACGACGGGGTATACCGTGCTCGTCAACTCCTCGTCTGCAGAGGGAGTACCGGTGTCGATCATGGAAGCGATGGCCGCCGGGATACCAGTTGTGGCGACCGACGTTGGGGGGACGAGGGAGATTGTCCACGACGGAATAAACGGACGACTGGTGGCCGCTGACGCCACCGGTGATGAACTCGCGCTCGCGATCGCCCAGATCGCCGACGCCTCGGCGGACGACTTCAGCCGGATGCGGGAGCAGGCGGTGCGCACCTGGAGTGAGGACTTCAACGCCGACCGGCAGTACCGTGGAATAGCGGGGCGGTTGGTGGAGCTCGCCAATGAGCTCGGGCGGGAGACGGTGGTATGAGCGCAGACGGGAACGGGCGGTGGATGGTCTTTCACGCCCCCTACCCGCTCCATCCAGATCCGAGTTCGGCATCCCGACTGCGGCCGTTACGCATGCGGGAAGCGTTTGCGCAGATCGGCTACAGGGTCTTTGACCTCTCCGGCTCGGTTCGACGGCGGAGTGAGGCGTTTGCGGCGCTACGCGCGCGAATCGCCGACGGTGATCGGCCTGCCTTCCTATACAGCGAGAACTCGACCCAGCCCAATATGCTCGCCACGAGCGTGCGCACCGGTGTTGCTCCTTTGCTCGACTTTCGCATTATGCGGGCGATGCGGCATGCCGGAGTGCCCGTGGGCGTGTTTTATCGAGATGCCTACTGGCGTTTCGCGTTTGGGAGGGCGCCGGGCGTGCGTGGGTCGATTATCCCCGCTTTGCAGAGGGCGGACTTGGCTGGGTATCGCCGCAATGGAGTGCACTTCTTTGTTCCGGCGACGCCCATGACAAAGGTCCTTGGACTGGACGATCGGCTCTGCTCACCGCTACCTCCAGCCGGACAGGCGGGCCGACCGCAAGTGTTGCCACCGATGGATGGAACATTGCGCTTGGTGTACGTCGGGGGAATTGGCGGTCATTATGACCTTGACGTGTTCTTCTCTGCTCTTGTCTCGATTCCGTCTGTACAATTGGAGTTGGTTACTCGTAAACCTTTGTGGGACGCCGCAGCGGCTATGAACCCGGATCTTTCCGCGGAGCAAATCACGGTAAGTCATTTGTCGGCGAATGAGTTGGCGCCGGTGTATGTTCGTGCGAGTGTCGGTGTGCTTGCGGCACGTCCTAGTGAGTACTGGAGCTTTGCGGTACCAGTGAAGCTCTTCGAGTATCTGTCTTACGGGAGGCCGGTGATAGCCACGCGTGGAACGGAGGCAGGCAGAATCATTGAGCTAACGGTGCCGGGTGGGTGGTTGATTATGACCGGGAGGCGATTGTTGCCCTGCTGAGGCGCTTGAAGGAAGAACCAGAGGAGATCAAGGAACGAGCAGCGGTCGCGCGCGCCGCCGCCCGCATAAACACTTGGGCTGATCGGGCGCGTGAGGCCGCTAGAGTGTTGACACCGCAGAGTCTCGAGGTACCGTTCTGAACTGATCAGAAGCGGTTACGAAACAGGTCTTTTTCCGAGAAAGAGTTCTCGATGTCAGTTCTCGCGCCGTGGCTGCACAGCACGGGCTATCTGCTCTGCCTAATCGGATTGGTATTCGTGCCGGGCTGGGCGGTGCTGCATGCCCTGGGATACCGCGGCGTTCTCCCGGTCGCGGCGGCACCACCGGTGACCTTTGCTGGAGTCGCCCTACTCGGCCAGGTCTACTCCTGGATCGGGGTGCGCTACACGATCGTCTCCCTGGGCATCGGCCTGATCCTATGCGTACTCCTCGTCTTGCTGGGTGCCCGGCTCGTTCTCGGTGGTATCCCGGCGGTATTGCCGGAGGAGATGTCCCGAAGACGCCGAGGCACGGCGTGGATGGCACTACTCGTCGCGGTAGCCACAGGCATTCTGATCTGCGCGCCGATACTGGGTCAGTGGGATCCAGATCTGCCGGCTCAACAGATCGACTCGGTGTTCCACTACAATCTTGCCTGGACCATTACTCAGACCGGCGATGCATCATTGCTCAGCGGAGCCTCCTGGTCGTTCTCTCTACGAGCGATTCCGGCGTATTACCCACTGGTCTGGCATGCAATCGTCGCGGCGGTGGCCGGCCCTACACACATAGTATCTGTAACAAACACATTGGTTGTGCTGACCCCTACCATATGGACGCTTGGCATCGCTGCTCTCGCATTGGAGTCCTTCCCGAGCTCCAGATGGGCACCGGTCGTAGCGTCACTGACTACCGCACTACTACCGGTTTTCCCCGTTTATATGCTCGCCTATCGGCAACTGTGGCCGAATGCTCTGGGATACGCGGTACTCCCCGGCATGCTCGCGCTGCTGTGCCGTGCTTTGCGCATGCTGCGCGCCACCGTAACTGCGGGCCGGCGGCGAGCCGTCATTGCTCTCTTCGCCTTCTCCATCGCTCTGCTCGGAGCGATCGCCACGTATCCATCTGCCGTCTTCTCGGTTCTGCTCACCGGGATTCCGCTGCTGTATGGCATAGTTGAGGTCGCCGCCGGTTTCGTATCGCGCCGCCTCGGGAGGCGGCGCGCAACTATGTTTCTACTTGCGTTTGGTATCATCCTCGCCCTGATGGTATCTGGGCTACTGATACTCGAGCCCGGCGTAATGGCGCGTCTCGGCCGCGAGGGGTACGCAGGGGTATCCAATCTGTCACGGCGTCTATGGGCGCTGCTCACCCTTTGGCCGCTGGGAGCTGGCGGCTTCGGATACCGAGTGGCGCTTGTGCTGCAACTGCTGTTTACCGCCGCAGGATTGGCAATCACGGTACGCCATAGGCGATGGCGATGGATCGCCTGGGCCTGGCTGCTGCCAATGTCTTTGCTGGTCGCCGCCTATCTGCCACTTGGACCGCTGACCGCGCTCACGGGGCTCTGGTACAACGATCCGTACCGAATCTTCCCCCTGGTTCTGCCTGCGATCTGCCTACTGGCGGCAGCAACCGTGGAGTCTGTCGCTGTCGCAATCACCAGACATGCGAGCGCTCGTCATCGTCGGGCGGCTGCTGAGGTAACTGCCGCAGCGTGTGCCGTGATCCTGCTCGTGGGTGGTGTGGGTGCGAATTCGGCGCGAAGAAGTGTAAGCGAGACTTCTTACACCGCGGGCACCAATGCTTTGGTGCGTACGTTGACCGTCGACGAGGTGCAGATGATACGGTCGCTGCGAGGTCAGGCCGACCCCTCTCTCATGGTGCTCGGCGATCCGGCCGCTGGCGCGGCCTATGTTGAGGTTCTCGCCGGTCTGCGCTCGGTCTTTCCCCACATGACGTTCCGCTCCCTGGACTGGGACGCTCAGTACTTGGCGCAACACTTCTCTGACATCGGTGAGGACCCCACGGTATGTGAACTCGTGCGCCATTATCGGGTGGGCTATTACTACGCCGATGACGCCGGAACGGTCCCGGGAGTGGATATTGCGGAACGTGCACCCGGGTTGTACGGGGTGGATACTTCCACTGGCTTCGAGCTTGTTGCACGGGGCGATACTGCCTCCGTATGGCGCATAACCGCATGCGGCGATATGGACTCCCCTGGGCGTGACCCGTGGGGTCTCAACACCCCCTTTGAACCGGTCTACGGTCCTGATGGCGAGACGAACGTCTTTGACGATGAGGGCAGGCTGATTCTGGAGCCTAAATCAAGATTCGTCGGAGGAGCGTTGGCGAAGTAAGGACGGGGGATCGGCAAAGCTGTTGGATGGTTAGGGGATTTGTTAGGAGTATGATGACTTTGGCTGGTTGCGTGTCACGGCCCGGTTGGCTGAGGCGATGCTGGTGGTGGTGGGGTCGTCCTGGACGGTGCGGATCAGGCTTATGGGGTGAGGATGCGGCGGTGGGCGAGGGCGAGTACGGCCTGGCCCAAGTCGTTTGCCCTGGGCGCGTTTGCGCTCGTAGTAGGCGCGGGATGCGGGGTCGGATCTGAGGGATGCGAAAGCTGACAGGAACATGGCTCTCTTGAGGCGCTTGTTGCCGCCATGGCTGACGTACTCGCCGCGGATGGAGGACCCCGACCGCCGGGTGACTGGGGTTAGTCCGGCGTATGAGGCCAGGTGGGTGCCGGTGGGGAAGGTTCTGCCCGCGGTTTCGGCCAGGAAGGTGGCTGCGGTCCTGGCCCCCACCCCGGGCACGGGTGATCAGGGTGTCAAGCCCCGGGTTTTGTGGAGGGTGTTTTATCTGGCGCCGGTGGTTGCCGGCTGGGGTTGGTTGGTGGTGGTCTGCTCGCCGACGTCCATGGCCTCAGCCTCCGGCTCGGTTTCGGGCTCGGCGATGGTGTCGGTGTCGTCTGGTGGGGTGTAGGCCTGCTCGTGTTCGATCGGGGCGTGCATGTCGATGGCGGAGTGAGGCCGGACTGTGTTGAACCAGTGCAACCATTCGGCGGTACCGAACTCCACGTCCTCGATGCCCTCCCAGGGCCCATGGGAATCGAGGTAGTGGCGGTTGCGGATCAGCTCCGCCTTGTATAGGGAGTTGAGGGCCTCGGCCAGCGCGTTATCGTAGGAGTCGCCCTTCGACCCCACCGAGGCGACCGCGTCGCAGTCGGAGGGGGCCTGCCCGTAACGTATCGCCCGGTACTGCACCCCGCGGTCGGAGTGGTGAACCAGGCCGGTAAGGTCGGCCCCTTCACGCTGGCGCTGCCAGATCCCCATCTTCAGGGCGCCCCTGGGCCAGGTCGGTGTACAAGCTCGTTGAGGTCTGTCAGCCGATGGAGTGCTGGGTGTTTTTTGGACTCTCGGTTGTTGTGTGTTTGTCAGGCTGCTTTCGGGGTGGCGGCCTGCTGTAGTTCGCGTTCGAACTGGTTGGGTGTGCGGTAACCGATCCCCGAATGCAAACGCCTTTGATTGTAGGTCAATTCAATCCACGCCGCCACATCCCGTATCGCCTTATCCCGCGTGGGGTAGACCATACGATACACGCGCTCATTCTTCAATGTCGCGTTGAACGACTCCGCCTACGCGTTATCCCAGCACACCCCCGTACGCCCCACCGACGGCCGAATCCCATAAGAGGCCAGGTGGTCGGCGAAGGCCTGGGAGGTGTACTGCGACCCGCGGTCAGAATGGAAGATCGTCACCCCACGGGTCGGCTTGCAGTTCCGGGCCGCCATATCAATCGCCTGGCAGACCAGTTCGGTGCGCATATGATCCGCCAACGCCCACCCCACCACCTTCTTCGTACAACAGTCCAGCACGGTGGCCAGGTACACGAACCCCGCCCAAGTAGGAATGTAGGTGGGGGCACCTCCCACGAAGTGGGGGAATATCCCCGCACCACTTGAGCCCCGGAGCGGGCGCGGTGAAGTCACGGCACACCAGATCAGGCCGCTCATCCAGGTCCTCCACCGGAACCGTAGTACGGACCTTCCGGCGCGGCCGCGCGGCCCTCAAGCCCAGCTCCCGCATGATCGACCTGACCGTGTCCACGTCGGCCGGCACCCCCTGCCACTCCAGACTCCAGGGTGGCGGCCACCCGCCGGTACCCGTAGGTACCATCGGACTCATCAAAGATCTTCTCAACCAGCACACCGAGCTCCTTTCTGCGGATCGCGGTGGCCGATTCGGGCTTGCTGCGCCAGTTGTAGTAACCGGACTTGGAGACCTTCGCCCACTGGCACATCCAGGCGACCGGGTAGTTGCCCTCTTCGCGGCTGATCAGCTCATACCGGGTGGTCACGGCTGTTCCTTCGCGAAGAAGGCCGCCGCTTTCTTGTGGGAACTCATTCTCCATCCGAAGCTTATAGTTCTCCGCCTTCAGCCGGGCCAACTCCTCCGCATCCGTGGCTTCCTTCTGCTCCCGGGCGTCGGCGTGCTGCTTCCTGTATTTAGCGACCCAGTTGCCCACGGTCTGGGCCACCAAACCATAAGAGGCCGCGACCGACGCGATCGACCGCTCCTTATCCACCACCTCGCGAGCAACCTGTTCACGAAACTCCTCAGAGTACTTCGCCTCAAGTCACATCCATCATCCTAACTATCAGATCACGGGGAACGACAACCATCCCCAAGTCCAAAAACAACCCTCCAGTCCACGATGATCCGCCGCGAGTACACGTCAGTGACGAAAGCCACATACACCCAGCCGCTCATGGTACGTACGTAGGTAATGTCCGCGACCCACAGCTCGTTGGGGTTGAACGCGCTGAAGTGCCTGTTCACCAGGTCTGCGGGGCACTGCTCCTTCGGAGCCGACCGGGTCGTCCTGGGTGATTTGGCGCGGCGGATGCCGTGCTGGCCCATGGCCCGCATAAGCCTCTCGACGGTGCAGCGGGCCACATGCCCCAAACCATGCCGGGCGGATTCCTCGGGCCGGTTGAGCATCGCATGCATCTTCCTGGCCCCCAGCACGCAGTAGTTGTTCTCATGCACCCGTCCGATCTCGGCCTTCAGAGACTCATCGCGTCTGCTCCTTGCTGATGGGGGACGAGTCCTGGCTGCGCAAGTGGTGCTCGGGGCGATCTTGACACCAGCGCTAGTCAGTACCTGGCAGATCGGCACAGGCCCCGCAGCTCCTCCCTGTGTGGGAGTCGATGTACTCACAGATCAGCGGGACGGCCGGTGCGAGATAGCGGTCGATGGTCGCCGCGCTCATCGACACCCGACTCACGCCGCACGTCCTGGCTGTAGCGGTCAGTGCCTTCCGCGAGCTCGCCCGCGGCCTCCAGCAGGCCCCGGTAGCAGAGGCATTGATACCTTCAGGTGCTTGCCGTAACTCCCCCGCCGCTGGCCGCCCACACTCGCTGTAAGACCTTCAACGCGTCGTAGGAGTACTTGCGCGCCCTGCCCCTGGGCTCGGGCCTGCCAGCTCCGCCAGGACGCTTGGCCACCGCCCTCAGGCGCCGCCTGGCATTGTCCCGGCACCCGACCGGTCACCGCGCCCACCTCGTCCAGCATCCTCCCCTTGTCCTTCTAGGGGCGCCCTTGGCATACGCCCCCGCGTACTTCCTGGTGATCTCCGCCCTGGCCCGCACTGACAACCCACTCCCCATGCCCACCACGATCCGCGACTCTCGCGGGCAGTACCTGGATGAGGCACCGAACCACTTTCGCGGGCACCTGTAATGAGTCTCGTCGGTCGCTTGACTAGGGCCTACAACACATGCATAATTATAAGCGTTCCTGACCAGTCAGAGTTGAGCTGGAGACCTGATCATGCGTGCAGCGACATCCTTGGCAGCGGCGTTTGCAGTCACGCTATGCCTTCAAACCGCCATTACTCCCACCGTCGTCGCCGATGGTGTAAGTGGTCCCGGTGACGTCGGCATAAACATCGTCGATGACTTTGGCCAACGCCTCTGGTACGGTTCGGAGTCTTCGACGGTTGCAGCACTCGCTGACATCGCAGAAGAATTCGCCGAGTCCCATCCCGATACCGTTCTCGGCGTAGCTTTAACTTCGGACCGACAAGTAGTTGAAGTGTTCGTCACTTCACTTGACATTGGTGGTCTGGATGAGTTACTTGCTGTCGATGCCACCCATATACGCGCGGTCGTGAATGAGAATTCGCCAGAACAGATCAGAGCTGCAGAAGAACAGGTTCTAAGCCGCGATTGGGATGCGTTGAACATCGAGTCGGTCGCCCCCGACCCCATCGGGGACGGCATCGAGGTGACTGTCTTGGAGGAAGACCATGCGGCGGAATCGAGACAAAGCGGAAACCAGACAGACTTCGCCGACGTTGAAGAAAGTGTGCTCGACTCTCTGGGGGATCTTGGAGTACAAGTGCGCGTAACTCCCGGCGAGCCGGAAGTAGAGGCCAAGACAAGGAACAACGACAGTTCGTACTTCTACGCAGGTGGTGCGATTGTCCATGACAACGGAAGCCGATGCAGCCTGGGTGCGCCCATTGAAATCGGAGGAAAGTATTATGTGTTGACGGCTGGGCATTGCGGAAAAGGAACTTGGCGGAATGGAGGCAATGGAAACTTTGTCGGCAGTTTGTACACGACTACGTGGACAGGAACAGCGAACAAATACGGCGACTGGCAATTGCTGCGCGGTTCACATTACGCTCTACGTGTGTTCAATGGATCGCTTAGTTCTTCTTCGTCACTACCGATCAGCGGTGGAGACTTTGGCCGGAGAGCAGTTGGCCGCGAACTCTGTGCGTCAGGCTCAACCAGTGGAGCAACTTGCAGATATGTAGTTCGAAGTACGAATGCAACACGAAAGGTGGGGGGCGTCACAGTCGGACACCTGACGTCCGCGATACACGACGTGAATCGCGACGGTGTTGCTGACTGCAGCGGTTTCCGACCTGGTGATTCCGGCGGCTTGAGTTATTATGGCGATGGTAAAGGCGGAGCCACTGCCTACGGCATCGTCACGGCTTATACGACCGGAAGCTGCAGTTACAGTTTCACTCAGCTTTCCGGCGTGCGAGCTTGGAACGGAAAGGCCAATGTCGGCTAGTATGACACGCCAACTTTGAGACTGGATGTTTCTCGCCTAATGCTGTCAGCTCTCGTCCTGTTTGTTCACGGTTGTGCGGGCATGACATCTTTTTTTGCGGAAGAAGGGGCTCCATGCCATCATCGCCACCAGCTGTTCTCGTCCGGGATTGTCCACCGGGCACGTAAGTCCACTGCTAAGTTCCGAAGCGAGCGGCGGACCAGATCTATCTTGGGTAAATATGTGCCGCCTCCCAGACTCAGCTTGGAATAATGGCTTCGGGCGCTCGTGAGACGCTCCGTAAATATGAGGTTTTTCCGGTTTGGGGGTGTGGTGGGTGTCTGGTGTGAGTGGCAGGTGTAGTGAGGTGGGTTGGCACCGTCGGCCCGGGATCGTCCTTGGCTGGGCGAGAACGTTCTTTTCAGCCCGGGACCCTCTCGAATGCGGAGGGTATCGGGATGACGAGGTCGTGTCCGGCAGTTCGGTGCGTGCCGAACACAACCACCCACGCCCGAGCACGGCCATAATGCCGTAGCCCCACCTGAACCACCACACCCCTGCACGCGAAGATCCCGGAAGCCGATCCACGTCGCGGCATCAGAACCGACAGTGTCAGACATCCGGCGGTCACCGGCTGTCGTGACTTAGCGCCCAACATCCTGAAACCGAAAGAGCCGCTTTGTCGAACCCCTGGGAGTACAGGTGACAACGACCGTTCAAGAGGTAGAGCAGACCATGGAAACAGAGAAACAATGGTACTCGGCGGAGAATGGTGGAGCCAGGACGATGCGTTGTCATGAATCGGGTTCGGCGGCCAAGAGGGTCTGGGCTACCTTTCCAGCGGAGTCGCCGTCTCCATAAGGGGTTGCAAGAGTATCCGCTGGCCGCGGGCGCTCGGCGGCGGTTACGAGCTCCGGACCGGGTTCCACAAGCATGTTCCAACCAAGTTCCACGGTCTCAACCCATTCGGTCTGCGGGCGCACGGTGGTAGTTGGGGTTCGTAGGAGGAATGCCTCCTTCTGGAGGCCGCCGGAGTCGGTGATGACGCCGCGTGCGTGCATGACCGAGGCGACGAGGTCGGGGTAGGCGAGCGGACGGTGAGAACGCAGCGAACCACGATCGATCGAGATCCCGGCCGCCTCGCATTTCGCGACCAGCCTGGGGTGCGCGAGCAGCACGACCGGATGATCAACCGCTCCCAGTGAGTCGAGCACCGTGTTGAGAATCGCCGGATCGTCCGTGTTGTCCGGACGGTGGATTGTCGCCACGGAGTACGATCCCTCGGCCAGTCCCAACTCGTCCATGATGGCGCAGCCGGGCTGTGCGGCGACCTCGTCACGCACTCGGTAGAGCACGTCGGTCATGACATCTCCCACCAGCACCGCGCGGGATGCCAGCCCCTCCTCGGCCAGGTGATCCATACCCACCTGGGTCGGTGCCAGCAGGAGATCGGCGGCGTGATCCGTGAGTACGCGGTTGATCTCCTCCGGCATGCGCCGGTTGAAGGAACGTAGACCGGCCTCCAGATGGGCGACCGGAATATGCATCTTGACTGCGGCCAGCGCCGCGGCCAGGGTCGAGTTGGTATCGCCGTAGACGAGCATCCAGTCTGGGCGGTCGTCCTCCAGCACCCCGTCGATGGCGGCCAGCATTGCGCCGGTCTGACGCCCATGCGTGCCCGAGCCGACCCCCAAATGATGGTTCGGTGCCGAGATGCCCAGATCGGCGAAGAAGACATCAGAGAGCATCGGGTCGTAGTGCTGCCCGGTGTGCACGATGACGTGCTCGATGCCAGCTGCCTTGAAGGCGCGATCAATCGGCGCGAGTTTAACGAACTGCGGACGGGCGCCTACTACGGACATGACTCGCATGTGAGCTCCTGTGGCTAGTTGGCGGCGGAGGCTGTCAGTTCTTTGACAATGGTGTGGATGGTCTGTTTCTCGCGCTCGAAGCTCAACTCGTGCGCGGCGCGGTCAGAGGCGTGCTTATAGTCGGCTACCGTCTCCGGTGTCAGCGTACGCAGGGTTGCGACGATGTCAGACACCTCGTTGGTTGTCGAGCTGACCCCGACACCGTAGGTATCAACTACCCGTACCATCTCAATCGTCGGTCCCACGGCCACGGCCAGACGTGCCTGGATGAAGTCAAAGATCTTGTTGGGCAGAGTCAGACGTGCGTTGGTGTTGAATGGTGGGATCCAAAACACGCCGACATCATATTCGTTGAGAATGGCGGGCAATGCCTCGGGCGGCACCGGGTCGTGGAAAATGATGCGTTCGCAGTCCGTGGCCCGTTTCTCGAGTGCGGAAAGGTAGGTGCCGCCGTCCCCGCCGGGAACGAGGTACAGATCCAGAGTGAAGTGCTCGTCAAGCTGTTTGACGGCGTCGATAGTTGCTTCAATGTTGCGACCGAAAATCGCTCCGCCGGAGTGCACAAGACGGATTGGGCCTTCGGTCATAACGGGGGAGGGGGACAGGTCTGCGAAGGGTGCGGCATTGCGCACCAGCCTAGGACTCACACCATAGTGGTGGTGATATAGGTCCGCGATCTCACCGCCGACGGTTGTTACGGCCGCACACCGTGGAAGATACGTCCGGCAGATGTGGTCCATGAGCGGGGCCACGAGCAGGCGCCAGCTGGTCACATGCGTGCGTTCTTCGGGTGCCCATTCGTGCATGTCCGCCCAGATCGGTGCACCGTGAGCTACGGCGAAGGCGGTGGGGATTGCACGTGCGTCGTTGGCGACGACCATATCGAAGCGGTCATCACCCACCAGACGTATTGCCGTTTGCGCCGCGGGGGCGGCCGTTTCCGCGGAGCGCAGGCGGCGGGTGGCCAGTTTCAGTACACCGGACGGGGTCTGTGGCAGGGAGGGCGCGGAATCCGGTATCTGCAAGTGATTGGCCACATGCGGCGGTGTAGGACCGTATCCCACACTTGTGACCTGGCCGATCTCTGCCAGCGCGCTGATTTCGCGCAGAACACGCGCGTCGCGGGCGATCGGGGAGAAGGAGATCACGAGGATGGCGGGGCGTCGGCTCACGGAGGCATCTTAGGACAGTCGTCTCACGCTCGCCGGTCGATCCGCAGACGTCGATGACCTACGATTGCTCAATCAGAGGTTTGTTAAGGAAGGAACCTGCATGCGCATCGCCGTCGTCGCCCTGGGAAAGATCGGTCTGCCCCTGGCGGTCCAGTACGCCGGAAAGGGCCACGAGGTCATTGGCGTGGACGTTAACCCCGCCACCGTCGAAGCCGTAAACGCCGGCCGGGAGCCCTTCCCCGGTGAGGCCGAGCTCGCCGACCGACTGGCCCAGCTGGTGCCCGCCGGGGCGCTGCGTGCCACCACCGACTACGCCGAGGCCATCCCCGGCGCCGACGCCGTGGTGCTGGTGGTGCCCCTGTTCGTCAACGACGAGACCTGGGAGCCGGACTTCGAGTGGATGGACGCCGCCACCCGCTCCCTGGCCGGGCATCTGACCCCCGGCACCCTGGTCTCCTACGAGACCACCCTGCCGGTGGGTACCACCCGTGGCCGCTGGAAGCCGCTCATTGAGGAGCTCAGCGGGCTGCAGGAGGGCAAGGACTTTCACCTGGTGTTCAGCCCCGAGCGGGTACTGACCGGGCGGGTCTTCACCGACCTGCGCCGCTACCCCAAGCTGGTGGGAGGCCTGAACGAGGCCGGCACGCAGGTCGGCATCCGCTTCTACGAGCAGGTCCTCGACTTCGACGAGCGCACCGACCTGCCCCACCCCAACGGGGTGTGGGACATGGGCACCGCCGAGGCCGCCGAGATGGCCAAGCTCGCCGAAACCACCTATCGGGACGTCAACATCGGCCTGGCCAACCAGTTCGCCGTCTACGCCGACAAGGCCGGCTTCGACATCCAGCGCGTCATCGACGCCTGCAACTCCCAGCCCTACTCCCACATTCACCGGCCCGGCATCGCCGTGGGCGGGCACTGCATCCCCGTCTACCCGCGCCTGTACCTGTCCACCGACCCGGACGCCTCGATCGTGCGTACCGCCCGCTCCTTCAACGCGACCATGCCGCAGTACGTGGTCGACCGTGCGGTGGAGCTGCTCGGCAGTCTCGAGGGGCTGCGCGTGGTAGTACTGGGCGCCTCCTACCGCGGCAAGGTTAAGGAGACGGCCTTCTCCGGCGTGTTCCCCACCGTTGAGGCGCTGCGGGAGCAGGGGGCCCAGGTGCTGGTCCACGACCCCATGTACACCGACGCAGAACTGGCCGATTTCGGCTGGGACGCTACCACCTCGGTGACGCCGTCGACGTTGCCATCGTCCAGGCCGATCACCCGGAATACGCCACCCTAGCCCCCGCGGACCTGCCCGGCGTGCGGCTGCTGCTGGACGGCCGTCGCGTCACCGACCCCTCCCTGTGGGCGGGCACCCCTCGCCTGACCATCGGCGGGGGCAAGTGACCTGGCTTCAGGCACTGCCCGCAGCTGCTTTCCTCCTAGCGTTCCCGCTCGCACCGGGCTACCTGGTGGAGCGGGCCTTCGGGCTGGCGCGCCTGCAGTCCCTCGGCGCGGCCCCAGCTATGGGGGGCCGTCGTCGTCGGCGCGCTGAGCGTCCTGTACCACTGGGGCGGGGTGCCCTGGCAGACGGGCACCGTTCTCCTCGGCACACTGGTGCTGCTGGCGCTGCTGTTCTGCGTGCCCTCACGACGCATCCGCGACCGGCTCGGCGCCTGACTACACCGACGGTGACCACACCCTGTGGTTGATTAGCGCCTGCGTGGAGTCCTGACTACCGCGTTTCCGCCGTAGTCGTCTGGCAGGGCGGAACCGGCAACCTGGAGTGGCGGGGAAGTGACTGACTGATCTTCGGTAGCCTGATTCCTGTAACTCGCCGGTTCTACGCCAGAACCGTTTTCGGAACAGTTAAGGAGTCCCGATGATCGCTTGGGGTGCACTCGTGCTAGCAGCTGTTGGAATCAGCCTGCTGGTGGTGCTTCCCGGAATGCTGTTGCTGGCGGGCTCCGGAGCAGACCGGTCGCTGGCCCTCGCCGCGGGACCGGCGGTGACGGTTGCCATTGCTGGCGTGGCCGCGGTCGTGTTCTCGCGGTTTGGGATCGTGTGGGACGCCCGAACTGTGGGTGGACTGTTCGTGCTCCTTGGCAGTATCGGAATCGCGGGCGTGCGATTACGTGGATCAACGGTGTGCTGCCACGGCCTACCGCTAAAGCTTCGCGCGCCCCTCCACAGCATCGGCGAGCGCACCGGGTGGTCCGCACTCGCTGCATCGATCATCGGTGCGGTTACTGCTGGGGGAACGCAGATCATTCTGTTCGCTAAAACCATCGGGACACCGTGGGCTATGCTGCAAAACACGGACGCGATGGTGCAGCTCAATCTGATTGAGGAGATTCATCGCAGCGGCGATGCGTCGATGCTAACCGCTGCCATCCCGGTGACGGGAGGTAGCTACCCAACCGTCTGGCACTCATTCGCCGTGTTCCTTACGCCGTTCGCTTCCACACCCTTTACTTTCAACGCCCTGCTCGTGTCTCTGTTCGGTGTGCTGTACCCCACCGGCATGGCGATGCTGGCCACGGCTGCGGGCGGCGGTCCGATCGCGCGTGTGGCCGCCCCTTGGCTTGCGCTATCGGCTCCGTGGTTCCCGGGATTCATGCTGACTTTCAGCTCAATGACCTCAGCCGGATTCGCTGTGGCGCTGGTCCCGTCCGCAATCGCTGCGGTTGTGCTGTTGTGGAGGAGCTACTCGACTGGCGATCGCTGCTGCTTGTGGCAGCGATTGTGCTCGGCGTCGGGCTGGCCAGTCCAGGCGCGGGGCAGTGGGCGGTTCTGGTTTCATGTGTGCTGCTGTTCGTCAGACTGTTTCCACGAACCCGTGGGTCACGGACCAAGGCTCGAAGAGCTGCTTCTCTAGCAGCACTGGGTTTTGTGTCGTCGCTCCCGATTATTGGCATGATGGGAGTTGCCAGGCTACGTGTCATGGGATCCTTCCCACACGGGGCGACAACGTTGTGGTCGCGGATGCTCGCACCTGTTTTGCTGACGGACATCAAGTCCACCGTGTCCCCGGTGCACAACTGGTTTTGGTATTGCATACCTTGTGTTTGTTGGGAGTTTTTGGCACGCTGCGGCTCACACGGAACGTACGCCCGGTGCTGCTTAGCGCGCTGGCCGTGACGGTTGTCTGCGTCTGGATCACAGGCCTGCCGGAAGGACCATGGTGGGCGCTGGTCGGCGGCTGGTGGCGCGACTATCCGCGGTTCCTGGCACTCGAAGTGGTCTGCCTGGCAACCTGCGCTTCGATGACCCTGGAGGCACTTGTATCATGGTTCAACGGAAGGCTTGCCGCGCCGCAGGCCGCCCCGCGCGCTTTGCGAGCTCGAGCGGCTGCTGCATGGCTCCTGCCCCTGGTGCTGGTTGCCTCGATATGTGTGCCCAACCTGAGCGTTTTCCGGCAGTTGACCGCGCGCGGCTACATATACCTGGTCCATCCGCCCTGGGTCACCGTTGAAGAGGCCCAGCGTATGGTGACCGTGGGTGATGAACTCCCACAGGACGCGGTCGTGTACGGTTTCCCGCAGTCGGGCGCAGGACTCATACCGGTCTTGACCCCGGCAACCAGCGTGCACCGCTCGTGGAGCCCAGCTGGTAGTGCCGATCAGAAGTTCTTGGCAGCGCACTTCGATGAGCTTGGTGGTAATCCGAAGGTGTGCGAAGCCATCAGAAGGATCGGTGGTACGCCCTACTACTATGAGGACTCCGAGATCTCGGATCTGGAGCGTTGGATGTACTTCCCAGGGTATGACGCAGTCGATCTGTCTGCCGGCTTCGAGCTAATTGCGGCCCTGGACACGGCGCGCCTCTACCGTGTCACAGCCTGTGACTGAGACGAACAAGCGGCTAGTTGTATGAACACGAACCTGATGCCAATCGCACGTATTGTGGTGGAGTTGCTGCCGTCCACGACCGTTGTCTCGAGCGTGCCCACGTCTTTGACTTGGGTGGCGGCGGTGGCGTTGCTGCTGGTGCCGGGGTGGCTGCTGGCGCGTTCCTGGGGGGCGAGAGGCGTTACCGCGATCGGTAGCGCGCCGGCGCTGACGCTGGCTTTGCTGGGGCTGGCCACGCTGGCGGCCCAACGTTCGAACCAGCGCTGGGAGCTACAGAATCTCTTCACCGGCTGGCCCGCGGCACTGCTGGTAGCCAGCTGCATTTTGGGCGTCGCCCTGCGCCGGCTGCCGCATTATGTAGCCACAACAGTCGAACGGGCGCGGCAAGCGGACATTCCGGCAGGAATCGACCGGTCACCCATGCCACGGCGCGAGCGATTGTTCCTGGTGGGCGCTGTCGTCCTGGCCGGTGCCGCGACCGCGGTCCCCGTTGCGGTCGGCACCGGCTCGTGGAACAACCCCGCGCAGGCCTCCGACGCAGTGTTTCATCTGTCGGCAACCGCTTCGTGCGAGAGACCGGCACGGCGTCGTTTCTCGGTGGGCTGGCGCCGATGTACGACGGTATGGCCGTGTATTACCCCACGGGCTGGCATGCCGTGGCCGCGCTTCTGCCGGGTGATGTGGTTACGGGAGCTAACCTGCTGGTGGTGGTGCTTACCGCCCTGGTGTGGCCGCTGGGCATGGCGGCACTGCTGCGCGAAGTCCTGTCGGAGGCCGGCGGGGTGCTCGCGGTCGGGACCGCTTTGTCGGGCTCCGTGGTGTCGCCCTTGTTGCTGCTCACCAGCGTGTGGCCCTACGGCATGTCGGTGGTGGTACTCCCCGGCGCATTGGCGCTGATCGTGCGCGCCGTGCGCGCAGGCAGGGTGGGCGCAAGAGTGCGCGCCGCCGCCTGGACGCTTGCGCTGGGCGCGTCTTTCGGAACGCTGATCGCTCATGGGGCGGCCGTGTTCAACCTAGCGGTCCTGGGCCTTCCGCTGATTGTGACCGCCGGGTTGCCGGTGCTGCGGCGTGCCTGGGGCAGGGGAGTGGCTGCTCGCACGGGTCTCTTGGCGGCAACGGCGCTTGGGTTGATCATCTTGGCCGGTGGCGCGTGGATCATGCGCCGTTCCCTCGCCTCAGTTTTCAACTATCCCCGGGGAGCGGCGAACATCTGGGAGACACTGTTCGCCGTCGTAACCGACCACCCGTTGCTTGCGTCCTTCACCCCCTGGATTCCCGGAAACATCCTGGTATTCGCATTAGCCGTGTGGGGGGCTGCCGCATGGAGGCGCATTGAGGCTGTACGCGCCTGGGTGGTGGGAACGGCGATCGCTCTGGTGCTGTTGCTGCTCGCATCGGGTCCCGCCTGGCCACTGCGGGCGCTCGCCGGCCCCTGGTACACCCAGCGGGCGCGAATCATGCCTCTACTCACGCTGGGGATGCTGGTGCTCGCAACCATAGGCGTGCAGGAAGCACAGCGGCGCTGGAGTCCTGTGGGGACAGCGATCGCAGCCGACCGGCGTAAATGGGCGCTACTACTGCGGCGACATGTGCCCGCAACGATACTCATCGTCTCCTTGATTGCCGCACCCGGGTGGCGCTGGGGGCTGCGCATCGAACTGCTGGAAGCGATCCACGATCCGGAGCGCGCTTCCTACGGTGCCATGCTCTCGGACGGTGAGCTTGACTTCATTCGCCGCATAGGCGAGGAACTCCCGGAGGACGCCGTGGTCCTGGGAGACCCGTCCAACGGCAGCGCCTACCTGTGGAGCGTCGCCGGTGTACACGTGCTCTACCCGTCCCGTCCTAAGCCGTCGAGTACAGAACTGGCGTGGCTCGGTGAAAACGCCGACCAGATAGATACAGATCCGCGGGTATGCGAAATCCTGAACCGGCACGGCGTCGGCTACTACTACAGCGACGACGCCGAGCCCGATGGACTCACCGGGGGCGTGCGTGAGCCCCTATGGGGGGAGGCGCTGGCTCGGGTGCCACACAGCGCACTGGAGGAAGTCGACTCCCAGGGCGATGCGACGCTTTGGCGCATCACCGCCTGCGGTGACGAGGGCGATTAGGTCCCGCGGCGCCCGAGTTTAGGATCAGTGGGCGCCGCGGGGCGGGGTTACTGCCCCTGCGAGGCGTACTTGGCCTCGACCTCTGCCTTGAGCGGCCGCCACCAGGCCTCGTTGTCCCGGTACCAGTCGATGGTGGCCTGCAGGCCGGAGCGGAAGTCCGTGTACCGCGGGGTCCAGCCGAGCTCCTGCACCAGCTTGGAGTTGTCGATCGCGTAGCGCATGTCGTGGCCGGGGCGGTCGGCCACGTGCTCGTAGTCGCTGGGGTCGTGACCCATCAGCTCCAGGATGAGCTCCACGACCTCCTTGTTGTTCTTCTCCCCGTTCGCACCGATCAGGTAGGTCTCGCCGATGCGGCCCTTCTCGATGATGTCCCACACGGCGTCGTTGTGGTCCAGCACGTGGATCCAGTCGCGCACGTTCTCACCCGCGCCGTACAGCTTGGGGCGCACGCCGTCGATCAGGTTGGTGATCTGGCGGGGGATGAACTTCTCGATGTGCTGGTAGGGGCCGTAGTTGTTGGAGCAGTTGGAGATGGTGGCCTCCACCCCGAAGGAACGCACCCAGGCGCGCACCAGCAGGTCGGACCCGGCCTTGGAGGAGGAGTAGGGGGAGGAGGGGTTGTAGGGCGTGTCGGGGGTGAACTTGGCCGGGTCATCCAGCTCGAGGTCGCCGTAGACCTCGTCGGTGGACACGTGGTGGAAGCGCACCCCGTGACGGCGCACGGCCTCCAGCAGCGTGAAGGTGCCCACCAGGTTGGTGCGGATGAAGGGGGAGGGGTCGCGCAGCGAGTTGTCGTTGTGGGACTCGGCGGCGAAGTGGACCACGACGTCGGCGTCGGCCACCAGCGGGTCCACCGTGTCCATATCGGCGATGTCCCCGACGACCAGGTCGATGCGGTCGCCCAGGTCCGCCAGGGAGCCCCGGTTGCCGGCGTAGGTGAGCTTGTCGAGCACCGTCACCTTCGCGTCGGGATGACGCACCAGGGTCTGGTGGACGAAGTTGGCACCGATGAAGCCGGCGCCGCCGGTGATGAGGACATGCATGGAGTGCTCCCACTGCGCTGCTAGAAGGCGTTCGAACGATCGCAATCATGCCACAGGACCTTCCTGCTGGGCGGGGGTCCAAGTATCCACGCGATGTGGCAATGACCGCCCACTTATCTCTGATCGCTCAACGCATTCGAATTACGTCGAGATAATTACGCATCTGTAGTTAAGTGACATGGATCAATTCGCTCGCCATGTCTCGGGTATCGGCGGTAACCTGCCTTTCAGGTCACATCAGTCACATGTGTCTCAACGTGCACATGTGACTCACAGGTTTTGTTCGCGGTGCTGAAAGGACCTTATGCGCCTCCCACGACTTCTCGGGCTGACGGCGGTGGTTCCGCTGCTCGCGGCCGGACTCATGCCTGCTACGACGGCGACGGCCGATCCGGCGGCCGCACCCGTGCAACTGCTCGAACTGACCACCTCCACCGGCGAGGCCACCGAAGTCGCCGAGGCCGGGCTGGCGGAGGAGACGACCCCAGCGGGTACGAGCGGCGGCACCGGCGTCGCCCCCGCGCTTAATGCGCGTCTGGCAACTGCGGCCCGGGCGGCCGCCGGCGACGTGGATCCGGAGGCGGACGCGCTCCTGCTGACTGAGCCGTTGGAGGTGGATGACTTTCTGGTGGCCGGCTTCACCTGGAGCGGCGCCGATGAGCTGCCCGACGGGCTGGACGTCTACCTGCGCGTGCGGGAGAACGGCGTTTGGTCCGACTGGTACCTGAACGAGGCCAGCGGAGCCGGCCGGGATGACACCACCGGGGTGGCCGGAACCGAGGAATTCATCACCGGCGGCGCCGACGCCGTGCAGGCCAGCGTCGTCGGCGATGCGGCCGACCTGCCCGCCGACCTTCAGCTTGCGCTCATCCCCGGTCAGCCTGTCGGCGAGGAGGTGCTTGAACCCGAGAGCCTCGACTCCGTGGATGCCGAGCCCACCGGGGTGGCCACACCTGAAGAAGCACCTCAAGACCTGACCGGTGGGTTGGCGACCCCCACCCCCGTCTCGCCGGAGACCGCTGAGGACGACGCGCAGGAGGGAGAGCCGGGGCCCATCGAGACCACCTCTGCAACCACCGAGCCCGCCGCGGCCTCGACCGGCGCGAGCGGCGGCACCTCCGTCAGCCCGAACCTGCCCGCCGCGCTGTCTGCCGCTACCACCGCGGGCGGCCTGCCGGTACCCGTGATCACCGCGCGGAGTGGGGCGCCAACTCCTCCTACATGACCTGGACGCCGTCATACGTGGCGGCCAAACACGTGATCGTCCACCACACCGCCGGGACGAACAACTACACCTCCAGCCAGTCCGCCTCCATTGTGAACGGCATTTACTACTACCACGCGGTCACGCTCGGCTGGGGCGACATCGGCTACAACTTCCTGGTAGATAAGTACGGGCAGGTCTTCGAGGGCCGTTACGGTTCCACCAGTGCCGCGGCCGGCAAGATGGTGGTGGGCGGTCACGCCTACGGCGCCAACACCGGCACCATGGGCATCTCCATGATGGGCACCTACACGTCCGTCTCCCCTTCCAGCACTCAGCTGACCAACGTCGGCAAGATGGCCGGCTGGTTCCTGAAGCGGGCCGGGGTCACCAGCGCTACGGGCTCCGCCTCCTTCACCTTCAAGTCCACGGAGAAGTACGCCGCCGGCCAAACCATCTCCCTGCCCGCCATCTCCGGCCACCGCGACGTCGGCTACACCACCTGCCCGGGCGACGTCGGCTACTCCAAGCTGGGACAGATCCGCTCGACCGCGCAGAGCCAGATCAACAGTGCAAGCAGCAGCGGATCGGCGTCGACCACGACGAGTACCAATGGTGCGCGCAGTCACCAGATCTACCTCAACGATTCCTGGTCGGCGACCGCCAACACGGTCTTTACCTACACCACTCCGGCCACCACCGTTCTGGCGGGAGACTGGAACGGCGACGGCAAGGACACCACCGGCGTGCGTAACGGCGCCGCCTACGGCTTCCGCAACACCAACACCTCCGGCGCCAGCCTGCGCACCTTCGCCTATGGCAAGAACACCGATCAGGTGCTCGTAGGGGACTGGGACGGCAACGGCACCGACACCCTGGCGGTGCGGCGCGGCAACACCTACTACTTCAAGAACTCTATGTATGGCGGGACCGCGGACAAAGTGGTCACCTACGGCGCCGCCTCCGATGAGGTGATTGTCGGAGACTGGAACGGGGATGGCAAGGACACCCTCGCGGTGCGACGCGGCCGGCAGTACCACATCAAGAACTCGCTGACCGGTGGGAAGGCGGATCAGGTCATCACCTACGGCAAACCCACCGACACCGTTCTGGTGGGCGACTGGAACGGGAACGGCAAGGACACCCTCGCCGTGCGCCGCAACGCCACGTACTACGTCCGAAACTCTCTGTCCAGCGGTGTTGCTGACATCGTCCAGATCTACGGCCGGGCCGGCGACCAGACGATCGTGGGTGACTGGAATGGAGACAAGAAGGACACTCTCGGCGTGGTGCGCTGAACAGCGCGATGTCGTTCGCGCAGATACGTAGCGCATATGGCAGCTTGTAGGCTTGTGCTGCTCGCTCGGCCACGATGTCAGGCGTGCACACGTCCCGTGCCCATCCGAGAAGGAAGTACATGAAGCTGTTTGTGCAGATCCCCTGTCTCAATGAGGAGGGGACGCTAGGCATGGTCCTGGACACGATCCCCCGCCAGATCGAGGGCATCGACGAGATCGAGATCCTCGTCATCGACGACGGCTCCAAGGACCGCACCGTGGAGGTGGCTCGGGAACACGGGGTCAAGCACTTTGTGCGTCACGCACGCAACATGGGCCTGGCCCGCTCCTTCCGCGACGGCGTGGACTACGCCCTGGCGCACGGCGCCGACATCGTGGTCAACACCGACGGCGACAACCAGTACAAGCAGGAGTACATCGGCGACCTGGTGGCACCGGTGGTGCGCGGCGAGGCCGATATTGCCATCGCCGACCGGCAGACCGCCAAGATCGCCCACTTCTCCTGGTTCAAGAAGCGCATGCAGCACTTCGGCTCCCAGGTGGTCAACTACGCGGCCGGCACGCGCCTGCCCGACGCTGCCTCCGGCTTCCGCGCCTACTCCAAGAACGCCCTGCTCAAGCTCAACGTGATCACCCAGTTCTCCTACTGCATGGAGACGATCATCCAGGCGGGCAACAAGCGGCTGCGCATCGCCTCGGTGCCGATCACCACCAACCCCAAGACCCGCGAATCCCGCCTGTTCAACAACATCTTCCAGCACATGGCCAAGTCCGGTGGGGCGATCACCCGCTCCTACCTGATGTTCAAGCCGCACGTGGTGCTCGGTTGGCTGGCGACGTTCTTCGCCATCGTCGGGGCCATCCCGTTCATCCGCTTCTTCATCCTGTGGTGCATGGGCACCGCCGGCGGTCACATCCAGTCTCTGGTCTTCGGCACCACCATGCTGGTGGCGGCCCTGCTGTGCGTGGCCCTGCTGGTGATCGCCGACCTGCAGCGCACCAACCGAGTGCTGATCGAGGAGACCCTGGAACGGGTGAAGAACATCGAGTACGGACGTGTGGATGACACGCAGATTCCCGGTATCCGAGCCGCCCTCATCCCCGGTCTGCGGCCGGGCGGGGACGACGGCTACGGCCAGGGGAACTGAGACATGCGCAGGGTTCTGGGCTTCGGCACCTACGACGTCGCCTCACACCCGCGCGTCGAGGTGCTTCTGGAGGGGCTACGACGCACCCCCGGCAACGAGGTGCTTGAGCTTGATGAGCCCCTGGGTCTGAGCACCGCCGACCGGGTCGCGATCCTCAAACAGCCCTGGCGGCTACCGGTTCTCGCCGGGCGACTGGTCTCACGCTGGTCCCGGCTGGCCGCAGGTAGTCGCCGCTACCGCGGCTCCCACCGGCCCGACGCCCTGCTCGTGGGCTACATGGGTCATTTCGACGTACTGCTTGCCCGCCTGCTGTACCCTCGCACGACGATCGTTCTGGACCACTTGATCTTCGCCTCCGGCACTGCGCGCGACCGCGGTGAGGACGGGGTGAAGGCGAGGCTCCTGTCAGTCCTCGACCGCATGGCCACGCACTCCGCGGATATCGTCGTCTTGGACACCGTCGAGCACGCCGCCAAGCTGGACGATTCCATCGCCGACCGCGGGGTGATCGTCCCGGTCGGTGCCCCCGCCTCCTGGTACGAGGCCGGAAGGGCCGCGGCGGCGGCGCGCGTTGACGACGACGGTGTGCGAGATGCGGATCGTCCCCTTACCGTGGTGTTCTTCGGGCTGTTCACCCCGCTCCAGGGCGCGCCATATATCGCTGCTGCTCTGCGCCTGCTCGCCGAGCACGGCACTCCGGTGCGGGCACTACTGATCGGAGCGGGGCAGGATCGCGCCGAATGCGAGCAGATCCTGGCCGACTCCCCAGCCGAGCAGATGGTTCAGTGGCGCGACTGGGTGGACTCCGCTGAATTGCCCCGCGTAGTGGCCGAGCACGATGTCTGCCTCGGCATCGTCGGCACCACCGACAAAGCGCTCGACGTCGTCCCGAACAAGGTCTACCAGGGGCTGGCGGCCGGATGCGCCGTCATCACTTCCGACACCGCCCCACAGCGGAGACTGCTCGGTGACGGCGCCCTGTTGGTGCCGCCGGGTGATCCCCAGGCCCTGGCAGACGCGTTGGAGCATCTGGCAACCGATCCGGCGGCGCTGCGCGAGGCACGTGAACGCGCCGCGACCGCCGCGGAGGCCTTCGTACCCGAGCAGGCGGTTGCCACTTTGGCCGCCGTCCTTGACCGCGTGGAAGTCCGGGAGACGAGTCGGTGAACGCGGTCATCAAGAAGACCATGGGAGCACTGCGCTCCACACCGGTACGCGTCGGTTTCCTGATGCTCGTGGTGGTCCTGGCTATCTACGCCGTGGTCTCCCAGTGGAATGACATCGTCACGGCCATGGCCGGCATGAGTCCCCTGCTACTGCTCGGTTCGCTGCTTGCCGGTTTCGCCTACGTACTGCTGACCATGTTCGCCTGGAGGGTGCTGTTGGCAGACATGGGCACCACGCTGCCGCTCGCCGCGGCCTTCCGCGTCTTCTTCATCTCCCAGCTTGGCAAGTACATGCCCGGAGGCGTGTGGAACATCCTCGCCGCGGCCGAGCTCGGTGCGGACCATGACATTCCGCGCCGTCGCTCGGTGTCGGTCATGGCGGTGACGGTAATCGTCTCCATCGTCACCGGCGCCGCACTGGCGGTGGTAACGATGCCGTTCGCCTCGGAGCGGTTGCGCGAAAGCTATGGCTGGGTGAGCTGGACGCTGCCCGTCTTCGTCGTCATGCTGCTGCCGCCGGTCCTCAACCGGCTACTCGCGCTGGTCTTCCGGCTCACGGGACGGCCGCCGCTGGAGCATCCGGTCAGCTGGTCCGGGATCGGCGCTTGCACGGCGTGGACACTCGTCGCTTGGGCGGTCGCCGGCGTTCAGGTGTGGCTGTTGGCCATCGGCATCGGTATGACCGGCTCGCCGGCCACGCTGGCGTTGTGCATCGGCGGTTACGCCATGGCCTGGACCGTCGGTTTCCTGATTGTCTTCGTCCCCGCGGGTGCCGGCGTGCGCGAGGGCGTGCTCGGGCTCGTTCTGGCGGGGTCGCTTACCACGGGCGGCGTCGTCGCCGTGGTGCTGCTGTCCCGCGTGGTGCTGACCGTCGCGGATCTCTCCATGGGTGGGGCGGGAATTCTCGCCGCCCGGCAGGGGCATAGTCGGGAGCGGACATTGCCTGAGTAGGTGTTCCGGGGCGGCCACCGGGCGAGGGTAGGAGTCGGTGATACATGAGGAGTGACATGGTGGAAGATGTTACGGACGCCGTTGCGTCGATACGTCGAAGTCGGACAGGTGACAGCAACGGACGGTTCCGGTGGAGCTTCTGGTGGCGTCGGCGGCGGGCCGACATCGGCGTCGCCCTGGCGATAGGCCTGTTCGCTCTCGCCCTCGCGGTGGTGCAGATCATGCGTGTAACCGAGATCAGCCCCATCGACGAGGCGACCCATATTGACTACGTATGGCGCATCATGCACGGTGAGCTTCCCCACCGCGGCGATATCTACACCCCCTTTACGCTCGAGGAGTGGTCCTGCAGGAAGCAGGCGAGTTTGTACGACAAACTGCCCGAATGCGGTGTGACCGATCCGTCGCAGTTCGACGTGATCACGGAGAACTACAACGCCTGGCAGCCGCCGGGCTTCTTCGCCGTGGTTGCACTGATGACCCGCATCGGCATGGTCGTAACCTCCCTCGACCCGGTGACACTCATGCGCATCTCCTGCGCGGTCCTCGTCGCGGTTGGCCTAATGATGGTCTACGCCCTGATGCGCATGTGGTCCCTGCCACGCGGGCTCGCTGCGCCGGTGACACTGCTGCTGCTTGCCAACCCCTTCACCCTGATGGTGGCCACAACCGTTTCCACCGACGCGCCGTTCCTCATCTTCGGGGTGTTGTCGGCGATTGTGCTCACGCGTGAGCTGTCTGGGAAGTCGGCGGCATTGCTGGCCTGATCACCGGTGCCTGTGCGGGGTTGGTCAAGACGATCGCCCTGGCGTCGTTGGTCATCGTGCTTGGGGTCCTGGGAATTGTCGCAGTGGTGCGACTGGTGCGCGGGCGCGGCCGCTGGTGGCAGCCGCTGCTGACTGTAGCTGCTGGTGTTTCCGGAGGGGGTCTGGTGACCCTGCTCTGGGGGCGATACGTGACCGCCCACACGCCGACTGGCTGGGAGAACCAGGTTCTCGGCCAGAACAACACTGAATATGTGGGTCAACCGTTCGACGAATGGCTGCCGACGCTCACCCACGTGTTCGGATACACCTCGGGATACTGGGAGGGGTCACCGGTCATGACCTATCACGGGCAGCTCCTCACCAATTTGGCGGGGCTGGCGCTGACTGTGGCGCCCTTCTGCGGGCTCATTGCGCTGCGCGGGCGTGAGCGACTCCTGGCGGGTATCGCGGTAGCGGGGCCGGTGCTGGTGGTCCTGTTGGTTCAGGTCCAGTCATGGGTGCGCGAGGAGGTCTACTTCCCCATCGTTTCGGCGCGTTATGGGGTCACGCTGATCCCGCTCACCGCCTTGGTCCTAGGACTGCTACTAAAGTCGTTAAAGAAGCGCGGGCATATCGTCGTCTGGTGCCTGTGTGCCCTGGTGCTGCTGCTGGTGGTCATCGATATCCTCGGAGTGGGGAGGGTCTCCTAGCACGCGGAAATATGCGGGCACAGACGCGGGACGGGGCTGACTCAAGCTCCGGCGTCGAGCGGCCCTGAACGGCCGCGCAGGCCGTCCCGGATGCCTCGGCGCAGCAGGCGTCTGCGCTCCTTGCCGCGGTCCGGCAACACGGAGTTGAAGGCTACGTACTTGGCCAGCCAGTACACGTACCGCACCCGCCACCGCCAGGGCATGAGCGCGTGCCTGCGGACCAGGGCTATGGTGTTGCGGGCGAGGTAGTAATTGCGAGTCGGCCCGTGGACGTGCACTGGTTGCGACCTGCCCGGCAGCATGACGACGTCGTCGCCCAGCGAATGGTGCAGCTTGGCGTCGGGAACAACCAGTAGCCGGTAACCGGCCTGGTGAGCGCGCAATCCCCATTCCAAGTCGACGTGGTCGATGAACAAGGATTCGTCCATGTCCCCGATCGTGTCCAGCGCGTCGATGCTCACCAGGCAGCCGGAGGCGATGAGGAAGGCAACCTCGAGCCGGTCGGTGTCCAGCTCCGCATGTGTTGCCCGCCCCGGTTTCCACGAGCGACACACGTAGACGAGCTGATCGCCGCCCTCGCGGTCTTCTTCCGGTAAAGGTCCTACTGCGGCGACCCGTCCCGTGGAGTCGAAGCCGGACAACAGCTTCTCCACCATTCTCGGAGCCGGCAGTGAATCATGATCAGACAGCAGTATGTGGGAGGCGCCCAGTTCGCGAGCGCGCGCGATACCGACGTTCTGAGCCGCGGCGATTCCCCGGTTGTGTCCCAAGGCCAACACTTCGGCGTTTGTTTCAGCCGCCGCTCTTTTGATGCGGGTCAACCCGTTTGCGGGGGTGCCGTTGTCGACGACGAGTACGTGATCGCACTGTTCGTCCAGAACCCGGAGTAGCTCAGCGATGTCATGATCGGGGCCGAAGGTCACGACAACTGCTACCACTACCGGCATGCGTGTCCTCCCTAGCAATGCTGTGCTCCCGCAACTGGGCTCCCACAGGGTAACCCGTCCGACGCGGTCGACGCAGCCGGAGAAGTTGCGGGAGACATCACCTGCTGCTCCCCTCTGCGCCCGTGGCCTAACGGGTATGGTGGCCTGGTCTGTCCGGCGCGGACGCGCATACGCGAGTCCCTGAGGACTCGTCTGCGCTCCGGCGTGCACCCCGAGGCAAGTGAGGACTGCATGAACAAAACGAACGTGAGGTCCAGGAGGTCGTTCTGGCAGGAGTGGGACCTCATTCAGGCCTTCGGGCAGCGCGACCTCAAGTCGAAGTTCAAGGGGACTGCTCTGGGCTGGCTGTGGTCACTCGTGGTTCCCCTGGCCTCCCTGGGCATTTACACGCTGATATTCGGCGGACTGTTCAAAATGGTTCCGGCAACTATCGCCTCACGGCATGAGGGTATCGGAATCTTTGCCGTATGGCTATTCGCAGGCCTGACTATTTGGGGGTTCTTTCAGAACTCAATTAATGCGGGAATCAATGGGCTGCTCGGTTCCGGGGGTCTGTTGCAGAAGGTCTATTTTCCGGCGTACTCCGCAGTGCTCGGTTCCTGCCTCGCCATCGGGGTGCAGTCGGGTATCGAGGTCGGGCTGCTGCTGGTCGTGTTGTTGTGCCTGACGAACGTGTCCTGGACCTGGCTGTTGCTGGTGCCATTCTTGCTGCTGCTCGTTGTGTTCACCGGTGCCATTAGTGTGGTCCTGTCCATTTGGAACATCTACGTTCGCGACCTTGCGCACCTCGTGGGCGTCTTTCTGCAGCTGATGTTCTATGCAACTCCCATCATCTATAACCCTGACATCGTGCCCGAGTCTGTATGGGGTCTGCCAGCCCACGATCTCATTCAAGCGATGCCCATGGCCCAGTTCATCAGTTTGTTCCGGTCGCTGGTCTACTCGCTTCAACCGGGGCCATTGGCGACTGGCTGGCCTGCTGTACTTGGGCAGGACTCGCCCTCATTGGTGCGGTGCTCGTCTTCCGCAGGTGGGGTGCCGACCTGGGGGAGAGGATCTGAACATGAACACTGCAGCTGCTCCAACCGGTTCCCACACCGGTGACGACTTCGCCATTGAGGTGCGTGGCGTTTCCAAGCACTTCACGCTGCATGCCGACCGGCGTGACTCCCTCAAGGAACGCTTCGTGCGCGGACGCTCTCGCGACACCCACGTCTTCCACGCCCTGGACAATGTCAGCTTCGCGGTGAAGAAGGGCATCACCTTCGGGCTTGTCGGGCACAACGGGTCCGGCAAATCCACTATGCTCAAGATCCTCGCCGGCGTGTACCGGCCTAACGAGGGCGAGGTCATGGTCTCCAGCAAGGTGGATGCGCTGCTGGAGGTCGGGGCCGGCTTCCACGGCGAGCTCACGGGCCGAGAGAACATCTACCTCAACGGGGCCATCCTCGGGCGCACCAAGAAACAGATCGATGACTCCATCGATTGGATCATCAGCTTCGCGGACATCGGTGACTTCATTGACGAGCCTGTCAAGGTCTACTCCTCCGGCATGACGGTTCGGCTCGGATTTGCTGCAGCCGTGGCCATCGAGCCGGAGATCCTGGTGGTCGATGAGATCATCGCCGTGGGAGACGAGGAGTTTCAGCGCAAGTGCTTCGACCTCATGCGGCAACTGCGCGACCGCGGCACCACCATTGTGCTGGTGACGCACTCGCTGTCGCTGGCCACCGAGATGTGCGACGAAGCCGTCTGGCTAGACCACGGCAAGGTGCAGATGGTTGGCGATGCCGATGAGGTCGTGTCCGCCTACCTGACCTCAGTCAATGAGAAGGAGGCCCGCCAACGGGCGCAGGAGCAGCCGGAGGAGGAGTTCCCTGAGGATGATCAGTACAAGCTAAATCAGGCAACGGCGACTGCCGCATGACCGGCGTGGAGCTGTTGGACGGCGACCTCGAAGATGTCGCATTCGCCACGTACGGCAAGCCCCTGATCGTGCGCGTGCATGTGAACGCCAAGAAGGATCTGCACGACGTTGAGCTGGGGCTCGGGTTCTCGACCGACGGCGGCGTTACGATCGCGGGCCCCAACTCCAAGGCGGCGGGCACGCTGTACTCACTACGTGAAGGCGATTCCTTCATCGACTATAAGATCGATCAGGTGGTCTTCCAGCCCGGAAGACTGTGGCTGACTACCTGCTTCGTCAGGGACGGACAGATTTTCGACCTGTCCGATCGGCGTACTGAACTCATTGTCCGTGCCGACAGGACCATGGACGAACCCGGACTGGTCACACTTGCTCCGGGACACTGGAGTAAACGGCCGGGGCTTCCCGTCCCCGGGGAAGGACAGCAATGAGCACATCCGCCAACGAACCGGAAGAACTGCTTGGCGTGGATTCGGACACCAGAGCGCGTGACTGCGAGGAGGAAATCCGGCAGCTCCGCGCAACCCTGCACAAGATGAAGCACGAGATGGCCGAGCTCTCCATGCGCAACGAAGAGCTCGAGAAGGAACTGCGGCGTGCCAACAGGGTCGTCAGCGGCGCCTGGGAGCAGATCGACGTCTTGCGCCATTCCTCATCGTGGCGGGCCACCGCACCGGTGCGTGCCTTCAAGACCCGCCTGCGGGGAGCCCTGAGGTGAGGCGCCCGCGGCTGAAGAGACGCGGCCCGCTGGTGTCGGAGGTGTCTCGAGGGCGCGTGCACATCGAGCGCGGTAGGCCCACCACTGTCGTGGGCTCTGACCGCGTGGCCCTGGTGGCACAGTTCTCCGTCGGCCCGCTACAGCCCAAGTCGCTGTCCGAGTATCTCAAGCGGTTGGATACGGCTGGATACGCGACCATGGTGATCTCGACCTGCGAGTCCGCCGAGCCACTGGAGTTCCCGGCGGGGATTCCGAACGACACGATGATCATCCGGCGCCCGAACCTCGGCTACGATTTCGGGTCGTGGGCCACCGCCCTGGGGTGCTTCCCAGAACTGCGCAATGCAGGAACGGTGCTGCTCACCAACGACTCCCTGCTGGGCCCGTTCGCTCCGATCGATGAACTGCTGGAGTGGGCCGTCGCGCCTGGTCCGGACATCCGTGGCCTCACCGCATCGTTCCAGTTTGCCCACCATATTCAGAGCTTCTTTCTGTCCTTCAGGGGCGGGATACTCGCCGATCAACCCTGGAGGGACTTCTTCAACTCCGTCCGTGTGGAGTCCGGGAAGGAGGACGTCGTCCTCTCCTATGAGATTGGCGTGTCCCGTCTGGCCTTCGCCGAGTGTTACTCGACCGAGGTGTGGGTGACCGGCCCGGAGTTGGGAGTTCCCTACGGAAACCCCACCGTCGACGGCTGGAAGAACCTGATCGAATCCGGTGTGCCCTTTCTCAAGCGCACTATCATGACCCATCCGTCTACCGAGGCTGAAGCGGCCGAGGCGGCTCAGTACATTCGGCGGCGGTTCGGAACCGACGTCAACGAGTGGTAAGGACCTGCGATGACCAAAGTCACCAAGACCGGGCTCGTACGCCGAGCAAGCTACTTCGCTGCCCGAGGCCGAAATGCGCTCGCCAACCTGGTCGCCAGCGGCAGCGTCCGCGGCTACCAGAGTAAGCACTGTGCGGACTTCAACGAGTACGTCTCACGGTTGGGAGGACGGCAGAATTCCGGATTCCCGGACCACTGGCGGGTGGACGACTCGCTCGTCAACGAGGATCCGGCACGGGTCGCAGTGGTGATCCACTGCTTCTACCCCGAGCTCATGGAGGAACTATTCGAGCACCTGCGTGTCATACCCGTCGACTTCGATCTGTTCATCACCAATGCCTCCCAGCATGAACTCACTGTTCCACGGGAGCAGCTGCCGCGGCTGGGACACGTGTCCATCGTTGAGGTGGCCAATCACGGGCGGGACATCTTCCCGACCGTGCAACTGATCAACGCCGGCTTCCTCGACCCATACGACATCGTGCTGAAGGTACACACCAAGCGAAGCCCTTGGCGTGAGGATCACGCGGATCTCGCCGGCGACGGCGCAGGTTGGAAGGATCAGCTGCTGGGTGACCTGCTCGGCTCGGAACAGCGGGCTAAGGAGATTCTCAACGCCTTCGCCTCGGACTCCTCCCTGGGCCTGGTCACAGCCGACGATTGCGTGGTCGGACCCGACTTCTGGGGCGGGGACCAGCACATCGTCGAGCAGCTGCTGCGCCGGTTGGAATTGTCGCTGGACGATCCTGATGCCCTGCGCTTCGCCTCCGGTTCCATGTACTGGATCCGTGGGTTTCTGCTGCAGGGCCTGCGCGCCCTGAACCTGCAGCACGCAGACTTCGATGAGGAGAACGGGCAGGTAGACGCCACCACCGCGCACGCCGTTGAACGTCTGCTGGGTATCCTCACCGAGGAGGCGGGCCTGCGAATGGCCGAGGTGGCCGAACTCGGCAAGCAGGACACGAGTGCATCCGACGTGTATTTGCGTTTCGAACGAGGCACGGGCCGGTACGCGCGAGCTCAGGTGATCCCCTTCTACCTGCCGCAGTTCCACGACTCGCCCCAGAACAACCGCTGGTGGGGGCAGGGATTCACCGAGTGGTCGAATGTCACCGCCGCGATCCCGGGATACCGGGGGCACTACCAGCCGAAGCTGCCGACCGAGCTCGGTTTCTACGACCTCGCCAACGACGAGGTCCGGCGCAAGCAGGCCGTACTGGCTCGCGAACACGGCATCGCCGGCTTCATGTACTACTACTACTGGTTCTCCGGCGAGAGACTGCTGAACGTTCCGATCGAGCGGTTACACGCATCCGATCTCGATCAGCCCTACTGCATCATGTGGGCAAACGAGAACTGGACCCGTCGCTGGGACGGCAGGGCCGCGGACATCCTCGTCGGCCAGGACTATACGAAGGTGCCGGCCGAGACCTTCATCGACGACGTCATGGAGTTCCTCCTCGACTCGCGCTACATGCGTATCGACGGCAAGGCCGTCCTGGCCGTATATCGCCCGGCACAGATGACGAACTTCCCGGACGTCGTCGCGACCTGGCGCCAGAAGGCTCGTGAGGCGGGCGTTGGCGAGTTGTACGTGCTCGCCGTCGCAGTTGCGGAGGAGTTCGACGGTATCCAGGCTCTCGGCGGCGAAACCGGCATAGATGGCACGCTCCAGTTCCCCCCACACAACCTGCCCTGGGTGGCCGGTCCGGCGACAGAGGTCGGCCTCGACTCGCGTTGGCGCGGGAACTTCATGAGCTACCAGGAGACTGTCAAGGCTTCGCTGGCCATGTCCGGCACACTGGATGACAGCGAGTATCCGGGGGCCATGGTCGCGTTTGACAACACTGCGCGCCGCCAGTGGACGGCGGACACCTGGTACGGCTCGAACCCGTACACCTTCCGTCGCTGGGTTGCAGGTCTGATCGACTCGGTGATGTCTCGGGAGCCGGAGCACCGCGTGGTGTTCATCAACGCCTGGAACGAGTGGGCGGAGAGCGCCGTGCTGGAGCCGACTACGCGTTTTGGCCGGACCTTTTTGCTGGCGCTGCGCGACGCTGTTTGGATCTGACCGTCCAGGTGAAGAAGCAATGCCAGCGGCCCGAGAACCAGTCAACTGCATGGCTGACTGGTTCTCGGGCCGCTGTTGTTGTCTGTACGGCTAGCGCCGACCGATGCCCGCGTAGGTGAAGCCCGCGGCCTTCCAGTCCTCACGTGGCAGCGCATTGCGGCCGTCGATCACGATGCGGCGGGCCACCAGCTCGGCCGCCTTGGCGGGGTCGAAGGTGGTGAACTGCTTCCACTCGGTTCCCAGCACGATCAGGTCCGCGCCGGTCAATGCCTCTTCAATAGAGCCGGCAATCTGGTAAGGCAGGCCCTCGCGGTCGGCCAGGATGGGGCCGGCCGCCGGGTCCATGACCACCACGGAGGCGGACAGACCGGTCAGCTCCTGAGCCAGGTCGAGCGCGGGGGAATTGCGCATGTCATCGCTGTCGGGCTTGAAGGCTGCACCGAGGATCGCCACCCGCTTGCCGGCCAGGTCCTCGCCCAGCAGTCGCCGGGCGGTGTCTACCACGGAGTGGCGCACGGCGTCGTTGACCTTGTCCACCTCAGCGAGGAAGCCGAGCGCCTGCCCCACCCCCAGCTCATTGGCGCGCGCTGGAAGGCACGGATGTCCTTGGGCAGGCAGCCGCCACCGAAGCCGATGCCGGCACGCAGGAAGCGCTTGCCGATACGGTCGTCCAGACCGATGGCGCCGGCCAGCGCAGTCACGTCTGCGCCGACGGCGTCGCAGATCTGCGCCATGGCATTGATGAAGGAGATCTTGGTGGCCAGGAAGGCGTTGGCGGAGATCTTCACCAGCTCAGCGGTCTGGTAGTCCATCACCAGCCGGGGCGTGCCCGCATCGATAATCGGCCGGTACAGCTCGTCCAGGACCGCTTGCGCGTCCGCCGCGGCCTGCTCGTCGTCGGGCAGCCCATAGACCATGCGGTCGGGGTCCAGCGTGTCCTTGACCGCGAAGCCCTCGCGCAGGAACTCCGGGTTCCACACCAGGATCACGCCGGTGGGGGCAACCTGCTCGGCCAGGCGGGCGGCGGTGCCCACGGGGACGGTGGACTTGCCGGCGACGACCTCTACGCCGTCGGCGCACTGACCCAGGTGCGGCAGCATGCCCTCGATGGCTGCATTCACGTAGGTGAGGTTGGCGGCGCCCGTCTCGGACTGGGGCGTGCCCACGCCGATGAAGTGCACCTGCGCGCCGGCGATCGCCGCGTAGTCGGCGGTGAAGGTCAGTCGACCGGCCTCCACGTTGCGGCGCAGGATCTCCTCGAAGCCGGGCTCGAAGAAGGGGGCCTTGCCCTGGGACAGTAGCTCGACCTTGCGGGCGTCTACGTCGACCCCCACCACCGTATGGCCCAGCTCGGCCATTGAGGCCGCGTGCACGGCGCCCAGGTATCCACAACCAATTACGGAGATTCGCATGCAGGCAGGTTAGCCGACGGGCACGGGTTTTGAATGCGCGTGCCGCCGCGAACGTGGTCCAACCTTCAGCCGACTTGCCCACAGCAGCGGGACCCGGGTCACGGTTGTGTGCCGGTGGCAACGAGCCGCGTTGTAAGCCCTATGGTGAACCGGTGCAACATGCGAGAACTTGGAACAGCGGGCGGGGCGCCGGTGCCGCCGGCGAGGCTCCCCGCCCGGCGGCTGGATCCCCGGGAACCGCGGGAATCCAGCGATTGGTGGTTGTGGGCTTCGTCCTGTGCGCTGCGGGCCGGGCGCTGCTGATACCGCTGTTCGGCAGCGTTGATGAGGTAAATCACCTCGATTACGCCTTCCAGCTCTGGCACGGGCAGTGGCCCGACTTCTTCGAGGGCCCGGTCATTCCGGGATCGGGGCCCAAGACACCCTTGTCGGTGCAGGCGGTTTCACAGCACCCGCCACTCTTCTACTTGATCATGGCGCCCTTGGCAGGACCTCTGACAGACTCCTACGGGGTACTCATCGCGGGGCTCGCCGCGAGGGCAGTGAACGTGTTGCTCGGGGCCACAGCTGTTGCGACGATCGGCTATGCCGCGCGGGTTGCCTTCCCCAAGAATCAGCTGCTGGCTCCGGTTGCGACGCTGATCGCAGCTCTATGCTGCTCGATGTTGGGGGTCTCGGGGGCCGTGTACAACGACACGTTGGCCACGCTGCTGATGGCCGTCTGCATGGCGCTCACCTTCCAGTTCATCCGCTTGGGTCCTTCACGATGTCGCTGGATCCTGCTCGCCATGGTCTGCTGTGCGGCACTACTGACCCGCTTGTCGTTGATGGTGGTCGTCGCCGTCTGTATGGCCGCAATCGTGGCGGAGGGATTCGCACGGGGTGCTGGCCGGGACCGCTGGGGGCGATGGACCTCAATGGTCAACGCCGTGGCCATAGGGTTGTTGGTAGCACTGTCGTCTGGCTGGTTCTACCTGCGCAACGTGCGCCTAACCGGAACGATCACGGGTGGGCATCCCGATTGGGCGGCCGAACACTTCAACACGGTCAGTGTCTCGGTGGGCGAGCTCGCGACACGTGCCGAAACATGGCACCGGCTGCTCTCACTATTCGTCCCTGTTCCCGCCCTCGGGCGGATCGGTCTGTTGCTGATACTGGTGCCTGCCGCGTGTGGGCTTGGGGCAGGCATCGTGGCGATTGCGCGCAAGCGGGTGCAGCGGGTGGATCTTGCCGTTGCTGGTCTGCTTGGTGTCGAGGCGGTCCTCATAGTGGCGATGCAGCTGAAGTACTCGGCCGGCGGTGGTGGCCTGCACCCGCGTTATCTATTGCCAGCGCTGCTCACGCTAGCGGTCGTGATGGCCGCCGGGCTGACGTGTTCACGGCGACTGGCCGGTGTCGCCACCGGTGTCTGGCTTGTTGCATGGGCGATGTTCTTTGTGCGTTGGTGGTGGCAGCAGGCGCAGCAGTTCTCGGCCAACCCGGACGGAGGGTTCCCGGCCTGGCCGACGCCCGCGACAGTGCTGCTGTGCGCAGGATGCGTGCTGTGGTTGCTCGCTGTTGTCCGTATTGGTCGCTTAGGAGTATCCCGGCGCCGTACAGCTATATGAACACAGGGCTGCAATGTCGTGGATTCGGCGACTCGAAGACGAAGCTTGTTTAGGCGCCGAGGCATGCTTGAGATGTATGCCGCACGTTGTGATCCGCGGCCCGTGTCCCAGCAACGACCTCCGTGCTGTCACTCGACAACCGCGCAGTGAGCATCCCGGTACGGATAAGATCTGTGCGTGTACGGGGTGGGGTAACCGCTTACGGGCCCTACCTACTCTCACCCATATTTGGAGCCCCATGACTGACACCGCCGACACCCCCGACCGCACCGACGGCATCGAGTTGCTCAAGCCGCTCGGCGTTGAGACCACCCCGATTCCCGGCTTCCTGCGCATCGATCTGACCGTGCACGGCGACAACCGGGGCTGGTTCAAGGAGAACTGGCAGCGGGAGAAGATGACGGCCCTGGGGCTGCCGGACTTCGGGCCGGTGCAGAACAACATCTCCTTCAACGATGAGGTCGGGGTGACTCGCGGCATCCACGCCGAGCCGTGGGACAAGTACGTGTCGGTGGCCACCGGGCGAGTCTTTGGCGCCTGGGTGGATCTGCGGGAGGGGCCGTCCTTCGGCACCGTGTACACCACCGAGATCGACCCGTCGGTGGCCGTGTTCGTGCCCAAGGGCGTGGGCAACGCCTACCAGACGCTGGAGCCCAACACCGCCTACACCTACCTGGTCAACGACCACTGGTCGCCCGACGCCCAGTACACCTTCCTGAACCTGGCGGATGAGACAGTCGCTGTGCCGTGGCCGATCCCGCTGGACCGAGCGATCCAGTCCGACAAGGACCGCGCTCACCCGCGCCTGGCCGACGTCGTTCCCTTCGCCGCCACCGATGGCGCCGCGGGCGGCAAGCGCGTGCTGGTGACCGGCTGCAAGGGCCAGCTCGGCCGCGAGCTCATGAAGCAGCTGCCCGAGGCCGGATACACCCCCACCGGCGTGGACCTGCCGGAGGTGGATATCTCCGACGCCGAGGCCATGGCCGCCTGGGACTGGTCCGCTTACGACATCATCATCAATGCCGCCGCCTGGACGAACGTCGACGGCGCTGAGACCGCTGAGGGGCGGCCCCTGTCCTGGCGCGCCAACGCCACCGGCCCGGCCAACCTGGCCCGGGAGGCGGCCCGCCACGGGCTGACCCTGGTGCACATCTCCAGCGAGTACACCTTCGACGGCACGCTCGAGCCGCACACGGAGGCCGAGCCCCCCAGCCCGCTGGGCGTGTACGGCCAGTCGAAGGCGGGCGGCGACGCCGCCGTCGAAGCGGCCCCCAACCACTACCTGGTGCGCACCTCCTGGGTGGTGGGCGACGGCAAGAACTTCGCCAAGACCATGGCCTCGCTGGCCGCACGCGGCATCGCCCCGAAGGTGGTGGATGACCAGACCGGCCGACTCACCTTCACCACCGACCTGGCGGCCGGCATCATCCACCTGCTGCGCACCGGCGCCGAGTTCGGCACCTACAACCTGTCCGGTGAGGGACCTGTGGTCTCCTGGTGCGATGTCGCCAAGCGCGTGTTCGAACTGGTGGGGCACAGCGCCGACGAGGTCACGCCCGTGTCCACCGCCGAGTACTACGCCGGGCAGGAGGGCATCGCCCCGCGCCCGCTTCGCAGCGCCCTCGACCTGAGCAAGATCAAGGCGACAGGCTTCACGCCGGGCAACTCCATGGAGCGCCTGGACGCCTACGTGCCGACGATCGAGCTGTAATGGTTCGACGCGGGGCACCAGTCATGCAAGTGGCGGCTGGCGCCCCGCACCGGCGTTGTGCCGACGGCGGAGTGAGGACGTCCCCCCGCGAGTGCACCACTCGCCGACTCCGATCTAGCAGTCGTGAACGCCCCCAAACAGCCTGGCATCACTCTTACCTGTGACCTATTGCCGGGCTCTCAGTATCCTCGATCACCTGCGTCTCGATTCGGAGCGCAGCCGAAGATGTGAAACTGCTCACACTGCCCTTGTTAACACAGACTACTTGCCGCGAGCGGAGCGGCGGAGCCGCGACTCGACTAGCAAGCCTGTGGGGGCGCTGAGACAAATACAATAGTGGTCAGCGTGCGGATGCGTGAGGAATTACAACACGATTATTTAGTCTAACAACTAATATGCAACGGCGGTCGCTGATATGGCGGGTTGTGAACGGCCTATGAAACAGTAGTTCATAATAGGCTTTTGTGCGTTATTGCAATGAAGGTGAGACCGTTTGTGATGCCGCTCTCGCGTGATTTACGCGCTATCCTGTTAGTGCGGATCAAAGATGACTCCGTCCCTGCCCGTTCGACTCAAGGAGAGTCTGGTTATGTATATGCGCCCTGTGCATACTCTGCCCGATACGAAGTTAAATCGTCGCCAGGTGCTTGTGGGGGGAGTGGCTGCGGCATCCACGCTTGCTGTGACCACTTTGGCTCCGCAGGTAGTCCCTAATGCGGAGGCGGCTTCGAATGGTTTTGTATTCGCGTTTCAGGCGAACACGGGTAAGTTGTGGTGGTCGGCTTCTGATGACCATAGTCAAGGCATGTTGGCCGACACTAGTCCGTCGATAGTCAAAGTTGAAAAAGGCTACCAAATGGCGTTCCAAGCAAATACGGGTGTGCTGGTGCTCTACGGTAGTGCGGTCAAGGCTAACACTGGTCTCAAGATGATGGCTGGAACGTCGCCGTCGGTTTGTCGTTTGTCTAATGGAACTATTGTGGCTGCCTATCAGGCAAGTAATGGTAGTCTGTCTGTGTGGAGTAGCAAGACGGGTGCTCGTGATTTGAAGCTCGGTATGAGGAAAGGAACTTCCCCGTGTATTGCTCCAGGCCCGAACGGCGCCTACCGCATTGCATTTCAAGCTAACACGACCAGCCTGTGGACCTATGGTAGCGCTACCGGCGCGGGCCACGACCATAAGCTTGGGATGATGCCGGGAACCTCTCCAAGTATCGCCTGGGTTGGTGGCGGATATCAGACTGCCTTTCAGGCTAACACGGGCGAGTTGTGGGTGACCGGGGATGTTTATAGTTCTCGTTTGGGGAATAAGCTCGACTCCAAGTCGAGTCCTGCCATTGCGAAAGGTGGTGGCAATAATACCTATCGTATTGCTTTCCAGGGGAGTGGCCACTCGCTGCAGCACTGGGATAGTGCCAAAGGGTTTTCCTCATACAAGCTTGGCATGAAGCAAGGCACATCGCCTGCGATTACGGGGCTTGCATCGGGGGGTTATCATGTGGCTTTCCAGGCCAACACTGGATCCCTGTGGACGGCTGGGAGTGGGAGCAGCCAGGGAAATATGAGGCTTGGCATGAATAATAGCACGAGCCCGGCTATCTGTAGCGATACGCTTTCTTCTGCGTCTTCCGGTAGCACGGCGGGTGATAAGGCTGTGGAGGCGGCGCGCAGCTACATCGGAGTCCCCTATAAATGGGGAGGCGAGTCGCGCTCGGGTGTTGACTGCTCGGGGCTCACCATGCTGGCGTGGAGATCCGCTGGTGTCTCGCTTACTCATAAGGCGAGCGCTCAGTATAACCAGGGGACCCGTATTTCACGGGCGCAAGCCCGGGCTGGCGATTTGTTGTTCTGGTCATCAAACGGAACTGCGGCCGGAATCCACCACGTGGCGATCTATGTTGGAAACAACAAGATGATTCATGCCCCCAGCCCGGGAAGGACCGTTTGTGAAGTCACGGTCTACACCTCCGGAATCATGCCGTACGCTGTGCGGCCGAAGTGATCTGCTGGGGTGTCCGTTTCGGGTATTCTCCTGGCTCTGAAGGGCTGCATGAATAGGCGGGGCGACGAAGTCGCCCCGCCTATTCGGCATCAGCTCCGCTCGCGCTCAAGCAGGCCGAGCAGGTACTGGCCGTAGCCGGACTTGACCAGCGGCTCGGCGCGCTCGCGCAGGCCATCGTCGTCGATGAAGCCCATGCGCCAGGCGACTTCCTCCGGGCAGCCGATGTTCAGGCCCTGGCGGTGCTGGACGGTGCGCACGAAGCCGGTGGCGTCGGCCAGTGAGTCGAAGGTACCGGTGTCCAGCCAGGCGGTGCCGCGGGGCAGCACCTCCACGGTGAGTCGACCGGCGTCCAGGTAGGTGCGGTTAACGTCGGTGATCTCGTACTCGCCGCGCGCGGAAGGCTCAAGGTTCTTGGCGATCTCCACCACGTCGTTGTCGTAGAAGTACAGGCCGGGTACGGCGTAGTCGGACTTGGGGTGGGCGGGCTTCTCCTCGATGGACACGGCCTTGAATCGGCGTCGAACTCCACTACGCCGTAGGCGGTCGGGTCGGCGACCTGGTAGGCGTAGACGACGCCGCCGTCGGGGTTGGTGTGGCGGCGCAGGCGCGTGCCCATGCCGGGGCCGTAGAAGATGTTGTCGCCCAGCACCAGGCGGCCGGCTGGTCGCCGATGAAGTCCGCTCCCAGTACGAAGGCCTGCGCCAGGCCGTTGGGGACCTCCTGCACCGTGTAGGACAGGTTGACGCCCAGCTGGGAGCCGTCGCCCAGCAGTCGGTGGAAGCTGGGCGCGTCATGCGGCGTGGTGATGACCAGCACGTCCTGGATGCCAGCGAGCATGAGCGTGCTCAGCGGGTAGTAGATCATCGGCTTGTCGTACACCGGCACCAGCTGCTTGGAGGTGCCCAGAGTGATGGGGTTCAGACGCGTGCCGGAGCCGCCGGCCAGGATGATGCCTCGCATGGGCACAGTCTGGACCATCCGGGGTTCTTTTCGCTGCAAGTAGGCAGGACAGGTTTGCGTGATTCCGCTGTGCGCGCCGCTTCAGAACCGACTCGTCGGCTACCGTTGGCGCTCATGGAACGTCTTGACGGTGCGCGGCAGCGCTACGACTGGGGCTCGCCCGAGGCCATACCTGAGTTTCTCGGCATCCAGGAGGACGGCGAGCCTGGGCCGAGCAGTGGTATGGCGCTCACCCCGCCGGTCCTACCCGTGTAGGTGACCGTACCCTGCCGCGCTAATCGACTCCGACCCGCAGCGCCTGCTCGGCCAGGATGTGGTGCGGCGCTTCGGACCCAAGCTGCCGTTCCTGCTTAAGCTCATCGCCCCGGCCCGTGTGCTCTCCCTGCAGGTGCATCCCTCGCTGGAGCAGGCGGTCGAGGGCTATGAGCTGGAGAACGAGGCCGGCGTCCCCTTGACCAGCCCGGTGCGCAACTACAAGGACACCAACCACAAACCGGAGATGGTGCTGGCGCTGACCCATTTCGAGGCGGTTGCCGGCTTCCGTGCGCCGCGGCGGGCTGCCGAGGTGTTGGCCGAGCTGCGGTCCCCGTTGGCCCGGCGCATGCGACGTACCCTGCGGCTGAATCCGACCCGCTTCGGGATCCGACAGGTGTTCACCGACCTCGTCTCCGCCGCTACCCGGCCCGCGCCCGCGGAGATCGCTGAACTGGTGGAGGAGATCGACGTCCGGCTCACCGCCGGAGACTCGCCGTCGCGGCGCGTGGACTCCAATGTGATCAGCATGTGGCGATCCTTCCCCGGCGATCCGGGCGTAGCGGCGGCGTTGCTGCTCAACCCCGTCACCCTGCGGCCGGGTGAGGCGTTGTTCGTGCCCGCGGGTAGCGTCCACGCCTATATCTCGGGCATGGGCATTGAGGTGATGGCCTCTTCGGACAATGTGCTGCGTGCCGGGCTGACCACCAAGCACGTGGACGTGCCGGAGATGCTGGCCTGCGTGGACTACGTGGCGGCGCCGCCGGTGCGTCCGGCACCCGAGTACCTGTCCCGGGCTACCCGCGCCTATTACGTGCCGGTGGACGACTTCGAGCTGCTGGTGACCACCGTCGTCCCCTCCGACGGGCGTGTGCAGGTTCCCGGCCGCGGACCGCGGATTGTGCTGGCCACGGAGGGGAATACGAAGGTGACCACTCCGGCCGGGCAGGCGTCGCTGGTGCGAGGACAGGCGCTGTTCGTCGGCGCCGACGAGCGCACCCTCGCCGTCGAGGGGGAGGGCACGGTGGTCCAGGCCGACGTGCCGTAGGACCTGTTGGGACGGCATCGGGTGCCGCGTTTCGGGTGACCGTAGCTTTGTCGTCCTTCCCTTCCTGGGCTTGTCTGTACCACAAAACGGTACTACCATAAACGAGTGAACTTCGAGTTCAGTGCCTCGGCCGACAAGCACGGTGTGCCGCACGCCGATGCGGAGTATGCCGTGACGCATCATGTCGACTACGAGCTCCTCGAATCTCGTCGCCCGGGGGTGCGGTCGTTCATGTTTGTGGGGCTGCCCCATCCTCAGGCGTTTCGGTATCTCGAAGTCGGGGTGTCCGTCGACGGCAGAGGTCGCCGAATCATCTTTCGTGCCATGGAGGTTTCTGACCTCTACCGTCACTTGGTGCCGCCGGCCGACCGTTAAGCGGTTTGGATCACTGAAGGAGACAACTATGAGCAACGAGTCCCGTGCCCTCACCGACGCTGAAGAGGTCTACTACGACCAGTACGACGAGGATGTGACCGCGGGTCGCGTACCCATCATCGGTCATGGTGCCCGCCGGGATGGCACACGCATCAGCGATGCCGAGCTCGACGACATATTCCGTGGTCGCCCGACCCTCGGTCGTAGTCGCGCAGCTGGGCGCGGGCGCTCTCCCCGCCGCCAGGTGCGCCTACCCGAGCGCACCAACGCCGCCTTGGACGCATACGTTGAGAAGCACGGCACCACCGCATCAGCCGTTATTCGCGAGGCGCTTGAGGCTTATCTCGCTAACGCCTGATCTGAGTCGATTGTCGCAGGTGGACGTAACTACTACCGACATCGGCGGCCGGTCGGTTAGGCGCCCTCCTGGCGGGCCGCCGCCTGAATGAGCTCTGCGTCAGCGTCCGGGGAGACGAGCACCGCGGTCAGTCCGTTGCGCCAGGCGGCGAGCACGCCGCGCATCGCCTCCAGGGCGGTGTTGGAGCACACGAGCGCGGCTCGCGGCCGCGCCCCAGTTCCAGGCGCGCGTTCGGTGCTGTCGGATCCGTCGGGCGCGTCGGTCGGGTTTGACGACTCGGCCAGTCCCGCGACCAGGGCGGTGCGCGACGCCTGCGCGGGTGCGCCTGGAGCCTGCGTCGCGTCCTGCCGGACCGCGGCGCGGGCGCCATCGACTACCGGCGCGGTAAAGGCGTCCGGTTGCGACATGACGTCGGCTACGCCATCGAGCACCAGCGGCGGCAGCGACCCGGGCCAGTGCATGGCCAGGGCGGCGCGCGGCACCAACACCTGCAGCTGCGCATGTGCGTCCAACTCGTTCGGCGCAAAGGCCACCGACACGTCGGCGGGGGAGGTGAAGGTAACCGTCCCGCCGGCGAGCCAGGCGCCGCAGCACCAGGTCACCGTGCGCCAGTGCACTCCCATGCCCAGATGTACGAGCAGGCCCGGCTCGGTGCCTGCGACCGGGGCTTCCTCGGTGAGCAGATTGGCGATCTTGCACTGCCACATGTCCAGCACACGTCCGGTCAGTTCCACCCGCTCGCCCGGCGCGTACCACACGAGCCAGGCGCGATCGGCGTCCGTGGCCGTGGGGAGCAGTGCGGTGAGAGGGTCGTGGATGCGGTCGGCGGTGCGGGTCACAGCACAGATCTAAGCAGAGGCCGCTCGCCGCTGCCGTGGCGCCTTCATGTTCCAGGTCATGAAGATGGCCGTAACAACGCCGGTGCGTGGCGGTGCGCCGCAACCGGATACCAGCTGTGGGCCACGTCACAATAGATGAAGAATTAGATAGTGTAACGGCGTGTCTGCGCCGATCTGCGCGTCGTCGCAATTAAGTGAAGTTCTTGGCCACGGCTTGACTCGCAGCGGCTCACACCCGTGTAATTCTACGTAAACATCGTCTGCATCCTGAAGGGAAGCCATCGTGTGGAACATCCTCGGCGACGGGCCGCTTGAGCGGTCCGACGACGCCGACGACGAGGCGCTCCTCCTTCTGCTCGGCGACGACGACCCCGACGAAGGCCCCCTGGCCTGGCAGGAGCGCGCGCTGTGCGCTCAGACCGACCCCGAGGCCTTCTTCCCTGAGAAGGGCGGCTCCACTCGCGAAGCCAAGCGCGTATGCGCCTCCTGTGAAGTCCGCGAGGAATGCTTGGAGTACGCCCTGGCCAACGATGAGCGCTTCGGGATTTGGGGAGGGCTGTCCGAGCGCGAGCGCCGCAAGCTCAAACGGCGCGCGGTATGAGCCAGGCGGGAAGCGCCGCCCAGCAACCTGCACCCGGCGGGGTCCTTGCAGTCCTCGTCTCAGCCGGGGTCACTACCTACCTGCCTGAAACCCTGCGGGCCCTGGCCGGCCAGACCGTCGCTCCCGACGTGTTGCTGATCGTCGACGTCGCCTCCCGTGCCAACGGACTCGGTGACGGCACCCCCATCGAGGAGGCCGTGGTCGAATCCGGCGCCGACGCAGCGACCGCCGTGCGCGTAGTGCACGTCCCCGAGGCTGCCGGTTTCGGTGATGCCGTTGGGCGTGGCCTGACCAAGTACGCGGAGCTGATCGCCAAGGGCAACCGCAAGCGCCGCCGTCACCGCGACCACTTCACCGGGACGCACCAGACGGGTCGGCCGGCTGCGGCCACCGGCGCAGTGACCACCTCCTCCGGGCAGCTGACCGGCCCCACCGGTGCCATGTCGCCGATCTCCGAGGCCGAGGTCTACCGAGTCGCCGGGGCAGACGCCCCCACCGTCGAGCCCGACGAAGGCTCCTGGCTGTGGCTGCTGCACGACGACTCCGCCCCCGATCCCGACTGCCTGGCGGCACTGCTAGCGGTCGTGCATACCGCCCGCTCGATCGCCCTGGCGGGGCCCAAGCAGGTCGACTGGGAGCGGCCCCACGAACTGCTTGAGGTGGGCCTGCGCACCACCGCCTCCGCCCGCCGCGCCAACGACGTCGTGGAGGGAGAGGTTGACCAGGGACAGCACGACGACCGTACCGACATGCTTGCCGTCGGCACCGCCGGGGCCCTGATCGACCGCGCCGTATGGGACCAGCTCGACGGCGCCTCGCCGGCGTTCCCGATCTTCGACGATGGCCTGGAGCTGTCCCGCGCCGTACGCCTGGCCGGCCACCGCGTGGTCGTGGTCCCCGACGCCTTCCTGCGTCACCGCCGCGCCAGCTATCTCGGCCTGCGCCCCGCCCAGCAGCCCCATGGTCCACACCGGGTCGGGTCGCACGACGATCAGTCGACCGACACGCCTCCGGCCACCACCGTCCCCGAACCCGACCCGGACCGCTCCTTCCGCGCCCGGCGCATTGCGCAACTGACCGCGTGGGCGACCTTCTCGGCTCGCCCCGTGCCGGCGCTGCTGACCTGGATCGTCCTGCTCGGGCTGGCCCGTGCCGCTTGGCGGCTGCTGACCAAGCGCCCACGTTGGCCCGCGACGAGTTGGCCGCCGCCCTCGCCGTCGCCCGCAGCGGCGCAACGATCCGGCGCGGCCGCAGGCGGCTCGCCGCACACCAGAGCGTGCGCCGCTCCGTACTGTCCGAGCTGTACGTCAGCGCTGCCGACATCCGCGCCGCCCGCCGCGACCAGCGGCGCCAGGAGCGCGAGCGCGCCGCCCGCGAGGCTGCCCGCAGTGAGCTGGAGCTGCGCGAGTTGGCGGCCCTGACCCGGCGTCGCCGCCTCACCCTGGTGGGCACGCTGATCGTGGCGGGAGCCTTCGCCGCCGTCGGGCTGTCGCAGGTCCTGGTCACCCGCACGGTGACCGGCGCCGCGCTGCCCGGCCTGGGGGCGAACGGACGCGACCTGTGGGACGCCGCCTGGTCCACCTGGGCCACCTCCGCAGACGGCTACCCCGCCGTCTTGAACCCGCTGCTGGCCGCCCTGGCCCTGCCGGTGGCGATCGGCTCCTGGGGTGGCCTCGACGGTGACGCCTGGTGCACATCCTGCTGGTGCTGGCCATCCCCCTGGCGGCGCTCGGCGCCTGGTACGCCGCCGGCGCCGTGACTCGCCGCAACCCGTTGCGCGCCTGGGCGGCGCTCGTGTGGGCGCTGGCACCGGCGCTGCTGCTGGCCATCGGGCAGGGCCGCCTGACCTCCGTCATCGTGCACCTGACACTGCCGTGGGCCTGATGGCGCTCGCGCGCGCCGTGGGGGCGGACCGGCGCGACGTGGTCCTGTCGGGAATGGTGGGCGCGCACCACGCCACCCAGGCGGAGAAGGCCGAACTCGACCGTTTCGCCGCCGAGCGCCTGGAGGACTTGGCCGAGCTCGCCGACGATGCTCCGAGGCCCCCCAGCCGGCACAGACCGCCGACGCCTCTGAGGTCAATGCATCCGCCGCCCCGGCCGACGCCTCCCCGACCGCCGACGCGACCGCGGACGCGGAACCCTCGACGACGACCGATGACGCCGCCGCGGCGGAGCCCGTCGACGCGACCGAAAGCGCTGGCCCGCCTCTGCCCCTGCCCGAGCGGTACGGCCCCGGCTCGCCCACGGCCGCCGCCGCAGCGGGACTGCTGCTCAGCCTGATCGTGGCCGCCGCCCCCGCCACCGCCGCGCTCATCGTTCTCGGCCTGATTGCGCTGGCGGTATGCGTGCGCCGTAGCGCCCTGCGCCTGCTGCTGGCGCTTGCGCCCGTGGCGGCCACCGCCGCCCCCGCCTGGTGGCGCGCCGCACGCCTGGCCCGGGCCGTGACGCGGGCGACGCCGTGCGCTACCTGCTCACCGACACCGGCCTGCCCATCGCCGTTGCGCCGCCCAGCACCATCGAAACCCTCCTGGGCATGCCTCAAGACGTCGAGTCCCTGATCACCGACCCGGCCCTCGCGCTGGCCGTCAAGGCCCTGCTCGCCGTCGTCCCCGCCGCCGCCGTTTGCGGACTGCTGACCGGCGGGCGGCGCGGCAACCGTGCCCGCGCCGGCTTCCTCCTGGTGCTGGGCGGGACGGCCCTGGCCGCCGCCGGGACGCGGGTCATCACCGGAGTCGGTACCCATACCGACGGTACCGGTTCGCTCACCGTCACCGCCTGGGCCGGTACCGGCATCTCCTTCGCCCTGGCCGGTCTGCTCACCGCCGCCCTGGCCGCCGGCGACGCCGCGTATGCGGCCCTGCCCGCCCACGCTCCCGGCTGGAGGCGCTGGGCGCGCATCGGACTGGTGGGTGTCAGCGTCATCGCCGTCGCCGCTCCACTGAGCACGGGCGGTGCCTGGGCGTTGGCGGCCCACGCCTCAACCGCGACCGGCACCGACGCCGACCTGCTGGCCCTGCGACCCGCCGGCAGCAGCGTCCCCCTGATCGCCGCCGAGATTCAGGCCTCCGACACCGCCGGACGCGTGCTGATCCTGTCGGGAAGCGACTCCGGACTGCGCGTGCGCCTCTGGCGCGGGGACGGCACCCAGCTGACGGACGTGACCCCCGACGTCCTCGCCGCCCAACTTGCCGCGCGCACAGCCGCCGAAACCACCGTCGCCGCAGGTCCCGCGTCTACCCAGGCAGACGCCCGGCTCGCCACCACCCTGACCGACCCGGCCGACGCCGAACTCGCCGACCTGGTGGCGCGCGCCGCCGCCGGCCAGGACGAGGACGTGGCCGATGCGCTGGCCGCCCACGGCATCGCCGTCGTGTTGCTAACCGACGCCGCCGGTGATGAACTGACCGCCTCCACTCGCGCCGGCTTGGAGGCCACCCCCGGCCTGGAACAGCTCGCCCGCACCGACTCCGGCACCTCCTGGCGGGTCGCCCCCGCCACCGCCGTATCCGCCCGGGTCACGCTGCGGGCCGCCGACGGCACCGCCACCGCCGTCCCCGCCACCGCCGCCGGAGCCACGGTTGTGCGCACCACCCTGCAGGCGGACACCGGTCGGCGTGTGCTCATGCTTGCTGAACGCAACGACGGCGCCTGGCGGGCCACGCTGGACGGCCAGGCCCTCCAGACCACCACCGTGCCCGACGCGGCCGGCCGCTGGCGCACCGCCTTCATCGTCCCCGCCGGCGGCGGCGAACTCGTGGTCACCCACGGCACCACCCTCGGCACCATCGCCTCCCGCGGAATCCCCGTCATCTGGGCCATTACCGCCTTGTTCGCCCTGCCCCTGCGCCGCCGGAGGAGCACCGTATGACCCCCTCCCGCCGCAGACTCTTCGCCATCACCGGGCGCGTCGCCTCGGCGCTCCTGGTATTGGCCGCGGTCCTCGCCCTGACCTGGTGGGGGACCGGCAGCCCCCGCGCCACCAGCCAGAACGTGACCGCCACCGCCGTGCCCGCGCCCGCCTCCGACGTCGTCTACGCCTGCCCCGCCGCCCCCAGCAACACCATCGGCGGCATCGACATCGACGAGCCCGAGGCGTCCACCACCATCACCGCTCTCGACGCCGACTCCGCCCTCACCTATGGCTCCCAGCCACTCGCGGATGCCACCACCACATCGGATACGGCGCAGGGCGGTATCTTGACGGTGCGGTCCTCCGGCGGTCAGGCCGCCGGCGCTATTGGCGTGGTCACCACCGTGACGGCAGGCGGCGACCTGCGCGGCCTGAGCGCCGCCCCCTGCGCCACCCCCGCCTCGGTCGCCTGGATCGTCGGCGGCTCGGGGGCCGTGGGCTCCTCCTCCGAACTGCGGCTGACCAACCCCGGTGTCACTACGGTGACCGCCACCATCCACCTGTACGGCTCCACCGGTGAACTCACCCTGCCCTCCTCAGGGCAGGTGGCCGTGAGCGCTGGCGAGACCGTCGGCGTGCTGCTCGAGAGCGCCGGAGCTCAGGACGACCGCCTGGCGCTGAGCGTGGAGGCGGACGGCGGCTCGCTCATTCCCGCCCTGGTCACCGAATCGCTCGACGGCGAGACCCCCGCCGGCGTCGACACGCTCACGGCCGGGGCCGCCCCCGACACCGACCTGACCGTCCCCGGCGTCGTGCTTGTGGAGCCCGCCGCGCAGGGGGAGACGGAGGTCGACGGTGCCGCCTCCTCCGACTCTCCGGTGGTGCGCGTGGTCAACCCCGCCGGCACCCCGGCCACCGTGTCGATCTCCCTGATCGGCGCCGACGGCGAGGAGGAGCTGCCGGGCGCCACCGCCATGACCGTGGACCCCGGCGCCGTCTTCGATGTTTCCCTGGCGGGCGTGGACCCCGGCGCCTACGCCGTGCACGTCACCTCGGACACCGCGGTTGCCGCTGCCGTCAAGCTCGTCCGCAGCGCGGGGGAGTACCCCGACCGCTCCGGCGCCCTCGCCCACGACACCGCTTGGGTGCAGGCCGCCGTCGACGCCGCGGGCTCCACTCTTGCCCTGCCCCGCGACGACGGCCTGGAAACCACCGTCGTGCTGACCAACACCGGCCAGGCGGACGCCACCGTCACCCTGGCCTCCGCGGACGGGGAATGGACCGATGACGTCACCGTCCCCGCTACCAAAACGCTCACGCCGAAGGTACCCGACGACGTGTCCGCACTGGTGCTCACCGGCGCGAGCGGGCAGCAGGTCTCCGCCGCAGCCGTGGTCACCGCCGAGGTGTCCGGGGACGCACCGGGCACGTTCATCTCCGTGCTGCCGACCGTGCCCGACGCCGCCGCCCAGTCCTCCCGCAACCTCCTGCTGTACTGACTCGCCGGGGTGAAGGCCCGGCATTCTGACTCAGGCCAGTGGAAAGGCGAGGTCGGTGACGTCGGTGGCACCCACCCGCCAGGCGGCCCCGCTGCGCTGCCAGACCTGGCCGTCCGCGTCGGTCAGTTGCAAGGTTCCGGTAACGCGGTCGGCGGCCAAGAGGACCGCCGCCGGAGAGGTAATCGGGGTGCTCAGCGGCCCGCCCACCGGGACGCGGGTCACGCCCGTTGCCGCCGTCGCGGCCTGCCCGTCCGCGGCCGCCGCCAGGACGGCGACGCTCACCGGGTCGTACCAGACGACGGCGTCGGTGCGGGCAGCGACGGCGGCCGGCAGCTCCAGCGGCTCGCCCAGCCCGGTGGGGGTGCCCCCATCGCGGACGATGGCGGCCACGCTCACCCGCTGTGCCGAACCGTCGGTGCGGTGGCGCACCACGATGCGGGCGGACTCGGCGGCGAGGTCGAAGGCCAAAACCTCCCGGCCCTCCAGCCAGGGGGCCGCGAGTGCGGCGCGCCGGCCGCGGCCGTCCACCGCCAGCAGAGTGCCGGCGGCGGCAGTCCACACCCAGCCGTGGCGGTCGGCGACGGGGGCGAGTAGTTCAGGGGAGTCGGCCTCGGCGTCGGCGTCCCCCACCGACAGGATCACGTCGGCCGCGTCCGCACCGGCCGGCACGCGCAGCAGACTGGAGCGGCTCAAAACGTAGACGGTCCCGTCGGCCCCGAGCGTGGGGTGGGAAGCGGGGCCGGCTCCCAGGGTCTGAGCCGCCACCAGGGTGGTGCGGGTGGAGGCAGTGCCCTGCACGACCGCGCCCGCACACATGCCGACCACCGCCCCGGGGTCGGCGTCTACGGCGGGGAGGGCCGCCGCCGTCCCGAGTTCCTGACCGTCGGCTCGTACGGCCACCTCCTGCACCTGGAAGCCGCCGTCGGATGTCGCACCGGCCAGGGTGGCCCGGATTTGGGCGACCAGCAGCTCGGACTGTGCCCGGTCCAATGCGCCCAGGCCGGTCAGATTCACTTTGGCGGTGCCGGTCTCCACGACGACGCCGTCATCACCCACTGCGGCGGTGTCGGGGACGGCCGTGACCACCCCCGCGGCGAGCCAGGCGGAGGGCCCGCCCAACAGCGCTTCGACCAGGCGCCGGGGCAGTTCGTGTCGCGGCAGCCATCGCAGCTCCGGGATCAGACGCTCGCGGTCGGGGGTGAGAAAATACAGGGGCGCGTCGGCGAACTCGGTGCTCAGGTCGCCATCGGACAGGAGCATGCCGGCCGGCAGCTCCGCTATGCGCCACTGGCCGGCGTCGTCTGCCGCCAACGCGTAGCGGCAGTTGTGGTCGGACTCGGCGGCATCGGTGAATACGCCGGCAGGGTCGACGTCGCCGATCAGATCCACCGTCACGCTCACCGCGTCGCCGACGAGGGTGACGACCGGAGCGGTCGAACCGTCGTAGACACTAACCATCGCGGTGGGCTGCCAGGAGTCGGCGGCGTCCTGCGTCAAGAAGGTGCGGGCGGTGGCGAAGTCGTCGAAGAAGCCGGCCGCACAGGCACGCAGGAAGCCGGTGACGATCTCCTCGGGGGCGGCGCCATCGGCCGGCCCGGCCGCGCTCTGGATGAACTGCTCGTCTGCGCCGTGGGCGACGTCGGAGCCGGAAACCTCCCCGGACGTGGGCAGACCGGTGCAGGCGGCGAGCGTGCCCGCGCCACCCAGCAGCAGGGCCGTGAGCGCGCGTCGGCGCGGCAGTCCCGGCGCGCCAGAACTCCGACCGGGGGCGGGTGTGCTCATGGGCGTTCGTCCTCGCGCAGCCCGTGCAACCGTGCGTCTTCAGGAGTTTTCGCGGTGGGGGACTCGTTCCGACCGTCGGCTCCGCCCGGGCCGGGAGCCCCGGGCTCGCTGGCGGTGGGGCCGGCGATCTCCGCGTCGTCGTCGCGGTCGACGTCGGAGCGGCGGGAGGCCGGGGACGGGGTCAGCGCCGAGGAGACCGGCGAGGCCTCATCCGGTTCGATGTCGTGGGTGCCGGCGCGGGAGACGGGCGGGGCGTCGTCGGGGACCACGCCCAGGGGGCCGGGCTTGGTGAACGTGCCGGGGGTCGCGTCCGGGCCGAGGCGACGCGGCAGGGTCAGCAGAAAGGAGGCGCCGTCGGCGGGCCAGCCCCAGGCGGTGAGGGTGCCGCCGTGGAGGACGGCGTCCTCAAGGGAGATGGACAGGCCCAGTCCGGTGCCGCCCAGGGTGCGTTTGCGGGAGGGGTCGGCGCGGTAGAAGCGGTCGAATACCTTCTTGACCACGTCCGGGCTCATACCCACTCCGTGGTCGCGCACGCGCACGGCGACGGCGTCGTCGCTGGCGGCGACGGTGATGTCGATCGGTGAGCCCTCGGCATGCTCGAGGGCGTTGACGATGAGGTTGCGCAGAATGCGCTCCACCCGGGCCACATCCACCTCGGCAACTACCGGCTCGCCGGGCAGGTGCAGGCGGATCTGCGAGCCGGAGGCCTCGACGTGGACCGCCACCAGATCCAGCACGCCGCGCAGGGCGGCGGTGATGTCCGCCTCGGCGGCGCGCAACTGCACCCGGCCGGAGTCGATGCGGGAGATCTCCAGCAGATCGGACAGCATCTGTTCGAAGCGGTCGATCTCACGCATGAGGATCTCCAGGCTGCGGGCGGCGAAGGGATCTTGGATCTCGTCGCGGGACTGCCAGATCTGCTCGGCGGCCAGCCGGATGGAGGCCAGGGGAGTACGCAGCTCGTGGGAGACGTCGGAGACGAACAGTTTCTCTACCTTCGACAGGTTCTCCCACGCCTGAATCTGCGCCTCGAGCGAGTCGGCCATGTTGTTGAAGGAGCGGGACAGGGTGGCGATCTCGTTCTCCCCGACCACTGGCAGCCGCTCGTTGAGATGCCCGGCGGCCAGCCGCTCGGCGGCCAGGGAGGCCCGGCGAATGGGGATGAGTACGCGTGAGGCCAGGGCCCACAGGCCGACGATGAGGATGAGCAGGAAGCCGGCTCCGGCAATGATGATGGCCCGAGTGGCCAGGTCGATCACGTGCTGTTCGGGGGCCAGCGTGTACACGAGGAACAGGTCGTAGCTGCCGGCCAGCGGCAGGTTGAGTCGGGAGCCGACGACGAGGCCCGGGTCGGTGTCGCCGTCCGAGTCCGGAATGCCCACGGATTGGGAGTACTCGGTCCCTGCCTGCCCGGCGTCCACCTGCGCTACCAGGTCGTCGGTGACGAGTGCCACCAGGCCGGCGTCGGTGGTCAGATCGTTGATGACGGTGGTGGAGGTTTCATCTCCGGCGCGCCGCAGGGACACGCCAACGCCGCCGGCCCCGGCGAAGGAACTGTTGATGGCGGCGAGCTGTGCCTGCGCGGTGGTGGTCAGGTCGTCCGCCGTGTTCACCGTGGCCACGTCGAAGGCGGCCTGGGCGGCGACGGTGCGTTGGTGGGCGTCGTCGAGGATGGCTGCACGCCGCTGGGAGAAGACGTCGTTGCGGATGGTCATGGTCACAACCACCAGCAGCACCGCGATCAGTACGATCCCGGCGGCAGTGGCGAACAGCACCATGGAGGTGCCCAGTGAGCGACGCGCCGCCCGCAGTGGGGATGACAAGCCAGCGTGTCCCGAGTGCCGGGCCGGCCCCTGGCTATCCACGTCAGTGCCTCAAGCGGCGCATCAGGTGCGGGAGGCCGGCCTTAGGTGCCGGCCGTCCCGGCGTCACTTGCCGTCGCCGGCGCGGTAGCCCACGCCGCGCACGGTGACCACGATGCTGGGGTGCTCGGGGTCCTTCTCAATCTTGGCCCGCAGGCGCTGGACGTGGACGTTCACCAGCCGCGTGTCAGCGGCGTGCTGGTAGCCCCAAACCTGCTCCAGCAGTTCCTCGCGGGTGAACACCTTCCAAGGAGTGCGGGCGAGCGTGACCAGCAGGTCGAACTCCAGGGGGGTGAGGTTGATGGGGGTCTCGCCGCGGTGGACCTGGTGGCCGGAGACGTCGATGTCCAGGTCTCCGACACGCACGTGCTCGGCGCCGTTGGCGTCCACGTTGCGGCGCAGGCGGGTGCGCACGCGCGCCAGCAACTCCTTGGACTTGAAGGGCTTGGTGACGTAGTCGTCCGCACCGGCTTCGAGGCCGGCGACCACGTCCTGGGTGTCCGTGCGGGCGGTGAGCATGATGATCGGCACGTCGGACTCGGCGCGGATGAGTTTGCAGATCTCCACGCCGTCCAGACCGGGGAGCATGAGGTCCAGGAGGACCAGGTCCGGGTCGGTCTCATGGAAGGCGTCGAGCGCCTTCGCGCCGTCGGCGCAGAAGGACGGAGTGTAGTCCTCCGCCTCGAGCATGATGCCGATCATCTCGGCCAGGGCAGTGTCATCGTCAACGACCAGAATGCGAGTGCGCATGGCGCCTATCTTGACACGCGCATGCGCTGCATATGGACGCCACACGCCCCTCAGTGACCTTCATCATATTATACTTAGTGGCCGCTAAGGTCGATGGGAGGGTTTTTCTCCTCCTCGGGGTGGAGAGCGCGAGGGCCGGCGACGTGAAACAGTATGCCCATGAGCAGCGACAACACCGGATGGCAGTCTCCCTCCGGCGACGGCCCCACTGACGGCTCTCCCGTCGACGCCGGAAAGACCCCTGGCTCGGCGCCCCTCCCGCGCTATGGCGCCTACGGCCCGGAGCCCGAGCAGCCCGCTGACGGGCGGCCGGGCCCAGCCGGACCGGGCTATGGGCCCGCCCCCCAGTATGGCCAATTCGGCCAGTACAGCCAGTACGGTCAACCGACCGGCGGGCCCTACTCGGCGGGCCCGGGCGGATTCTTCGCCGCCCCCAAGCCCGGCATCATCCCGCTGCGGCCGCTGAGTATCACCGAGATCATCGGGGGCGCCTTCGAGTCCCTGCGCGCTAATCCGCGGGCCATGTTCCTGCCCGCCCTGTTGGTCATGGGCGCGGCGGGCCTGCTCTCGGCGCTGCAGGCATTCATCACCAGGCGCTCCCTGGTCTCCCTGTCCTCCACCGCCTACTACGACGACTACGACCCCACGGTCTCGCAGCTTGATGCCTTCAACAACACCTTGTCTCTGCTCGGGGGCACCCTGACCACCTCGCTGGTGGACGGGCTGATCACGTTGCTGGCCACCGCCGTCCTGACCGGCCTGCTGATCGTGACCGTCTCCCGCTCGGTGCTGGGGCGCATCGCCACCCCCGCGGACGTGTGGGAGCGCACCCGGCCGCGCATCTGGGCCCTGATCGGTCAGTCCGTCCTGGTCAACCTGATCACCGCCCTGGTCGCCGTGCTGGTAATCGTGGGCGTGGGCCTGATCCTCGGCAGCGTGTTCTTCACGACGCTCAACAGCGACGGGTCCGGTGACAGCCAGGTGCTGCTTGTGATGTTGTTGGGCTTCCTGCTACTGGTTGGCGCCTCATCGCCGCGGCCTTCATCGGGGTGCGGTTGTCGGTGGCCGGGGCCGCGCTGATCCTGGAGAACGTGAGCGTGTGGGAGGGCATCCGTCGCTCCTGGCAGTTGACCCGCGGCAGTTTCTGGCGGGTGTTGGGTGCGCTGCTGCTGTCTGCACTGTTGACCGGTTTGGTGTCCTCCCTCATCGCCTTCCCGCTGGGGCTGGTGGCCGGTGCCACTAGCGTGCTGGCCCCAGGCGCGGCCATTAGTGCTGCGGCGGACGTGCTGGTCACCTTCCTGAGCTTCCTGCTCAGCGCGGTGATCATGCCGTTCTCCGCGGCCGTTGTCGCCCTGATCTACATCGACCTGCGCATGCGCCGCGAAGGCCTGGACGTGGAGTTGCGCCGCTCCGCTGACGTGTGAGCCGGACCCGCTGAGAATATGACCGCGTTGCCCCCGGTACCGCTCCTCAATGCCGCCCGCTTCATGAGCGCGGGGGGACGCAGCGGCGTATCCGGGGACGTCCCGGCCACACCCGACGCCGACCAGGCACGCCGCGCCGTCGAGGAGGAACTGGCCAAGCCCGTCTACCACCAGGCGGCGAGCCTGTGGCAACGGATATGGCAGTGGCTGAGCCAGCACCTGGATCCGCGCGACGCCGTCCCCGGGGCGCCGGCCTGGCTGTCCACCCTGCTGGTGGCGGCCCTGCTGGCGGCCCTCTTGGCGGCCTGGTGGCCCTGATAACCCGGGTCACCTGGCACGACGCGTCACCCGGCCCGATGCGCCACTGTTCGAGGATGACCGCGATGCCGCCGCCCTGACCCGTGCCGCCGACGCGGCCGCCGCGCGGGGCGACTGGGCGACCGCCGTCGTCGAGCGATTCCGGGCGGTGGTGCGCTCCTTGGACGAGCGCGGTGCCATTGAGGACTACCCGGGTATGACCGCGCACGAGGCGGCGAGGCTCGCCGCCCGGGCCCTGGGGGCGCTTGCCGGGCAGATGGATGAGGCGGCCGACTTGTTCGACGCCGTGCGCTACGGACGCGTCGAGCCCACCCCCACCCAGGACACCTGGATGCGGGAGTTCGCCGACCGGGTGACGCACGCCTCCCTGGCCCTGGAGACCGCGACGGGGCAGGTGCCGGCATGAGCGCGCCCCCAGACCACGACGACGCCCCACGACGACGCCGCGAGCGCCGCCGACTTCGGCGACCAGGTCGTCGGGCCGCGTCCCGGTGAGCGGCTGCGCCGCTGGCGTCCCCTCCTGGCCGCGGGCGCCCTGGCACTGCTCGTCGCCCTGGCCACCTTGTGGGCCACCCCTCAGACGTCCAAGGTCCCCTACGCCATCGACAACCCCCACGACGACGGTGCCCAGGCGCTGGCCCAGTTGCTGCGCGCCGAGGGCATAGACGTCACCAACGTGAACTCGGCTGACGCGGCGATAACTGCCGCCGCTGACGGCGCCACCGTCGTGGTGCTGAACGTGGGTGACATGAGTTATTTCGACCGTGAACAGCTGGCCCGGGTGGGGCAGGACGTGGTGGTTCTGGGGACCCTGTACCAGGACTTCGGTGAGCTGAGCGACATGCTTCCCACCGGCACCAGCGCCGCCGGCTCGCTGCAGCCGGAGTGCACGGACCCGGACGCCGTCGCCGCCCGCTCTCTGGAGGGTTCCGCCGGCTCCATCGCGCTGAACGACGTCGACGGCGCGGTCGGCTGCTTCCCGGTGGACGAGGCAGACGAGGACGCCTACGCGTACGCCACCGCTCCCCTGAACGGGGGCGGCACGCTGCGGGTGATCGCTGATCCGCGCATCGTCACCAATTCCAAGCTCACCACCGCAGGCAACGCCGCGCTGGCCATCCGCGCCCTGGGACACAACCAGAAGCTGGTCTGGTTCGACGCCTCTAGGGCGGGCGCCGTAACCAGTGTGTGGGACAGCCCGGCGTTGCCGCCGTGGCTGCCGGTAATGGTGTTCCTCGGCGCCGTGGTGGTGGTGGCGCTGGCGTTTGTGCGCGGGCGCCGCTTCGGCCGGCTCGTGCCCGAGGACCTGCCGGTGCTGGTGCAGGCCACCGAAACGGCCATTGGTCGCGGTCGCCTGTACCGCCGCGCCGGGGACCGTGAGCGCGCCGCCCAGGCGCTGCGTGCGGGCACGGCTCTGCGACTCGGCCGGTCCCTGGGACTGTCCTCGGCGGCTCCCCGCGGCGAACTGCTGCAGGCGGCCGCGCGCGCCTGCGGTCGACCCGCCGCCGAAATAGACCAGGCCCTGTATGGGCCCACCCCCGCGGACGACCAGGCCCTGGCGGATCTGGCCGTGCGTCTGGAACAACTCGAGAGCGAGGTCTACTCACGATGACCACTGCCCCCAACTCGCAGGATGACCCGGCCCGTCCGGAGAGCCGGCAGGAGGTGCCCGCTGCCGCATTCCCGCCCGACGGCGCCTCCGGCTATGGCAGCGACCCGCGTGCCCGACTGGTGGCCGTGCGCACGGAGGTCGCAAAGGCGGTGGTCGGCCAGGACCCGGCGATCACCGGCCTGGTGATCGCCATGCTCGCCGGCGGGCATGTGCTGTTGGAGGGCGTGCCCGGAGTCGCCAAGACGCTGCTGGTGCGTACGCTGGCTGCCGCCCTGGACGTGGACACCAAGCGACTGCAGTTCACCCCCGACCTGATGCCCGGGGACGTTACCGGCTCGCTGATCTACGACGCGCGCACCGCCGAGTTCTCCTTCCGGCAGGGACCGGTGTTCACCAACCTGCTCCTGGCCGACGAGATCAACCGCACCCCGCCCAAGACGCAGGCCGCCCTGCTGGAGGCCATGGAGGAGCATCAGGTGTCCGTGGACGGCACCCCGCGCGCCCTACCGGACCCATTCATGGTGGTGGCCACCCAGAACCCCGTCGAGTACGAGGGCACCTACCGCTGCCGGAAGCACAGCTGGACCGCTTCCTACTCAAACTCATCCTGCCGCTGCCCGAACGCGGCGAGGAGATCGAGGTACTCACCCGCCACTCCACCGGCTTCAATCCCCGCGACCTGCCGGCGGCCGGCGTACATGCCGTCGCCACCCCCGCCGACCTGGCGGCCGCCCGCGAACAGGTGCGTACGGTGGATGCCTCCCCGGAGGTGCTGGCCTACATCGTGGACCTGGTGCGAGCCACCCGCACCTCCCCTTCGGTGTCGCTGGGCGTGTCCCCTCGCGGGGCGACGGCGCTGCTGGCGACCGCGAAGGCGTGGGCCTGGCTGTCGGGCCGCGGTTTCGTCACCCCCGACGACGTCAAGGCGCTGGCCCTGCCGACCCTGCGCCACCGCGTCCAGCTGCGGGCCGAGGCGGAGCTGGAGGGAGTGTCCACCGAGTCCGTCATCAACGGCGCTCTGCGCTCGGTGCCCGTGCCCCGCTAGCCAGCCCGGCCCAACTCCGTCAACCCACCACCGAGAGGAGGCCGCGTGTACTTGACCATGCGCACCGTCTGGCTGCTGGCCGTCGGCGCCGTGCTGGTGCTGCTGGTGCCCCGCCCGGGCACCGTGCTGGCATGGACGGCGCTGGTGGCACTGCTGGTGGCCGCGGACGTGGTGGCGGCCCCGTCGCCGCGAGGCCTGCGCGCCGCCCGAGCGGTGGCCCGGTCCGTGCGCCTGGGGGAGACCACCACAGACACTCTGACCCTGACCAACACCACCCGCCGGACGATGCCATTGCGGGTGCGCGATGCCTGGCCGCCGTCGGCGGGCGCCTCCGAGCAACGGCAGACACTGACGATTCCTGCCGGACAGCGGCGGCGTGTACGCACCTGCCTGACGCCCACCCGCCGCGGCGACCGCACCGCCGACCTGGTCACGGTGCGGGTGCGCGGTCCGCTGGGGCTGGCGGGCAGGCAGGCTTCGCTGTCGGCGCCGGCCAGGCTGCGTGTGCTGCCCCGCTTCTCCTCCCGCCGTCACCTGCCCAGTCGACTGGCGCGGCTGCGGGAGATGGACGGGCGCAGCGCCGTCATGGTGCACGGGGCCGGCACCGAGTTCGACTCCCTGCGCGAGTACGTAATCGGCGACGATGTGCGTTCCATCGACTGGCGTTCCACGGCCCGCCGCGCGGAAGTGGTGGTACGCACCTGGCGGCCCGAACGAGACCGACGGGTGCTGCTCGTGATTGACACCGGCCGGATGGCGGCGGCGAGACTCGACGACGCCCCGCGGCTGGACGCCCAGATTGAGGCGACGCTGCTAATCGCGGCGCTGGCGTCCCGGGCGGCGACCGGGTGGATGCCGTCGCCGTCGATGTGGAGACCCGGGCACAGGTGCGGGGCGTGTCCGGGCCCGCCCTACTGGGGGCCCTGGCGGACGCCTTCGCGCCGCTGGATGCCGCACTGGTGGAGACGGATTGGACGGCGGTGGCCGGGATGGTGGAGGCATCCCTGGCTCAGCACGCCTTCGTGGTGGTGCTGACCGGACTGGACGGGGCGGGCACGAACGCGGCCATGCTACGGGCGCTGACGATCATGGCGCGCAAACACACGGTGGTGGTGGCCTCGGCCACGACCCGGGCCTGGAGCGCCTGCGCGCCCGGCGCGACGACGCCGAGACCGTCTACACGGCGGCCGCAGCCGAGCGCGACCTGGTGGAGCTGGATGCACTGCGCGGGCGACTGCACCGCGCCGGCGTGGAGGTGGTCGAGGCCCCGCCGAGCGGGCTGGCCCCCGCCCTGGCGGACGCCTACCTGGCCCTTAAGGCCGCGGGGAGGCTGTAATGGCTGTTATCAAGCGGGCTCAGGCCACGGCGAACTCAGCCGACCTCCGGCTGGACGGCGCCGGCTGCGTCGGCATCCAGGTCGCCGGTGTGTCCGGCGAGCACCGCGCGGCGCCCCAGCAACAGTATGTAGGCCCAGAACACTGCCAGGGCCAACAGGCCGACCAGACACTTCAGGGCCCAGGGCAGCGACGCCGGGGTCACGAAGGCCTCAATGAATCCGGCCATCGCCAGCCCTGCGGTCAGACCGACCGCCACGGTGATCAGCGCCCGGCCTTCGGCGGCCAGCGCCGCCCCCCGCGACCTGCCACCGGGGTCGAGCATGGTCCAGAACAGCTTCAGGCCGGCGGCCCCGGCCACGAATACACAGGTGAGCTCCAACAAGCCGTGCGGGGTGATCAGGGCGAAGAACTGGCCCAGCATGCCGTGATCGGCCATGATGGCGCCCGCCTGCCCGATGCTCATGGCGTTCGCGAACAGCACGTAGGCGGGCAGCAGTCCGGTGATGCCGCTGGCCACGCACAGTGCCGCGACGCGGGCGTTGTTCGTCCACACGTACCCGGCGAACTCTCCGGCGGCGTAGTTGGAGTAGTAGGCCTCGAAGGAGTTCTGGGCGTAGGTGTCCAGTTCGCTCTGGGTCCCCAGGGCGCTCATGGCCTCTGGGGTGCGCAGCGTCCACACGCCCACGATCACGGCGATGGCCACCTCCGCCACCGTCACCGCCAGCGTCCACCAGCGCAGCCGATACAGGGCCGCCGGAACGCTTGTTTCCCAGAAGCGGCGCAGCTCGCTGGCCCGGGCCTCACGGGTGCCGGTGATGCGGCCCCGCGCCGCCGCGATGCGGGTGGACAGCTGCGCCAGCAGCGCCGGGTCGGGAGCACCGGTGCGGATGCGCGAGAAGTGGCCGGCGGCGGCCCGGTACAGGGTCACCAATTCGTCCGCCTCGGCGCCGGTCAGGCGGCGGCGGGATGTGAGCTGGTCCAGGCGGTCCCACTGATCGCGGTGCGCGGCAACATAGGCGTCAATGTCCACGAGGGGAGTGTGTCATGGTGAGTGGGGATGCCGCCTCATCCGAGCGAATGATGACGCCGGAGTTGATGGTGACCGGGGAGGCCATCGCTCTGGAGGTGCTGCCGGCCTCTCCCGGCTCCCGCATCCTGTCCGGGATCATCGACTACGCCCTGTACGGCGCGGGCATGCTGATCACATTGGTCACGGCGGCCACGGCCGGCGGCAGGATCTTTCCCAATGTCTCCGAGGCGCTGGCGTCGGCACTGGTGGCCCTGGCGTTCTTCGGGTGGATGGTGGTGGCACCGCTGACCGTGGAGGTGCTCACCCGAGGGCGTTCGGCCGGCCGCATGGTGACCGGCTCCCGGATTGTGCGCGACGACGGCGGCGCGGTGCGGCTGCGCCACTGCCTGGTGCGGGCGCTGGTGGGGGTCGTAGAAATCTGGATGCTGGCGGGCATTCCCGCGGTGGCTGCCTGTGTGGTGACGCGGCGGGGAAAGCGCCTGGGCGACCTGTTGGCGGGCACCTACGCGGTGCGCGACCGCAACGGCGCCGCCGACGCCCCCCCGATCCTGATGCCGCCGGAGCTGGCCGACTGGGCCGCGGGCGCCGACCTGCGCGCCCTGCCCGGGCACCTGGCCCTGGCGGCGCGCACCTTCCTGCAGCGGGCCTCCTCCATGCAGCCGCAGGCCCGAGCTCGGCTGGCCCTGCAACTGGCGGCGCAGGCCGAGCCCTATGTGGCGCCACCGCCTCCGCCCAACACCCACCCGGAGCGGTTCCTGGCGGCGATCCTGGCGGCCCGGCGCGACCGCGAATTCATGCTGGAGATCCGGGATCGGCGCCTGGAGGACCAGGCACGCGCCGCCCTGCAAGCCCTGCCGCATGAGGTGGCGGTGCCCGCAGCCTCGCCGCGGCATTGACCGTGAGCACCGCAGGGGTCAGTCGTCCGTCTTCTCCCCGCGCAGCACGCGCAGATGGCCGCGGCGGGCGATCTCCCCGTCGCCCAGACCGGTCAGGTGGTCGGGCAGCGGCTCGGTCAGGGAGGTGGGCAGAATCCCGGCGGGCCGGCCGGCGTGCTCGGCGGGCTGGGGCCGAGGCTGCGGTGTACGGGAGCCTCGCGGACGGCGTCGGCCAGGGCGGTCAGGTCGTCCTCCGACGGCGGGGCCGGCTGGAAGTCGGTGGCGAGTCGGATTACCTGCCAGCCGCGCGGCGCGGTGAAAGATTCGACGTGCCTCTCACACAGGTCGTAGGCCTCGGGCTGGGCCTCGGTGGCCAGCGGGCCGAGCACGATCGTGGAGTCGGCATACACGCTGGTCAAGGTGGCGACCGCCGGGTTCTCGCACCCCGGTCTGCGGCAGTGTCGGACTCTTCTCACGCCCGCAGGCTACCGCCGGCCGACCTACATGCGTGGGAGCCGCGGCGCGGGCAGGTTCACAGGTCCGGGTCGATCTCCTCCGGACGGCGCCCGAGCATGAGGGCCACCTGTTCCACCACCACCCGGCGAACAAGCTCGGCCAGTTCGGCGTCGTCGGCGGCCCGGGAGGTGATCGGACGCCGGTACAGCACGATGCGTGCGGGCAGGCCGGCACGCGGCTCGGCGGCGAAGCCGCGCCCGAGGACGACGCCTTTCTCCCACGGTGCCGGGTCAGAAGGGGGCACCTCCTCAACCGCGAACTGCATCTGGGTGATCTCCGGGTGGCGGCGGGCCAGGTCGTCGGCGGCGGCGATGACCATGGCGTCGAAGCGCTCGGCCCGGGTGCGCCAGGCGGGCAGGTTGGGCGGCAGCAGCGGCCCGCGCAGTCCGCGCCCGTGCCGATCGCGCCGGCGCGGGGAGGCGGGGATACGCGCCGGGGGCAGATGGGAGGGCCGAGGCACGTGTCCACCCTAGACGATTCCTCCCGCCCACGGTCCCGCCGCCTCGCCGACATAGCGATCGCCCCGCGTACGGAGGTGGCGTACGCGGGGCGATCGCCGGAGTTGGCGTAACCGGCGTTGGCGGGTTAGTCGTCGGTGGTGACGCGCGCGTTCAGGCGGATGACGCCATAGGTCCAGCCGCGCCGGTGGTAGACGGCGCAGGGCTGCATGGTGGACTTCTCAATGAACAGGTAGAAGGGGTGGCCGACCAGCTCCATCTGGTACAGCGCCTCGTCCACCGTCATCGGCACCGCCTCGTGGAGCTTCTGGCGCACGACCACGGGGGAGTCGCCCAGCTGGGACTCCACGGCAACGCCCGGCTCGGTTGGCGCGGAGGGTGAGTCCTCGATGGGCAGGTCGTTCGTCTCCGGGACTACGGGCTCCTCGACGGCGGCCTGCGGTGCCGGCTCGGGTACCTCCACGATGTGGCGGCGGTGGTTCTTCTTGCGGTCCCGGGCCCGGCGCAGGCGCTCGGTGAGCTTCCCCATGGCAATGTCGAAGGCGGCGAAGCGGTCGGAGGAGCTGGCCTCGGCCCGGATCACCGGGCCCTTGGAGATGACGGTGATCTCCGCACGCTCGGCGGTGTCCGCCTGCCGCGGGTTGCGCTCGTGCGTGATCTCAACCTCGACACGTTGGACACGCGGGTCGAACTGCTCGACCTTGGCGGCCTTCTCCTCGACGTAGTCCCGCAGCCGGGAGCTGATCTCCGCGTTGCGGCCGACGACGGTGATGTCCATGGTGGAACCTCTTTCTGAGTCCAAGTGATCCTTGTGAGGGGATCGGGCTAGGGAAAGCACCCGCCGCACCTCGCGGCGAGCTTCGGAGTGGTCAGCCACCTCCTCCTGTGCTGCCGGCGGACCGCCGGGGCGGGGCCATCCTTGGCCACCGCGCTGCCGTGTGCGTTACGACACATAACTTACACCATTTCCCGGGGCCTCATGTCCACCTCGCCGTTCCCGGTAGGGGGCGCCCGATCGGCCGATCTCGATACGTCATTGGTGCCGGTTTCGGTGTGCTACGAGTGCCGGTCTCGGCGTGTTACAGGTGCCGGTCTCGGCGGAGACGAACGGGAGAACCGGACCGCCGGGGACTATTACGGGGCGGCGGCGGGCCGGCGGGGGAGCGGCAGCCACCACCAGGCGCCGCCGACCACCGCCCCCGCCTCCGTCAGCGCCCGGGCGCAGGCTCCTAGGGTCGCCCCCGTGGTCACCACGTCGTCGACCAGCACCGCAGCCATGCCCCGCACCGGCGCCAC
>NZ_MTPX02000026.1 GCF_002154335.2 Actinomyces ruminis
CGGCCACGTGCGCGAGGAACTGGCGCGGCACCCCGCGCGGGCCGAGCCGGGAGGTGCCCGACGGCGGTGGCGCCCAGATCTCCTCGAGCGGATACAGCACACCGGGCACCTCAACCACCGGTGCCGGAGCGGTGACGCCGCCGAGCAGGCCGGGCAGGCGCGTCAGGTCGGGAGTGGCGGACATCGCCACGACGGTCAGGTCCTCGCGCAGGGCGGCGCGGGCATCCAGCAGGAGGGCCAGCAGCAGGTCGGACTCCAGGGAGCGCTCGTGCACCTCGTCCAGGACCACCGCGGCCACACCGGGCAGCTCCGGGTCGCCCTGCAGGCGGCGCAGCAGCAGCCCGGCGGTGACCACCTCGATGCGGGTGCGGGCCGAGGCGCGGCGCTCCCCGCGCACCGCATAGCCGACCGTGACGCCGACCTCCTCGCCCAGCAGCGCGGCCAGGCGTCGAGCGGCGGCCCGCGCGGCCACGCGCCGCGGCTGAGTGACGATGACACGCCTCGGGGTGCGCTCGCGGGGTGCCTCGGCGCCGACGGGGCGGGCGACGGCGTCGGCGACCAGTGGCGGCACCAGCGTGGTCTTGCCGGTGCCGGGAGGGGCGGTGACCACAACAGCCGGTGCGTGTGGGGGTCGCCGGGGGAGACGTTGGCGGTGGCCGGTGTGACGTCGGCGTCAGAGGCGGCGTCGGTGCCGGGGCGCTCCCCCAGCAGGAGTGCGCGGAGCCCGGGCATTGCGGCGACGACGGGCAGGTCCGGCGGGTCGGCCAGGAGTCGGGCGACGGGGTCCGCGGTCTGCTTCACCCGCCCATCATGCCCGCACCGCGTTACCCACATGCCCTCACGCTCGGCCCGCCTATCCACCGCCCACGGGATGGCGGGTACTGGGGCGGGATGCACCCGGGGCGTCCAGATGTGGCGGCGCCCGCCGTCTACTACGCCGGTCGGACGTTAACAACGCTACTTAACGGTCTGCTGTATACCCCAGGAGCCTTCAGCAAACCGTTAACAGGCGTTGTTAACCCCGAAGTGGCGTTGCAGACGCTGAAGTGGCGTAGCAGGCGGCCCCGCCTCCGGGCGAGGGGATGCCGGCAACCGCCTCGGGCGCGGGTATGCCGGCGGCGACTCGGGCACGGCGAACCGGTACGGCATGGGAGGTAAGCAAACTTGACGCGACCGCGGATGTAAAGCATGCTAGTCATGTCAAGGGTGCTGGACATTGGGTGTCGACTTTGACCGCGCGAGCGTGATGTCAGGCCCAAACGTATGAAAACCGATCCGAACGGAGACCCGCATGAACAGGTTGACTTTGCAAACGATGAGGACCCGTATGGCAGTGATCTTCGCCGCGGTGTTCCTGGTGGGCGTCGTCATTGCCGGCGCTTTCCCCGCTTCTCGCTCCTCCTTGCTCGGGATCTTCTTCGGACTGGTCGCAGGTAGTGCGGCGGTGGCAGCGGCCTATGGGCTTGTCCGCCGCCGGGTGCGGCACGGTGCGGGCGGTGCACCGTTGTCCATGGAGAGCCCCGCGATGGTTGGTCTATGGACATCCCTGCTCCCGATTGGCATGGGCCTGAGCGTGGTGGCTCAGAGGATTGAGTCGGATGCCGGGGGTCTGGTGCTCGGGGCCGCGGCAATCGTGGTGCTTCTTGCCAGCGTCGCCGGCAATGCGACAGTCATTGCCGCCCGGGGCCGGGCGGCCGGAAAAGGGGAGGCGTGAACCGGCTTTGCCGCGGTAGGGTCGACCGCTCCCGCGGCGGCCGGCCGCGATCCCGGACCACGGTGAGTCCCGTCGTGCGCGATGCCGTCCACCACCGGGCTCTTCGCTACCATCGTGCTGGAGCTATAGAGGAGTTAACGATGGAGAACGACGTGCGCGCCCTGCGTGAGGCCAAGGGTCTCACCCAGGCGCAGTTGGGCGAGGCCGTCGGCGTGTCCCGCCAGTCCATCAACTCCATTGAGAAGGGCCGCTACGACCCGTCCCTGCCGCTGGCCATTGCCATCGCCCGCTACTTCGGCAAAACAGTCGAGGAGATCTTCCATGCCTGACCTGCCCGACGACGCCAGCACGCCCGCCGCCGACACCCCCGACGACCGCAATACGCCGAAAGGCGATGACGCACGCACCCCCGCGGCGAGTAACCCGCAGCCGGCCAAGGCAGCCCGTCGACGTAAGGTGCGGATGCTCGCCATGGCCTGCTCCGCCGTTCTGCTGATAATCCTCACGTTCGCTTGGCTGCGCGATCCCGAGCACCGTGAGGCGGAGCCTCTGAGCGGCTACGTAACCGGTGTGACTATGGCGATCTGCGCCTTCTGGCTGATCGGCTGGTGGGTGCGGCGGCGTGGCGGCAGCTCCTACTCACGCGCGCTCGACGGCACCCAGGACGAGCGCGACGAGCTCATCTGGAAGTCGGCCTGGGCGTTGACCGGCAAGGTGGACTGGATCTTGGTCCTGGGCGCGGTGATCGTCGCATTATTCGGTGTTGAGCTGGAGCTGGGCACGGCCGCCATCATCGCCTTGTGGGTCAACATCATCGCCCTGTACGGCTCGCGTTTCTACTTCGAGCGCACCATGTAGCGGCGAACGCCGGTTCGCCCGGCGCACCTGTGGCACGGTTTCATCCTCGGGGCGGAGCCTGATGCCAGGCGGGCCGGGTAGGCTCTCCAGTTGGACGAGCAAGACGCACGCGACAAGCAAGAGGGAGCACCCGTGGCCACACAGCCCGCAGCCGGAGTATGGGACGAAGACCCCGATGGCGCCTCGATCGTCCTGGCCACCGGTCGGCAGCGCCACGATCTGCTGGTGGTTGCCGAGCCCGCACTGTTGACCGAACTCGACGAGACCTGGGGGCGCCCGAACTCCCGCGTGCGCCTGTCCTTCCTGCCCGGTGTCTCCGCCCCCGCGGGCCCCGGCCAGGAGGACGCCCTGTACTCCTACGACCGCGGCGGTCGCGGCGTGCTGGTGGCCCGCGGCCACACCAGTCTTTTCGAGGGCAAGCCCGCCCGCCGCACCACCGGGCTGGCCCGCATCGCCCCCGGCGCCGGCGTGCGCGCCGCCCTGCTGGTCGGCCGCGCGGCGAGCCTCGCGGCTCCGCCCCGGGCGACTTCCTCGCCGTCGGCGACCACCTGAACCTGACCGGCTCCCCGCTCTTCCCCGCCACCGCCCCGCTGGACGCGGCCTGGGACGCGGAATTGACGGCCGCCGTCGCCGAGCTCGACGGCGTGCGCGCCCCCGGCGTCGTCGCCCTCACCCCCGGCCCGGTGCGTCCGAGCCCCACCGAGGCGGGAGTGCTGGCGGCACTGGGCGCCGACGTCGTCGTCAATGACATGGTCGCCGAGGCCATGGCCCTGGCCTCACGCGGCGTGCGCGTGGCCGGGCTGGCCTACATCGACGCCACCGCCGACACGGCGCGCCGCACCCCGGGACGTCGCGCTGCCGCGCCGAGCGCCAGCGCCGCCTTCCAGCAGGCACCCGCCCCCGACGTCGTCCTCGCCGCGGCGGAGAAGCTGCTGGCCTGTCTGTAAACGACAGTAGTGATACGTGAGACAAATGGGTGAACAGCCCCATGGCAGGAAATAGTCTCTGCTCTGTGAAACCCTTCCTCATGCTGGCCGCCCGGGCCGACGACGAGCCGGCCGACGCCGAATACGAGGCCTTCCTGCTGCGCACCGGACTCGACGAGTCCTCCCTGATCCGCCACCGCCTCGAGGCCGAACCCATGCCGGAGATCGACCTGGCGGACTGGTCCGGCATCATCGTCGGCGGCTCCCCCTTCAACGTCTCCACCCCGCAAGCGCGCAAGAGCCCGGTGCAACTGCGCGTCGAGGCCGAGTTGGACGAGCTGGTCACCCGTCTCCTGGACGCGGACTTCCCCTTCCTGGGGGCCTGCTACGGGCTGGGCCTGCTCACCCGCAACCAGGGCGGCGTCGTAGACGGCACCTACAAGGAGGAGGTCTCCTACCCGCAGGTGGAACTGACCGAGGCCGGGAGCGAGGACCCCCTGCTGGAGGGTGTTCCGGCGGCATTCCCCGCCTTCGTGGCCCACACCGATGCCGTCACCGTTCCGCCCGCCGACGGGGTCGTGCTGGCCGGCTCGGCGTCCTGCCCCGTGCAGCTGCTGCGGATGCGCACCAACCTGTACGCCACCCAGTTCCACCCCGAGCTGGACGGCAACTACCTGGCTCACCGCCTGTCCTTCTACGCCGGCCACGGCTACTTCGACGACGATCACCTGTCCGAGGTCCAGGAGGACGTGCGCCGCCAGGACGTGTCCGACTCCTGGAAGGTGCTGTCCAACTTCGTGGCGCGCTATTCCCGCTGAGGGGCGCCGTTCGGCCGGGGCGTAACCGGCGCTCGCGGGTGTTCCGAGACGTGGACACCGGCTGTGGCGCGGTGACAGGATGAAGCGATACCCGTGGGTGGACGCTCACGGATTCCCGAGTGCGAGGAGGCATCACCCGCCTTCGAGCACGGAAGAAGGTTTAATCATGTCCCGCATCGTCATTATCGGCGGCCACGGCAAGGTCGCCCTCCTGTTGGCCCCGCTCCTGGTGGAGCGCGGCGACGACGTCGTCTCCCTTATCCGTGACCCGGCGCAGGCCGAGGACGTCGAGGCCACCGGGGCCACCCCGTTGGTCGTCTCCGTCGAGGACGCCAGCCAGCAGGAGCTCGCCGCCGCCTTCGACGGAGCCGACGCCGTGGTCTGGTCCGCCGGTGCCGGCGGCAAGGGCGGCCCCGAGCGCACCGAGGCTGTTGACCGTGAGGCCGCCATCCGCTCCATGGAGGCCGCCAAGGCGCCTCCGTGGCTCGCTATGTGATGGTCTCCTTCGCCGGTTCCCACGGCCAGGACCCGGTTCCGGCCGACCACCCGTTGCGCACCTACGCCATGGCCAAGCTGGCCGCCGACCGCCACCTGGTCGCCTCCGGGTTGGACTGGACGATCCTCGGGCCCGGGCTACTGACACTCGACGAGCCGACCGGGCGCATCGACGTCGGCCGCTTCGACGGCGACGTGCAGGCCCCGACCTCGCGGGCGAATGTGGCCGCGGTGGTCGCCGCGGTGCTGGCCGATCCCGCCACCGTCGGGAAGGTGATCCCCTTCCGCGACGGCGAGACGCCTATTGCGGAGGCGATTGCGGACGTGCCGGCGCAGTACGCCGACCTGGATAGCTGAGCCGACCGAGCCGCCGCAGTTCAGCCGATGAGTCGGTCGGTCAGTGGGGCGAGGAACTCGCTGGTGCCGCCTTCCACACGCACCGAAGCCAGTTGGTCCGCCGCCGTCGGGCCCCGGTTGATGACCACCAGTTCGGCGCCGCTGGCCAGGGCCTGCCGCACGATCCACAGGCCCGTCAGTACCGCCAGGCTGGAGCCCGCCACCAGCACGACGTCGCAGTGGCCGGCCGCCCGCATGGCCTCATCCATGGCCGGCGGCAGGCCTTCACCGAAGAAGACGATGTCCGGCTTGAGCAGGCCGCCGCACTCCTCGCACATGACCGGAGTGAAGTCGCATGCCTCGGCCGCGGCGCGGTCGGCCTCCGGGGTGATGGACACGCGGGCCGGGTCGGTTTCGCGCGGGCAGTCGGGGTTCAGCGCGGTCAGGCGCTCATCCAGGTCTGCGCGGGAGGTCATGCGCCCGCAGCTCAGACACACCACCCGGTCGTAGGCGCCGTGCAGCTCCCACACGGTGCGCTGTCCGGCGCGGGAGTGGAGCCGGTCGACGTTCTGCGTGGCCACGCCGGTCAGCAGTCCGGCCTCCTCCAGCCGGGCCAGCGCCACATGCCCCGCGTCGGCCGCAGCGGTTCCAGTAGACGCCAGGTGGCGTGGTTGCGGGCCCACACCCACCGGTACCACACCGGGTCGGTGACGAACTGCTGGAAGTCCACCGGCTCGATCGGCGTGGTGCCCACGCCCGGTAGTCGGGGATGCCGGAGTCGGTGGAGATGCCGGCGCCGGTGACGGCGAGGGTGCGGCGGCCGGCCATTACCTCAGCGACGGTTTCGATTGCTGACTGCGTCACGGGTGGTCACGACCGATCCTTGAGTTGGAGTTGGTTTGGGTTGGTTACTCCTCGCGGCCGAAATGGCTCACGAAGTTGCGGATTACCCGGCCGGCCATGTGCTCCTGCGAGCTGCGGGCCTCCGCCAGGATGTTGTCTACCAGGCCCGGGTCGCCGTAGCCGGCGTCGGAGTAGACCGAGACGCGCTGGGCGAAGCGTTCGGCGTCGAGCTCCGGGTTGAACTGGGTGCCGTAGACAGCCTTGCCGACCCGGATCATCTGCACCGGGCAGTCCGCCGAGCTGGCCAGCAGGGTGGCGTGCTCGGGCACGTCGACGGCGCCCTCGTGGTGGCCGACAAAGGCGCTGAAGGTCTGCGGCATCCCCGCCAGCAGCGGGTCCTCGCGGCCCGCGGCGGTCAGGTACACGTCCGCGGTGCCCAGTGACTCACCGAACTCGCGAGAGGTGGGGGTGCCCAGGTAACCGGCGAGCACCTCCAGGCCGAAGCCGGTGGCGAGTACGGGCACGCCCTCCTTCAGGGCCAGGGCCAGCAACTCGCGCACCTGCTCCTCCACGCGCAGCTGGGTGCGGGTCTTGGCTGATTCCGGTGTGGAGATGTCGTAGGGGCTGCCGCCGATGAAGACGCCGGAGACGTCCGTGGCGTCGAAAGAGCCGGACAGGTCGATCTCCTCCAGCAGGATGTGCTGGAGGTACTCCGGCTGTAGCCCACCCTGGGTGAGGAAGGAGTCGTACTCGCTCTGCGCGGCTTCCAACTCAGGACGCGTCGAGACCATGATGAAGGGCTTCACGCGATTACCATACGGGGTTTTGCAACTGCTGGGCGCGGCCTGGTCGGATGTGACCGCGCAGCCTCCGCTCAGGTTGTCTGTGTTATCAGCCACCACAGCCACAGCCAGCCGACGGTGGTGGCGGCGCCGACGACGATTGCGAACCAGGCCTGACCGTGGCCGGTGTCGTAACTGGCGCGCAGGCGCCGCAACGCGACGTAGCCCAGGATGAGCGCGGCCAGGCCCAGGCCGGGGATGGGGCTGAGGACGGCGCAGACCAGGGCGGCGACGGCGGTAGGTTCGGTGCGCTGACGCGGGGCCTGGTAGCCGGGGCCGGCGAAGACCTCGCGTGGGTCGAGTTGCTCGGTGCCCGGGAACACGAAGCCGGGCGGCACGATCCGGGTGGGGTCGACGACGTCGGGCGGCTCGGGCTCATGACGCCATCGTGCCACGGACCAGCGGGAGCGGCGCCAGGTTGCTCAGGTCTCGCCGTCAGGGCGCGCCCGATCCGGTCAGTCCTCAGCCTTCTCGGTGGCGGCCGCCGTCTCTTCGGCGGGGGTGACCGCGACGCAGCCGGCAGGGGCGGAGATGGTTTGACCGGACTTGAGCTGGCCGATCTCCTCGGTGGACAGGATGCCGGTGGAGTACTGGCTGCCCAGCACCACGCTGACGGTGGGGTCGTCGGCCTCCTGCGTCTCATCGAGCTGCACGATCACGGAGCCGGTGAATACCTGCTTGAGCGTGTAGGCGTTGGTCAGGCCGGCGGGGGAGGTGGTCAGTTGCACCTCGCCGGAGTAGTCCCCCATGGGCCAGTCGGCCGTGTTATTCACGGTCAGGCCGGCGTCCCCCAGGGTGTCGGCGACGCCGCCGGCCAGGCCGGTGGTGTCGGTGCCGTTGTAGACATTGACGGGGATCGAGGTGATGTCCACGGTGGTGGCGTCCGTCGGCGGGCAGGGCTGCACCGAGGACTCGTTGTTGTTCTCTGCGCTGGAGAAGCCCGGATCGTAGATGGCCGGCAGCAAGCCGCTCCAGACCATGAGGCATACGACGGTCAACACGGCCATCACCGCCAGCACACCGCCGATCACGATCGTCTGCCGGTGCTTGAGACGGCGCCGATACTCGGCGTAGGGGTCGGCGGAAGTGCTCACCCCCTCAGGGTAGTGGACGGCCTCGCTCCGCGGGGTGTCAGCCAGGCCCGGGATGCCATGGGAACGCGATGACGCCTCGAGTTCGCCGGTTCTAGAGACTGAGCGGCGCGAGCGAGGCCAGTGAATGACCCCACATGGGGGCACTGTGCCCAGACATACGCGGTAGTGTCGTTTTGGTAAACGCCGACGCAGGTTTGCTCCGAGCAGGGTAGAGGTAGGAACTGATGACTGAATGGTCCTTCGAAGCGCAGATGCAGGCTATTGAGGCGCTGTCCGACGCATGCGTCCGGTGGATGCGCTCCGCTCATGTGGAGGAGATGTCCATCGAGGTCCAGGCCGTAGGTGCCCGCGCCGGCGTGCGCAGCCGTGCACTGCGCTCTTCCGGCTGATGCGCCGGGGCGGCTGGGAGGACAACATCGTGCCCCGCGAGGTCGTGGAGCCCGCCGTCAAGGTGCGCATCGCCATGGCCCGGCCCGGCGGCGGTGCCTGGACCAGGGGCGTTTTCACCATGAACAAGCAGGACTACCAGCTCATCTCCGACTTCGATTACGACCACGAGCCCGTCCTCAACCCGCCCTACACGGCAGAGGACGTCGCCCAGGAGTTGGAACTATTCCCGCGCGACCCCAAGGCGACCCCGGACTGGATGAAGCAGAGCCAGTGAGTACCCCATACCCTGACTATCCCGGTTCTCTGCAGTTTCCCCAGCAGCAGGCCTCGTTGCCGCCAGTGCCGGGGCAGCCCGTGCATGGCGGCCCACACTCGGCACCCCAGGCGCCGTACCCGGTTCCGTCCGGGATGCCGCAGCGGCCTCCGAACCAGCCCTACAACGGGCTGTATCTATACAGCCAATTGGTGCGGTCTCGCCCCACGGGCGCCCATGTCTGGTACCTGGGGCTACTCGCACTCGTCGTTCCCTACGTCGGTTCTGTGGTGGCATCCGTCACGATGATCGTCGTCGGCTTGAGATGCCGCAGGGGACCCGAGCCCGCCCGAAGCAACGGCACCGCTGCGGCGTGCTGGGGAATTAACTACCTGCTTACCACTATTGTCTTAATAGGCGGTTTTCTGGTCTACGAATTCACCTTCATGCCCGAAGGCACAAAAGGCGTTCTGCCATGGGGGCTGCCCATCATTATATGGATGCTTGTCTCCCTGTTCCACGTGATCATCTGTATCGCCTTCGGCGTCCGGGCGAGCCGCGGCAGGGTCGCCCCCTTCCGCGGCATCCCCTTCATCAAATGACTTCCTGCACCGAGCCGTAAGAGTCCGGCGGAATGTGGCAAGCCCCCCGTATTCGATTGCCCCACTATGCCTTGGCAAGCGCCATATCGCCGGGACGGATCCAGCCGCGGGCCCGCATGAACTCGCTGATGGCCAGGGTCAGCAGCGCCGGGGCGATGAATTGGAACAGCACGATCGTGGCCAGCAGCCGCGCCGTCGGCAGGGTGGCGCTCATGGTCTGCCAGGTCATGATCTGACCGACCAGTCCGGCCGAGCCCATGCCCGAGCCGACGGCGTTGGACTCCAGGTGCAGCACCACGGTCGCCACCGGCCCGAGCAGCGCCGACGCCAGCGTGGGCGGCACCCAGATGAGCGGCCGCCGTAGGATGTTCGGCATCTGCAGCATGGAGGTGCCCAGCCCCTGCGCCAACAGCCCGGACCAGCGGTTCTCCCGGAAGGAGGCGACGGCGAAGCCCACCATCTGGGTGGTGCAGCCGATCGTCGCGGCCCCGGCGGCGATGCCGGACAGCCCCAGGATCACGCCGAGCGCCGCCGAGGAGATCGGCAGGGTCAGCACCATCCCCATGATCACGGCCACGATCACCCCCATGAGCAGCGGCTGCCGCTCGGTCCCCCAGTTGACCAGCTGCCCCAGCGCCGTCATGGCCGAGGAGATGGGCGGGCCGACCAGCAGACCGACGCCGCCGCCCACCACGATGGTGGTCAGCGGGGTCACCAGAATGTCCACCGGCGTCTTGCCCGAGACGAGGCGTCCGGACTCGACGGCCACGCAGGCGGCGACGAAGGCGCCCAGCGGCTCTCCCGGGCCACGCAGGAGCAGGGCGGTGCCAACGTCGTCGGTCAGGATGGCGCTGCCGGCCAGCAGGCCCGAGGCCTGGGCGCCGATCTGCCCGACGGCGGCCGCGGAGATGACCACGAAGGTGTCCGCCCCCAGCCGGCGAGCGGTGCCCAGGCCAATGCCGGCGCCGGTGATCGAGGAGGCCACCCGCCCCATCAGCACGATGAAGTCGCCCGCCGTGCCGGGGATGAAGGCGCCGAGCTGGCTCAGGATCGTGCCGATGATCAGCGTGGCGAACAGGCCGTGCGCCATACCGGTCAGGCCCTCGATGAAGAACCGATTGCCGAAGGCGCGCAACCAGTCCAGGGGGCCGTGCCCGCCGGCGGGGGCGACGTCGTCGGCAGGAGCGTTAAGGGATGCGGACACGGGAACCTCCCATGAACGACGGTGCGGCGGTGACGCGCCCACGCTAGGTGTCAAGACACTAAAAGGATAGCCGGGACCCGTCTGGTGTCATGACACAAGCTGCGTGAGTTGCCTCTCCCATGCGCGTCGGCAACGGGCCCGACTCGCCCGCCGTCCTTCGGTTTCAGCGCAGAATGCCGAGCGCGTCCAGGCGCACCGCAATGTCGTCCAGCTGGGCCTCGGTGTCGGCCTCCACGGTGTGGGCGTGCCAGCCGTTGGTCAGCTCCGACAGGGTGGAGGACTCGGTCATGCGCTCAAGGAAGAGGTCCAACTCGGCGTGGTTGTGAATGAGGAGGTCCACGGTGATCTGGCCGTAGAGGCGGTGCTCGATGATCGTGTCCAGGGCTGTGCCGCCGGCGTCGATGATCGCGGCGATCTCGGCGGCCACCTGGTCACGCCCGTGTTGGACGTGGAAGACGCGGCGCGGGCGCGAACTGGGCCGCGCCAAGACGTAGCCGCGGTTGGTGGCGCGGATGGCGTGGCCGGCGGCGCGCAGGAGGGCAACGTCGCCGACGACGATCTGCCGAGAGGCGCCGAACTGCTCGCCCAGCCAGGCCGCGGCCAGCGGAGTATCGGCCTCCTGCAGGCGGTTCAAGATCGCCTGTCGGCGTTCAGTTGCGTCCATGATCGTCTCGCGGTCCTCTCGTGTTCCTCGCGCTGCCGCGTGGTCGGCCCCTGTGAGTCGTCTCATGGGAACGTAGCACGGTTACCGCAGCCGGGGGAACGGGGCGCACTCCCGGTCGACGGCGCGACACGCCCGGCGCGCGGTGATTCGGGCGGCATTTTTCGCGGGTTTGTCCCCAGGGTGGGGGCTGATGAGGCGGCGGCGCGGGTGCGGGCCTGTGGAGAGGGTGAGGGTAAGCGGCCGGAATTCATGTCGGACCCACGCGAGACCATGGCAAAGCCGATCCGGGGCGGTCGGAGCGACGTCGCCGTTCCGGCTCCTGGAGGTGCCGGCGCGACGGACGGCGTCGGCTCCACAGGAGCGTCCACAGCGATCGGCGCGTCGTCCACAGACCGGAGGGACTCTATGCACAGCGACACGCCAGACACATCATCTTGGGGTGGTGGCGCGCTCCGACCCCTAGGGGTAGTGTTTTGAACAGCAGGGGGCGCTTGCCCTCCCGAAAACTACATGCATGTGATTACGCGCCGGTAAGTCCCCGCTCGCAGGGGCCGGCCGGATCGCATCGACCACCGTCCGACCATCCACCTAACGCCAGGAAGTGACTGACATGGCGATCACCGTCTACTCCAAGCCCAACTGCGTCCAGTGCTCCGCGACCTACCGCGCCCTGGACAAGGCCGGCCTGTCCTACGAGACGGTTGACATCACCCTCGACGCCGAGGCCCTGGAGCAGGTCCGCTCCCTCGGCTATGCGCAGGCGCCCGTGGTCATGGCCGGCGGCGACCACTGGTCCGGCTTCCGCCCGGACAAGATCAAGGCCCTCGCCTCCGTCGCCGCCGAGGCCGCCGCCATCTGAGTGGGGGCAGGCGCTCGTGAGTGACCGCCCCCTCCTCGTCTACTTCTCCTCCACCTCGGAGAACACCCGTCGCTTCGTCGAGCGGCTCGGCTATCCCAACGCACGCATCCCGCTGCGCCCCGGGGATGGGCCGCTGAACGTCAATGAGGAGTACATCCTCGTCGTGCCCACTTATGGAGGCGGCGCCATCAAGGGTGCCGTGCCCAAGCAGGTCATCAAGTTCCTCAATGACCCGCACAACCGGTCGCTTTGCCGTGGCGTCATCGCCTCGGGCAACACCAACTTCGGCGAGGCCTACGGCATCGCCGGCGACATCATCGCCAGCAAGCTGAACGTGCCCTTCCTCTACCGGTACGAGCTGCTCGGCACCCCCACCGACGTCGAACGCGTCAAAGAAGGATTGGACAAGTTTTGGCAGAAACGCTGACGGCCCCTGCGAGTACCGCATCGAAGCGCACGGTCTCCCCGGACCTCGACTACCACGCCCTGAACGCCAAGCTGAACCTGTACGACGCGAACGGCATGATCCAGTTCGACGCCGACCGCGAGGCCACGCGCCAGTACTTCCTCCAGCACGTCAACAGCAATACGGTCACCTTCCCCACCCTGGAGGAGAAGCTGGACTACCTGGTGCGGGAGGGCTACTACGAGCAGGAAGTGCTGGACCGCTACCGCCCCGAGTTCGTCAAGTCCGCCTTCCAGGCCGCCTACGCCTACGACTACCGCTTCGAGACCTTCCTGGGCGCCTTCAAGTACTACACCTCCTACACGCTCAAGACCTTCGACGGCAAGCGCTACCTGGAGCGCTTCGAGGACCGCGTCACCATGGTCGCCCTGGCCCTGGGCGACGGCGACGAGGGCCTCGCGCTGGACCTGATCGGGGAGATGATGTCCGGCCGCTTCCAGCCGGCCACCCCCACCTTCCTCAACGAGGGCAAGGCTCAGCGCGGCGAGCCCGTCTCCTGCTTCCTGGTGCGCATCGAGGACAACATGGAGTCCATCGCCCGCGGCATCAACTCCGCCCTGCAGCTGTCCAAGCGCGGCGGCGGCGTCGCCCTGCTGCTGAGCAACCTGCGGGAGATGGGCGCCCCCATCAAGCGCATCGAGAACCAGTCCAGCGGCGTCATCCCGGTGATGAAGCTGCTGGAGGACTCCTTCTCCTACGCCAACCAGCTGGGCGCGCGGCAGGGCGCCGGCGCCGTCTACCTGCACGCCCACCACCCGGACATCATGCGGTTCCTGGACACCAAGCGGGAGAACGCGGATGAGAAGATCCGCATCAAGACCCTCTCGCTCGGCGTCGTCATCCCGGATATCACCTTCGAGTTGGCCCGCGGCAACGAGGACATGTGCCTGTTCAGCCCCTACGACGTCGAGCGCGTCTATGGAGTGCCCTTCGCGGACATTAACGTCACCGAGAAGTACCGCGAGATGGTGGCGGATGACCGTATCCGCAAGGAGAAGATCAACGCCCGCCAGTTCTTCCAGACGCTGGCCGAGATCCAGTTCGAGTCCGGCTACCCCTACGTCATGTTCGAGGACACGGTCAACCGCGCCAACCCGATCAAGGGCAAGGTGGTCATGTCCAACCTGTGTTCCGAGATCCTGCAGGTCTCCGAGCCGAGCGTGCTCAATGAGGACCTGTCCTACGCGCACGTGGGCAAGGACATCTCCTGCAACCTGGGCTCCCTGAATATCGCCAAGACCATGGATTCCCCGGACTTCGCCCGCACCATTCGCACGGCCGTGCGCGGGCTGACGGCGGTGTCGGACCAGACGGAGCTGGAATCGGTGCCGTCGATCAACCGCGGCAACCGCGAGTCCCACGCGATCGGCCTGGGGCAGATGAACCTGCACGGCTTCCTGGCGCGCGAGCGCATCCACTACGGGTCCGAGGAGGGCCTGGACTTCACCAACGTCTATTTCGCCTCCGTGTTGTTCGCCGCACTGACCGCCTCGCACGAGCTGGCCGTGGAACGCGGGGAGACCTTCGTCGGCTTCGAGGACTCCAAGTACGCGTCCGGCGAGTTCTTCGAGAAGTACCTGACGCAGGACTTCGTTCCCGTCACCGAGCGGGTCCGGGAGATCTTCGCGGCGTCGTCCGTGCACGTGCCCACGCGCGCGGACTGGGCGGAGCTGGCGGGCAAGATCAAGCGCGACGGCATCTACAACCGCAACCTGCAGGCGGTGCCGCCCACCGGCTCGATCTCCTACATCAACCACTCCACCTCCTCGATCCACCCGATCGTCGCCAAGATCGAGATCCGCAAGGAGGGCAAGATCGGGCGGGTCTACTACCCGGCGCCCTACATGACCAACGACAACCTCGAGTTCTACGAGGACGCCTACGAGATCGGACCCGAGAAGATCATCGACACCTACGCCGCCGCCACCCAGCACGTGGACCAGGGGCTGAGCCTGACGCTGTTCTTCCCGGACACCGCCACCACCCGCGATGTGAACAAGGCGCAGATCTACGCCTGGCGCAAGGGCATTAAGTCGCTGTACTACATCCGCCTGCGCCAGGCCGCACTGACCGGCACCGAGGTGGAGGGCTGCGTCTCCTGCATGCTGTAAGGCTGCGTGGCTAGGGGCCTAGTGCGGTGCGTAAAGACGACTGGGATCCGTTGCGTCCCTATCGTGTGTTTGTCGACGAGTCTGAGGTCAGGGGCTACTCGATTACCGCGGTGTGCCTGCGACCGTCCGATGCGCATCGGATCCGAAAGACGCTTCGCGGCCATCTGCGCTCTGGACAACGCTCCATTCACTTCACCAAGGAACGTGATGAGGTGCGCCGTGCGGTAATCGACGACGTCGTGGCGATGCCCATCAAGGTTGAGGTGTACCGGAGTGCGGCAAGACCAAGGATTGCGAGGCCAAGATGCTTACGTGCCTTGGCCGAGGCGTTGCGCGACGGTGCTTGCCAACAGCTCGTGCTTGATCGGAACGACTCTGTTATGCAGTCTGATCGACGCGTGCTGCATGAAGCGTTCGGCTCTGGTTGGGACGGCACCTACGATCATCTGCATGATCACGAAGAGCCTCTGCTCTGGCTGGCCGATGCTGTCCGCTGGTGCTGGAACAAGGGTGGGCAGTGGCGGAATGCCTTGTCCAGTGTCACGCTTGACGTCATTGATCTGGAAGGCTGATACGCGAAACCCGGCTCGCCCACCGTCCGGAAGGCTGCCGGGTTCACTTCGCAGGGCTATTGCCCCGAGCGCCGAATAGCTTACTTCGTCAGCGCCTATGGCGCCAGTGCCAGTGTCCCGACAGGCTAATCGCCGGCACCGAGGTGGAGGGCTGCGTCTCCTGCATGCTGTGATCGCTGGCGGGACGGGTGCGCCGCGTACGGCATCTGGGGATGCTTCCTGATCTCTGGGGCGCGTTTGCAACGCCAGTTCGTGCTTTACTACGCCACTTAGCGGTCTGCTGTATAGCGCTGCGCCCTTCAACAGAACGTTAACTGGCGTTGTTAACGGGGAAGTGGCGTTGTAAACGACCCTGCGGGGTGGTGGAGGACGTGGCGGCCGCGCCGGGTGTGGCTGTAGTCGGCGGGTGTGGTGTGGCGTGTGTGGGGGTGGCGTGGCGTTCGCCGAAAAGTCACGGTCGGATATACGGTACAAAGTTTGGTACGTTTTGACCCTGACTTTTTCGCATGGCCTCGTTGAAAGCTGGTGGCTGGAGGGGCCTGGAGGGGTGTCGGTGGCGCTTGGCTTGTTTTCAACGAAAAATGGTAGTTTTGGGGTGGTGCCAGTCGGTCTCGTGGGGTGCTTGCGGGGCCGGTGGCGATCTCGAGCCTGGAAGTGGCGGTATGGCGCGGTTTCTAGGGGTAGGGGTCAGGAAGCACCTCGCACCTTCAGGTGCATTAAGACGTGTTCTTGACATGGTGATCGAAGGCTCGCTTGTATGAGTCAGGAAGCACCTCGCACCTTCAGGTGCATTAAGACCGGGGGAAGGACGATCACGTCACGGCCAATACTGGGTCAGGAAGCACCTCGCACCTTCAGGTGCATTAAGACATACACGGTGCGCCAATGGCCGTCGCCGACTCGCGTCAGGAAGCACCTCGCACCTTCAGGTGCATTAAGACCGTTCACGAACCGTGACGTGTCCGCCTGTGCCGGAACCGTCAGGAAGCACCTCGCACCTTCAGGTGCATTAAGACGCAACAAGCCGGCCGGGGCGAAGCACACCATCAGGATCGTCAGGAAGCACCTCGCACCTTCAGGTGCATTAAGACGTGCAGCCGGGGTGGGTGACCTGGTGGATGGCCGTCAGGAAGCACCTCGCACCTTCAGGTGCATTAAGACAGGACCGCGAAAATGCACTCGCGGACGGCCTTCGCCCGTCAGGAAACACCTCGCACTGCTTACTGGCTGGGATGTGCTATGACCCGAGATCGGGTGGTCTCGGGCGTGCGGCGTCGTCGATGACGCTCTCCGGCTGGTCCCGGTGGGAGGCCCATGAACGGTGTGTCGACGACCAGCGGATGACGGGCCGGTGTGCTTGAGGGCGCGGCACCGATATCGAAACGCGCATGCCCGACTTGCGCAATACGAAATACGACCTTGGGGTGTGTTCCACGACCCCGGGGTGGTCGTGGAACACACCCCAAGGTCGTTAAACGTCACGAAGATCATGGAAGTTTTCGTCACGGTCGTGCGGAACGCCGCCTTCAACCACGACCAGGCGCCGTGGCCCTGCCGGACGCGTCGGGTGCCTCGCCAACTCTCCCGCCTCGCCCTCCCGGCTCCTGCGACCACTGACCGGTTCCTTGATCCGCTCATCTGGAGAGGTGATCCGCCGCCCACGGCCGCGTCAGCGCCAGTAGCATCGGGACGACCCGACACCTCAAATCGGAAGCGACGGTATGAACAGCGCACAGAATGACAGCACCGATGACATCATGGCGATGTATGTAGCGCTCCGCGATGGTTACAGCCCTGGGTGGGGCGGCGGCGAGGTTAATGACGGCGTCCTGCACGCCCCCTGGGTCAACTACGGTGATGTGATTTATTCGGGATTGGCCGCATTGCAGCGCGTCGGCAGCATGTGTCGTGACGCTGCCGCCAACGCCTGGGGAAACGGAAGCCGGACAGGCGCAGCGGCCGAAGTCGGTGAAGACGCGGCCGCGTGTGGTGAGTTGCGATCGGAGGAGACGGCGTTCGACCGTTATGCCCGCATTAGGGACAAGCCGATCGAGAGCCTAACGGCATACGAAGTCGCCATCACGGTGCAGTACTTGCGGCGGGGTGAGCGCTACTACGAAGGCCTCATCAAGGTGTGGATCGACCATGACAGGCAACTGGAGCGCCTGGCCAGGCGCGGCCTGGAACTGCTCGGCCGGAATGTGCGGTAGCAAGCGGTAAATCGGCTCTTCCGGTTTGGGGGTGTGGCTGGTGGTGCGTCCTGGTCAACCCGAGGACTGCGTCCCGCGCCCGAGCGCGGCCTCGAGTGGGTTCTGGTGCGCAGGCCATGGCGGGGATGCGGCGTGGGGCGGTCTGGCGGGGTGGACGGTTCGTACGTTTCGCTGACGGTTCGTCATATCGCTTCGACAATTCGGCACTTTCCGCGTCGGTTCGGCACCTAGAGGTACGAACGACGCAGCAAAGTACGAATCGTCGACCAGAGGGTACGAATCCTCACGCAAAGGTACGAACCGTCGGGCAAGCTCCCGAACCGTCCTGTCCGGCAACCGTCCGCCCTATCCGCTGACATCCGCAGCGTACGAACCGCCGCAATCCGACGTGATCCGCTGTGGCCCACCGAGACCTACCGCGCAAACCTTCGCCACCCATCGTGCCTACCAGAATGCGCCGCCGAGAAGCGCACGCAAACCACCACCAGACCCCCGCCGACCACCACACCCCCAAACCGGAAAAGCCGGTAAACCGGGAAAGCGAACGCTCTTGTCTCGACCGGGGGAGGGTGTCGGGGCTAGTTGCCGACGGCGGCCTGCTCGCGCAGCTGGCGGATCGTGGCCAGCGGGTCCTCTCCCTCGGGGAAGCCGCGCAGGCGCCAGTACATGGCAAGCACGGAACCGGTGATCGTGTGCCAGAAGGTTGCCACCGCGCACGGCGCGGCCACCGCGGCACCGAGGTAGGTCGCGGCCAGGGTGGACCCCAGTCCGGCGTTCTGCAGGCCGGTCTCAATGGAGATGGTGCGCCGGTCGCGGCGGGAGACCCCGATGAGCCGCGCCACCGCGTAACCCAGGCCGTAGCCGATAGCGTTCTCGACGGCGATCGCCACAAACATCAGCAGTCCAGCGGTGGTGATCAGCGCCTGGCTGCGGGAGACCACCGCGGCCACCACCCCGGCGATGGCGATCACCGACACCCACGGCATGATCGGCTGGATATGGGCGACCTGCCGGTGCGCGAACAGGTTCAGCAGCAGTCCGGTGCCCACGGGCAGCAGCACAATCTGCACAATGGACAGCGCCATCGACCCCGCGGGTACCTCCATGTAGGTGCCCGCCAGCCACAGGGTGAGCAGCGGGGTGACGACCGGGGCGAGCATGGTGGACAGCGCGGTCATGGACACGCTCAGGGCGGTGTTTCCCTTGGCCAGGAAGCTGCACACATTCGACGTAGTCCCGCCCGGTACACAGCCGATAAGGATTATGCCCACCTTCAACTCGTCGGGTAGCGGAACCACGTGCGCCACCGTCCAGCCCACCAATGGCATCACCGAGAACTGTGAGAACACGCCGACCAACACCGGTACCGGGTGCCGCACGATCAGGGTGAAGTCCGGCACCGACAGGGTCATGCCCATGCCCAGCATGGTCACGGCCAGCAGCGGCGTCATGTAGTTGGCCAGCGGCGAGAAGGTGCTGGGGGAGAAGAAGGCCGCCAGGAAGGCTGCGAACATGATCAGGGGGAAGACGGCGACCGCGATGCGGGCGCTGCGCTCCTGACGTGCATCGTCGGTGACGGACGGTGCGGGCCGCGTGCTGGCGTCGTTGGCAGAGGGGGTCATGGGATCCTCGGAATGCGGGAGGTGGAGTGGGTGTCCGCCTTCACGGTAGGCCCCGCCGCGCGCCGACGACGCCGCAGTCCAACCGGTGGACGTGTGCTTGGGTGCCGGCCGCCATGCGTCTGTCCGCGCCTGCCCCACCCCATGTGGACGCGGACGCGCGCCCCTGCCCTGCGGAAGGTAGGGCAGGGGCGCGCTCACCGCGGGCAGCTCAGGGTGCGAGCCAGCTGAGTCGGCCGTCGGCCGGGCCTCAGCCCTGGCGGTGGAAGCGCTCCTTGAGCCGGGCAATGCGCTCATCCCAGTTCTCCTTGCGCTCCTGACGGCGCTCCTGGCGCATGACGCGTGTCGCCTCGCGGTGGGCGGCCTTGGCGGCCTCCTGCGCCGCCTCCAGCTCCGCCAGCACCTCCGCGGCGGGACGCCGTACCACCACGCCGTCGAGCGGGGCGACCAGCCCGTCCAGCACCTCGGGCGCGTACTCGCGGGCCTCCGCGAAGATCGCCGTCGTGCCCGCGGGTAGGCGTGAACTGAACTCACCGATGGCGGTTTCGGCGCGGTTGACTCGTTCGATGTCGACGAAACCTCCTGCCAGGGCGCCGGCGCCCCAGCCGAGCAGTATGCCCAGCGGTCCGCCCAGAATGCCGATGACCATGCCGATCAGTCCGCCGGAGAAGGCGCCGTTGCCGATGCGGGCGTCCGCGCCCTCGGCCAAATGCAGGTGCCCATCCGGCTCCCGCTCGGCAATAATGGCCGCCGGGACGATGATTCTGTCCGCCTGTGTGGCCTGGCGGATGTCGCTGAGCGCCTCATACGCCTTACTGGACTCCGCGAAGGTCACCACGATGCAATTGTGCGCGGTCATGATGCTGACTCCTGCCTGGTAGTGGTTGGTGATCCCGCTGGGGATCTGTGACGAGGAAAGTAAACCGCTCCGGGGGTGGCAACTCACCGGAATTCGAGCCCCATTCAGGAAACTCGTATTGTTTTCCCGGTCGCCCTCAAGTGGTGTTTGAGGTTACTGTCACGTGTCTTATTGTGTGCGGTCAGAAGCCGTCGGGGCGAGCGTGCGATTTATGACGGTTGAAGCTCCCTATAGGTGGTTATTCAGAGAACCGGCAGAAAGCCGGCAGCCGACCCCGCAACAATCGCGGGCGTGGACCCATTGCTGCGCAACTGCCTGCTGGTGGTGTTGTTCATCCTCGTGGGCGCATGCTTCTCCGCCGCCGAAATGGCGCTGGTGTCCCTGCGCCCGACCCAGATTGAAGACTTGGCCGGGCGGGGCGGCGCCGGGAGAGTCGTCAAGCGGCTGACCTCCGACTCCAACCAATTCCTGTCCGCCGTCCAGGTGGGGGTGACCATTGCCGGCTTCTTCTCCGCATCCTTCGGGGCGGCGCAGATCGCGCCCGCGCTGGCACCCGTGCTGAACGCCATGGGTTTCGGGCGCACGACCGCAGCGACGCTCGCATTCGTCGCCGTCACCCTGCTGATCGCCTACGTGTCGGTGGTGGTGGGGGAGCTGGTGCCCAAGCGTATTGCCATGCAGTCGGCCCAGACCGTGGCCCTGTTGGCGGCCCGCCCGCTGGCGGCCATCACCGGTGCGCTGCGGCCGGTGATCTGGCTGCTGGGCGTGTCCACCAATGTCCTGTTGCGGGGGTTGGGCCGGGACCCGGCCACGCGGGAAGAATCCATCGGGCTGGTGGAGTTGCGCGCCCTCATTCAGGCCCAGGAGAGCATCGGGGCGGAGGAGCGGCGCATGGTGTTGGATTTGCTGGCGGTGGGCGAGCGGACGGTGGTGGAGGCGATGACACCGTGCACCGAGGTCGAATTCGTCGGCGCGAACCTAACAATCGCCCAGGCCCGCGCCGCCCTGTCCGGGCTGGAGCACTCCCGCTACCCGGTGCGCCGGGGCCGGGATGACGACGACGTCGTCGGCTACGTGCACCTGCGCGACCTGATCGCCCCGATTGACGACTCGCGCCGCGTGGCCGAGATCGCCCGCAGCATCCTGCTGCTTCCGAAAACCCTGCCGGTCGTCTCCGCGCTGACGCAGATGCGCGCGGCCCATGCGCACATCGCCCTGGTGGTGGACGAGTACGGCGGCACCGACGGGATCGTCACCCTGGAGGACGTCGTCGAGGAGTTCACCGGGCAGATCATCGACGAGTATGACCGTGAAGAGTCCGCCGTGGTTCACCGCGACGACACCGTCGTGATTGATGGTCTGGCCACCCGCACCGAGGTGGGCCGGGCGCTGGGGCATGAACTGCCCGCCGGCCCCTTCGACACCCTCGGCGGCTTCATCATGGCCGAACTGGGGCGGATACCCCGGGTGGACGACGTCGTCGCCTGGGACGGTCTGCGTCTGCGGGTGACTGCCCTGGACGGCCGCCGGGTGGACAAGGTGGCGGTCGCCGAACTCGACGCGTCGGCTGGCCGCCGCCCCGGTACCAGGGGTCAGGCTGCGCGATGATCGGCTGCGCGTTCGTTCAGCTTCCACATGGCGCAAGACAATGCGGTGGCGAAGGCGGTCCAGGCCGCGTATGGCGCCAGGACCACGCCGCGTGCCCTGTTGACCTTGAAGACGCGGCGAGTCAGATCGGCCGAGCTGGCGGCGAGGACTCCGGCCCAGACGGCGGACAACGCCGGTTGCTTGGCACGGAAGAATGCCCAGCTCCAGCCGCCATTGATTGCCAGGTTGGCGACGGTCGCCGTCAGGAACCGCTTGGCCTCTTTGTTGCTGCCCATGATCTCGCCGGCCTGCCACAGGTCGGCCAGGGTCATGCCGGTGGTCAGTGCAATGTCCGTGTACAGCGTGGTCCAGACGACGGGAAACACCTCGTCGGGCGGATTCCAGTCCGGCTTCTTGAGGTTGGCGTAGTACTTGCCCTTGGGGTCCGAGGCAGCCGTACCGACCGCTGCGGTTGCTGCAACCAGCGCGGATGTGGTCAGTAGTGCTTTCATCTTCAGGTGTGCCATTGGATGGCCCTCCATCGTTCTCACGTACTCGGTTTTCGAGTACTGCCTTATCCAGCTATTGAGCCGAGGTGGAGGGGACCCTGGCGTGGGCGAACAGGTGTGTGGGTGGGTTCCCGGCAGTCGCGGAGGACTGCCTGAGACCTGGCTGATGCGTTTGTGCCTGAGTGCGGCGACTAGCTGCGCGGTCGGCCGGATCGGTGCCGGACGGCGTGCAGTTGCCAGATCTCGTCGCAGCGGTGCGCGCAGGCGGGCATTGGGCAGGTCCACGGTGCGCACCCAGTGTCCGGCGTCGGCGGCGGCCCGACCGAAGCTCTGATGCCGGGCCACCAGGCGGCGGATGAGCTCCGCCTCCGGCACGTCCAGGAAGATGAGCAGGTCGATTCGGGTGCGGGCGGTCTCCCAACCGCCGTCGTCGAGCGCCAGGTAGTTGCCCTCGGTGACCACCACGCCCGGCCCGCGCACCAGCGTGCCCGCCGCAACCGGCTCGTGCAGGTCCCGCCGGTACACCGGTGCCAGCACCTCCGGGGCGTCAGCGGCGCGCACGCGGTCGAGCACGGACAAGTAGCCGGCGATGTCGAAGGTGTCCGGGGCGCCCTTGCGGTCATGTCGACCCAGTTGATCCAGAACCGCATTGGACAGGTGGAAGCCGTCCATGGGCACGGTTCCGGCCAGCAGTCCGCGCCGGTGTAGCTGCTCCTCCAGGGACGCGGCGAAAGTGGACTTGCCCGCCCCGGGCGCCCCGGTCAGTCCGAGGATGAGGCGGCCGTTGCCACGGGCATCGAGTCCGTCGTCGAGACGGGTGCGATGACCGGCGGCCGCAGCGTCGTGGTCGGCGGCTGCGGTTTCATGCAAACGCTCGGCCAGGCGGTCCACGAGCTCTGCGACCAGCACCTCGGCGGAGCGGCGCGGACGATCGGCGAGGTGGACATGGGGCGATTATCGCTCAGAGGGTGGCACCCGGGAGGTGCGCCAAGCGGCTGGAAGTCGGTGGATGCCACGGTGTGGGGAGGCCGCCGCTAGACCGCCTTCGCGCGGAAGGGTCCTGACGATTGGTCGGTGTCGTTTACGACGCCTGTTAGGTGTTTGCTGAAGGCTTCCGAGTTCATCAGCAGACACCCAACAGGGGTGGTAGATGCTGAAGGGCGTACCCAACGCCCATCCCACAGGCCCGCGTGCTCATGGCCCATAGTGACACAGTTCAGGGACTCTTTGCCCACCAAACACATGAAGAGAGCCGCATATGTGCGTGGCGGGCTCGGCTTCATTCGAAGCCGAGCCCGCCACCAAATAGTCCCTTGCAGGACTACCGAGCTGATTGCGCGGGTGCAATGTTCGGGTTAAGCCCGCTTGCGTGCAACCGAGGTCGAGATTCCAGCGAACAGGAGAACCGCGGCGAGCGCTGCCAGTGACGTGGTTCCTGCGCCGGTCTTAGCGAGCTTTGCGCGCGAGGTTGGCTTCGCGGCCGAGCTGGACGGTTTGCCGGGTGAGGGCGGCGTCACTCCGGGCGTGGATCCGCTGCTGGGCTCGGTTGTGGGCTCCGTGGTCGGTTCCTCCGAAGGTTCGACGGTCGGTTCGACTGTGGGTTCGGTGGTGGGTTCCGTAGTCGGTTCGGTCGTCGGTTCAACCGTGGGTTCCGTGGTGGGCTCGACTGTGGGTTCCGTGGTCGGCTCGGTGGTGGGCTCCACGGTTGGTTCGGTCGTCGGTTCAACCGTGGGTTCCGTGGTGGGCTCGACTGTGGGTTCGGTGGTGGGTTCCGTGGTCGGCTCGGTGGTGGGCTCGACGATCGGCTCGTCAGGGAAGGCATTGGTCGCCACGATCTTCACCGTCGCGGCCGCATCGATGGGGAATGTCAGCGACACCCCGTTCTCGATCGGCGTCGCCGTCGCCCCGTCCACCTCGTACGAGACGCTCACATCCTCGGGCAGATCCTTCTCGACGATCTGGCAGGTGGCGGAGGACTTGGTCGTCACCGACGTCGTGGTCTGCCCCGCCTGAATCGCCGGCAGGTCAATGAAGTCGGCGGACAGGCACTTGTAGGAGAACTGGTAGGAGGCGTCGGCCGGTGCCGCGGTTCCGGTCGTGACCTTCTCAATAGTGAACGAGGCCCGGTGACCGGAGCCGGTCCCGCCGCTGTTGGGCAACTCGACGCGTCCGACCACCGTGGCCGGCTCGCCGTCCTCGGCCACCGAGATCGTGGCGGTATTGACCAGCTCGTCCAGGTCGGCGACCTCCGGGCCGACGTCCGCGCGCAGGTCGATTTGGAGAGACTCGTGAGCGGGCTGGTAGCGGCCGTCGGCCATGGGGCTGAAGACGATGCGCACGCCGCCACCGGCGGTCTCCGTACAGGACCAGCGGTTGGTGTCGATCTCATTGTCGTAGACGACCTCGGTGTGTGGGTAGGGTGTGCGGTCGTAGATCTTCGCGCCCTCGCAGGTCAGCGTCAGCCCCTCGCCGCCGAGGTCCTCAATGACCAGGGGCTCGTACACGTCCTGCGTGGTGGTGCCGACGTACACGACCCAGCGGGAGCTGTTGATGTCGGCGTCGTACACACCGGTCTTGCCGCTGGCCTGGTCGACGCCGGAGGGCCCCGGGCCCACATAGGTTCCGGGAAGCTGGAAGCTCTGGCCGCAGGAGGTGAAGGTCAGCGTGTAGTCGCCGCCCGCCTCATCGACCTGCGAGCGGTCCCAGCCCAGGGTCACCCAGGCGGTGCCGGTGATGTCGCCGTAGGTGTCGGCGTAGTCGGACAGAACGAAAGTAAGCGTCTTGCCGGACCAGGTGGCCTGGCCGACGACGGCGCCGTCGGGGGCCGTCAGGTCGAAGCTGCTGGGGCCGCGGTTCTCCAACTCTGCCGGCAGGGTCAGTGTGAAGCTGTCCCCGGCGCTCGCGGTGGCGGGAGCCGCCCAGCTCAGGTCGGCGCGGACCAGGCCGGAGGCGTCGGAGACGTAGGTTCCATTGGATACATGGGTACCGTCACGCCAGGCGACCGAGGTGACGGAGCCGGTGCAAGTCTCCGCCGCTGCGGCTTTCAAGGGGGAGACCTCATCGCTGATGTCGGCAGAAGCGGCGGACCCCGGGATGGCGAGGGCGAGCACCAGGGCCGCGGCACAGGCGAGTGAGCGTAACGCTTCATTGTTTTCCCTTCGATGAGTCGGGGAGCTGTCATGGGAGACGGAACTCATCGAAACACGGGATTAGTAACGCGTTTGCTAGTGACGAGTGGCGAAAATCTGCCATGTCATACGTGCGTCACTCGGATTGCCCCAGCCCCGCCGTGTCATCTGCCTGCGGCAGCCAGCCCAGACGCACCGCCTGCATACCCAGTTGGAAACGGCTTTGTGCCCCCAGCAGACGGTTGAGTTCGGCGACTCGTCGGGCAACGGTCCGCAGGCTCACCCCGAGTTGCCGCGCAATCGCCTCGTCGGTCATGCCGGAGGCGAGTGCCCAAATCAGTTCGCGGTTGTGCGGCAATGCCTCCTCGGTGGTCAGTGCGCGCGGCATCGGTACGGCTGTCTGCCACAGCTGCTCGAACAGGTCGCCGAAGGTTGCGACCAGTTCAGCGTTGGCGACACGGGTGGCGATGACGCCGTCATCGGGGCCATGGCGCAGGATGAGCGCCGTCGTCTCGTCGGCGAGGAGCATGCGGAAGGGGAGGCGTTCCACGAAGCGCGCTTCCTCGCCCTGGCGGATCGATGCGGCCACCACACGGAAGTAATCCGGGTCGTGCAGGGAGGCCATCTCGTACAGTGCTCGGTGACGTACGCCGTGGCGCAATGACTCCTGTTGCAGGCTCGCCTGTTTTCCCGAGGATGTCAGGTACGGCGGGCGATCCATTCCCCGGAACTCAATGCGAGCGGTGGCAAAGAGCTGGTTGAACATGACGATGGCTCGCTGGGGGGAGCGAGTCGTCTCCACTAGGCGTCGGCCGCCCTGCTCGAGCAGATCCAGCTCGAGGGCGGCGGTCTCCGCGCGGTGGGCATCCTCGCGGTGCCGCCGTTCCAAGGCGTGTAGGGCGCGGGCTGCCGAGCGCGGGTTCACCACCCCGTCGGCGACGGTGACCAAGCCCGCCTCAATCAGCTCGGTGAGGGCGGGGCTCTCGGAGTCTGCGGCATGGAATGCGCCGTCCAGCAGTGACAAGTACAAGGATTCGGCGGCGCCGCTGATGCCGAGTCCGGCGAGTAGTCGGCGGGGTTCCCAGGGCTCCGAATCGCTCATAGCTGCGATGCTAGCGGTTGGTGCCGGGGTGTCGGGGGCGGAGAGGTATGCGGCTTGGGCGCGGACTCGCATTCCACGACCCTGGTGCGTTGTCCACGACCCCGGGATGGTCGTGGAGCGCGGCCGAAGGTCGTGAAACGCGCCCCGGTGAGAAGCGTCGAAGAGGCGCGCGAGATGGATTATTGCTGTCGGACTTACGGTTGTCTGAGGGTGGGGCGGCGCCGACCGCGCCACTGCAGCCAAGCACCGCTGCGTCCCTCCCCATCTACCCGAGCACCCAGGAGGCTCCATGACGGACTGGATTACCCCGCCGACCGACGGCGGTGAACGCCTCGACGGAGCTGGCGCTGCGCTGGTCGCCGCCGACCGCGTGCTGACCGGCCGCCGTGGTGACGCCGTCGGCAGCCTCGAAAGCATTGGCGAGGACGATCCCCAGGGCGGCGCCGTCTTCATCGACGGTCCCTGCATTCGCGCCGTCGGCCCCACCACCGAGCTGACCGCCCGCCTGAGTGAGCTGGCCGCCGCGGCCGAGACCGTGCCCGCGCAGGTGCGCCGCATCGACCTGCCCGGCACCACCCTCATGCCCGGTCTCATCGAGACCCACGCCCACCTGCCCACCTCCGGCACGGACGAGGAGTACCCCGACTACGGGGCGCATGAGGTCGCCCGGCTCACGCTGAACGCCGCCCGCTCCGCCCGCGAGCTGCTGTCCCTCGGCGTCACCAGCGCGCAGAGCCTGGGGGCCCGCCACTACGTGGACGTCGCCCTGCGCGACGCCATCAACAACGGCGACCTGCGCGGCCCCCGCATCACCGCCGCTGGACCGCAGATAACCGTCACCGGCGGGCACGCCCACCACGCGGGCGGCGAGGCGGACGGCCTGGACGAGATCCGCCGCCAGGTCCGGCTCCACCACAAGCGGGGTGTGGACACCATTAAGGCCATGACCACCGGCGGCTTCACCACCTCCGGCTCGGTGCCCTGGCTGGCTCAGTTCAGCCAGGAGGAGCTCACCGTCCTGTTCGCCGACGCCCACCGCCTGGGGAAGTGGACCGCCGCCCACGCCCACGGCACCCAGGGCATCGAGCGGGCCGTGCGCGCCGGCGTCGACTACCTCGCCCACGCCTCCTTCATCAGCCCCGCCGCACGCTCCGAACCCGACCCGCGCCTGGCCGACGAGATCGCCGCCGCCGGCATCTACGTGGACTGCACCATCACCGCCGAACTGCCACGCATGATCGCCCGCGACGACGCCTTCGCCCCGCCCGTACGCATGCTGTGGGAGCACGGCGTGAAGATCGTCGCCGGGCACGACGCCGGCATTCCCGGCGTCCCGACCCGCGGCTACGTCGGCGGCCTGGAGGCACTGGAGACCGTCGGCCTGCCCCGGGCGGAGGTCCTGCTCGCCGCCACCTCCCGCGCCGCCGCCGGCATCGGCCTGGCGGGCGTGACCGGCGTGCTCGCCCCCGACTTCGACGCCGACCTGATCGCCGTCGCCGGTGACCCGCGGGCCGGGCTGGGGGTGCTGCGCGACCTGCGGCTCGTGGTCAGCCGGGGGCGCGAGTTCATCCCCGACCGCATACCCGGGCTCACGCACCGCACCGGCCTCGACACCTTCCCCGGGCCGGGCTCGGTGCTCGGCGCCTGGCGGAACCGGGACCTGCTGCGCGCTCGTCACCCGGAGGTGTGAGGCCCATAAGGTCGCGGTATCCCGCCTGGCTCCATGGGCCTGTACCTGTTGGAGCGGAAGTTGACTCGATGACGGCCGCTGCACGCGGCACAATCGGCGCCATGAATCAACCCGTCCGCGACCTGTCCCGGCCCACCACGCCCTGCTCCGCCGTGCAGGCGCGCATGGCCGAGGAGACCGCCGCCCGCGCCGCCACGGCCGGCCCCGCCGCCGCACTGTCCGAGGGTGCCGGTGCCGAGGCCGACCTGCGTGCCGAACTGGCCGACCTCGTCGACTCGCTTGCTCCCGAACTGGTCGCGCTCTCCCACGATCTGCACACCCACCCCGAGGTCGGACACGCCGAGCACCACGCCGTGGCCGCCGTCGCCGAGCTGCTGCGCACCCACGGCATCGACTCGGAGGCGGGCGTGTACGGCATGGACACGGCGCTGCGGGCGGAGATCGGTGCGGCCGAAGACGCGCCCGCCCACCCCGGCGTTCCAACCATGGCGATCCTGGCGGAGTACGACGCCCTGCCCGGCGTCGGCCACGGCTGCGGGCACAACGTCATGTGCGCCAACTCGGTGGGCGCCTTCCTCGCCCTGGCCGAGCTTCAGCGCCGCCGCCCCGGGGCGCTGCCCGGCCGCGTCATCCTGCAGACCACCCCGGCCGAGGAGTCCGACACCGCCAAGGAGATCCTGGCCCAGCGCGGCATGCTCGACGGCGTCGACGCCGCGATCCAGACCCACGCCTACGCCCACGACCTGGCCGACCAGACCTGGCTGGGCGTGCGCCGCATGAGCGCGGTGTACACCGGCATCCCCTCCCACGCCTCCTCCCAGCCCTTCATGGGCCGCAACGCCCTGGACGCCGCCACCCTGGCCCTGACCGGCCTGGGCCTGCTGCGCCAGCAGATCCTGCCCATGGACCGCGTCCACGCCGTCGTCGACGACGGCGGCAGGTCGCCAACGTGATCCCCGAGCGCGCCGAGCTCAACCTCATGGTCCGCTCCAAGTACCCCGAGACGCTCAAGGACCTGGTGGGGCGCGTGGAGGACCTGCTGCGCGGGGCGGCGCTCATGACCGGCACGGGGGTGGAGATCATCACCGACGCCAACACCAACGAGATGCCGGTGCGCTCCAACGGTCCGCTGCTGGCCGCCTGGGTGCGTTCCCAGCGGGAGCGCGGCCGCGACCCGCTGCCGGCCGGCGTGGTGCCGGAGACGATCGCGGCGGGCACAGACTTCGGCAACGTGTCGCTGCGCGTGCCCGGCATCCACCCGCTGATCAAGGTCACCGACCGCGACGACGTCGCCCTGCACACTCGGGAGATGGCAGCGGCCGCCGGCTCGCCCACCGGCGACGCCGCCGCCGTCGACGGCGCCTACGGGCTGGCCGCCGTCGCCCTGGACTGGCTGCACGACGCGACCTGCGCGAGGCCGTGCGCGCCGATTTCGAGGCGCCGGCGGGGCCGTGGACGTCGCCGGATTCTGGAGGAGTGAGGCCGGGCGGGCCGTGCACTCGGCTACTCCGCCAGCGCCTCGCGCATGACATCTAGGCCCACGCTGCCCAGGCGCAGCGCCCGGGTGTGGAAGTCCTTCAGGGACTGCCCGCGGCCCAGCGCCTCGTCGCGGGTCGCCTCCCACAGCCGCTGGCCGACCGCGTAGGACGGCGCCTGCCCCGGCCAGCCCAGGTAGCGGTCCAGCTCGAAGCGCAGGAAGGACTCCGTCATCGCCACGTTGTGGCGCAGGAAGGCCCAGGCCGAGTCGGCGTCCCAGACGCCGTCGCCGACGCCGGGCAGCTCCGCCAGCTCCGGCGGGCGCCGCTTGCCCAGGTGCACGCCGATGTCCAGCACCACGCGGGCGGCCCGCAGCCGCTGGGAGTCGAGCACGCCCATGCGGTCGCCGGGGTCGTCCTGGAAGCCGAGGTCGGCCATCAGCTGCTCGGCGTACAGGGCCCAGCCCTCGCCGTGGCCGCTGACCCAGCAGGCCAGGCGGCGCCAGGAGTTGAGCTCGTCGCGCACATAGGTCTGCATGCCGACCTGGAGGTGGTGGCCGGGCACGCCCTCGTGGAAGACGGTGGTGCGCTCCTGCCAGGCGGCGAAGGTGTCGGTCCCCTCCGGCACCGACCACCACATGCGCCCCGGCCGGGTGAAGTCGTCGCTCGGGCCCGTGTAGTAGATGCCGCCGGTGGCCGACGGCGCGATCCGGCACTCCAGGGTGCGCAGCGGGGCCGGGATGTCGAAGTGGGTGCCGTCCAGCGCCGCGATGGCCTCGTCCGCGGTGCGCTGCATCCAGGCCTGCAGGGCGGCGGTGCCGTGGATGGTGCGCGCCGGGTCGGCATTGAGCCGGTCCATCGCCTCGCGCACGCTCACGCCCTCGCCGTACAACTGCGCGGCAATCGCCCGCTGCTCGGCGTCGATGGCGGCCAGGCGCTCGCGGCCCCACTCGTAGGTCTCGTCCAGATCGACCGTAGCGCCCAGGAACTCGCGGGAGAAGCGGGCGTAGCGCTCCCGGCCCACGCCGTCGGCCTCCCCGGCCAGCGGCGCGATCTGCTCTCCCAGGAACTCGGCGATACGACCGTAGGCGGCGCGGGCCTGCGCAGAGGCCGCGTGCAGGTCAGCGCGCAGCGACTCGGGAAGGGGCGCGCCGTCGGCGGTGGCGGCGGCGTCGATAAGCGCCGTATAGGAGCTGGAGGCCTCCGCCGCCTGATCGCGGGCCTGGCTGATGCAGGCCTCCACCTGGCGCCGGGCGGCCACGTCACCCCGGCTCGCGGCCAGGCGCAGGGAGCCGGCGTACTCGTCCAGGGCGCGCGGCACGTCGCGCAGGCAGGCGGCGAAGTCCGCCCAGTCGGCCTCGGTGGCGGTGGGCAGGTTGTCGAACAGATCCCGCAGGTTCTGAATCGGGGAGGCGATGTTGTCCAGGCGGCGCAGCGCCTCACCGGCCTCGGCGGACTCAATGCTGACGCCCAGCCGCTCGCGCATGGCGGCCACGGTGACCCGGTCGACCGCGTCAACCGGGGTGACGTCCTCCAGCTCGGCGAGCGCGCGCCGATCCAGATCCGTCAGCGCCTCAAGGGCCTCCGGGGAGTACCCGTCCAGCTCGCCGCGGCGGCCCGGAAGCCCCACGGACACCGCGAACTCGGGGGACAGGTCGGCCAGCTGCTCGACGTAGCGCTCCGCCACGGCATCAACGGCGGTGGGGCGGCGGGTGGAGCTGCCGACGGGATGGGCGCCTGTGGGCGGCACCGCGGGGATGTTGGAGGGAGTCTCGGTCATGGGCGAAGACTAGGGCACCGGTGCTTGATCAGCTCAAGGGCATGTACTTGTCGCGCGCCACCGGCTCACCGCCCCTGGATCGCTGAACAAACGGGAGTCTCCGATTCCGGGGTGTAGCGAGCGGCCGCCGTCGTCTCGGTTCAGGTGCGGGGGCGTGCAGGTTGGTCGACGAGCACCTGGCGGCAGCTGACGGTTTACGACCTTGGGGTACAAATCACGACCACCCCGGGGTCGTGGAACGTACCCCAAGGTCGTGATTTGCTGTCATGGCCACCTCGTGGGCTGCAACCGGGAGGGCACTCAGGCTGTGGTTGATGCGTCCTCGGGTTCTTCGGCAGGCGTGGACGCGTCCTCATTCGCGGCGTCGATGGCCGGCAGCCACGCGCGGATCGCGAGGGCGAAGCCGCTCAGTGCGACGACGGTGACCACAACGCCGAGTACTCCGGACCCCGTCGCCGAGAACACCACGTACCGAGCAGCGCCGCGCCTGCGGCGGCACCCGCGTAGGGGAGCTGTGTGTTGACGTGGGTGATGTGGTTGCAGCCCGCTCCGGTGCTGGACAGGATCGTCGTATCCGAGATAGGGGAGCAGTGGTCGCCCCACACGGCACCCGCGAGGACGGCGCCGAATGCGGGGATCAGCAACTCGCCGCCGCCGGCGACCGCGCCCATGATCTCCCCGGCGATCGGCAGGAGAATGCCGAAGGAGCCCCAGGAGGTGCCGGTGGCGAAGGCCATCGCCCCCGCGACGACGAACAGCATCGGGATGAGCCACCGCGCCGACACCGCGGTCGACTCGACGAGCGAGCCCAGGTATGCGCCCGTACCGAGCTCGGAGATCAACGAGCCGAGCATCCAGGCGCACAGGAGGATCTTGATGGCCGGAAGCATCGAGCGGGCGCCTTCGACAACACCCTTGGCGGCCGTCCTGGCCTCGAAGATCGGGTCCTCGTGGGTGAAGTGGAAGTAGTAGAAGGCCGCGGTCGCGAGCCCGAGGACGCCGCCGAGGTTGAGGGACAGGGCGACGTCGGTGCTGGCGAGCACTTCGAGAATGGACCATGAGCGGACGCGTGATGCCCCGTCAGGAGGATTCCACCGATGACCCCCGCGACCAGGACGGCGAAGGGAACGATGAGGGCGCGCATCGCCCCCGGCTCGTGCCGCGGCAGGGAGTCGGTTAGCTGGCCGGGGATCTGCTCGTCGGGGTCGTACAGGCCGCCGGTGGAGACGGCGCGGCTCTCCTCGCGGCGCATCGGGCCGAAGTCGATCTCCAGGACGACGGTGATCCACAGCAGGATCAGGGCGGCGATGGCGTAGTAGTTCATCCCTGCGGAGCGGATGAAGGCGCCGGCGTCGGAGACCTGGATGCCGACAGCTGCGACGATCGGCCCCATGATGCCGATGATCGAGGCTCCCCAGCTCGAGAAGGGGGCGAGCACGGCGACGGGTGCGGAGGAGGAGTCGATCAGGTAGGCGAGCTTGGCCCGCGACACCCGCTGCCGGTCGGAAACGGGGCGGGCGACCTGCCCGACGGCCAGGGCATTGAAGTAGTCGTCGACGAAGATCGCGGTTCCCAGCGCCGCCGCGAGGACCTGGGCGCCCCTCCGGGTGCGGACCCGCGTCATCGCCCACTCGGCGAAGGCCTGGGTGCCGCCGGACATCAGCACCAGGGAGGTGATGACGCCGAGAGTCAGCAGGAAGACCAGGATGAGGATGTAGTAGGAATTGGGTGCGCCTTCCGACCAGAAGATCTGGGAGAAGGCCTCCCAGACCTTGGCCAGGGTACTGAGGATGCCGCCATCGGCAACCAGGAAAGCGGCGGCAACGATGCCCACAGCCAGGGACGAGATGACCTTCTTCGTCCCTATAACCAGCAGGATCGCCAGGAGCGGCGGGACGAGGGACAGTGCCGGGTAGGACTCGATCATCAACAGTTCCATTCGTTGCATGCCGGAAGGGCACCAGGCTAAGGCATCAGCAGTTCGGGTCTGCGGGAAGCCTCGCGCATTACGTGCATGCGGCGGCCCCGGCCGCGGGGCATCTCACGTCGGCGCGACCGGGTGGGCGGCGCCGTCGTCGGTAGCATGAGGGGCCTCAACTGAGCACACCCGGGAGGACCCCCATGCCTGAGCCCATCAAGCTCATCGACCGCGTCCAGGCCATCAACTGGAACCGGCTCGTCGACGACAAGGACCTGGAGGTCTGGGACCGCCTGACCGGCAACTTCTGGCTCCCGGAGAAGGTGCCGCTGTCCAATGACGTCCCCTCCTGGGCCACACTGAACCAGGCCGAGCAGAACATGACCACGCGCGTGTTCACGGGCCTGACCCTGCTGGACACCATTCAGGGCACCGTCGGCGCGGTGTCCCTCATCCCGGACGCCCGCACCCCGCACGAGGAGGCGGTGCTGACCAACATCGCCTTCATGGAGTCGGTGCACGCCCGCTCCTACTCCTCGATCTTCTCCACCCTGATCTCCACCGCCGAGATCGACGAGGCCTTCCGCTGGAGCGAGGAGAACGAGAACCTGCAGCGCAAGGCCCGCATCATCCTGGACTACTACCGCGGCGACGACCCGGAGAAGCGCAAGGTCGCCTCCACCATGCTGGAGTCCTTCCTGTTCTACTCCGGCTTCTACGCCCCCATGTACTGGTCGGCCCACGCCAAGCTCACCAACACCGCCGACCTGATCCGCCTGATCATCCGCGACGAGGCCGTCCACGGCTACTACATCGGCTACAAGTACCAGCTGGCGGTGCGCGAGTCCTCCCCCGAGCGCCAGGCCGAGCTGAAGGACTACACCTTCGAGCTGCTCATGGAGCTGTACGACAACGAGGAGCAGTACACCGAGGACCTCTACGACGAGCTCGGCCTGACCGAGGACGTGAAGAAGTTCCTGCGGTACAACGCCAACAAGGCGCTGATGAACCTCGGCTACGAGGCGCTGTTCCCGGCCGACACCACCGACGTCAGCCCGGCGATCCTCGCCTCGCTCTCGCCCAACGCGGACGAGAACCACGACTTCTTCTCCGGCTCCGGCTCCTCCTACGTCATCGGCACCGCCGAGGCCACCCAGGACGAGGACTGGGACTTCTAAACCGGTCGTCGGTGTGGGCGCTGTTGGCGTCCCACGCCGATCCGTCGAGAAGGCGCGTCTGCAGGCGAGGACCCGGGCAAGCCGCCGAACACGCTGTACTGGGCTACGTTGTCGCGGGCTGACCGGCGTCGTCGTGGGCTTCCCCGCGTGCTCGGCAGGCCACCTGCCGCCGGCGGGGTGCTTGGTGGGCTCGGGGCGTCCCGATTGCCAGCCTGCACAAATCGTCTACTGCGCCACCTGGTGGTCTGCTACGCCGGCGCGCGGTTGCCCGTATGCCTCTGCGCCCTTTAGCAGACGGCCAACTGGCGCAGTAAACCCCGAATCGGCGCCCCCAACGGCCCGCATCCCCAGGCATGCAGGCTCTGGACACGGCGGTGGATTGTCGCAAACGGTCACAAACGCATCGATGGAACCGATGCTCAACCAGGCAATCGTTGGAATCATGCGGTTGCAGAATCGGGCCGGGCGGCCGAATCCGGCGTTTGTGACCGTTTGCGACAATGTCGGCCTCGCGACCCACGCTCCAACCCGCCCTACTCCCCGTCGTCGGGCAGCACCCAGGCGCGGGAGGCGGCGAAGCCCACGCGCACGGTGTCGCCCTCGGCGTGCACGGCGCTGACGTCCGGGTCGGACTCCACGCAGACGATGGTGCCCACCTGCGTCTCTACCTCGTACTCCACGTGGTCGCCGTAGAACACGGCCGACAGCACCCGACCCATGTCACCCACGAGCTCGCCCGCACCGGCGGCGGCATCCTGCGCCCCGACCGGCTCCAGGCGCACCGACTCCGGGCGCACCACCACGGTGACGGCGTCACCTTCGCGCACGTCCGCATGGCAGGCGGCCTCGACGCCACGCCCCAGCACCTGCACGCCGCAGCGGCCCGCAGACACGTTCTGCGCCGTCGCCTGCAGGAAGTTGGCGCGGCCGATGAAGTCCGCCACGAAGGTGGAGGCGGGCCGCCGATAGATCTCCTCCGGGGTGGCCACCTGGTCGATCCGGCCCGCGTTCATCACCACGATCCGGTCGGACATGGTCATCGCCTCGGACTGGTCGTGGGTGACGTAGATCGAAGTGATGCCCATGCGCCGCTGCAGGCGCCGGATCTCCAGGCGCATGCGCACGCGCAGCTTCGCGTCCAGGTTGGACAGCGGCTCGTCGAACAGCAGCACCTTGGCTGTACCACCATGGCGCGCGCCAGCGCCACCCGCTGCTGCTGGCCGCCGGAGAGCTCGTTGGGGGCGCGGTCCGCCAGCGAGGTCAGGTTCATGGAGGTCAGCGCCACGTCCACCTGCTCGCGCATCTCCGCCTCGGGCACGCGCCGCAGCTTCAGGCCGTAGCCGACGTTGTCGCGCACGGACAGGTGCGGGAACAGGGCGTAGGACTGGAACACCATGGACATGGGGCGCCGGTTGGGCGGCAGGGACACCATGTTCTGCCCGTCCAGGATCACCTGCCCCGCGGTGGCGTTCTCGAAGCCGGCGATCATGCGCAGGGTGGTGGTCTTGCCGCAGCCGGAGGGCCCCAGGAAGGTGATGAACTCGCCGGGGGCGACGTCCAGGCTCACCCCGTGCACGGCGTACACGTCCTTGCCGCGGTTCGAGAACACCTTGACGACGTCGCGCAGCTCGAGGTGCCCGGTGGGCGCATCCTTCTCAGCGGCGGGCTTTCCGGTGCGTCCGGTCTGCGCGGAGGTGGTGGAAGTGGTCATGTGGGAGCCTCCTTGGCTCTCTCGCCCCGCTGACTGGGGGCATGGCTGGTGACGGATGGTTGGGAGGGACGACGACGGCGCTGCGACCCGGTGCTGTTCTGCCGCCTTTCAGCGGGCGCAGCTCAGCGGGGCTGGCGGCCCGCACCGGTGCCGCGGATCAGCAGGTTGAGTCCGCCGATCACGGTCATGACGATCAGGATCAGAATGGTGCAGAAGGCGAAGGCGTTGCCGAAGCGGCCCGCGTCCACCTCCGCCAGGATCTGCGAGGTCATGATCTTGGTGTGCGGGGTGGTGATGAAGATGATCGGGGACAGCGTCGTCATGGAGCGGGCGAAGGCGTAGACCAGGCCGGTCAGGAACGCCGGCCGGATCAGCGGCAGCGTCACCCGCAGGAAGGTCTGCGCACCCGAGGCTCCCAGCGACGTCGAGGCCTCGTCGATCGCCTTGTCGATCTGCTGCAGGGAGGCGATGCCGGAGCGCTGCCCGGCGGGCATGGAACGCGCGATGTACACCATGACGATGGCCATGGCGCCGCCCGCGATGGCGCTGCCGCCGGCGAGCGGGGCGATAATGTTGACGCCGAACAGCGCCACCGGGCGGTTGAAGGTCACCAGGTAGCCGATACCGATGACCGTGCCCGGCACCGCCAGGCCCAGCATGCCCAGGAAGTCGATCAGGGCGGCGCCGCGGCGCATTCGCACCACCACCAGCCAGGCCACGAGCATGCCCAGAATGCCCGCGATCGGGGTGGCGATCAGCGCCAGGATGGTGGTGTCGATCATGGACTCGTTGCCGATGCCGGACAGCAGGTACTGGAAGTGCCGCAGTGTGAAGGAGTTGTTCACACCGAGGATCTCCACGAAGGCGCCCACCACCACGGCCGCGTACACCGTCACCACCAGCGCCAGCACGGCTACGGAGACGGCCAGCAGTGGAATACGGGCCACGTTGGCGCGCAGCAGCTCGAAGGAGCCGGCCGGCTTGCCCGTGACCGTCACGGTGGAGGAGCGGCCCGACCAGTAGCGCTGCAGCAGGAACACCAGCAGGGAGGGCACCAGCAGCACCAGGGAGTAGGCGGCGCCCGCCGCCGTGTTGTACTCGCCGTTGATGGCGATGTAGGCGCGCGAGGCCAGCACCGTGTAGTCCCCGCCGATGACCAGCGGGTTGGCCAGGTCGGCGATCGCCTCGGTGAACAGCAGCAGGAAGGAGGCGCCCAGGCCCGGTACCACCATCGGCAGCGTCACCGTGCGGAACACCGTGAACTTGGAGGCGCCCAGGGAGGCGGCCGCCTCCTCCATCGCCGGGTCGAGGCTGCGCAGCATGCCCACCAGGTTCATGTAGGCCACCGGGAAGAAGGACAGCGACAGCACCAGGGTCAGCCCCGGCAGGCCGTAGATGTTCCACTCCTGGCCCAGCAGCTGGGTGGAGATGATGCCGTTGCGCCCGAACAGAGTGATCGACGCCGTCGCCACCGCGAAGGGTGGGGAGACCACCGGCAGCAGGCAGATCAGGTGGAACAGGCGCTTGCCGCGGAAGGCCACCCGCACCTGCACGTAGGCCAGTAGGAAGCCCACCAGGGTGCCGACGGTGCCCACCACCGTGCCCAGCACGAGCGTATTGAGGACCGTGGCCCGGTTCGTGCGGGAGGAGACGAGCTTGCTGAGCACGGCCAGTCCGTCGGCGGAGAGGGCCTCGCCCAGGACGCGGCCCAGCGGCAGCAGCACGAGGAAGATGAGGACCAGGAGGACGACGGCGAGGATCGTCGTCGTCACCGGGTCTTGTTTGACCCGGGTGCGGCCCGTGGCGAAGGGTTTGGTGGGTGGGGCTTGGGTGAGGGAAGCGGCGGTCATGGGGGTCGCGCTTGAGGTCATGGGTGGTCCTCGGCTGGGTCGGGCGGGGAGTGAGCGACGGGGGCCGGCTCCGATCGGGAGGGTCGCGCGAGGCGGCGCCGGCCGGCGCGAGCTGCGCATGTTGACGCGCCCGCACCGGCCGACCCGGCATGCGTCGGACTACTCCTTGGGCTCGGCGGCAATCTCCTCGTCGAAGCGAGCGGTCAGGTCGGGCTTGGCCGCGGCGGCTGCGGCGAAGTCGTAGTCGATCAGGTTGATGTCGTCCAGGTTCGCCATCTTGTCGTTGGTGTCGGCGTCGGGGTTGGTCAGCACCTGGTAGGAGCCCACGGTCTGGCCGACGTTCTGCCCCTCGGCGGAGATGGCGAAGTCGATGTAGGCCTGGGCGGCCTCCTTGTGACTGGAGCCGGCCACCAGGCGACGCCGCCGACCTCGTAGCCGGTGCCCTCCTCGGGGAAGGACACGACCAGGTCGGTCATGCCCTCCTCCTGGTACTTCACGCAGTCGTGGGAGAAGACCAGGCCGACGGCGGCCTCACCGCGCCCGGCGATCTGGCCGGGAGCAGTGCCGGACTTGGAGTACTGCAGCACGTTGTTGTGCAGCTGCGCCATGTACTCCATGCCGGCGTCCTCGCTGCCCAGGCGCGTGACCTGCGTCCACAGGGTGGTGAAGGCCGTGCCGGAGGTGGAGGGGTGGGCCATGGAGACCTGGCCCTTCAAGGCCGGGTCGAGCAGGTCGTCCCAGGAGTCGGGGACGTCCACGCCCAGCTTGTCCAGCTGGGACTGGTTGGAGCAGAAGCCGAGCGCGCCGATGTACACGCCGGTCCAGTTGCCGTCGGGGTCCTTGTACTCGTCGGGGATATTCTCCGCCTCGGGGGAGGTGTAGGCCTCGATCAGACCCTGGTTGACGGCCTCGCCGTAGCCATCCACGGGGCCGCCGTGCCAGACGTCGAATTCGGGGTTGTCCTTGGCGGAGGCCAGGCGGGCGACGGTCTCACCCGAGGACAGGCGCACGTAGGTGGCCTGGATGCCGGTCTGCTCGGTGAACTTGTCGGTCCAGGCCTGGCACAGATCCTCCATCGCGCCGCAGGCGATGGTGATCGGGCCCTCGGCGGAGCCAGTGCTGGAGGAGCCGGAGTCGGTGGAGCCAGCGCAGCCGGATAGGGCGAGTCCGCCGGCCATGACGGCCGTAAGCAGCGCGGTGCCGTACCGCGAGAAAGTACGCATGGGAATGCCTTTCGGGAAGTGTTGACGCAGCTGTGCGCCAAGTCACCTCCATCATGCATGGCGTAGGCGGCGGTGGCGATGGAAGGACGGTCGCGAACTGTGACAGAGGTGTCATTTTCGCCCGTGGGCCGCGCGGGCGCGCCGAGGTCGGTCGATATAACCGCCGAGGTCGGTGGAACTTACGTGCCGAGTTCGGTTCTGTACGGGATGCTGGTTGTCCTTCGGCCGTCGTGTAGGCGTCTTACACGGGGAAGAGCCTCCGGTACCGAGCCGTGTCCGGGTACAGGGGGACGTCTTCGGGACTATGGGAACGTCGTCGGAGCCGACCCGCGCCGTCAAACAATCCCGCCGGTTCGCCAAACCCGGGGCCTGACGCCCTACTTGGACCGGGTTTCTGCACTTGGACCGCGCTCCGGCACTTGGACCGTCTGAGAGTGCGTTTAAGGCGGTCCAACTGCGCGTTGGCGGTCCAACCGCAGGTAGGCGGTCCACGGTGGTTCTGTTCGACCGACTTCGGCGCGTTTTGCCGGAGCGGCTGGGGCCATGCCTCGGTTCCGCCTCCTTTCTGCTCTGTTCTGCTGGTCACGCTCAGTCCCGATCGAGCGGTGGCATGCGGTAGCCGCGTCCGCGTACCGCCACGACGACGTCTGCGGGCACGTCGTGCGCCTCCAGGTGCCGACGCAGCCGATAGACGGTGGTGCGCACCATCTCCCGGCCCCCGGAGTCGTCGCTGGTGCCCCACACCTCGTTGAGCAGTTCCTGCCAGGTCACGACGGCGTCGCACCGCCTGGCCATGGTGGCCAGCAGACGGGCCTCCGTGTCCGGCAGGGGAATATTGCGCCCGGACCAGGAGACCCGGCCGGTCGCCGTCGACACGCGCAGAGGGCCGTTGGTGATCGCGTCCGGACCCGAGCCGGAGCGGCGCGTGACCGCACGGGCCCGCAGCGCCAACTCGCGGGGAGAGAAGGGCTTGGTGACGTAGTCGTCGGCGCCCGCCTCCAAGCCGGCGATCCGATCCGGCTCGTCCCGCATGGCCGTCAGCAGGATGATCGGGACCTGGCTGCCGGTGCCCCGCAGCCGTCGGCACAGGTCGACGCCGGAGCCGCCCGGCAGCATGACGTCCAGGACCACCAGGTCGAGGTCGCGGGTGGAGGCCATCTCCCAGGCGGTCTCGGCGTCGGGCGCCGTCAGGCACTCAAAACCCTGTGTCTCCAACGCGAAGGTGACCACGTAGAGCATCTGCGGCTCGTCGTCGACGACGAGCGCCACCAGCTTCGGGACCGGTAGCCCGGGGGCGGGGTCGCTCGTCATCACACTGGTGCTCCATTCGTGGGTGCCGCCTCCGGCGGGGGCGAGCCGGCCCGGGCCGCGTCGGGGTGCAGTGGCAGCGTCAGGTAGACGGTCGTGCCCCGAGCGGCGATCGTATCGATGAGCACGCGGCCGCCGTGCGCCTCCATGATTCGCTGCGTGACCATCATGCCCAGCCCGGCGCCGCGGCTCGATGGTGCCGTCAGCGGGTTGGAGGTCGCATAGGGGGTGAAGGCGCGGCGCCGTTCCTGGCGGCTCATGCCGGCGCCGTCGTCCATGACCGTGATGAGGCGTCGTCGGTTTCGGCACTGATGCGTACGGTCACCGGACCGCCTTCGCAGTGACGCAGGGCATTGGTCACCGCGTTGGCGACCGCCTGGCGCAGCAGTCCGCGATCGGCCTCCACGCGGACCGGGCGCCCGTGGTCCTCCAGGCGGATCGAGGTGTGCGCGGAGCGGCGCATCTCCTGGATGAGGTCACGCACGAGGGCGCGCAGCTCAATGCGTTCCCGACGCAGGCCGCGAACCTCGTGGTCCAGGCGCGCCTCGGTGAGGAAGTCCTCGGCCATCTGGGAGGCGTCACGGGCATTGTCGAGGATGGTGGTCACGAAGCGGCGCTGGACCTCATTGAGGTCACCGGGGGTCTCCTCGTCCAATAACTCGGCGGAGGCACTGATCAGTGCCAGGGGGGTGCGAATCTCGTGGGCGAGGACGTCGCGCGGGGTGCTGCGCTGCTGGGCTTCCTTCCGTAGGCGGGCATTGTCCCGGCGGGCGAGAGTGAGCGCCCGTCGCCAGTGTGCGGCCAGCAATGTGGCCACGACCGCCGCGGCGAGCAGCGCGCAGCCGGCGGCCGCATTGAGAAAGACGCTCATGGATCCCATCATGCCCGCTCGTTGTCGTATGTCCGGGTGGGTGGTGACGCAGGCATCCGGCCGGCGCAGTCATGAGCGCGTGCTGCAACTCTGTGGGTGCCGTGGCGGTGTGGTGGGGGAAGCCGACGGTGGTCCCCGTGGCCGCGGGTGGGGCGGACGCGGGGAGACCGACGTGGGGGACCCGTCGCCTTTGACGCGTCCCGATGGGTGCACCATGCCACCTTCCGACGCGCCGGGATGTGATGAACGACACGAAATCGCTGCGATGGCGAAAGCAAGACATTTCTGCTGCGGTTACATCCCCGAGATCGGGACCGTTGTCCCATGACGGACGTTTGACCTATATGGCGGTCACAGAGGCTCTGCTCCTCGGACATGACTGCCGGTCGCCAGCCGGTACTGCGAGATGCGACTGTGACCCGAGGGTGATGTCTTCAGGAACGACCCGCCTCCGATATGACTACCCTGGGGTTGTGAGCCCGACGCCGCCCTCTGAGTCGCACCCCGACCAGCTCCCTGACCAACGCGTTGCCGTGGTCATTCCGGCCAAGGATGAGGCCGAACGCATCGCTGGCACGGTGCGCGCCTGCCGGGCCATCCCGCGGGTCGACCTGGTAATCGTCGTCGACGACGGCTCCACGGACGCCACGCAGGAGCACGCGCGCGCCGCCGGCGCCGTAACGGTCCGCCACGCCGTCTCCCGCGGCAAGGCCTCCGCCATGGAGACCGGCGCGAGCGTGGTCGCCATGCGTGACTACGAGGACGGCCCGGCCCGGCTGTTGCTGTTCATCGACGCTGACCTGGGTGACTCCGCCGCCGCCTGCGCCGAGCTGGTCCCCCCGATCGTCGACGGCGTGGCCGACATGTCCATTGCCGTCCCGCCCAAGCAGCCAGGGGCCGGCGGCCGGGGCAGGGTGGTGCGCGCCGCTCGCGCCGCGATCGCCGCGGCAACCGGCTGGGCCCCCGTCGCCCCGCTGTCCGGGCAGCGCTGCATTACGCGCGAGGCCTACGAGGCGGCCTCGCCGCTGGCCGAAGGCTGGGGCGTCGAAGTGGGGCTGAGCATTGATGTGCTGGTTGCCGGAATGACCGTGATCGAAGTGCCCTGCGATATCACCCACCGTGTCTCCCGCAACGACCGTGCCGGGCGTCTGCACCGGGCCGCCCAGTACAAGGACGTGATGCGGGCGGTGACCTACCGCCGCCTGCGGCGCGTGCGCGTGCCCGCCGACAAGCTCGACGCCGCCGCCGTCCACGACCAGTTGCCCTTCCGCGCCTTCCGCGCCTGGATGGACGACGGGGCCTGAGAGGTTCGCGACGCACATATGCATTGCCTGTTGGTGTAGCCGCATAGAATCAACTCATGGTGCGTCGGGGGCAACAACGCCAACGAGAGGAGGCGCGTGCTGCGCGGGCTCGCGAAGCCTCTTTATCCGACGACGACCAGGGGGAATACGTGCCGCCTCCGCGCAGCATGTGTGACCAGTCGCCGCTGCGACGGTTCGCCGGCTCTGACGGCGATCAGGTCCAGTATCAGGCGACGGTATGGAGACAGGGCGGGAGGATCGTGGATTTTCAGATCACCCTGCGCCTCCTTGGACGGGATGGTGGTCAGTGGATCAATGCCATTGAGGTTGACTGTGGCCACGGGCATGTGCACTGGCATGAGTCCACGGAGACGGCTCGACACGGACCTGCCAAGCATCTCTACCGGCTCGATACGGTGAAGGATGTACAAGATGGACTTTCTAAGGCAATTGAGTTCATCGCCAGCGCTTCCGTGAGTATCCTGGCCAGTAGGGAAGGAGGAACCCGATGAACGTGCGCGAACATGAGGAGCTTCGAAGCTTTACGGTGGACGTGATGTACAACGTCCTGGTATCCGACCTTCCTACGGCGACCACCAATGACCGAGGTGAATCGCCTGTCGTTGCTTGCCTCGACTCCGAGCTCCTGAGCGACGTCATGGCACGGGTTGCTGCTGTTGGGGGTTATGCGACTGTCTTCTCGCGTGGATCGCTCAGCGATGATGGCACCTACGCTGTTCGGTTCGTCGACTTCGTGGACGAGGCTTGTGCCATCGATCTGGGAGCCACCGACATGACGGAGGAGGCTCCGGCGGAGTCGGCGAGTATGGGCATGTTCCTCGACTATCTGGAGACTCAGGAACACGGCGTAGTGCTGCCGAAACAGTTAGGTTCTTCCGCTGCACCCGAAGCAGTCACTAGTGCGAAGGCGGTCGAGTTTCAGGCTGCTTGAGCAACAGCGCCGCGAGTGCCGGCAGCGCGGCGGCCGCCGAGAACAGCAGCATGGTGGGGCCGGAGTCGTTGACGAGCACCTCCACCACCACCAGCACCGTCAGGGCGCGCAGCGCCGGGGACAGCCAAGCCGGTGCGGGCGTCATCGCCAGCCAGGCGTAGGCGCCGCGCCCATCCCGGGCCTCCCGCACCGTCCGCGGCAGCCATCGGGCCACCACCACGGCCAGCACCAGCTACTGCCAGCGCCGCCAGCGCCAGCGGACTGGACAGGAACGGGCTTACTAGTGCACCCGCCTTACGGACCAGCGTGGTTCCCGCGGTGCCGTTCAACACCTGGGAGACGAAGCCACCCAGGTGGGTGCGTGAGCCGGTGGCGTAGTCGGCCAGCGCGAATCCGCCGACCACGCCCATGGTCACCGCACCTACCGCCACCCAGCGCCGCAACCCCAGCCGCACCCCGGCAAGGCCCGCGCCCAGCGCCACCAGCGCCGGAATCAGCGTGAGCGTGCCGCCGACGTCGGCTCCCAGCTGCGGCGCCCCATCGACCGCGAGCACCAGCAGCCCGGGCACCCCCACCGCCGCGATGACGGCCGCGCGCCGATGGCCGCGGGCGGCGGCGAAACGGTCGGCGCCAGCGGCCAGAGCCATCACCAACGCCCCCGCCGCGAGCGCAAAGGCCGTATTTGACACCCCGTAGAAACGACCGGCCACCACCGCATTCATCCCCAACGGCCCGTTGAAGCCCAGCGGCGCACCAACCGCGGCATCGACCAAGATCACCACCGGGGCGGCGGCGGTCAGCGTCAGCGCGGCGTCCGCCACTCCCCGGCGACGCATTCGGGCCAGCAGTGCCACCAAGCCGGTGAGCAGACCCGCCCCGAGTGCGCCCACCAGCGTCGCCAACGCCGGCGCCCAGGCACCCGCGCGCCACCACGGCACCAGATTGGCCAGCCAGATCCCGGCCGGCAGGGCAGTCACCCAGCAGGCCGCCCAGCCCAGCCGACCCAGCGCCCCACGCTCCGGGCGGCGCAGCTCCAGGCCGACGGCGAGCAACAATGCCAATGCGGCCGTCAGCAGCACCAGCGTCACCGGGATTACGGCGCGGTTGGAAGCGACGGCGTGGACGGCGTCGTCGGCCAGAGCGGATATGCGGTTGGCAGCGCTCGCGGCGGTGTCTGCGGTGTTCGGGGATGCGGCGGTCGGCAGCGTCAGCACCCCGCCATTGAGCCCGGAGGCGGCGACGACGTCGTCGCCGGCAACGGCCGCCAGCAGCGTGGGTGCCAGGTCCGTCAGTTGAATCAGGCCGCGCCGATGCGTGGTCGGACCGACCAGCAGGCCGCCCTCGCTGCCGCGCGGGGAGGTGGTGCCGGCAGGCAGAATACCCAACTGCGGGGAGGGGTCCTGTGGATCGGCCACCGACACGACCACGACACGCGCCGACCCCGCCAGCTCGCTGAGCGTCTGCGCGAGCACCCGGACTGCCTGCGCCGCCGGCGACTCGCCATTCGCCGCGTCCCCCGAGTCCGGTGCGCTCGCTGCCCTCATCAGGTCTACCAGGATCAGATCCGGCGCCGCGCCGGCACGGTCATCGGCGGCGCCTACACCACTGCCCGCCAACGCCGGCAGTGCCGCCGGATCCGCGGACTCCGGCGGCCCCGCGGCATTGGTCAATGCCAGGACGGCACCCTCTCCGGCGGCCGCGTAGCTCACCCCGGCCGCGTCGAGCGCCGTCGCCAGCGTCCCCGGTGCGGCCCCGTAACCGTCGGCCTGCGCCAACTGCACGGCACTCGTCCAGGTGCCGCCGGAGCAGACCGACTCGGCTTGCAGATGGGAGGTGTCGGCGCGGGCGCGTGTCCCCGCCCCCAGCGTCAGCCAGCCATCGGCCGGGCAGCTGATCTCCCCGACCGTGCGCTGGACGAGGTTGACCGGCGCATTCGCCGCCGCATAGTCCATTACCGCGGCGGCATCCGCGGCCACCAGCGGGTCGGCGGATGCGGCGAGCTCCTGCACCGTGGCCCACGACAGGCCGCTCACGCCCAGCACGACCAACGGTGCGGTTTGGGCGGAACTGGTCGAAACCGCCGCGGGCACAGCCGGGCCCGGCCCCACCGCACCCAGCACCACCCCTACTACCAGTGCCAGCGCCGCTCGGATCGCAGCCGCACGTGGCAACCGTCGTCGGGTGCGCTGGGGCTCGGTCATGCCGCCCAGCCTACGTGGGGCATTCGCGCGCCCCGGCGGCGAATCGCGGGATAGCCTGGCCCCATGACGACCCCAGCCCCCACCTGGTCCTTCCTCGGCCCCGGCGGCACCTTCTGCGAGTCCGCCCTGCGGCAGGTGGCCCCCCGCGACGTCGTCCTCGACCCCTGCCAGGACGTCCCCACCGCGCTGGACCACGTGCGTGACCGCTCCGCCGTCGCCGCCGTCGTCCCCATTGAGAACTCGGTGGAGGGCGGCGTGAACGCCACGCTCGATAACCTCGTGGCCGGCGCCCCCCTGGTAATCGCCGCCGAAATGGCCGTGCCCATCACCTTCGTGCTGGCCGGTCGCCGGGGGACCCGTCTGGAGGACGTGCGTGCCATCTCCACCCACCCGCATGCCTGGGCGCAGTGCCGCGGCTGGGTCCACCAGCACCTGCCCGAGGCCGTCTATATCGAGGGCACCTCCACCTCTGCGCCCGCGCGCGCCCTGGCGGAGGCCGACGACGCCGCAGACGCCGCCCTGGACTACCAGGCGGTGCTGTGCAACCCGCTCGCCGCAGAGCAGTACCACCTGAACATCATCGCCGGCGGCGTGGCCGACAACCCCGACGCGGTCACCCGCTTCGTCAAGGTGTGCCGTCCCGGACGTGTAGGCGAACCCACCGGCGCCGACAAAACCACCCTGCTGGTGCAACTGCCGCACAACCGCGCCGGTGCCCTGCTGGACATGCTCGAGCAGTTCAGCGTCCGCGGCGTGAACCTCACGCGCATTGAGTCCCGGCCCGTTGGTGACTCGCTGGGGCGCTATCGCTTCTCCATCGACGTTGAGGGACACATCCGCGAAGAGCGCGTACAGGCGGCCTTCATTGGCCTGCACCGAACCTGCCCGTTCCTGCGCTTCCTCGGCTCCTACCCGCGCCTGGACTCGCTGCCGGTGGTGGTCCCCGCCGGCACGAGCGACAAGGACTTCGTGGTGGCTCGCTCCTGGGTCGCCGACGTGCTCGACGGCCGCACCCTCTGAGGGACGGCCTCGGTCCGACTCATGCGGGGCGCCGCACCCTCAAAGCCCCGGGCTGCACGCGCGCCCGCACACCGCGCGTAGGGGCTACCAGGTCCCCGTCGATCTCCACCGCCGTCGGCAGGTCCAACCGCACCGTCACCTCACGCCCCCGACGCAAAAGAACCTGTGCAGCACGCCCCTCGGAGTATGAGGCAGGCCGCGGCGGAAGTACCTGCCGCGCCAACGACGCCCAACCCCACAGGCCGTGCAGCGTGTCTATGGCGGCGACGTCGAGCAGGCCGTCGTCAAGACGGGCCTCCGGCAGCAGCGTGACACCGGCGGGCAGCCTCCCGCCGTTGGCGATCAGCAGGGTGCGCGCTGTCAGCCGCTCGGTGCGCGCCGGCCACGGTGATACCGGCGGCGACTCGGGAGCAACCCGGGTGCAGGTCGCGGCCTCATCCGAGATCTGTGCGACGGCGGCCATGGTGCCACCCTCGAGCCCCAGCACCAGGTCCATCCGCCGTCGCCCCAGGTTCTCCAAGGCGGCGAGCCCGTATGCGCCCCAGCTCAGCCTCTCCTTTAAGGCCGGACGTGTGGAGGCGACCAGGCCGGCGTCGAAGCCGATGCCGGCCACCACCATGCAGGCGTGCTCGCTCCCAGAGTGGGCCGGGCCCACCCCTGCGGAGGCTCGGCGATGGCGTCGAAGTCGCCCCTGCTGCCCGCGCCCCGGGGGCCCTCCGTGGCTTCCTTGGGCCCGGCCTCGTCCGCGGCGGGAAGAGGACCCGTGTGCCCTGCGGCCTCGGTGCGCACCCATACCAGGTCGGTCGGTGTTGCCCTCCCCGCTGCGGCAATGCGGGCCAGTTCCGCCGGGCGTCGCAGCGGCAGCCCCAGATTCCGGGCCGCCAGGTTGGCCGTCCCCAGCGGCATGACCCCCAAATCGACTCCGGTTCCGGCCAGTCCCGCACCGACCGAGCGCACTGTGCCGTCTCCGCCGGCGGCGATCACGAGCCGTGCCCCGGAAGCAACCGCCAGGCGCGCTTGCATGGCGCCGGTCTCCCGCGCGGAGGTCTCCAGCCAGACGATGCGGTGGCCGGCCTCAGACAGGGCGTCGCCGAGCAGCTGCCTTACGGCGAGGGTGGCGGCTGGTTTGGCGGGATTGATGACGACGGCGGCAACGGGCGCCGGGTCGGTGCCGGCGGTCATGGCGCCAGGCTACCGGTCCGGTCGTGCTGCTGCCTACTGGCGTTACTTTGACCGACCTGGTGGTGTCAGGGGGTGGTTGCACACGGGAGCCGTCCGAGTGGGCTTGACTGATCCTTGTTTCTCCTTGGAAGCACGCGGAAATGACTTCATGGCCCGAAGTGGGTGGTGCCGCTCCCGTGTGCGACCAGCCCCGCATTGCACACGGGAGCGCTGTCATGACACTTGCGTCGCAGGTGGAATCGGCACCATCTTGCGGTTTCTGTTTTTGGGGTCGTTTCTGGGGTGTGCGGAGTCGGGGCAGGGGTCTTGGACGACAGCGTTGTGCGGGCCTGTCACCCTCGGCGTCGCCGAGTGGGCGCGCCGACCACGCCAACGACTGGGTTCGGGGGCGGTGCGTTAGTCGCGTTGTTCGGACGTGCCTGCGGCGCCGGGCAGGTCGGCCCGGCGGGCCAGATCGGTGAGGATCTCGGCGAGGCGGGCGAAGTCGGCGCCACGGGACGAGGAGCTGCGGTGTACCAGACCGATGCGCCGGGTCGGCACCGGAGCGGCGAAGCGGACAACGGCGTAGCCCTTCCCGGACAGCAGGCGCACTGCCCCCTCCGGAATCACCGTCACGCCGGCACCGTTGGAGACCATTTGCACCACCGTGGACAGGGTGGTGGCGACGGCGGCCGGCGGATTGGCGCCATACCGCTGGCACAGGGCGAGGGTCTGGTCGCGCAGGCAGTTGCCCTCGTCGAGCAGGAGCAACCGCTGCCCGTCGAGCTCCGCCGGGACAACGTCGTTGCGGCCCACCCAAGGGTGGTCGGCCGGCACGAGCGCGACCAGGGGCTCGTCGTACATGGGGATGGCCGTGGATCGGCGCAGATCCACGTCGGTGCTGATAATGGCCGCATCAAGGCGCCCCTGACCGAGCAGGTCGAGCAGGTCCCCGGTGACCATCTCCCGCAGCTCGGGTCTCAACAGCGGCAGCTCGTGGCTCAGGCCGTCCAGCACTAGCGGCACCAGGTAGGGGGCAAGAGTCGGGATGATTCCCAGTCGCAAGGCGCCGGCGAGAGCAGCCCCCTGGTTGGTAACCGCTTCGTTGAACGACTCCGCGGCGAGCACTGCTTCACGCGCGTAGGGCAGCAGGGCTTGGCCGAGCGGGGTGACCAGGACCCGGCGGGTAGTGCGTTCGACGAGTTCGCCGTCTACGCGCTTTTCCAGGGCGGTGATCGCCTGCGACAGGCTGGGTTGGCTCACACCCAGCGCCGACGCCGCCTCACCGAAGTGCTGGTGGTCGCACAGCGCGACGAAGGCCCGCAACTGGGAGAAGGAGGGGGGAGGAATGCTGGACATGATGGGTCCCGAATGTAGGTGGCGGTCTGGTCGGGCGGATAGTTGTGGGGTGGCTTATTGGTATTGACTCTAGATCACGCACGTGTGGATCTCATGCGGTTCGCGGGTAGGACCATCTTGACCGCCATCCCCACTGGGATCGCCGCTGACTGGCGGCGGGTGCGTGGTGAGGGTTGCCCGGGTGGCAGCCGGTGGGGCGCCTCCCGGTGGGAGCGCCGTGTGCACGGTGGACCGGGCCCGGCGCTATGCGTGTTCGTGTGAGGGTTCGTGCCTTGGCTTGACGGTTCGTGTGTTCTGGTCGACGATTCGGCATTTGCCACGACGGTTCGCACGGTAGGTGTACGAATCGTCGTCGTTCATGCCGAATCGTCGGTGCTAGGTGACGAACCGTCGCAGGAACATACGAACCGTTCCACCCCAGGGCGGCCTACGCACCCGAAGCATCGGCGTACGCGCCCAGGGCGCCGGCGCGCGACGTCGTCCTCATTGACCTGAGAACGCTCCGCACGCCCGACGTCGTCCTCCCGCACCCGAACACGACCACCACGCAGTAGCCCGACCCCGAACCACCACACCCACAAATGCGAAAAGCCGGTTTGGACTGCCGCTGACTGGCGGCGGGCCCGCGCCTGGCTACACTCGCACCCATGATCGATCTGCGTGCGCTTCGTGAGAACCCCGAGCCCTTCCGTGCCAGCCAGCGTGCCCGCGGCGCCGACGTCACCCTCGTCGACCGCATTATCGAGGCCGACGAGGTCCGTCGCAGCAGTCTCGCCGCCTTCGAATCGTTGCGTGCCGAGCAGAAGACGGTCTCCCGGTCGGTCGGCAAGGCCGCCACCCCCGAGGAGCGCGAGGCCGCCCTGCGCGGCGCCAAGGAACTGGCCGAGAAGGTCCGCCAAGCGCAGGCCACCGCCGACGACGCCGCCACCACGCTCGACGAACTCGCCTCCCAGTTCCAGAACCTCATCGAGGGTGCCCCCGCCGGAGGCGAGGAGGACTACGTGGTCCTGCGCCACGAGGGACCCACCCCGCGCGACTTCGCCGCCGAGGGCTTCGAGCCGGCGGATCATCTGGCCCTCGGTGAGGGCCTGGACATCATCGACACGCGCCGCGGCGCCAAGGTCTCGGCGCCGCTTCTACTACCTCAAGGGCTGGGGCATGCGCCTGGAACTGGCGCTGATGACCGCCGCCCTGGACAAGGCGGTAGAGCACGGCTTCATCCCCATGACCACGCCCACCCTGGTGACCCCGCAGGTGATGGGTGGAACCGGCTTCCTCGGAGCCCACAGCGACGAGATCTACTATCTGCCCGCCGACGACCTGTACCTGACCGGCACCTCCGAGGTGGCGCTGGCCGGCTACCACACCGACGAGATCCTGGACCTGTCCGCCGGCCCCAAGCGGTACATGGGCTGGTCCACCTGCTACCGGCGCGAGGCCGGTGCCGCAGGCAAGGACACCCGCGGCATTATCCGCGTGCACCAGTTCAACAAGGCGGAGATGTTCTCCTACTGCCGTCCCGAGGACGCCGCAGAGGAGCACCAGCGCCTGCTGGCCATGGAGGAGGAGATGCTCGCCCTGGTGGGGCTGCCCTACCGGGTGATCGACACCGCCGCCGGTGATCTGGCTCCTCCGCCGCCCGCAAGTTCGACTGCGAGGCCTGGCTGCCCACCCAGCACCGTTGGATGGAGGTCACCTCCACCTCCAACTGCACCACCTTCCAGGCACGCCGCCTGTCCATCCGGGAGCGCCGCGATGGCAAGACCGCCCCCGTGGCCACGCTCAACGGCACCCTGGCCACCACCCGCTGGATGGTGGCCATCCTGGAGAACCAGCAGCGTGCGGACGGGACCGTCGTCGTCCCCGAGGGCTGCGCCCCTACCTGGGTGGCCTCGAGGTCATCGAGCCGGTCGCCTGACGCCATGCGCAGTGGAACCGCGCCCTCCGCTCCCGCCCGGCCGGCGCTCTGACATGTCGACCCGGAACGACGACGGCGCCCCGCTGATCGGCTCGGCCGCCTGGAACTCCCAGACGGTCGGCGTCTATGGGCCCGGATACGACCGCCCGCTCTCGCACGACGACTACCACGCGCTGGTGCGTGCCCGCATGGCGGACCTGGACCGCCTGGACGCGCTCGGCGCCGACGGGACGGCGAACCTGGCTCCCAGCGGGAGGTTGGTGGTGGCCCTGGATGTGGACGGAACCATCCTGGACCTGGACGGTGGCATCTCCGAGCGCGTTATGGCGTCGATCGCCCGCATGCGCCACTACGGTGTGCAGGTGGTCATCGCCACGGGGCGCGGCATCTCCGCGGCCCTGCCGGTGGCCCGCCGACTCGGGTTGACCGACGGGTGGATGGTGTGTGCCAATGGCGCCATCACGCTGCGCATGGATCCGGCTTTCTCGGGCGGTTACGAGGTCGTCGACTCGCGCACCTTCAACCCGGCCACCGCCATCGACGCCCTGCTGGAGGCGGTCCCGGACGGAATCATCGCGGTGGAGGAGCTGGGCGCCGGCTTCCGCGTCTCCCGGCCCTTCCCCGACGGCGAGCTGATCGAGAAGCAGACGGTGGTTCCCTTGGAGGAGCTGCGTCGCGGAGAGGCCACCCGAGTGGTGCTGCGGGCGCCGGGCATGCCGGTGGACGAGTTCAGCGCCGTCGTCGGGCGGGCCGCCCTGCATTCGGTGGAGTACGCGGTCGGCTGGACCGCCTGGCTCGACGTCGCCCCACAGGGCATCACCAAGGCCTCCGCCCTTGAGGCGCTGGTGACCCGACTCGGCACCGATGCCGACCACGCCATCGCCGTGGGCGACGGCACCAACGACGTCGAGATGCTGCGCTGGGCCGGCGTCGGGGCCGTCATGGGCTCGGCGCCGCAATGGGTTCAGGAGCAGGGCGACGTCGTCACCGAGACCGTGTGGCACGATGGTTGCGCGGCCGTGCTGGACGCAATCGTGGAGAGGACCCGGAGGAACTCATGAGATCGTCGCGGACCGCCCTGCGGCGCACCGCCGCCCACCTCGCCCCCGCAACGGCGGCACTACTGCTGCTCACGGGCGGCCTGACCGCCTGCTCTACGGGCGACGACGTCGACCCCACCGCCTCCGCCACCGACCCCTGCGCCGCACTGGCCGCCTATGGCACGTTTGCCGACGGCACCACGGTCACCATCGCCACCGCCTTCACCGGCACGGAGGCGGAGCGTTTCGACGCCTCCGTCGAGCAGTTCGAGGAGTGCACCGGCATCGACGTCGTCCAGCACGGCTCGGATGATCTGGAATCTGTGCTGCGGCAGGCGGTTGACGCCGCCGCGACCACGCCGGAGGCCACGGACGACGCGGACGTCGCCGGAGGCAAGCAGAAGGACGCGGAACTGCCGGACCTTGCCGTCGTCCCCCAGCCGGGCCTGGTGGGCGACCTGGCACGCGCCGGGATGCTGGTACCGGTGCCGGACTCGGTGGGCGCCAACGTCGAGCTGGGCTGGGACCGCGCCTGGATGGACGTCGGCTCGGTGGACGGGGTGTTGTACGCCGCGCCGCTGATGGCGTCGGTGAAGTCCTTCATCTGGTACTCGCCGGTCGCCTTCGCACAGGCCGGATACGAGGTACCCACCACCTGGGATGAACTGGTCGCACTCACCGCGCGGATCGCCGCCGACAATGCCGCCGATGCTTCCGAGGGCGGCGACGGCGAGAGCACCGAGGACGCGGAAGACGGCAAAGCCGAAGAGGAAGGCTCAGGGACCGACGTCGTCACCCCCTGGTGCCTGGGCGCTTCCGACGGCGACTCGACCGGCTGGGTCGTCAGCGACTGGCTGGAGGAGGCACTGCTGGCCACCGATGGCGTCGGCGCCTATGACGCCTGGGCGGGCCACGTCGTCGCCCTGGACGACGCCTCCGCGGTGGACGCACTGGACGCGGTGGGCAGCCTGCTTCTGACCGACGGGAACGTCCCCGGCGGCGGCCAGCAGGCCGTGAACACCACGGTGGAGGAAGCCGGCGCACAGCTGCTGGACGGGTCCTGCTACATGCTGCACGCCTCCTCCGGGTACGAGAACCTGCTGCCCGAAGGCGCCGAAGTCGTCGCCGCCGATGGTGTTCCGGGATCCGGGACTGCTACCGCCGCCGGCACGGGGGCGAGCGACTCGGCCGCGCCGGAGGAGAGCGCTTCGGCGCAGGCCACGGCTTCCCAGACGTCCGCGACGACGGGCGGCGTCGTCTCCGCGTTCCTCGTGCCCGGGGTGGTCGACGACGACGCCGGCGCCCCGGTGATCGTGGGCGGCGACTTCCTGGTGCAGCTCTCCGCGGGCGCAGCCGCTGCGGGAGGGGACGCGGAGGATGGCGAAGGGGCGGACCCCGAGGCCGTTGAGGCGGTCATGACCTATCTTTCCAGCGCCGAGTGGGCGCAGGCCCGGGTCGACCTCGGCGGTGTGGCCACCGCCAACCGGGGCGTGGACGCCTCACGGATGAGTTCGGACGTCGCCAGGCGCGCCACGCTGCTGCTGCAGTCGCGCCAGTCCGTGATCCGCTTCGACGCCTCGGACTCGATGCCGTCAACCGTGGGCACGGACGCGCTGTGGAGCGCCCTGACGCAGTGGACCGCCGGTGAACTGGACTCCAAGGAGGCGCTGGCCCAGGCGGAGGCCGCCTGGCCCGAGTGAGCGGGGCCGAGTCCTGGGCAGGCGGGCGGAGTTGGGTGCTCGTGCTTCCCGGGTTGATCAAGCATGGTAACGTCCAGGTGTCTAACACGTCCCGTCCGGTCGTTGCCCGACTAGGCGCGGGTGTGGTCCTGTTGGCGTGTCCGGGCCCTGGCCCGGGGGAAGGGTCCGGCCGGCTCATGTCTAATGCGTTTGACCTTGATGACGATTCGTTTGCCGGTTTTACGTCGTTGAGTGATTCATCATGGGATCTCAATTTGCCCGACAGCTCGGGCATGGTGGAGAACCTGAAGAAGCAGGCGATTGAGAAGGTCAGGGGGCGGGCGGAGTCGGCGCAGGGTGTGCTGGCGGTGAACCCGTCTACGTCGCCGTTGGCCGCGGCGCTGCGTGCCGACGGCGGAATGTCGTCGGCATCTTGCTCGGTGTCGTCGGCGGATGATTTGAGTGCGTTCAGCGGTGGGTTGTCGGAGGTGTGGTCCTCGCCGCTGGCCGATGACTTCGGTACTGATATCGATACGAGCGTTACCGCGGTGCGTGATGTTGTGGACGACATCTATGAAAAGGCCAATAACGCCTGGTGGGGTCAGGAGGATCGGGTTCCCAAGGGTAGTGATGAGGGCAAATCAAAGTGGAGGTGACCTGTTGGTTCGCGTAGGCACGGTTTGCTCGCACCGCGGTGCTGCGGGTGCGGTGCGCGTCAGATGGATTAGGGGTGAGTGAGGTTGACGTATGTGAGTATGGACGCTGAGGGGGTGCAGGGTTTCATTGATGCTCTGCGGTGGATCTGGCCGACCGGTTTGAGGACCTGCCGTTTGATGGGGCGGCGGCCAGCAGCACCCCAGATTCGCTACAAGGCTGGTATGACGACGATTACGGGGTGCTCTACGACGAGGGCAAGGCGCTGCGCGATTACTCGATGGACCCCCTGTATGGGGTGACCATGGCTATGGGTAACAACCCCGAGGCCGCCTTCAAATACCTCAACCCCGACGGTCAGATGAACGACGGGCAGTGGACACCCGGGGAGCAGTCCAAGAAGCGGTGGGAGCTGTTGACGGGCCGCGAGTGGGACAGCGAGGTCGGGCTGGACGGTTTCACCGCCGCCATGGCCGGGAACTCCGCCATGCGCGGCAGCGATGATGCGGACACCGCCGCCGCAGCCACCTGGACTGTCGCCAGGTCCATGGAGTTCGCCGTCGACAACGTTCCCTTCGCGGATTACACCGACACCATGAAGGAGAACCTGTCCGTGGTGGTGGCTAACACCGCCGAGGAAGGCGTGAACATTGCAACGAGCGGTTCCACTATGGGACTAGGCCTGTACAGCGATGATGACAGCAAGACCGATGATGACGCCAAGAGCCTGTACACCACGTTGGTATACCGGCTCATTGACAACGAGAACGCCGCCGCCACCATCGCCTCCGCATTCACCAACGCCGCCGTTGCTGAATATCCTGAAATTACTACCGTCAAGCAACTGGAGGACAAGTACCGGAATGTTGGGAATGTGTATGGGTACCTGAACGCGATCGGTAGTGAGCGTCTAACCGACCTCGAGAAGGCCTCGACGGCTGAGAAGAAGGCCGCCAAGGACGCCATGGGCACCATATTTAGCGTGACGACCACTGTCTTGGGTGCCGGAATTGCCGGTCCTGGTGTGAAGCTGGCCTGGAGTGTGGGGACAACCGTGACCAAGCCGATCATTGTCGACCAGCTCGCCCCGGACGACCTGCCCGACGTCGACGTTCCAGTTACTCCCAAGTCCACTCGCAGGACGCTGGAGGCCCAGGCCTACGCCGACGCCGTCAACAGGGGGCTGATCACCGACCCGGAGGCCTTCAACCCCGAATACTTCCAGGACAGTTCTGGCCAGCCGTACTCCTGGTACACCACCAATCCGGACGGCACCACCACCTTTAACCTCGACAACCCGCCGACCAGCGAACAGAAGGACGGTGTCCACGACTGGGCCAACGCCATCCACTCCGAACACGACCCCGAAGACGTGCTCGGGGACGCGAACGATGCCATTGACGCCGGTATCAATGAAGGGCGGAGCCTAATCGAGGGTGACAACAGTAAAGGCATGGACCGTGAGATCACGATCAAGAAGAAGTAGGCAAATCAATCACAGTTGGATCCAATCCGCCTGGAGGTATGCTCAGGCTGTCGTGGTCTTGTGCTTGGTTGTGCCGCTGAGCGGGTGTGATGTCTTTGGCGGTTCCGATGAGCTACCCGAGAGGCTAGTACTCCGCTCGCCGATGAGACGATCTGCGGCGTCTTCCCCAACCAGGACCTCCAGGAAACCCTTGGGCTTGACACCTACTGGTACAGCTATCACGCTGCTCCCGACTCGGATGTGAAGACCGGGGTGTCCGGTTACAGGTACCGCTGCGACATACGGTCCGACAGTGACCCTTTCGGGGTGCTTGAGATCAGCTACGGCATCGGCAGTCAAGTGTGGGCAAGCGCGCAACCCGCGCTGGAGTTTGACGATATTCCTTCTGCGTATCCCGACACCGTCCGGGAGGTGACTTTCGAGGGTGTGGAGGGTGAGGGTTGGGTTTGGACCTTTGATGTCAGTATCTATGTGGCCTGGCGTTACAACGAGAACCAGGTGCTGTTGGCGAGGTTGACTTATTGGGGTCCGGATGAGGGTCTGGATGAGCAGGTGGAGAGGTTCCATTCTGTTCTTGAGCCGGCATTGGTC
>NZ_MTPX02000020.1 GCF_002154335.2 Actinomyces ruminis
CGGCGAGCTCGGCAAGGCGCCGGCGCGTCCCAGGGGGCCAGGGCGTTGCGGACTTCGGCGGCGGAGGTGGGCACGTCCGGGGCGTCACCCCAGGTGCGGGCGACCAGGCGGTCCAAGGCGGCATCGACGTCGTCGGGCGTGCGCGCAATCTGCGAGGGGGGCACGGGGGCGCCGCCCACCATGGGGGCGGCAGGCAGACCGGTGCGCTTGCCCGGCCAGCGCCGAGTCAGTCCGAAGTACAGCAGCTCAACCAGGGCGCGGGCGTCGGCGCGGTCGCCCACCAGGGGGTCGCTCGCGGTGCTCGCCTCCAGCCCCAGCGCCGCCGCTTCCACACCGATGCCGGAAACCTGTACGGTGCCGTCCGGCCGCACCCGTACAGACTCTGGCGACAGGTTCAGGTGGTGCAGGCCGCGGCGCGAGCAGGCGTCCAGAGCCTGGGCCGCCTCACCGACAATGGCGCGCACCTGGTCGGCCCGCAGGCCGGAGTTGACCAGCGCGGAGAAGGTCCGGCCCGTCATCGGTTCGGTGACAATGAACGACGGCGTGGCCGCCTCGACGTCGTAGACGCGCTGAACCCGGGTGTCATCGACCAGCACGGCGCGGGTGGCCGCCTCCAGCACCTCCCGGCGATGCGGGGTGCGTCGGTGAGCATGAGCACCGTGACCGTGCGGTCCAGGATCGTGTCCCGGCCCAGGTGCCGCACGATGCGCGGCAGGGTGGCGGGCATGGTGGACAGCAGCTCGTACCGACCGGAGCCGATCGGCGTCGCGTCCCCCATGAGGCCGCCTCCCACGACTGGTAGTGCCTGCGTATTAAACGCGAGTCTAGCCGGATCTGCGGACCATACTGCGGCCGGGGCGAAACCGATATTCGAGGCCCCCGGTGCCGACTTGGCTGCCGGTGGGAACGAGGGCGGCAGGGTCGGGGTCGGCTCCACCGAGGCCTGCGCGGCCAACGGCGGGGGTGGCGCCAGGGCGCGGCCCAGGCTCACCACCGCCCGGCCCACCCGTCCGGGCAGTATGCGACCAACCTTGGACACGATCCGCGAGAGCGGACCGAAGAACACGTCCAGCTCCTGCACTCGCAGCAGCTTGGCCGCGGCCAGATACACCAGGGTCATGACGACCGCGACCACCAGCACGATCACCAGGGCATCCACCTGCCGGGTTCCGCTCAGGGAACCGTCGGCCGATCCCAGTAGGCGGCGCACCCCCAGCCCTACGAGGATGGCGGGCAGCGCCGCCACGATCAGGCGCGCGTAGGTGCTTACCACCCGCGGTCCATCCAGATCCGGCAGATGGCGGCGGATCAGCGGCACCAGTACCAGGAATCCGGCGATCTGGCAGGTGGCCGAGCCCACCGCCGCCCACACCATCCAGTGGTTGGCGGGGGCCAGCAGGAAGGCAGCCAAGCAGATCAAGACCGGGATCAGGCCCACCACCACGTCGGCGATCAACAGCCGCTTGGTGTCCGCGTAGGCGAGCATGACACGCTGCATGGTGAACCACACGCCCTGCCCCACAATGCCGGCGGCCAGTACCGTCAGAATCGGGGCGGAGGCGTGGGCCTGCTCGGTGGACAGCGAGGGGACGAACACCTGTAGGGCCGGGGCGGCCAGGGTGCCGATACCGGCCGCGAACAGCACCGTGAACACCGCAATCGAGCGCAGTCCCAGAGACAGGTCGTCGCGCACGCCCGCGTGATCCCCGGCGGCTGCCTTCTCGCTCATGCGGGTGAACAGGGCGGTAATGATCGAAGTGGTGATCAGCGACTGCGGCAGCATGTACACCAGCTGGGCATTGGCGTACATGGTCGTAGACGGGACGATCACATCCGCATAGGCGGCCGACTCGGCGGCAGTGACCGCCCGTGAACCCAGGTTGGTGGCGGCCAGGTCACCCAGGGAGATGATGGCCGTGCCCAACAGCGCCCACAGTGCCACCTTGGACATATTGCCCAGCCCCATGCCGCGCACCCCGAAGATGAGCTTGGGGTGAAAGCCGGAGCGGACCAGGGGGATGTACAGGATCAGCGCCTGGGCGGCGATGCCCAGCGTCGTCGTCGCCCCGATCAGGGCGATACGGCCCGCGTCCCAGATGCTCGGATCCTGCCCGGAGGTGTAGCCGCCGTAGATATGTAGGTAGGCCAGGATCGAGACGATGGAGATGACGTTGTTCAGCACCGGCGACCACATGTACGGCCCGAAGCTGGAGCGGGCGTTGAGCACCTGCCCCCACAGGGCGTACAGGCCGTAGAAGAAGATTTGCGGCATGCACCAGAAGGCGAAGGCGAAGGCCAGCGGCTGCCAGCGTCCCAGGCCGGAGGCGTACAGCATGATCACCAGCGGCGCGGCGACCGTCAGTAGCGCCGCCACGACGGCAATCACCGCGGAGGCGGCGGTCAGCAGCCGGTTGACCAGTTCCTCGCCGTTGCGCTGGCGCAGTGCCCGCACGATCTGCGGCACCAGGATCGCGTTGAGGATCCCGCCGATCAGCAGGTTGTATAGCTGAGTCGGCACCGTGTTTGCGGTGTTGAAGCGTCGGCCGCGCCGGAGGCGGTGGCGCCCAAGGCGGTGACCAGCAGCGCATTGCGCACCAGGCCGAGGATGCGGGAGGTGAGCGTACCCGCCGCCATCACGGCGCTGGAGCGGGCGATGGACGGCGCCGACGCGTCTGCTCGGGAGGGTCGCTCCGACCCCGAGCCGGCGCTCTGAGAGTGGGCCGCGTCCTGCTTCATCTACGCTCCCTGGCGGTACGGCGCCCCCGGCGCACGGTGCGAATAATCCCGGCGACCAGCAGGACCACCAGGATCCCACTGAGCACGCGCGTACCCACATTCTCCCAGTCGGCACGCACTCGCAGGTGCACCGTGGAGGGTGTGCGACATTCGTATGGTCCGCCGCGCGCAACTGGATGGTCAGGTCAACGTCACCGGAACCGACGGCGGTTACCGGCACGCTCGCCGTCACTTGTCCGCCCGCCGGCACCGTAACGGTGATGTCCTCGTCGGTCTGCAGGCGCGTGGAACTGGATTCCAGGTGCACCTCGACGGTCACGTCTTGGTCCAGGGTGGACACGATGCGCACCGGCAGCTCCGCGGAGGACGAGATCAGGTTGATGGTGCTTGACGGCGCCGCCGCCAGACCATCGGTCACCGCCTCCCCGCGGGCGCGGGACTGGGTGATCATGGTGGTGCAAGCGGACTCGTCGGCCCGCCAGGACGCCGAGGCGGCCAGGGCGACCACGTCGGTAGACATGCCCAGGGCGCGGTCGGGGTCTTCCAGGATCGAGGCGACCGAGTCCAGATGGTCCGCTGTCGCCCGTGCCGCCGACAGGGTCATCGCCGTCACCTCGCCCTGACCGCTGGCCGACTCCGGCAGCGGCGTGCGCGTCACCTCCGCTCCGGACTGGGCGGAGTCGGTGGCCGAGTCCAGCAGCGCTTGCAGGCTCTGCGGCTGCGTCCAGGTGGAATTGGTCAGGGCGGTAAGGCGCTGGCCCAGCACCTGCGGGTCCAGCTCGGCGGCCGCCTGGCGGGAGACGACCACCACCATGTCACGGCTTACGGCCGGCGCCTGCCGGGTGACGATGGCGGTCTGGCCGCGCAGCAGTTGCACGGCGTCAAGGTCGGACAGTTTCGCGTCCCCCTCACCGGTGAGCAGGCTGCCGCCGATTGCCGCCGACACACCAACATCCGGGATGAGCACCGTGCGCCCGTCCAGGGTCATGGTGCCCGACGGCGTATAGGTCAAGTCCACGGCCACGGGCGCATCGCCGGGGGCGGCGACGACGGTGGTCACCGAGTCGGGCAGGGCTGCGAGCGTGGTCGTATCCAGTGCGCTGGCCGACCAGGCGACGGAGGTGTCGGCACCGGCCTGCGCCGCGGCACTGGCGGCGCCGCGTTGTAGGGCGGAGTTGAGCAGGTCGGTCTCGCCCAGGTGTGCCAGGGCGGTCAGATCGGCGTCGGCCCAGGGCAGGGCAACCACGTCGCCGGCCGCAACCGCGGCGGCGAGCGCCTGCTTGAGGTCGGCGGCATCGGTCGCCGCGGTCTCCGGGGTACCGTTGGCGGCGCCCGGTGGGGTCGGTGAGGCGGTGGCGGCCGCGCTGGTGGGCGCGGTCGATTCCAAGCCGAGGACGGCCACCAGGGCCGGATCCACGGCCAGCACCACGCCTTCGCCGGACAACTCCAGCAGGCCCAGCACCCGCTCGTGCAGCGCGGTGAGTGTCTCCGCGTAGTCCGCGCCGGCATCCGTGGTGGTTGCGGACGCTGTTGCGCTCGCGGTGGGGGCCGGGGAACCGGCGTCGTCGGGGGCCGAACCCGGGGCGGGGGTGGCGGGCGGTCAGTGCCAACAGCTCGGCCGGCGAGGCCGTGATCGGGACGAAGGCGGTCACCCGCGTGGGGCTGACCTGTACCTCCGGGTTCCACAGCAGGATGGTGCGGTCCTGCGTGAGCGTGGTGTAGCCCTGGGTCAGTGCCACCTGTATGCCGCGCGGGCCCCACTGCTCGGTGTTGTGCAGCGGCAGGTTGTCGGCGCTGATGGTGAGCCGGAAGTTCACCGCCGCGCCGGGTGCTACGTCATCCTCGAGGGTCTCCAGGGCGATGGTCGCCAGCGGCGTGTCCTGCTCGTCGGCGAGCCAGGAGGCCAGGCCGTCCGTGGTCAGTTCGGTGCGCGACTGCATTTGCGCCACCAGCGTGGTGCCGGAAAGCGCCTGGTCGGTGCCGTTGGCAATCGTGCCCGTCAGCGTGATGTCCTCGCCGGTGCCCAACACCTGTGGCGCCATACTGGTGACGGCCAGGGTCACCTGCCCGGCCGACTGGACGTCTTCGGCGTCGGCTGCGAGTGCGGTGGTGGCAACCGTCCCCCACAGGACGTCGTGTGCGGCCAGGTCAGCGGCGTCGGCGCGCACCGGGGAGAGCGCCAGCGCGCCCACCAGGACGAGCACCGCGGTCAGCACCGTCAGCGCCCGTCGGCCGGCGCGTGCGGCCCTTGAGCGATACAGGGTGGCGGAGCTCACCCGTCACCCACCAGGATCTCCCTGGCGGCGGCGACGATCCGGCGCTCATTGGGGTAGGCCAGGCGGCGGGCGACGTCGTCCAGGGTTACCCACTCGACGTCCTCCGCCTCATGATCGGGGTCGTTCTCGGTGGTGAGGTCGCCGCCAAGCGCCTCCAGGAGGAAGTGGTGGACGACCTTGTGCACGCGGTGATCCTCGCCGGCGAACCAGTAATCCACGGTGGCCAGATGCCGCAGCACCCGGCCGGTGATGCCGGTTTCCTCGGCGATCTCCCGCACGGCCGCCTCCTCGGCGGTCTCGTTACCCTCCAGGTGCCCCTTGGGTAAGCACCACTCCAGGCGGCCGCCCCGGTTGCGCCGCGCAATCACAGCGGTTACGGCTCGACCGTCCTGCACGTCGATGATCAGTCCGCCGGCGCTCGTCTCGTCGACCACAGGCAGCGAGCGTGCGGCCGGGCGCCGCGGCCGGCTACCGGCGCGGGGCATACGAGAGCGGTGGGAGGACATGGGGACACTCTAGGCGGTTCACTGCTCGATCGGCTCCCTTGGGTTCCGCGTGGCAGGCTTAGGCCGATGACCGATCGCCCGACCGCCCCCGCCCCCCGTTCCGGACGCCGCCCCCGCAGCGCCGTCGTCCCCGACGAGCGTCCCGATGCCGACGGCCTGACTCCCACCGCCCGCCGGGCCCTGCGCGCCCTGCCGGACTCTCTGCATGAGCTGGGTCGCCGCTTCGCCGATGCCGGGCATGAGCTCGCGCTGGTCGGGGGGCCGGTGCGCGATGCCTTCCTCGGCGTGCTCCCGCACGACCTGGACTGTGCCACTTCCGCCCACCCCGAGGAGACCGAGGCGATTATGAAGGCCTGGGGTGACGCCTGCTGGGACGTCGGCAAGGCCTTCGGCACCATTGGTGCGCGCAAGGGTGACGACGTCGTCGAGGTCACCACCTACCGCACCGAGGAGTACGAATCCGGTTCCCGCAAGCCCGCCGTCGCCTACGGTGACAGCCTCGTCGGTGACCTCACGCGCCGCGACTTCACCGTCAACGCTATGGCGCTGCGACTGCCCGAGCTGGAACTCGTGGATCCCCACGGCGGCTTTGACGACCTGTGCGCCGGCGTGCTGCGCACCCCGGTGGCCGCCGAGCAGTCCTTCGACGACGACCCCCTGCGCATCATGCGGGCCGCCCGCTTCGCCGCCCAGCTCGGCTTCGACGTCGAACCAGACGTGCTGGCCGCCATGACCGACATGGCGCCCCGCCTGAAAATCGTGTCCGCCGAGCGGGTACGTGCCGAGTTCGAACGGCTGCTGCTGGCGCCCTGGCCGCGACGCGGGCTGGAACTCATGGTGCACACCGGGGTGGCCGACGTGGTCCTGCCCGAGCTGTCCGCCCTGCAGGAGACCGTAGACGAGCACAAGCGCCACAAGGACGTCTACGAGCACACCCTGACGGTGCTCGAGCAGGCCATCGACCTGGAGACCGGGCCCGACGGCCCCGTGCCGGGCCCGGACCTGACGCTGCGGCTGGCGGCGATCTTCCACGACATCGGCAAGCCCGCTACTCGCCGCTTCCTGCGTGACGGCACCGTCACCTTCCACGGGCACGATCACGTCGGCGCCCGTATGACCGCCAAGCGCATGCGCGCCCTGCGTTTCGACAAGCAGACCATCAAGGACGTCTCTCGGCTGGTGGAGCTGCACCTGCGCTTCCACGGCTATGCTGACGCCGCCTGGTCCGACTCCGCGGTGCGCCGCTACGTGGCCGACGCCGGACCCCTGCTGGAGCGCCTGCACCGGCTGACCCGTGCGGACGTGACCACCCGCAACAAGCGCAAGGCCCACATGCTGGACGCGGCCTACGACGACCTGGAGGACCGCATCGCCCAGCTGCGCGAAGAGGAGGAACTGGCCGCCATCCGCCCCGACCTGGACGGCAAGCAGATCATGGCCGAGCTCGGCGTCGGGCCCGGGCCGGTGGTCGGCGAGGCTTACCGCTTCCTCATGGATCTGCGCATGGAGAAAGGACCCCTGGGCGAGGAACTGGCTCGCGAGGCGCTGCACTCCTGGTGGGCGGCGCGTGGCGGGAAGTAGCCGGCGGTTGCGGCCCTCGGCGTCGTTGGCGCGGAGCACGCGGCGTCGGCGTGCGGCGTCGGCGGTCGCCCTGACCCACAATGCAGCGGGCATCGCCGTCGGCAGGGCACTATCTTCGTCTGCAACGCCCCTTTCCCGTTAACAACGCCACTTAACGCTTTGCTGAAGGCCTCAGAGGTATACAGCAGACCGTTAACTGGCGTTGTTAACCCCGAACCGGCGTAGCAGACGCGTACGCGGGTGGGCGGGTGCCGGCGCCGGTTACCAGATCGGCTTCCGGCGGCGCGCGTGCGCTGGTCGTAGGCACATTCCGGACGCGTCGCGGCCCTCACCGGCGTCCACAGGCGACGTTCGCGACACCCCAATCCACAGGGATCGCGAGGCCTGGTCGCGCCGTCGTCGGCCCGCGGTGATCCTGCTGGCATGCAGCACTACCCGACGCCACCGGAGCGTCCCCGGATGCTATTTACCGCCGACTGCTCCGAGCGCGGTCTGCGCGGTCGGAAAGACCTCGTCCATGTGGCACGTGGCAGCTACATGACCGTTCCCGGCCGGGATACGCCGACCTGGCGCCTGAAGGAGCTCGTCACCCTGGCGCGCTGCGAGGCGGCGCTGCGGGCTTCGCCGTCGGCAGTCGCCCTGACCCACGAGGCCGCGGCGGTGGTGCTGGGACTGCCCATTCTGGAGTCCGAGCCCTGTGTTCGCCTGGCGGTACCCGGGAACCGATCGCACAGCACCATCGTTTTCCCGACGGTGATGTATGGACCGCCGGAGGGTCGACGTCGCGGTCGGTCGGTAAAGCTGCTGCGTTCGACGACCGCGCCGCCGCCGGAGGAGGTAATCAACGTGGGCGGCTGCGGGTGACGACGCCGCTGCGCACCGCCATGGACTGCGCCTTCGACCTGCCGGTGCGCGAGTCGTTGCCGGTGGTGGACGCCGCACTACGGGCGGTGTGCCGGCCCGACCGTTTCAACCGGCGCTGCTACGGGGAGATGGAGATCGACGCGGCGCGCGAACGGCTGATGCGCATGGTGGAGGGTCAGGGGCGTCGCCACGGCAAGCGTCGCGCCAGGGTGGCGGTGGAGCGCGCGGATCCCTTTGCGGAGTCGCCGGGCGAGAGTGTGCTGCGCTGGGCGGTCGATGTGGCCGGGCTCCCCGAACCGGTGACGCAACGGCGTTGGATCGGTGACGATACGCGAGAGTACTTCCTCGACGTGGCTCTGGACAGCGCGATGATCGATCTTGAGTTCGACGGCTACGGCAAGTTGGCGACATCGGCCGACGTGCGCGCGGAGAAGCAGCGCGAAATGGTGTTGCGCCGCGGCGGCTGGACGGTGCACCGCTTCGAGTGGCGCGAGCTGGCGGATCCCGAGCGGCTGGTGCGGCGGGTGGAGAGTCTGTTCCCGCCTGAGAGCACACGCGGGGTGCGGCGGTGCCGCGGCCTGTGGCTGTAGGGGTGTGGCGGGCATGGCCGAAGTCGCTGGGCGGCCGCGGCCTGACTCGTCTGCAACGCCCCTTCCCCGTTAACAACGCTAGTTAACGCTTTGCTGAAGGCCTCAGAGGTATACAGCAGACCGTTAACTGGCGTTGTTAACCCCGAACCGGCGTAGTAAACGGCCTCGGGGCTGGGCGGGGCGCGGTGCCCGAGGGCGTCCTGAGTCAGGGGCCGAGGACGTGCAGCGGGCAGGTAACGGTGCCGTCCGACAGGGTCGCCGTCGGGCCGGTGCCGGTGACCACCAGCTTGAGCGCCGGCTCCCCGACCACGGAGGTGTCAATCTGCTGCATGGTGCGGGCCAGTGAACGGGCACCCTTCTCGATCTGGGAGGCACCCAGTTTCACCTCAACCGCGGCCCACCTGCCGCGGGGGAAGGTGAGTACGGCGTCAAGTTCGTGACCATTGGAGTCACGGTAGTGGTACACCTGGCCGCCGAGCGCCTCGCTGAAGACGAGTAGATCGTGGACGACGGCGCTCTCGAAGATGAAGCCGGTGGTCTCAGGGTCCGCCGTGAGTTGTGCGGCGTCCGCGCTCAATGCGGTGACGGCGAGCGCCGGGTCGGCCAGGTGGAACTTGGGCGCGGTGCGCAGGCGGGCACGTGAGCGCAGCCCGACCGCCCAGGCGGGGATCCGCTCGACGACGAACAGCCGCTCCAACAGTTCCACGTAGCGGGCCACGGTCTCGGGGCGGATATCCGGGGCGACCGGGCGCAGGTCCCTGGCCAGGGTTCGCCAGGAGACCTCGGCGGCTGTGGCCCGCGCCAGTGAACGAATGAGTGCGCGCATAACCGTAGGCTCGTGCCTGGTCCGGGCCAGTCGTCCCAGGTCCGCTCGGACGACGTCGTCCAGGTAGCCGCTCAATGCCACCGCCGCCGCTGCGGGTTCCAGCCTGGCCAGCGCCGGGAAGCCCGTGCGTGCGAGCGCGTCGACAACGTCGTGGTAGGGGCTCGTGGTCGCGCTTGCGGCGGGACGATCGCCATCAATCAGGGCGCCGAGGCTCAGCGCGCCTGTAGAGGTGCCGCGTTCGAACCACGTCATGGTGCGCTCGCGCATGCGCAGGAAGCGTCCGGCGCCGGTGTGGCGGGTGGCGTCGTCGGCCGGAACGGCGGATCCGGTGAGGATGAAGGCTCCCGGCTGCGTCGCCGAATCAACGGCGCGACGGACTTGGTTCCACAGTTGAGGAGCCAGTTGCCACTCGTCGAGCAGGCGGGGTCGATCACCGTCCAGGACGGCTTCGGGGGCGAGATCGATCAGGCGGCGGGTGACATCCTCGTCGAGGAAGACGCAGGAGCGGGCGGCATTCAGACCAGTCATGGTCTTGCCACAGGCGCGGGGGCCCTCGATGACAACAGCGCCGCCAATTTCGAGCAGCCGACCAAGCTGGGCGTCGACGACGCGCGGCAGGTAGTCATGACCCAGTGTTTCCCGCGTGTCCATGCGGCAAGTATAGCGGAAGGCGGAGGTTTGCAGAGAACTTATGCGGAGGTTTGCAGGCTGTGTGGGCGGAGGTATGCGGGACTTCAAGACGTATGCGGAACGGCGCTCGCCGTCAGTGCCTCTACTACGCCCCTTCCCCGTCAACAACGCTACTTAACGTTCTGCTGAAGGCCTCAGAGGTATACAGCAGACCGTTAACCGGCGTTGTTAACCCCGAACCGGCGTAGTAGACGCCAGACGCCGTGGGAGGCCGGGGCGTGGACGCAGGCGGTCACTGCCTGGGATGCCCGCGCCGGTTGCGAACAAGCAGGACGACTTCTACACACAAGATGGCAAGCAAGATCCAGCGCGCGGTGCCCCATGGGGCTGCGGGCAGGAAGGTGAAGCACACGGCCGTGACCAAGGACCAGGCCAGGAGTGTGCGCAGGTGGCGCGGGGAGTTCAGGTACCGGCTGTTAGTGGAGCCGGCTCGAGCAGAATTCACGGCTACTTCTTCCAGGGACGGCGGTTAGCTGCGTAGCTCACTGTAGTTGTTGTCTCAGGTATCCGAGTCGGCATGGGCATGGAGATCGGATTCGGTTACTGGCTCAACGGCGTGTGGGACTGTAGTTCTTGGCCGGAGTGTGGCACGCGAGGATGACGATCTCATTGAAGACGGCGCTCCCGATGCCCTTGCCGACCCCTCGCTGATCGGCCGTTGGTACGTGCTCCCCGAACTGACACACCGGCTCTCCCCGGAGACTCTTGACCTGATCGACGCACGTCGGCACTTCTGGAGCGAGTACCGCAACGCCGCGGGGCCCGCGGTGGCGTCGACCGGCTACGGTCTGGCCGCGGCGGCGCTCGCGGAGGCCACCGACGGCGTGCTCGCTTCCTTCGACTCCGCTTTCGACTTGGAGCACAACGGCGAGACCGCCGCGGAGTTCCTCTCCTGGTGGGGCGATCACCAGATCAACTTCTACGGCACGAAGCAGTTCCTCCGCTCCCACAGGGTGAACTAGCCTTGACCGCATGCTCGAACGAGCGTTCAACGATGACCGACTGGTTCTGACCCCCGACCCCTGGACAACCGACATCAGCAGGCCGAGCCACGCCCTGAGTACGGATGTCAGGGCCTTGGTGCTTGCATCCACCCAACGCGGACCCGTCGATGAGCGCGACCTGAGTCTGTAGACCAGAAACAGGCCCACTGGGGGCTTGGCGCGCCTATGCTGCCCTGCGTGAGCCAGTCCCGCGTCGCCGCCCTCCTCGATGAGCTTTACTTCAACGCCCAGACCCAGCGGGGCAAGGGCACGAGCTTCGAGCGCTTGGTCCGGCAGTTTCTCCTGACCGACCCCCGCTATGCCGAGCGCTTTGACGAGGTCTGGATGTGGAGGGACTGGCCGGGTCGCGGTGCCCGCCCGGACCACGGCGTCGACCTGGTGGCCCGCGAGCGCGACACCGGCGACCTGTGCGCGGTGCAGTGCAAGTTCTATGACCCGCAGGCTCGGGTCACCAAGGGCGACGTCGACACCTTCCTGGCAGAGTCGGGCACGGGCGAGTTCAGCTCGCGCCTGTTCGTGTCCACCACCGACAAGTGGAACTCCGCGGCCGCAGCCACGGTGGAGAACCAGGCCATCCCGGTCTCCCGCATCGGCCTGAACGACCTGTTCAACTCCACCATCGACTGGGACAAGTTCAACCTCGCCACCCCCGAGGTGATGGAGCGCGCCGGCCGTAAGACGCTGCGCGAGCACCAGCGGCGCGCGCTGGATGCGGTGACCCAGGGGCTCGCCACAGCCGACCGCGGTAAGCTCATCATGGCCTGCGGCACCGGCAAGACCTTCACCTCGCTGCGCATTGCCGAAGCGATAGCTGGAAGCGGCGGGGGGGGGGTAGTACTTTTCCTGGTCCCCTCCATTGCGCTGCTTTCGCAGACGCTGCTTGAGTGGAGTGCGGAGGCCCAGGCGCCGCTGCGGTCCTTCGCGGTCTGCTCGGACAACAAGGTCGGCAAGGGCCGCGGCAAGACCAATCTGAGCGAGGACATCTCGGTGGTCGACCTGGCGATCCCCGCCACCACCGACGCCGAGGCCCTCGCCCGTCGGCTCACCCGGCCCGCCGCTCCCGTCGACGGCGTGACCCCCATGACGGTGGTCTTCTCCACCTACCAATCCATCGACGTCGTCGCCCGGGCGCAGGGGCTCGGAGCACCAGACTTCGACCTGATCATCTGCGACGAGGCCCACCGCACCACCGGTGCCACGCTCGCCGGGGCGGACGAGTCCGCCTTCGTCCGCGTCCACGACAACACCTACCTGCGTGGCCGCAAGCGCCTGTACATGACGGCGACGCCGCGCATCTACGACGACTCCACCAAGGCGCGCGCCGGCCAGAAGAACGCGGTGCTCGCATCCATGGACGACGCCGACACCTACGGCGAGGAGCTATTCCGCCTGGGCTTCGGTGAGGCCGTCTCCCGCAACCTCCTGACCGACTACAAGGTGCTGGTCCTGACCGTCTCCGAGGACGCCGTCGCCTCCCGCATGCAGTCCTCCCTTGCGCGCAACGGTGAGCTCACCCTGGACGACGCCGCCCGCATCGTCGGCTGCTGGAATGCACTGGCCAAGCGCTCGGTGAACCTGGCCGAGTACGGCACCGACATTCAGCCCATGCGCACCGCTGTCGCCTTCGCCCGAGACATCAGGAGTTCCAAGCGTTTCGCCGCGTCCTTCAACGACGTCGCTGAGGACTACCGCAGCGGCCTGCCCGAGGGGGACGACGCCGTCGCTCCGTCGGAAGGCGCCTCCGCTCAGCGGCGGCTGGAGTCGGTCGAGGTCAGGCACGTGGACGGCTCCATGAACATCATGGAGCGCAACCGCCTGCTGGGCTGGCTCTCTGGCGAGACCGCGGCCGGCCCGGGAGCGTCGTCGTCGGGCGCCGGGAGTAGCGAGAACGACGCCGACGGCGCAGTGTCCTGCCGGGTGCTGTCCAATGCCCGCTGCCTGAGCGAGGGCGTGGACGTGCCCGCCCTGGATGCGGTCATGTTCCTGTCACCGCGCAAGTCCCAGGTGGACATTGTGCAGTCCGTGGGGCGGGTCATGCGCCTGGCCCCGGGCAAGCGCTACGGCTACATCATCCTGCCGGTGGCCATCCCCACCGGCATGGCCCCGGAGGACGTGCTGGCCGACAATGACACCTTCCGCGTGGTGTGGGAAGTGCTGCAGGCGCTGCGCGCGCACGACGAGCGCTTTGACGCCATGGTCAACAAGATCGACCTCAACCGCTCCAAGCCGGACAAGGTCGCCATCATCGACCCCTTCGGCACGCCCGCCTACGACCCCGACGACGACGCGGTAGACCAGGGTGAGCAGGCGGCCTTCGACCTGGCGTCGCTGGGCAAGTGGAAGGAGGCGATCTACGCGCGCCTGGTCCAGAAGGTCGGCAGCCGCCGCTACTGGGAGCAGTGGGCCAAGGACGTCGCCCAGATCGCCGCCCGCCACCGCGCCCGCCTGGAGCAGCGGGTGACCGACCCGGCGGTCGCCCCGGAATTCGCCCACTTCCTTGACGCCCTGCGGGCCAACCTCAATGACTCGATCACCCCGGCTTCCGCGATCGACATGCTCTCCCAGCACCTGGTCACCAAGCCGGTGTTCGACGCCGTCTTCGACGGCTACGACTTCTCCGCCACCAACCCGGTGGCCCAGGTGATGGGGCGGATGCTGCGCGTGCTCGACGGCGCCAATCTGGAGGCGGAGACCGAGGAGCTGGAGGGGTTCTACACCTCCGTGCGCGAGCGCTGCGCCGGCATCGACAACGCCGAGGGCAAGCAGCGGATCATCACCGAGCTGTATGAGAAGTTCTTCTCCCAGGCCTTCGCCAAGACGGCGAAGTCCCTGGGGATCGTGTACACGCCGGTGGAGATCGTCGACTTCATCCTACGCAGCGTGGACCACCTGTCTCGTGAGCACTTCGGGCGGGGCGTCACCGATGAGGGCGTACACGTGCTGGACCCCTTCACCGGTACCGGCACCTTCATTGTGCGCCTGCTGCAGTCCGGGCTGATCACCCCGGCCGACCTGGCGCGCAAGTACGCCAGCGAGCTGCACGCCAACGAGATCCTGTTGCTGGCCTACTACATTGCGACGGCGAACATTGAGGTCGCCTACCGCGACCTGTGCGGGCAGGCGCAGCGGGCCGGTGACGATGCTGGTGCCGGTGCGCGGGGCGTGGACAACGGCGGTTACGTTCCCTTCGACGGGATCGTGCTGGCCGACACCTTCCAGATGAGCGAGGGGGCGGGCACCCTGGACATGAGCTTCTTCGTGGCCAACAACGACCGCGCCGCCGCCCAGCGCAGGCTGGACATTCGGCTGATCGTCGCCAACCCGCCCTACTCGGTGGGGCAGGAGTCCGCCAATGACAACAACGCCAACCAGCGCTACCCCGACCTGGACCGGCGGATCGCCGATACCTACGCGGCCCGCTCCACGGGCACCAACAAGAACTCCCTGTACGACTCCTACCTGCGCGCCATCCGCTGGGCCAGCGACCGGCTCGGCGACGCCGGGGTGATCGGCTTCGTCACCAACGGCGGCTTCATCGACGCCAACACCGCCGACGGCGTGCGGCTCAGCCTGGCCGAGGAGTTCGCGCATATCTACGTATTCAATCTGCGGGGTAATCAGCGCACCGCCGGGGAGCTCTCGCGGCGTGAGGGAGGGAAGGTATTCGGAGGCGGCTCGCGTGCAACCGTCGCTATTACCTTCTTGGTGAAGGACCCGGCCCACAGTGGGAAGGCGGTGCTGCACTACCGGGACATCGGCGACTACCTGAGCCGCGAGGACAAGCTCCGCATCGTGGGCGACTCGCGCATCGAGGCCATGGACTGGGAGGTGATCACCCCCAACGAGGCCGGCGACTGGATCAACCAGCGCGATCCGCGCTACGGAACCTGGCAGTCCCTCGGTGAGGGGCAGGCACCGGTTTTCGAGTCGTACACCGCCGGAGTTCAGACGAATCGCGACGCCTGGGTCTACAACTTCTCCGCGGTAACCCTGCGGGAATCATGCCAGCGCCTCATCGACACCTACAACGCCGAGCGGCAGCGCATCCACAGCGATTACGCCGCCGACTTGGCCGCGGGTGTTGCGGCGAAGGACCTGGTCACCACGGACGAGACCCAGATTAAGTGGACTCGCGATCTTTACCGGTCTGCGGAAAAGGACCGCGCTATTCGCTACAACGCGCACGCCACCTACACGGGCCTCTACCGGCCTTCTGCAAGCAGTGGCTGAACGCCTCCGACGGGATCATCTACCTCCCGGCGGTGCTGCACCGCTACTTCCCCACGCCGGCGCACGACAATCTGGGAATAGTAGTTATGGGTCCGAGGCCCGCTGCTACGTTCGCTGCTCTCATGACTTCCAGCCTCCCAGATGTAGCGTTGTTTACCTACACAGTGCAGTTCTTTCCGCGCTGGACCTGGGAGCAGGTCGACCAGCCCGCCCGGGACCCGGGCATGCTTGACCTTACTGCTGGTGCCGTCGTCGGCAATGAAGGCGAGAGTGCGGCTGAGGTGATCGGCGGTTACCGGCGGGTCGACAACATCACCGACGCCACCCTGCGTGCCTACCGGGAGGCCTACGGGCCGACCGTCAGCAAGGACGACGTCTTCTACTACGTCTATGGCTGCTGCACTCGCCCGACTACCGTAGCCGCTACGGCGCGGACCTGAAGAAGTCCTTGCCGCGCATTCCGCTGGTCGCCTCCCGCGCGGACTTCGTCGCCGTCGCCACCGCCGGGCGCGGGCTGGCGGACCTCCACCAGGACTACGAGACCGTGGAGCCCTGGGAGCTGATTCTGACCGTCGACGGGAAGGAGGTGCCGTGGGCGCAGCGCGACACGATTGACCCGGCGCTGCTGCACGTCACCAAGCTGCGCTACGCCAAGACCCGGGTGGATGGCAAGCAGGCGGATGACAGGAGCAGCATCGTCTACAACGAGCACGTGACCCTGTCGGGCATCCCGGAGACGGCTCAGGACTACCTGCTGGGCTCGCGCAGCGGCCTGGACTGGCTCATCGACCGCTACCAGGTGAAGCCTGACAAGGCCTCGGGCATCGTCAACGACCCCAACGAGTGGATGGCCGAGGGCGCGGGCCAGGGCAACATGGCGGCGCCCCAGCCCCGCTACCTCCTCGACCTCATCGCCCGCGTCACCACCGTCTCCGTGCGCACGCAGCAGATCGTGCACTCCCTGCCCCCGCTGGACGTGCGCGATTAGTTCTGACTCGGCCTCGTCTCGTCGGTCTTACTGGGCATGCCTGGCGAGTAGCTGGTTAGTCTTCGTCGGCGCGCATAAGTGTCTCGTGATCGCGGCCACCGTAGTAGACGCCGAGAATCTCAACAGCCTCATCGGTTACGGCGAAGGCGATGACGGCTCGGCGTCGGAAACCGACGGTACGTACGCCGGGTCTGATGTCATCGCGAGCGCGCCCCACCATTGAGAAGTCGACCAAAGCCTCGCAGCGGTCCATAAGTGCTGACACATATGTCAGTGCTCGGCTGGGGAACCCTGACTCGTCCGCGATCCATCGGTAGAGATCAGCCAGGTGTACTTGCGCCTGCTGGGAGTAGACGAGGCGGCGGGCTTTTGCTTCAGGCTTCGGATGTTGCGTGGGCATGGAGGTCGGCGATGTGCGCGCGCACTGCCTCGGGAGACAAGGCTCGGGCGGGATCCTCGCGTAGCTCGTCATAGGCCGGTCCCACTTCGTTGCGGAGCCAGGAATCGAGAGCTTCTTCGCGGCTGAACAGTTCGCGGAGCCCGTTTGCGACGGCGGTACTGCGGCTGGCGTACGCACCGGACGCCACGCGCTGATCCAGTTCAGCGGCCAGTCCATCTGGAACGGTGACAGTCAGCGTTCTGCTCACCGGGACCTCCTTCCGCCGTCGTGATGATTCTATGCGTCTGTTGCGGAGCGCAAAAGGACGCTTGTAGGACGGCTCACCCTCTAGGTCGTGGGCGCGGGCCGGGAGCGGCCGTTGTCGGCAGGGGCGATCGCTGCCCACAGCCCCGTCTACTACGCGCCTTCCCCGTTAACAACGCTACTTAACGTTCTGCTGAAGGCCTCAGAGGTATACAGCAGACCGTTAACTGGCGTTGTTAACCCCGAAACGGCGTAGTAGACACCTTCGTCCGGGCGGGCACGCAAGCGAGAACCCGGACGGAGACGGTAGCGCCGTGGGTGCCCGCCCTGCTGCACGCCCGCCACATCGACCCCACCCCATGAGACGCTTTCGGCTACCAACCGCCCCCGCGGCTATCGTGTAGCCATGCGCGTGTACAACTTCTCCGCAGGCCCCGCACAACTGCCGCTGCCCGTGCTCGAGCAGGCCGCCGCCGAGCTCACCGACTGGCAGGGCTCCGGCATGAGCGTGCTGGAGGTCTCCCACCGCGGGAAGGACTTCGTCGCCTGCGCCGCCGACGCCGAGGCCGCCTTCCGCCGCGTCGCCGGCGTCCCCGACAATTACCGCGTCCTCTTCCTGGCCGGCGGTGCCACCGGCCAGTTCTCCGCCATCCCCATGAACCTGGCCCCCCGCGGCGCCACCGCCGCCTACCTCAACACCGGCCAGTGGTCCAAGAAGGCCATCAAGGAGGCCGCCCGCCAGGGCGTGAACGTGCTCACCGTCGCCGATGAGGCCGCCTCCGCCTACACCACCACCCCCGAGCCCGGCTCCTTCGCCGTCCCCGCCGACGCCGCCTACCTGCACTACACGCCCAACGAGACCATCGGCGGCGTCGAGTTCCCCTACGTCCCCGACGCCGGCGACGTCCCCCTGGTGGCGGACTTCTCCTCCACCTACCTCTCCCGCCCCCTCGACGTCGAGCGTTTCGGCGTCATCTACGGCGGCGCCCAGAAGAACCTCGGCCCCGCCGGCCTGGCGATCGTCGTCGTGCGCGAGGACCTGCTGGATCGCGCCCGCCCCGACGTGCCCGCCATCTGGGACTGGAAGGTCATGGCCGGCGCCGACTCCATGCTCAACACCCCGCCCACCTTCTCCATCTACCTGCTCGGGCTGATCCTGCACTGGATCGAGTCCACCGGCGGCCTGGAGGCCATGGGCGAGCGCAACCGCGCCAAGGCCGAGCGCCTGTACGCCGCCATCGACGCCTCGGACTTCTACACCAACCCCGTCGAGCCGCGTTCCCGCTCCTGGATGAACATCCCCTTCACCCTGGCGGATCCCGCCCTCGACGCCGACTTCCTCGCCGGCGCCGACGCCGCCGGCCTGACCAACCTCAAGGGTCACCGCAGCGTCGGCGGCATGCGCGCCTCCATCTACAACGCCATGCCCGACGACGGCGTCACCGCCCTGATCGACTACATGACCGAGTTCGAGCGCACCCGCGCCTGACGGCCCCGCTCGGAAGCTCCGCAGAACCTCAGGAGAAGCCACCGCCATGACCAAGCAGTTCCGCATCCAGACCCTCAACGCCATCTCCGGCGCCGGCCTGTCCCGCTTCCCCGACGAGCGCTACGACGTCGGCGGCAACGTCACCGAGCCGCACGCCCTGCTGGTGCGCTCGGCCAAGCTGCACGACGTGCCGATCCCCGACTCGGTAATGGCGATCGCCCGCGCCGGCGCCGGCACCAACAACATCCCGGTCGACGCCATGACTCGGCGCGGCATTCCGGTGTTCAACACCCCCGGCGCCAACGCCAACGCCGTCAAGGAGCTGGTGCTCGCCGGACTGTTCATCGCCTCCCGCAACCTCATCCCCGCTGCCCGCTTCGCCCACGAGCTCACCGGCGACGACGCGAGATCGCCCGCGCCGTCGAGGCCGGCAAGAAGCAGTTCGTCGGCTTCGAGCTGCCCGGACGCACCCTCGGCGTGATCGGCCTGGGCGCCGTCGGCGTGCAGGTGGCCAACGCCGCGCTCGGCCTCGGCCTGAACGTGGTCGGCTTCGACCCCGGCATCAGCGTCGAGCACGCCTGGCACCTGAGCGCCGAGGTGGAGCGCGCCGAGACCATGGAGGAGGTCTTCCGCCGCGCCGACATCCTCACCGTGCACGTGCCGCTGATCGAGTCCACCCGCGGCCTGGTCTCCACCCAGCGCATCGCCCTGATGAAGGAGACGGCGGTGCTGCTGAACTTCGCCCGCGCCGAGATCGTGGACGAGGCCGCCGTCGTCGCCGCCCTCGACGAGGGCACCCTGGGCGGCTACGTGTGCGACTTCCCGTCCACCGCCGTACACAAGCACCCCAAGTGCATCTCGCTGCCGCACCTGGGCGCCTCCACCAAGGAGGCCGAGCGCAACTGCGCCGTCATGGCCGTGGACGAGCTGCGCGGCTTCCTCGAGGACGGCCAGGTCCACAACTCGGTCAACTTCCCCGAGGCGGTGCTGCCGCGCGAGCCCGGCACCCGCCGCCTGGTGATCGTCAACCAGAACGTGCCCAACATGGTCGGCCAGGTCTCCACCCTGGTTGCCGAGCGGGGCCAGAACATCGCCAACCTGCTCAACCGCTCCCGCGGCGACCTCGCCGTCACGCTGGTGGACGTCGAAGGCGAACTCGATGAGGACGTGCTCGAGCAGTTGCGCGCCATCGACGGCGTCCTGTCCGCCCGCGCCATCGAGCCCGCCGTCTGACCGAGCGGAATCCGCCCGCGCCGGAGGGCTACGCACGACCTTCGGGTAATTCCACGACCTCGGGGTGCAAAGCACGACCTCCCCGGGGTCGTGGAACGTACCCCAAGGTCGTGTTTTGCGCGGGGCGAGGTCGGCCGGGGCGATGGGCGGCGGGGTTCCCGGAGAGCTCTTGCTCGCGACCTGGCCTTCCCTTCTGCGCCCATCTGACCTACTATCTAGTAACTACTAGATAAGCGGCGACGGCGCCGCACAGGAGGGCACCATGACGCAGCACTCGGATCGGCTCATCTTCGGGGCCGCCTACTACGACGAGTACACCCCCGCCGCCGCGGGTCCCGACCGGCTCGAACGCGACATGCAGATGATGGTGGACGCCGGCTTCACCACGATTCGCATCGCCGAGTTCACCTGGGGCACCTGGAATCCCGCCCCCGACGTCTTCGACTTCACTCACATCGACCGTGCCCTCGACGCCGCCGCCGCGCACGGCCTGGACGTCATCGTCGGCACCCCCACCGCCGCCATCCCCACCTGGCTCGCCTCCCGCCACCCCGAGGTCCTCGGCATCACCGCCGCCGGCCCCAACAAGTACGGGCCCCGCCAGAACATGAACATCCTCGCCCCCGCCTACCGCCACTACGCCGAGGCCGCCATCCGCGCCCTGGCCGAGCACACCGCGCCGCGCGCGAACGTGGTCGGCTTCCAGCTGGACAACGAGACCAAGTACTACGACGCCGCCAACCCCGACATCCAGCGCGCCTTCATCGACAGCCTCAAGCAGCGCTTCGGCGATGGGCAGGAGGGCCTCAACGCTCTGAACTCGGCATACGGCCTGAACTACTGGTCCAACCGGATCAATACCTGGGAGGATTTCCCCGACGTCACCGGCACCATCAACGGCTCCCTGGCCGCCGCCTTCGACGCCTTCCGCCGCAGCCTGGTCACCGACTTCCTCGCCTGGCAGCGCGCCATCGTCGACGAGTACCGCCGCGAGGACCAGTTCGTCACCCAGAACTTCGACTACGAGTGGCGCGGCTACTCCTTCGGCATCCAGCCCGCCGTCGACCACTTCCAGGCCGCCGACGCCGTCACCCTGGCCGGCGTCGACATCTACCACCCCGGCGAGGATCACCTCACCGGCAAGGAGATCGCCTTCGGCGGCGACATCTCCCGCTCCCTGAAGGACGGCGACCCCTACCTCGTCATCGAGACGCAGGTCCAGGGGCAGATGGGCTGGCTGCCCTACCCAGGACAGCTGCGCCTGCAGGCCTACTCCCACCTCGCCTCCGGCGCCTGCGGTGTTATGTACTGGCACTGGGGCTCCATCCACAACTCCTTCGAGACCTACTGGAAGGGCCTGCTCTCCCAGGACTACACGCCCAACCCCACCTACCAGGAGGCCTGCGTAGTCGGCCGGGAGCTGGACGCCCGCGCCGACTCGCTCACGGGCCTGCGCAAGCACAACCGGATCGCCATCATGGTCTCCAACGAGGCCTACACCGCCCTGGAGTGGTTCAGCCTGGAGGCCGGCTTCCCCCGCCAGTACGCCGGCGGCGGCGCCAACTACAACGACGTCTTCCGCTGGCTCTACGACGCCCTGTTCGACCTGAACCTGGAGGTCGACGTCGTCCCCGCCGACGCCCCGGCCGAGCGCCTGTCCCGCTACGCCGTGCTGATCACGCCTGCTCTGTATGTCACCCCGCAGGAGGTCACCGACGCCCTGCGCGCCTACGTGGCTGGTGGCGGCCACCTGGTCACCACCTTCCGCACCGGCGTCGCCGACGAGAATGTGCAGGTATTCACCGACCGCCAGCCCCACGGCCTGTCCGCCCTGCTCGGCCTGGGCACCGACCAGTTCACCCGCCCCGACGGCGTCGCCCTGCGCCCCGTCGGCGCCCTCGCCGCGGCCCTGGACGACGACGCCGCAGCCGACCCGGCGGAGCTGGCCGCCTCCACCTTCATGGAGCTGCTCACCCCCGTCGACGCCGCCGACCTCCAGGGTGAGGCCGAGGTGGAGGTGCTCGCCGAGTACGAGCACCACGCCTGGTCCGGGCCGGCGGTGGCCACCCGCGCCGTCGGCGCCGGCTCGATCATCCACCTGGCCACCATGACCGCCCCGGCGCTGACCCGCGCTGTGCTGCGGCTGGTGGCCGAGCGGGCGGGCGTGACCGACTGGGCGCAGGACCTGGCCGGCACCATTACCGTGCGCCGCGGCACCAACGGCCGCGGCCGGGCCCTGACCTACTTCCTGAACTATTCCCGCGCCGCCGTCGAGATCGCCCTGCGACGGGCGGCGACGACGTCCTGGGCACCGTCGCCGCCCCGGGCACCCGCCTGGAGGCCGGTGCCACCGTAACCGTCCCCGCCTGGGGCGTCCTCGCCGTCGAGGCTGAGGGGAACTGAACCCCTGCAACCAAGCCAGCACACTCAACACACCGAGAAGGACCCACTCATGACCGTCCCTGCCAACACACCAGCAGCTCCCAACGGCTTCCAGTTCTACGCCACCACCGAGGCCGACCCCTGGTTCACCCCAGACACCCCCGTCACCGTCGAACCGATGCGGACCTTCCCGGGCGCCTTCCTGTGCCTGGACGCCCCCGCCCAGGAGATCGACGGCTTCGGCGTCTGCTTCAACGAACTCGGCTGGGTGGCGCTGTCCCGGCTAGAGGAGGCCGAGCGCAGCGAGGTGCTGCGGCAGATCTTCGCCCCCGGCGTCGGCGCCAACCTCTCCGTCTGCCGCATGCCGGTGGGCGCCAACGACTTCGCCACCGACTGGTACTCCTACGACGAGGTCGACGGCGACTACGCCCTGGAGCACTTCAGCATCGACCACGACGACGCCACCCTGGTGCCCTACATCCGCGCCGCCAAGGCGCACCGGCCCGACCTGACCCTGTGGGCCTCCCCCTGGGGACCGCCGTCGTGGTTCAAGCGCAACCACCACTACGCCTGCGCCGCACCCAACCCCATGAGCGAGCAGACCAACTTCGACAACGGACTGTCCCCGGACAACCAGATCAAGGAGGGCACCGACGGACTGATCCTCACCGAGCAGGTGCTGGACGCCTACGCCCGCTACTTCGGCAAGTTCATCGACGCCTACGCCGAGCGCGGCATCGACATTTCCATGGTGATGCCCCAGAACGAGTTCAACTCCGCGCAGATCTACCCCGCCTGCACCTGGACCCCGGAGGGCTGATCGCCTTCCTCAAGCACTTGATCCCCGAGATGGAGCGGCGCGGCGTTGAGGTCTGCTTCGGCACCATGGAACGCCCGGACGACACCATGGTGGAGAAGGTCCTGGCCGATGCGGAGGTGGGCCCGCACATCCGCGGCGTCGGCTTCCAGTGGGACGGCAAGCGGGCCGCGCCCTTCGTCCACCACAACCACCCGGAGCTGAAGATCTACCAGTCCGAGCAGGAGTGCGGCGACGGCAAGAACGACTGGCGCTACGCCCGCTACGCCTGGACCATGATGCGTCACTACTTCAACAACGGCGCCAGCGTCTACGACTACTGGAACCTGGCCCTGGACGAGGGCGGGGTCTCCCGCTGGGGGTGGAGCCAGAACTCCCTGGTAACCGTGGACCCGGCCACCGGCAGGAGCCGCTTCACCTACGAGTACTACGTGCTGCGGCACCTGTCCGGCTTCGTGCAGCCCGGCGCCCGCTTCGTGCCGACGCTGTCCTACACCGGGTATGAGAACCTGCTGGCCTTCCACAACCCCGACGGCTCAGTGGTGGTGGCCGCCCAGAACGACATGACCATCCCGCAGGAGATCGTGGTGGGCGTGGGCAGCAAGAACGTGTCCTTCACCGCCCCGGCCGACTCGCTGGTGACCGTGGTGGTGCCTGCGGAGCACGTGGAGGTGGCCCCCAAGCCGCTGGCCTGAGCGGCGCGTGGGCGGTAGTGGCGGGCGGGAGCGGCAGATCTTGGCTTGCCATCCGCAGCCTCGTGCCTCGGGCTGCTCCCGCCAGCGCCGGCCACGCCTACGGCCCGCTGCCCCGCCCGCGCTTGCCTGGGCGCTCATTCCACGACCTTGGGGTGTGTTCCACGACCGCCCCGGGGTCGTGGAACATGCACCGGGGTCGTGCAACGCGCGGTGAGCGGCTAGCGGTAGCCGTCCCAGATCGGGGAGGGGAACAGCAGCGCCTCCCAGCGCGCCCACTCCTCGGTCAGGGAGATAGGCGGGCGGCGGAAGAAGCGGATTTGCGCGCCGTCCATCGCCTCGATCGCCATCTCCACCAGCGGCCGCAGCGTTTCCCAGCCGCCCGCCGCCATGACCTCGGGCGGCAGCCGCCAGGTGAAGGTCGAGTAGTAGTCCCACACCTGGTCGGGGCGGTCGATGAAGCGCTCGTGGGCGGGGTGGCGCGGGTCGGTGGCCTCCATGCCGAGCGTCATGTACAGCTCCATCAGCTCCGGGCGGGCCTCGTTGAAGGCCACCAGGTAGCGGAAGTAGGCGGGCAGGCTGATGCCGTCTGGATGGGTGGCGGCCGGGTCGCCGGAGTCGATGAAGTCCTGTGGGGTGCCCTGGCGGTCGTAGCGGTCATCCAGCAGCAGCTCCAGCAGCCCGTCCTTGGTGCCGATGTAGTGCAGTAGCCCCGCCTGGGTGATGCCGACGGCGTCGGCGACCTCCTGCAGCGAAAGCCCGTTGAACCCGTGTTTGGCCACCAGCTCGGTGGCGACCTGAACGATCTGCTCGCGCCGCTCGGCGGCGGTCATGCGGCGGCGTTTAGGTGCGGACGACGGCGGCATGGCCCGATCCTACGGCTCACCCCGCTGAGCTATTGCCGGCTTCGCAGGCGGTTGTTGGCGTAGCGGTGCGTGGCTTCGGCCCGATCTCACAACGGACGCTGACCGCCGTTGACGCTCGCATGCGGAAGTCTTGACCCATGCGCCTGACCGACGACCTCAAGGACCTCGCCTCCGTCTCGGCCTTCCGGACTCTGCTCGGCGTCCGACTGGTGTCCCAGACCGGCGACGGCATGGTCCAGGCGGGCCTGGCCACCCTCTTCTTCTTCCAGCCGCAGAACATGACCACCGCCGCCGGCGTGGCCGCGGCACTGGTGGTCATGCTGCTGCCCTTCAGCGTCGTCGGCCCCTTCACTGGGCCGTTCATCGACCGCTGGCGCCGCCGCCAGACCCTACTGTTTGGCAACCTGGCGCGCGCCGGGGTGATCGCGCTGACCACGCTGGCGCTGCGCGCCTGGGGCATCGGGCCGGCCGTCTATGTGCTCGTGCTGGTGGCGCTGGGCATCAACCGCTTCCTGCTGTCGGTGCTGTCCGCCGGACTGCCGCAGATCATCGACCACCAGCGGCTGCTCACCGCCAACTCGATCGTGCCCACCCTGGGCGGCGCGGCCACCGCCATCGGCGCCGTCATCGGCTTCGTGCTGCGCCTGGCGTTGCCGGCCGGGACCGCCCAGGACACCGCCAGCCTGCTGACCGCCATGGTGCTGTACGTGCTGGCCGCAGGCGTGGTCACCCGGCTCGGCGCCGACCAGCTCGGCCCGGAGCATCCCGCCGCAGCCGGGCTCGGCGCCGCGCTCGCGGCCACGGTCGGCGACCTGGCCAACGCCGTGCGCTACCTGGTGCGTCGCGGCACGCCCGGCCTGGCGCTGACCACCATGGCGCTGCACCGCTTCGTGTACGGCATGCAGGTGATCACCATGATCCTCACCGCCCGCAACCTGCTCGCCGCCCCCGCCGACGCCGACACCGGCCTGGCCATCTTCGGTGTCCTGATGGGCGCCATGATCGCCGGGCACGGCCTGGCGGTGGTGCTCACCCCGATCGCCCACGAGCGTGTGGCGCCGTCGACCTGGATCGTCATGTGTCTGCTCGGTGGCAGCACGGGGCAGCTCATACTCGTGGCCACCCACCAGCAGGTGGCCATGACCGTGGGGATCTTCGTCTTCGGCATCGGTGTGCAGGGCGCCAAGATCGCCGTCGACACCATCGTCCAGGGCGACACCGCCGACGCCTACCGCGGCCGCGCCTTCTCCATCTACGACGTGCTGTTCAACACCGCCGAATGCGTGGCTGCCGGGGTGGCCGTGCTGGTCATGCCCGACGTCGGCTGGTCCCGGCCGGTGCAGGTGGTGCTGGCGGCCTTCGTGTGGTGCGTGGCCCTGACCTACCGGGCCGGTGTGCGGGCGCTGAGCGGCCGCCCCCGTGAGGTGACCGGCCTGCCCGGGCTCGTCTGACGGCGCACGCTCCAGGCGAGGGACGTCAGCGAGGGTGGCTTCGGCGTGACCTTTGCGAGACACTTGCGGGGTGAGGCGCGTATTGGTCACCGGCGCTGGTGGCTACCTTGGATTGAACCTGTTGCCGAGGCTGGTGGCTACGGGCTGGACGGTGCGGGCGTTGGGACCGCACCGCCCGACGACGGAGCACGCGTTGCCGGTCGGGGTCGAGTGGGTTACCGGTTCCGTCCTGGACGAGGAGATTCTTAGCGAGGCGATGGCGGGCTGCGACGCCGTCGTCCACCTCGCCGCCCGCATCACCCTGCGGCGAAGCGACCCCGTGGCCTGGCGGCTGAACACCCGCGGCCCGGCGCTGGTGGCGGCCGAGGCGCGCCGACGCAGTATCCGCCTGGTGCACTGCTCCTCCGTTCACGCCCTGGACTGCTCCAGGGGCGGCGTGATCACCGAGGATGCTCCGCTGTCGGGTGCGGGCCGTCCGCTGTACGACCGCTCCAAGGCCGTGGGGCAGCGGGCAGTGCTGGCGCAGGTCGCCAAGGGACTGGATGCGGTCATCTGCCTGCCCACCGGGATCATCGGGCCCATAGACCATCGGGGCTCGCGGGTGAACGGCTCATCCTCGCCGCCGCAAGAGGCGCTCGGCCGCCGGTGGTGGCCGGAGGCTTCGACTGGGTGGATGTGCGGGACGTCGCCGCCGGCATCGCGGTCGCCCTCGACTGGGGCAGAGCGGGCCGGTCCTACCTGCTGAGCGGCACGCGTGCGCAGATCGTGACCCTGATGTCACTCGGGGCGATCCTGGCGGGGCGGCGGCCGCTGCGCCTGGCGGTTCCGCTGGAATGGGCGCAGCCGCTGGCGCCCTTCGGGGAACTGGTGGGCAGCCGGTTTGGCAGCGACGTCCTCACCCCGGCCTCGTTGAATGCCCTGGCCGACAATCCGGTGGTCTCCAGTGCACGGGCGCGTGCGGAACTCGGCTTCCTACCGCGCCCGCTGGCGATGACCGTGCGAGACCTGCTCGAGTCTGCGGGTATTAAGACCGTCACCTGACACCACCACCGACCTCGGCGTTGGGGTCAACCGAACGCTGCTCTGCCTTGTCGCTATCACACCGGTACTTCACCGTTAGGCTGCGGCCCGTGATCGGTCAGGTCGATTCTCGCCGGACCACGGTCACATTGAACTCCGGCCCGGCTGCCGGCGGCTCCGCGCTCTCAATGGCGCTCAGTGCCAATGCGGCTAGATAGCGCCCCAGGCCGGGGGTATCGATACGCACTGATGACAGCGACGGGACGAATAGCGCGGCCCAGGGGGTGTCATCATGTCCGATAACTGCCAGGTCCTCCGGTACCCGACGGCCCAGGCGCAGAGCGCAACTAGCAATCAGCCCCGCAACATCATCGTTGTAGGCGGCCACAGCCTCCACCCCATCGTCGAGCCAAGCCTGCACCGTTGCGGCGGCGTCGGCAGTATCGACGTCGCGAGTCGCCAAGGGGACCAGGCCGGCCTCGACGGCGGCGATCTCAGCTTGCCTGCGCCGATGAGCGTTGAGATCGGCTAGACGGGGATCTGAGGTACCGGCATAGGCGATCCGGTGGTACCCCCGCTCTATCAGGTGCTGCACCTGGTATTGCGGTCCCTGGGAGAAGCGCAGCAGCTTCTCGGTAGGAGCGGGCTCAGCAACGAGCCTGGCTCCGGCGGCGGTGATGGAGGCTTGCTGCTCGGAGGTCAGGCCGGCCAGGCCCATGACAATGTCAGGGGTGAGGATCTCCCACAGCGGCCGCGTCAGGCTCCCGGGGTGGGGAGTCGTAGTCACCAGCGTGTAGCCCGCACGATCGAGTGTTGACGAGACCTCGTCGAGGTGCGTGCGCATGCTGTGGTCAATGGGCCAGTCCGGCAGCACCAGCAGCACGATGCGACTGCGACCACTCGCCAATGCTCGTGCGGCCTGGTTTGGGCGGTAGCCCAGACGTTGGGCGGCCTCCAGAACCCGTTGCCGGGTGGCCTCGGGGATCGTCTGCCCGGGGGTGTCATTGAGAACATAGCCGACGGTGGCCCGCGACAGCCCCAGGGAACGTGCGACGTCGGCAGCCGTCACGCGTTTGCGGCTATTCATGTGGAATGCACCTCCTGGTCCTGCGTTGCGGGCCACCATCGTAGGGCTACGTTCAGGATGGGGATTGCGAGCTCTCGGCACGCTCTTGGAGTTCCTGGACGATCTGGCCGTACCGGTCATCCAGGTCGTAGAAGCGCATGAGCGCGTACATGCCGATGAGTATCGCCAGCGGCACCCCGATGGAAATCAACAGGATGGCGGTGACGGCCGAATCGGGCTGGGCGGCAGCGGCGCCGTCGTAATGACCTAGGGCCAGGATCCATCCGATGGAGGCCGATCCGATGCCGGTGCCGACCTTGGCTCCGAAGCTACTTGCCGCGTTCGCCATCCCCACCTGTCGCTTACCGAACTTCCACTCGCCGTAGGTGACCGTGTTGTTCACCAACACGCCGCCCACGGCCATGATCGGAATTGTGGACAGGGTGACCAGTGCGCCGAAGCCCAGCAGCGCCCACAACTCGTAGGGAAATACGACGCGTACCAGCGATCCGGCGATTCCTACCAACAGGGCGACGCGCACGGTTTTCGCCGGGCCCAGACGCTTGACCAGCGGGCCGACCGCGGCGAAACCCACGACGACGGGTATCAGGCCGACGGCCCCGAGCAGGGCCATGAGGTCCTCGTCCCCCAGGACCCACTTGACGTAGTAAATGCCCGATCCGCTGCTCAGCGCGTAGATGATGTTGGCCAGCAGCATAACCAGTAGCATGATCACCCAATAACGATTGCCGAATAGCAGTCCAATGCTTTCCAGGAATGGTATGGCATTGTTCCGAGTGCTGGGCGGGTCGGGGTTGCGTTCGGGGTTGGCGAAGAAGGCGGCCAGCAGCCCGATAACAGCCAGCACGGCGAATCCGGTGGCGAACATGACCCACGCCCGCTGGTCCCCGCCCAGCGCATTGGTGATCGGGATGTATCCGATCGACAGGACCATGCCGATGACGTATCCGAAGACGGCACGCGTAATCCCCATCTTCGAGCGCTCCTCCGTTGAGCGGGTGGCGTAGAACAGCATGCTGCCGAAGGGCACAGCGATGGCCGTGTAGACGATGGCACTGGCGAGGATATTGGTGCCCAGCGCGAATCCAAACTTGGTTCCTGCGGAGGCTCCGGCTGGGACTAGGAACAGGGTGATGATCGCAATGAACGTGGGCAGGGCCATCCACAGGAACCAGGGGCGCGCACGGCCCCACCGGCTACGGGTGTGTCCATGATCCAACCCATGCCGAGGTCGGTGAGGGCGTCGACGATCTTTGCGATGAACATGATGGTGCCCGCGGCAGCGGCGGCGATGCCCACCTTGTCAGTGTAGAAGTAGACAATCACGCCCGTCAGACCGCTCAACGAGTTGAGGGCCAAAGAGGTGGCGCCGTCGCCCAGGTAGTTGGGCAGGCGCATCTGCTTCTGTATGCCTTGGGCGTCCCGCCCTAGTGGCCTCTTTGCCATGAGAATCTCCTTGTGGTTCGTTTCGTGGGTTACGGTTATTCGGTGCTGCGCGCCGCGAGCCGGTTAAGGGTGTCTCCGCTGAGGTTGACGCCGGGGAACTGCGCGAACTGCGCCATGGGCATGGTTTCCACCATCTGCAGCAGATGGGCGTTCTCTTCAGCAGCAGCTAACTGCTCTGGGGTGGCGCCTGCGGTCATTGCCTCCTGCAGGAGTGGGCCGACCACGGGATGCTCGAACCAGTCCTTGACGCTGGACTCCAGGGTCAATGCAGGGATGGGGGCGGTGTCGCCTTCAAGTTCAATCTCCTTGGCGGCGATGATCTGATCCGCTGAAATACCCAGCTCCACGGCGTAACGGCCCGGGTCGACGAGCCACCCGTTGGAGTTGACGTCCCAGTGAGCGAAGCGACGGCGCTCCAATGGAAGTTCGACTGTGGTGGACTCTCCGGGACCCAGGTGCACCTTGGTGAAGCCAGCCAGCTCCCGTACCGGTCTGCGAACCGCCGACGGAGCGGGGGCCACGTACACCTGCACCACATCGGAGCCGGTGCGCTCTCCGGTGTTGGTGACTGTGACCCGGGCGAGGGCCGTGTCGGGACCGGTGACCGTGACCTGTAGTGAACGGTCGAAGGTGGTGTAGCTGAGCCCGTAGCCGAAGGGGTAGCGGACCGGCCGTCCCAGCGTGGAGTAGTAGCGGTAGCCAACGAATACCCCTTCGCCGTACCGCGTTACGTCATGCTCTCCGGGGAAGTTGAGGAATGATGGCGTGTCCTCCAGAGCCAGCGGGATCGTCTCGGCGAGCCGACCGGAAGGGTTGACCGCGCCCGTGAGGATGTCGGCGACCGCCATGCCAGCGCCCTGGCCTGCGGTCCAGGTTTCGAGGATGGCGGAGGCCTGGTCGTGCCACTCCTCCATGGTCACCACGCCACCGTTTGACAGTACGACTACGACGGGCCTCACCTCCGCCACGGCCCGGATCAGGGCGATCTGGTCGGCAGGCAGGCGCAGGTCGGTACGGTCGAATCCCTCTGACTGCTCGGAGGTGTCCAGGCCGACGAAGACCACCGCCACCTCGGCGGCGCGGGCGGTGGCAACAGCCTCGGACAGAAGATCGGTATTTGCGCTGGTGCCATAGCCCGGTGCGAAGCTCACGTTGTCGGCTCCCAGGGCGGTGCGCAGCGCCTCCAGCGGAGTATCGACGCGTGTGGGGTTGACCCGGGAGCTTCCGCTTCCCTGGAACTGCGGATGGATCGCGAACTCGCCGATGACCGCTACATGGGTGCCGGCTTCCAGTGGTAGGACGCCGTCGTTGTGCAGCAGTACCATTGACTCGGCGGCCGCTCGTCGGGCCAGGGCGTGATGCGCCTCGATGTCGAAGTCTGCTTTGGGTGTCGCGGTGATGCGCTGCGCTAACCGCCGAAGTCTCTCGACGCCGATCTCGACTGCCTCCCGGTCCAACCTCCCCTCGTGGACCGCGTCCACGATGGCCTGCGTGCTCGCGCCGTCGTTCCCCGGCATATCCAGATCGAGTCCGGCCCGCAGAGCCTCGACACGATCCTTGACGGCTCCCCAGTCGGAGACGACCAGGCCGTCGAAGCCCCACTCCTCACGCAGAATTCCAGTTAACAATCGGTGATTCTCGCTGGAGAACACCCCGTTAATGGCGTTGTAGGAACTCATTACTGTGGTGGGCTGGGCCTGGGTGACGACAATCTCGAAAGCGGCCAGGTACAGCTCGCGCAACGTGCGTTCGTCGACCTCGGCACTGATGGACATGCGGGCGGTCTCCTGGTTGTTGACCGCGAAGTGCTTGAGCGAGGTGCCCACACCGGTGCCTTGGACGCCGCGGACCCAGGCCGCCCCTAATGCGCCGGCCAGCAGCGGGTCCTCTGAGAAGTACTCGAAGTTGCGGCCGCCAAGCGGTGAGCGCTTGATGTTGATCCCGGGACCGAGTAGGACATCCACTCCCAGTGTGCGACACTCCTCACCCAGGGCGCGCCCGATCTCCTCCAGCAACCCGGTGTCGAAGCTGCACGCGGTGGCCGCACCGGTGGGAAAACAGGTGGCGGGCAGGGAGTCCATGATCCCCAGGTGGTCTGCCCCCTCCGCCTGACGGCGGACGCCGTGCGGACCATCGGTCAGCACCAGCGAGCGGATGTCTGCGCTCGCATGGGTCGACCAGAAGTCCTTGCCCGAGAGCAACTCGGCCATTTCGGCCAGCTCCGAGTCGGGGGCGGCCGGCGGGCGGACAGCGTCGGCATGTTCGGGATCGGCCAGTGTGGCCTCGAGGTCCTCCCGGAATCCGTGTGGCGGATGCGGAATGAACTGGAACATGAGATTAAGTGAGATGGTGCCCGCTTGCGGATCATTGGCGTCGATCGGGATGCCCGGTAAATATGCGGCGAGTACCTTCTGGATCGCCGTCCACATGGTCGCGTCGGTCGCGAGTTCGGCCAGCGGCGTATCCATGGAGAAGGCGGGGTGGATCCCGTAGTCCGCGGGCAGCTCGTAGTCCCACTGGTGTTCGCCGGGGCCGACCTGGATGCTGCGGCCCTCAGGGTCGAGGGGGAGGACCACCTCGGCCTGTGCACCAGCCGGCACGGTTACCTCTACGTGCATGGTCCTGTCCTCGATCCGCCACCCCGCGGCGACGGTGCCAAGCACGGTGGTGTGCTCCGCGCGGGCGTGGGTCAGTTCGCCGCCGACGTGCGGTGCAATGCGGATCCGGCTCCATCCCGGAGCCAGGCGCTGAAGGCCGGCTACCGCTTCATATAGCCACGACGCCACCGCACCCAGGGCGTAATGGTTCAGGGAGGTCATGCCGTGGTCGTTGAGTTCGCCGTTGGGCAGGATGGCGTCCCAGCGTTACCAGATCGTCGTCGCCCCCATCGATACCGGGTAAAGGAAGGAGGGGCAGCGGGTCTGGGTCAACAACTGATAGGCGGCCTGCCACTGCTCGGCCTTCGCCAGCGCTGGCAGCACCCATGGTGTACCCGCGAAGCCCGTGGAGATGGTGTATCCAGCCTTGGCGACCAGCTCGGCCAATCGAGCGCCGGCGGTGGGGAGTTGGTCCGCATCCAGAATCTCGAAGCAGATCGCCAGGGCGTACGCGGTGGCCGATTCTCCGGTGATACGACCGGCTGCGGTGATGTGCTCGCGGCGGAAGGCGTCGCGGACCCGTGTCGCCAGGGCCGTGAAGTGTGCGGCATCCTCGGTGTGGCCCAGGATCTCCGCGGCGCGGGCCATTTGCTGGGTGGTGAGGCAGAAGTAGGCACTTGCTACCAGGTGTCGATCGGTCTTGGCGCCGGACGGGTCCTCCTGAGGGGCGTCCGGGTCCAACCAGTCACCGAACTGGAAGCCCGTGCTCCACAGGCCCTGCTCGTCAAGCAGATCCTCCACCTGCCGCGTGAAGGCGGCCATGGAGTCATAGGACTCGGCGAGGATTTCCGGATCGCTGTACTCCTGGTACAGGGTCCACGGCAGGGCGACGGCGACGTCGCTCCACAGGGCGGTGGGTGAGGACGGCGTATCGGTCATGTCGGGCACCACCCACGGCACGAGACCGGTGGTGGCCTGCTCCAGGCGCAGGTCGGCTAGCAGGAGCGTAGGAAGGACTCGGCGTCATGCAGCAGTACCGCGGTTGGAGAGAAGGCATTGATATCGCCGGTCCAACCGAGTCGTTCATCGCGCTGCGGGCAGTCGGTGGGCACCCCCACGAAGTTGCCGCGCATGGACCAGATGGCGTTCTCGTGCAGCCGGTTCAGGAGTTCGTTGGATGAGGTGAACCAGCCGGTGCGAGCCATGGGACTATGGACCACGATGGCGCGGATGTCGGCGCGATCGAGGTCTGCGGGCAGGCCGCTGATCTGGACGTAGCGGAAGCCGTGGAAGGTGAAACGGGGTTCAAAGGTGGTGCGCTCGGGCCCGGCGAGTATCCAACGGTCGGTCGCCTGGGCGGAGCGCAGGGTGCGCACGTCGAGTGAGCCGTCGGCGTGGAGGAGTTCGGCGTGGCGCAGCGTGATGGCGGTGCCCGGCTCGGCTCCGGTCACTGTCAGCCGCACCCATCCGGTAAGGATCTGGCCAAAGTCCACGATGGTCTGCTCGCCGTGGTGCGTGATCGATACGGGCGGGAGTTCATCGGTGCGGGTGATACCCGGCGTGGTGGGGGTCTGCAGCTCGGCATCCCACTCGAAACTCTGTGCCGGGAGCCAGGCGGAGTCGTCGAAGCCCGCCTGATCCCAGCCGGCGGGTTCGAGGGTGGCGTCGAAGGTTTCGCCGTCGTATATGCCGTTGCGGAGGACGCCCCCTGTGCCGACGGTGAAGTCGGGGCCAGAGGCGATCGTCTTGACGTGATCGCCGTAGTCCAGGTCTAACTGCATCCACCCGGCCGGCTGATCGGACCATACATGCGCCCTGCTGTCCCAGCCGAGGCGGCCCACCGCCCAGCCCTGGCCGACGATGGCGCCGACGGCGTTGCGTCCCTGGTGCAGCCGCTCGGTCACGTCATGTGATGAGACGAGGAGGCGGTGGGCATATGACGTCCACCCGGGTGCCAGCACTTCTTCGCCCACGACGGCCCCGTTCAGGTGAGGCTCGATGAGGCCGACGGCAGTGGTGTGCAGGGTCGCCTTGAGCAGACCGGGCTCGACGTCGAATGCGTGGCGTAGGTAGATGGCGGGATCTTCAGGCCCGCCTGCGGGAGTGGGAGAGGTGATGAACTGGGCAACCCAGTTGTCACGTGTAGGCATACTGACTCCTTCGTCATTAGCGCTTGCGCGTGCAAGTAAATGTACTGAAGTCTACTTGCACGCGCAAGTGCTGGGGGTGGTGATCCTTCTAGCGAGCACCCGAGATGGAGGGAGACAGCGTTCTTCTCTGCGAGGTCTTGTCTCACGGCGGTCAATGTCAGATGAGCGTTCCGTGTCCGATACTCAGAGACACCCACCGGGCGAGAGGGGGCCCAGGCGCTCCGCCATGGCGTCACTGATACCGGTCTCGGTGCGTTACAAGTGCCGGTCTCGGCGTGGAGGGTGGTCAGTCCTTTTAGCTGCCTCTTTTAGCTGCCTCTTTCAGCTGTTGCTTCGGCTGTGCAGCCGCGCCCGGCGCAGCAGCTTGCGCAGCTCGTCCACCCACAGCACCAGCGAGGCCATACCGGCGGCCACCGCCCAGTGCGTCAGGTCCAGGCTCGCCGTCGAGAACGCGGCCTGCAGCAGCGGCACCTCCACCACCGCCACCTGCAGCACCACCCCCAGGGCGATCGCCCCCCACAGCCACTTGTTGACCAGCAGGTGGCGGAAGGCGGAGACCGTCTCCGAGCGGGAGTTGACGGTGTTGAACAGCTGCGCGAACACCAGCGTGGTGAAGGCGGCGGTGCGGGCGGTCGTCAGGTCGTCGGTGCTCAGCGAGGTCTCGATCAGCCCGCCGGGCAGGAAGATGTCGAGCGTGCCCAGCGTCACTGCCGCCATGACGGCCCCCACCAGCAGCACCCCGCGCCACATGGCGGCGTCGATGACCCGCTCGTTGGGTCGGCGCGGCGGCCGCCCCATGACGTCCTCCACGCTCGGGTCCACGCCCATGGCCAGCGCCGGGCCGGAGTCGGTGATCAGGTTGATCCACAGGATCTGGGTGGCCACCAGCGGCAGCACCACGCCGGACTCGCTGTGCCCGGCCAGCCCGATCACGCCGGCCAGCACCACGCCGCCGAACACCGTGAGCACCTCACCCATGTTGGACGAGAGCAGGTAGCGCAGGAACTTGCGGATGTTGTCGAAGATTCGCCGCCCCTCGCGGATGGCGGCCACGATGGTGGCGAAGTTATCGTCGGCCAGCACCATGGCGGCGGCCTCCTTGGTCACCTGCGTGCCGGTCACCCCCATGGCCACGCCGATGTCGGCGGCGCGCAGCGCCGGAGCGTCGTTCACGCCGTCGCCGGTCATGGCCACCGTGTGCCCCTGGGCCTTCAGGGCCCCGACGATCCGCAGCTTGTGCTCCGGAGCCACCCGCGCATACACGTTCACCTCCCCGACGGCAGCGGCCAGGGCGGCGTCGTCCATGCCGGACAGTTCCCGGCCCGTCAGCACGCGGGCCCCCGGCGCGGCGATGCCCAGGTCCGCGGCAATGCGCCCCGCGGTGGCCGGATGATCGCCGGTGATCATCAGCACGCGCACCCCGGCCCGGTGCGCCTCGGCGACGGCCGCGGCAGCCTCCGGGCGGGCCGGGTCAATGATTCCGACGACGCCGGCCAGCGTCAGTCCCTGCTCCAGGTGATCGAAGATGCCGTCCGTGCCGGCCGCGGCGACGGCCGCAGCCTCCTCGGCATCCAGATCCCGGTAGGCCACCGCCAGGGTGCGCAGGGCCCGGCCGGACATGTCCGCAATGTGCGCGTTGAACTCCGTCCGCGCCTCCGCGTCCAGCGGCCGGTCGACCGCGCCCACGCGCACCCGGGTGCAGCGTTCCATGAGCACGTCGGGGGCGCCCTTGGCCATCAGGATGGTGGTGCCGTGCTTGGCGTCGGTGTACAGCACGGACATGAGCTTGCGTTCGGAGGTGAAGGGCACCATGCCCACGCGGGTGAAGCGACCCTCCCGGCTGCCCTGCGTGCCGAGCTTGAGCTCGGCCACCAGGAAGGAGCCCTCGGTGGGATCGCCGACGACGCTCCACACGCCGCCGTCCTCATCCAGTTGAGTGTCGGAGGCCATGGCCCCGCCGGACAGGACCACGGTGACCTCCTCGCGCAGCGCGCCCGCGAGCGGCTCGCCGTCGGGGTGCCCGTCGCCGTCCGCGTCGGGGGCGACGCGCCCGTTGGGCTCGTAGCCGACACCGGTGACGACGGTGGCGCCGGAGGCGGTGACCACTTCCTGGATGGTCATCTCCGAACGGGTGAGCGTGCCGGTCTTGTCCGAGCAGATCACGGAGGCCGAGCCCAGGGTCTCCACGCTGGTCAGCTTCTTCACCACGGCCTGGTGCAGCGCCATCCGCTGCACGCCCAGCGCCAGCACCACCGACAGGATGGCGGGCAGCCCCTCGGGCACGGCCGCCACCGCAAGCGACACCCCCAGCAGCAGGGCGTCGATGATGGATTGGGCGCTCCGCTCCGGGGTGAGTGCCAGCAGGGTCGCCACCACCACGACGGCGATCGCCACCACGATCCCGCCCAGCAGCTTGGAAACGCGGGCGATCTCCTGCTCCAAGGGGGTGGCCTCGTCCTCGACGGCGTGGAGCATCTGGGCGATGGCGCCCATCTCGGTGGCGCCGCCCGTGGCCGTGACCACGGCCCACCCCGACCCCTGGGCCACGGAGGTGCCCCGGTAGACCATGGCGGTGCGGTCGGCTAGCTCGGCGTCCGCGGCGACGGCGTCGGCGCGCTTGGAAACGGCGTCGGCCTCACCCGTCAGGGAGGACTCGATGACCCGCAGAGAGGCGGCCGACAGCAGCCGGGCATCGGCGCCCACCTGATCGCCCTCGCCCAGGATCAGCACGTCCCCGACCACCAGCTCCGCGGAGGGGACGACGACGCGCGCCCCGTCCCGCAGCACCGTGGAGGAGGCCTGCGTCATGGCGGACAGGGCGGCCACCGCGTCGGCGGCCTTGTTCTCCTGCACGAAGCCGAGGACGGCGTTGAGCGTGATTACCGCGAGGATCACCAGGCGTCCACGGGCACACCGTGCGCGCCCTCCAGCACCCAGCGACCGTGGAAATCACGATGGCCAGGATGAGCAGGTAGACCAGCGGGTCGGCGAACTGAGCGAGGAAGCGGCGCCAGGCCGGCACCGGCGGCTTGTGCGGCAGCTCGTTGGGGCCGTCTGAGGCCAGTCGGGCCGCGGCGTCGGCGGAGCTCAGGCCGGTGTGTGCGTCGGTTCCCAGTGCCGTGGCGACCTCCTCGCCCGGGAGCGACCAGGGCGCGACAGGCGGTGTGGTAGGGACGGTCATCTGTGCGGTCACACGCATATCCCACCAGCGTCGAGGCCCGACGTCGAGGCGCGTTCGCCGCTAGCGCCGCGCCCCCCGTTTTCGGTCGGAATCCACCACCGTTTCAGTGTTCTTCGAGGGTGGAGCGGGAGGGTGGGCGCCGTATGTGACCCATTCGGCGCCGACGCGTAGAGAATTGCGGGACAATAGACGCATCTGACAGTTCCAACGGTAGCCCGAGGCCGCCTCGGCGTGATGTGATGAACCTGGATCAAGCTGCGGACAGGAATGAGGAGCGCATGGCAGACTCCGCGAATCAGGCGGCGCCCGCCCCACGGGGCGCAAACTTGCCCAGGCGGCCAGCGCCGGGCATGTGACCAAGGGGCGTAAGAGCAGGAACTCGAAGACCCCCAAGGGCAGTAAGCGCCCTGCGGGCCGCGAGAACAAGCAGGCCGACGTTACGGCGTCGGGTCGCGTCGGCGGATCAACTACCCGCGGGCCGGCAAGGGACCGATCCACCGCTGGCTGCCCAGCTGGCGGTTCGTGCTGGGCACCTTCCTGTTCCTGATCGTACTGGCCGTGACCGGCTTCGCCATCGCCTACGCCATGATCAAGGTGCCCGAGCCCAGGGAGTTCGCGCAGGCGCAGACCACCACGGTCTACTACGCCGACGGCACCACCGTGATGGGCGAGTTCGCGGAGGTGGATCGCACCATCATTGACACTTCCGCGCTGCCCGATTACGTGGGCAATGCGGTGGTGGCATCCGAGGACCGTAGCTTCTACTCCAACAACGGCATTGACCCCAAGGGCATTGTCCGCGCCTTCGTCAACAACATGCGCGGTGGCGCCCTGCAAGGCGCTTCCACTCTGACGCAGCAATACATCAAGAACTACTACGTAGACACCACCAGCTCCTACTCCGGCAAGTTCAAACAGGCGATCATGGCCATCAAGATCGACCGGGAGATGAGCAAGCAGGAGATCCTGGACTCCTACCTCAACACCGTCTACTTCGGTCGCGGTGCCTATGGCATTGAGGCCGCCTCCGAGGCCTTCTACGGTCACCCGGCCTCCGAGCTGACGGTGTCCGAGTCGGCGCTGCTGGCCGGCATCCTGCCCTCCCCGAGCAACTGGGATCCCGCCCTCGATCAGGACAAGGCCACCGAGCGCTGGCAGCGCGTCCTGGACTACATGCTCGAGGACGGCTACATCACTCAGGATGAGTACGACGCCGCCGAGTTCCCCGAGACAATCGCCACGCAGACGGAGGAGACCTACGGCGGCTCCACCGGCTACCTGCTGCAAATGGTGCGTAACGAGCTGGAGTCCGACGCCGGCATGGACGGCGAGGACATCGATACCGGCGGCTACAAGATCGTCACCACGATCGACAAGACCGACCAGGACGCCGCTGTCGCTGCCGTCCAGAACCTGCCCGAGGGGGCCTCGCCGAACCTGCGGGTGGCCCTGGTGTCCATCGACTCCTCCACCGGCGGCATCCTCGCCCTGTACGGCGGCGAGGACTATCTGACCAACCAGGTCAACTCCGCCACCAACGCCGTCGCCCAGGCCGGCTCCACCTTCAAGCCCTTCGCAATGGTGGCCGCCTTGGAGAACGGGGATACGCTCGCCAACGGTTACAACGGTGACTCGCCCATGACCATCGATGGGGCCACCTTCCAGAACTACCAGAATGTCTCCTACGGCTGGTCCGACCTGGTCAAGGCGACCACCTATTCGATCAACACCGTCTACCTGCAACTGAACCGGGACGTCGGCCCGGACGTGACCAATGAGGTGGCGGTGCGTGCCGGCTACCCGGAGGACACCATGGGCTTGGACGCCTACGTTCAGAACGTGCTCGGCTCGGCGTCTCCGCACACGATCGACATCGCTACCGCCTACGCGACCTTCTCCGCGCAGGGCACCCGCCACGACACCCACATCGTCGACACGGTAACCAACGCCGCCGGTTCGGTTGCCTACACCGGCCCCACGGATGGGGAGAAGGTCTTCTCCGACGACGTGATGGCCGATGCCACCTACGCGATGCAGCAGGTGGTCAACTCCGGTTCCGGTACGACGGCGCTGGCGCTCGGCCGCCCCGTGGCCGCGAAGACCGGCTCCTCCTCGGACAATAAGTCCGCCCAGTTCGCCGGTTACACCCCGCAGATCGCCACCGCCGTCACCCTGTACCAGACCGGCGAGGACGGCTCGGAGGAATCGATCACGCCCTGGGGGTACTACAGCGAGATCACCGGCTCCACCTACCCGGCGGACATCTTCACCGAGTACATGGCCACCGCGCTCGCGGACCTGCCGGTCGAGTACTTCCCCGAGCGGACCGCCGCCTCCTATTACGCCGGCGGCCTGTACGGCACCCCGGCCCCGGTCGTGTCTACGAACAACGACACCGGCACCGTCCAGGAGGCCACCGAGGCGCCCGTCGTGGAGGAAACCGAGGAAGCTCCTGCCACCCAGCAGCCCGAGGAGAACCCCGCGACCGTCCAGCCGGATGAGGACGGGGACGAGAACTCGTACAACAACGGCGGCAATGACAACTCCGGAACCCCCAATGACACCCCCGGGACCGGCGGCGACTCAGATGACTCGGGTGATGACTTAGATGATTCTGGAGGGGGTTCCGGCGACTCCGGAGGCAACATCGGCGGTGGCGGCCCCGGCGGTGGCGGCCCCGGCGGCCAGTAGTTCCGCTGCTCCCGGCCGTGCGGCGCGTGGCGCACCGCACGGCCGGGAACGTCTTCGTCGTCTTTCGGCCTTGCGGCGCCCTCGGGTATGGTGGCCGACGGACTGCGTGCCCGTGTACGCACCCGCGTATGCGGCAACGCGGTCGAACGCATCACCCTCCTGTCACGGAAAGACCGTGACCGCTTCAGACCAGAGGAGGTGGGTACAAAGTATGCGTCATTACGAGATCATGATCATCCTCGCACCCGAGACGGACGAGCGCACCATCGCTCCCACGCTCGAGAAGATGCTGCAGGTTGTCCCCAACAACGGGGGCACCGTGGACAAGACAGACATCTGGGGCAAGCGCCGCCTCGCGTATGACATCAAGAAGAAGTCCGAGGGCATCTACGTGGTAGTCGACATGACCACCACGCCGGAGATCGCCCAGGAGCTCGACCGTCAGCTCGGCCTGAACGAGTCGGTGCTGCGCACCAAGCTGCTGCGCCCCGAGGCCTGAGCGCGAACCGGAACGGAGACAAGCAATGGCCGGCGATACCGTCATCACGATTATCGGGAATCTGACTGCGGACCCCGAGATGCGTTTCACGCCCTCGGGGGCGGCGGTCGCCTCCTTCACGATCGCCTCCACTCCGCGCAGCTTCAACCGGCAGTCGGGCCAGTGGGAGGACGGGGAGACCCTGTTCATGCGCTGCTCGATCTGGCGTGACGCCGCGGAGAACGTGGCCGAGTCGCTGACCAAGGGCACGCGCGTGATCGCGCAGGGCCGCCTGCAGCAGCGTTCCTACACCACCCGTGAGGGCGAGAACCGCACGGTGGTGGAGATGCAGGTCGATGAGATCGGCCCCTCACTCCGGTACGCCAAGGCGCAGGTCACCCGTCAGCCTCGTGGGGGCGGTCAGGGTGGCTTCAACCAGGGCGGCCAGGGTGGCGGCTACAACGCCGGCCAGCAGCAGGGCGGTTATCAAGGTGGCCAGGGCGGCTATCAGGCTCCCAGGGTGGCCAGGGCGGTTACAGCCAGGGCGGCCAGCAGGGCAGCTACAACGCCCCACAGGGCGGCGCCGCGGACGATCCCTGGGCCACCGGCGGAACCACCAGCTTCGGCGACGAGCCCCCGTTCTGATCCAGCCAGCATCTGATCCAATATCGGAAAACGCGGCATGCGCCGCGTCGTCATACGCCCGGCCCGACCGGGTGCACGGGCGCCCTCCGGCGCCCACCACAATCTCGCAATAGACCCACGGGCCCATTCGGCGCCCGAACCAAGGAGTACCACCATGGCGAAGCCTCAGCTTCGTAAGCCCAAGAAGAAGATTGCCCCGGTGAAGGCCATCAAGGTCGGCACCATTGACTACAAGGACACCGCCACGCTGCGGAAGTTCATCTCCGACCGTGGCAAGATCCGCGCCCGCCGCGTCACCGGCGTCTCCGTGCAGGACCAGCGCAAGATCGCCAAGGCCATTAAGAACGCCCGCGAGATGGCCCTGCTGCCCTACACGAGCTCTGCCCGCTGATAGGAGGCGCAACAACATGACCACCAAGCTCATTCTCACGCACGACGTGACCAACCTCGGTGCCGCCGGGGAGGTCGTTGAGGTCAAGGACGGCTACGCCCGCAACTACCTCCTGCCCCGCAAGCTCGCCACCCCATGGACCAAGGGCGCGCAGCGCCAGATCGACCAGATGGCCGAGGCCCGCCGCAAGCGCGCCATCGACTCCCTGGAGCAGGCTCAGGAGGCCCGCGCCTGGCTGTCCAGCAACGTCATCACGGTGACCGCCTCCGCCGGCGACAACGGTCGTCTGTTCGGCTCCGTCACCACGGCGCAGCTGGCCGACGGCGTCAAGGAGGCCGGCGGCCCCGCCATCGACCGCCGCAAGATCGAGGTCGTGCCCCCGATCAAGTCCACCGGGCGTCACAGCGCCTCGGTGCGCCTGCACCCCGACGTCGTCGCCCCCCTCGAGGTCAACGTCGTCGCGGCCCGCTGAACCGGGTAGCAACCGACTAGACGCGTGGCCGACGCACCCAGAGTGCGTCGGCCACGTCTTTGAGGACGGCGGCGCGCCGGATGGAGCGTCGTACCCGTGCCCGTGTGTAGCGTTTCCGATTTAAGGGCGTGGGGCTGGCGAGGCCGGTTTACGGGTAAGGGCGTGATGGTGTGTGGGTGGCCTCGGGCCTGACGCTTCGGCACTTGGCTACGACGGTTCGTGCTTTCTGGTGGCGGTTCGTACCTCGGGGTGCCGAATCGTCAGGCGAAGGTACGAAGCGTCGTACTGAAGGTACGAACCGTCGGGCAAGAGCACGAACCGTCAGGTCCGCCAGCCTCCTGCCCCGCCCGGGGTGGGCAATGTGTGCTGCCGGTGGCTGCGTGCTCGCTGCGGAAGTCGTTACGTCCTACGATCGCGGCTGTATGCGAGTCGTTGTAGCAAAAACGATGGCTCCGTGCCTTGCCGGTCAGTGCCGCCAGGCGTCGCTGCGGGCCCGTAGGCCGGTCACCAAGCACGCGCCCCCATGAACACCCACGCGAAGGCCACCCACAGCCACACCAGACCGACGGTTCCGGCCGCGGACCAGCCCCGGGCTACGACGACGGTGAGCGGCAGGTAGGGCACCAGCGTCGCCATCTGGGCGCCCGCCAGGTAGCGGCCGTCGCCGGCACCCATGAGCACGCCGTCGAACAGGAAGACCGCACCCGCCAGCGGCATGGCGGAGGCCGCCACCAGCAGGGCCGGCCGCGCGGCCGCGACCACCGCGGTCTCGGAGCTGAACAGGTACGGCAGCCACGGGCTGGCAGCGGCCACCACGACGCCGATCGCCGCCCCCGCGGCCACGCCCCAGGCCAGACACCGGCGCAGTACCGCGTCGACCGTGGGCCCGGTCGCCGGCTCCGCCCGGGCGCCTCGGCACGGCCCAGCGCCGTGCCCACCAGCGCCTGCGCGGCGATGGCGAGCGCATCCAAGGCGAAGGCGGTGAAGCTCCACAGCGAGTTGACCACCTGGTGGGCGCGAGCGCCGTCGGCCCCAGGGCGGTGGCCGCCCAAACGGTGGCCAGAATCGCCGCCCGCAGCGACACCGTGCGCACCAGCAGCGGCGCCCCGGAGCCCAGCGAGGCGCGCAGCCCCGCTGCGCGCGGAGACAGCGGCACGCCGGCTGCACGTGCCGCACTCACCACGGGCCACAGCAGAGCCACCGCCATGGCGGTCTGGGCGATGGCGGTGCCCAGACCCGAGCCGGCGATCCCCATACGTACCCCGTACAGCAGCGTCGCATTCACGGCCGCATTGCCGACCGCGCCCGCGCTGGCCACCACAAAGGGTGTGCGCGTATCCAACAGGCCCCGCAGCGTGCCGGTGGCGGCGTATACCACCAGCATGCCCGGCAGCCCGGGGGCAGAGGCGCGCAGGTAGGCGATCGCCTCCACCGCGACGGCGCGTCGGCCCCCATGACGCCCACCGCCCACGGTGCGCCGCCGGCGAGCAGTAGCGCCGCCACCAGCCCCAACAGTGCCGCCAGCCAGGCGCCGTCGACACCCGCCTGCAGACCGCCGACCCGGTCGCCGGCGCCGAAACGGCGAGCGGTGGTGGCCGTGGTCGCGTAGGCCAGGAAGACGAACAGGCCGACGATCGTGGTCAGCAGGCTCGAAGCGAGTGAGAGGCCCGCGAGGCTGTCGGGGCCCAGGTGCCCGACCATCGCCGAGTCGATCAGCACGAACAGCGGCTCGGCGACCAGCGCCCCCAGGGCCGGGACCGCCAGGGACAGGATCTGCCGGTTCAAGGAAACCGCGGGCGGGCCGACGCTTGCGGGCGCGACGTCGGAACTTGAGGCTGGGGCTGAAATGTCGGACACGAGGTACTCCGGGGGGATTGGGCGGGCCAGTGTCTCACGTCCGGCCGGAGGCAGGCCAGGCGCAGCCGAAACGCGAACATCCGGGGCGCTGGAGGTTGGCTGGGCCGTCCCTCAGGTCGAGGTTGAGGTTCATCCACAGGAATACCCACTTATCCACAGATTTTGATCTCGGTTTGATGCAGGTGAGTTGTGGCTTGTTATCAGCGCCGCTCAGAGGCGAGATTACGGCGAGTTTCGGGGGTTTCGGCACCGTCTGGGGCGCTGCGTCCCGGTGACGCTCCACATCCGCTGCGGCGCGTCGCCCACAGGCAGACGGGGGTTATCCACACCCTGCACGCGGTTGCCCACAGCCTGCAAGGGATTGGCGTTTGCGGCGGCCCCGCCTGCCCGCTAGTGTCGCGGCGCGACCCGTCTGGGCGGGCCGCGGCAGGGGAGGGGCAGTGACCGACAGATGACCGACGTCGACACCATCGGTGCGCGCACCCGCGGCGAGGAGCGCCCGGTTGACGCCCGTTACGACGGTGCCTTCGACCGGGTGCCGCCTCAGGACCTGGAGGCGGAGATGTCCACGCTCGGCGGCATGCTGCTGAGCAAGGAGGCCATTACCGACGTCATCGAGGTGCTGCGCGGCCCCGAGTTCTACAAGCCCGCCCACGAGTCGATCTTCGACGCCATCGTCGAGGTCTATAACCGCTCCGAGCCGGCCGACCCGCTGATCGTGGCCGACGAGCTCTCCAAACGCGGGGAGCTGGAGCGCATCGGCGGCGCCCCCTACCTCGCCTCCCTGATGGCGACCGTGCCCACGGCCGCCAACGCCGCCTACTACGCGCGCATCGTCAAGGAGAAGTCACTGTTGCGCGGCCTGGTGCAGGCCGGCACCCGCATCGCCCAACTCGGCTACTCCACCAACGCCGGTGACATCGACGAGCTGGTCACCCTGGCCGAGTCCGAGGTGTACGCCATTGCCCACAAGGAGGGCGAGCGGGAGGACTACGTACCGGTCGGGGAGCTGCTCAACGAGGCAAACCTCGAGATCGAGGCCGGGCAGGCCCGCGAGGATGGGCAGATGCGGGGCGTGCCCACGGGCTTCGTGGAGCTGGATGAACTGCTCGGCGGCCTGCACGGCGGGCAGATGATCATCGTGGCCGCACGTCCCGCCATGGGTAAGTCCACGCTCGCCGTCGACTTCTGCCGTTCGGCCTCCATCCATGCCCGCGGCGCCGACGGCAACCCCATCCCCTCCTGCTACTTCTCCCTGGAGATGGGGCGCATGGAGCTGATGATGCGCATTCTGGCCGCCGAATCGGGGGTGGCGCTGAACAAGCTGCGCGGTGGCAGCCAGATGGATGAGCGCGACTGGGAGGATGTCGCCCTCGCCTACAACCCGGTGTCCGAGGCGCCGCTGTTCATCGACGACTCCCCGAACCTGACCATGCCGGAGATCCGTTCCAAGGCGCTGCGGCTCAAGCAGCAGCACGGGCTGGGGCTGATGGTGGTGGACTACCTGCAGCTGATGAGCTCGGGCAAGCAGGTTGAGTCCCGCCAGCAGGAGGTTTCCGAGTTCTCCCGCTCGCTGAAGTTGCTGGCCAAGGAGTTGGACATCCCGGTGATCGCCGTCGCCCAGCTGAACCGTGGTCCCGAGCAGCGCACCGGCAACCGGCCGCAGATGAGCGACCTGCGTGAGTCGGGATCGTTGGAGCAGGACGCCGACGTCATCATGCTGCTGCACCGGCCCGAGTACTACCAAGAGGAGGAGCGCCCGGGCGAGGCCGACATCATCGTCGCCAAGCACCGCAACGGGCAGACCCGCACCATTCCGGTGGCCTTCCAGGGGCACCTGTCGCGCTTCGCCAACATGGCCCGCGACATCACCCCCGAGCCGGCCTACGAGTGAGCCCGGGCGGGGCATGCGGGAATCGACATTGGTGCCGGGCCGACGCGGCTGCTTGACCCTGACACCGATGCGCCAGGCCACCGATCCGCGGCGAACGCCGCCACCGTCTCACCGCAAGTCTTGCCATCGAACCACGGCTAACACAGCCACCGTTTTTCGAAGAATCGTGACACCGTTTTTCGGTGAACCTTGCCACCGTTTTACGGTCTACCGTACGCTGTGGGTATGAGCGACCTGCTTACGCGGCATGCGCAGGGAAGGGTGGAAGAGCTTCTGGAGGTCTTCCCCGCGGTTGAGTTGGTCGGTGCACGTCAGGTTGGGAAGTCCACGCTTGCATCCATGATCGCCGCGGCATCCAAGCGGCCGACGCGTATCGTGACTCTGGACGACGCTGAGACCCGCGCCGCGGCGATCGCGGATCCGCGCGGTTTTCTTCGTCTGGAACCTGAAGGGCTGCTGGTCATTGATGAGTTCCAGCGCGTTCCCGAACTGGCGTTGGCACTCAAGGTGGAGATTGATTCCGACCGGTCCGCCGGACGCTATCTGCTCACCGGCTCCGTGACTACGAGTCCCGTCCAGCCGGCAACGGACAGCCTGGCCGGTCGCGTCATCAGCACTCGTGTGTTCGGTTTCAGTCGGGGTGAGATTGCCGGTCGAGGAGACGACTTCGTGGCCGCAGTGCTCCACGGGGCACTGGATGGAGACTACCGTTCCGAATTGGAGCGCGGAGACTACGTTGATCTGCTGGCCGCCGGCTCTATGCCGAGGTGTACCGACTGCCTGAGGACTTTCGCGCCGACTGGTTGGAGAGCTACATCTCCCGGCTGCTCGGGCGCGATCTGCGCGAGCTCTCCCGCCTGTCCGATCCGCATCGCCTGCGTTCACTGCTGGTCGGTCTGGCGTCCACACAGGGGTCGGAGACCGTGGTGGCGCGGGTGGGGAGCGACATCAACCTGAGCGCATCTACACCGCCTCCTACCTCGAGCTTCTGCGAGCGCTCTTCCTGGTTGATCGGCTGCCGCCGTGGACGCCGAACCTGCTTAAGCGTGAGGTTGGTCGATCGAAGTATCTGCTGACCGACTCCGCGCTGGCGATATGGCTGACTCGGACGCGTCCCGACACCCTCAAGGACTTGATCCGCGGAGGAGCCTTGGGAGGTCTGCTCGAGGCCTTCGTCGCCGCCGAACTAATGAGGCAGCACACGTGGTCCGCGGAGCGGTTTACTCTCAGCCACTACCGTTCCCCGGAGGGACGGGAGATCGACCTGATCCTCGAGTTGGACGATGGTGGAGTCATTGCCATCGAGGTGAAGGCGGCCGCTTCGGTCTCAACGGGCGATACCAGGCATCTGCGTTGGCTGTATGAACGGATCGGGGACCGGCTGAAGGCCGGCGTCGTGCTGACCACCGATGATCGGGCGCGCAGTCTGGGTGGTCCTTTGTGGGCGCTGCCGGTGTCCGCCCTGTGGGAGCTCGGTTGAGGAGGGTGTCGCCTTTGGCCGCCGGAACCCTGACTCATCCCCGGAATCATGGGGATTGTTGATTTAGGGCACCTCTAAATCAATCAGGTTTTGGTGTTCGGGCGGAACCTGGTTGATTTCGACGTCGGCGTTGCCGATCAGAGCGAGTTGGCGCGGGCTTGATTCGTCGGTGTCGGCTCGTCCAACGCGCCGGCTCGCGGCTGCGAGGTTGCAGTGCACGACCCCGGGGCGGTCGTGGAACGTACCCCAGGGTCGTGGAATGTGTGAAGGCCGCTCCTCTGTGTCGCCGGGGATGGGGTCGCGAGTAACTGGGTCACTGCGGCTCGGGTAGGCGGATCACCCGCAGACGCCAGACCCCCAGCAGCCAGGTCAACGCCATCAGCCCGACGGCGAAGCTCGCCCCATGAAGCAGTCCGCGCCGGAGGTAGTCGCCCGCCTGCGTGCCCAACGCCTCGACAAGGTAACTGGACAGCTCGCGCGTCGACCACAGGGGCAGGGCGCGGGTCCAGCCGGCGGCCGGGTCCACCAGAAGCTGAAGGGCCATGACTGCCAGCAGCAACAGGGCGCCCTCCAGGTCTCTTGGTATGACCGCGGCCGCCACCGAGCCCAGGGGTGCGGCCACGGTCACGGTCAGCAGCAGCATGAGCGGCACAGCAGCCGGGTGGGTCAGCTTGTCCCCGATCGTGAGTAGCACGAGTCCGGAGTAGAGCGCGGCAATGAGCCAACCGAGGCTCAGGACTGCCGCGTGCCGTCCCAGGACCAGCGCCGTCGGGCTGGCCCCGCTAGCGGCCAGCCGCAAGTCGATTGAGCGCGAGGACACCGACGTGAACAGTGCAAGCGTCGCCGCCGCCCAGCCCAGTCCGATCGACAGCAGACGCAGCGCGGTCCAGTGCGCGTCGATTCGCGCCAGGTAGAAGGTGAGCGGTAGCAGCAGGGCGAGGACCAGCGCCCCACGCCGTCGGGCCAGTTCATGCGCGGTGACCGTGGCCACCAGCACCGCGGTGCGCAGCAGCCGGTGGCCGGAGGCGGGTCCCGGCGCGCCGGGTTCGGCGATGGCGGCTGCGGTCATGCGGCGTGCTCCTTCGTCTTGCTGTGACCGGTCGAGGAATCCGGGGCGGGTAGCTCGACGACGCGATCGACGAAGTCGATGTCCCGCAGCAGGTGGGTGACCAGAAGGACTCCGGCGCCGGAGTTCCGCCAGGACGAGATGAGAGTCCGCAAGTCCTCATAAGCCAGGGCATCCAGGCCCTGGTAGGGCTCGTCCAGGAGCAGTAGTTCGGGCGAGGCGAGCTGAGCCAGAGCGAGATTGAGTTTCTGTTGGGTGCCCCCGGAAAGGGTACGAGTGACTTGGTTGCCGTTGGGGCGCCACCCCAGGCGGTGGAGGATCTGGTGCCCCGTGGGCACCGAGCGGCCCTGGCTCGCGCCGTCGATAGCCCCGAATAGCCGCAGATGCTCGTCGACGGTCAGAAGTGGAGCGAGGGCGTCGAGTTGTGGCGCGTAGCCGAAGCGCTCGGTCCGCTCCATCCGTCCGGAGTTGGTGCGCAGCAGGCCTGCGCAGACCTGGAGGAGAGTGGACTTGCCGGCCCCGTTGGAGCCGACGACGGCGACGATCTCGCCCCGTCGTACCGTGAGACTGAAGTCTGACAGGACTGTGCGCCGGCCGCGACGGACGGTGACATCGCGCAGTCGCAATACCACTGGGCCCAGCGTGCTCTCCTTGGCCTGGCTGCCGGTGCCGTCCTCCTTCAGCGCGGATGCCAGCTCGCGAGCGAACAGGACGGCGGGACCGAAGAGGCTCGCCGGTGCGATGCCCGCGGAGTCGGCCTCTGCGCGGGTCTCGGCGACGACGCGCTGCAACTCCCGGGGGCTCAGGCCCTGTGCCGCCAGCTCCGCGTTGAGGCTTCGATACCAGGCGGCGTCGGCCGGACCCGGCTCGTGCCGTGGCGAGGAATTGGAGTCGGTAGCGGCGCTCATGAGTGCGCCTCGGCCGCCGCATGGGCGGGTACCGCCCGCCTGCGGGATGCTGCCTCACCCTCCAGGATGGCCGAGACGGCGCTGCGGAAGGCGCACCACTCCGCTCGACGCGCGGCGAGTTCGATACGGCCGGCGTCGGTGAGCGCGTAGTACTTGCGAGCGGGTCCGGAGTCGGAGGGGCGTGTGGTGGTGGCGAGCAGGCCGCGCCGCTCCAGACGGGTGAGTGCCGGGTAGAGGCTGCCGCCGGGAACATTCTCCAGGCCGGCGGCGTCGAGGCGACGGGTCAATGACAGCCCGTAGTCGGCGCCGCACTCAAGCAGGGCGAGCAGACAGGGCTCGAGGAAGCCGCGCAGGAGACGTGAAGTCGGTGAGTCCATGTAGTCAGGTTATCTAGATAGCAGACAATCTGTCTACTGGGTTGTGCTACGCGCCTGTCCGAGCGCCGGTGCGGACGTCGTTGGCTGGAGAAGAGAGCGTTCTCCCGCGGCCTTTACTGCGTTCCACGACCTTGGGGTACAAAACACGACCCCGGGGTGGTCGTGGAACGTACCCCAGGGTCGTGAATTGCAGGAGGGCGCGTCCTCAGGTGCGTGCGCTGCGTTTCGGCCGGCCTGGCGCGCCCTCCAGTGCCGTCACCTGGCACACCCTCTACCTCTAGCGCCGTCAGCCTGGTAGAAGCCCTGGTAGACGTAGGTGAAGGGGATGTTGCCGTGCATGCCGGGATTGACCGAGGCCGAGACCACGTTCTTGGCGGTGACGGCGGCTTCCAGCGGGGTGGCGCCCTTGGCCAGCTCGGCGGTGACGGCGGCGGCCAGCGTGCAGCCCGCGCCGTGCATGCGCTCGGTGCCGACGGCCGGAACCTCAAGGACCTCCAGGGTCTCGCCGTCGTAGAAGACGTCGAGGGCGGTGCCGGTGCCGAGCGTCGGGCCGGCCTTGGCCAGGACGTTGGGCACGCCCAGGTCGTAGATGCGCTTGGCGGCGTCCTTGAGCTGCGCGACGCTGGTGATCTCATCGGTGCCGGCCAGCGTGGCGGCCTCGAACAGGTTCGGGGTGGCCATCTTGGCGCGGGGCAGGATCTTGGCGCGCAGGGCGTTGTCGACGTCGAGCGTGGTGCCGGGCTCCTGGCCCTTGCAGATCAGCACCGGGTCCACTACCAGGTTCGGGAACTGGTACTGCTCCAGGGCGGCGTCGACGGCGTCGATGGTGGCGAGCGTGCCGAGCATGCCGATCTTGACGGCGTCAATCCGGGTGTGGACGGTGGCGCAGGCCTCGATCTGGTCGGCGATGACCTGCGGGTCGACCGGCACGAAGCGGTGGTCCCAGTTGCGCTTGGGGTCCATGGAGACGATGCAGGTCAGGGCCGTGCAGCCGAATACGCCCAGCTGGTGGAAGGTCTTCAGATCGGTCTGGGCGCCGGCGCCGCCGGAGGCTTCGGAGCCGGCAATGGCCAGGGCGATGGGAGGGGCGGCGGGAGCGGTGTTGGATGCCATGCGGACAGCATGCCCACCGGCGCCCACCGTGTCCACGCCGCTGCCCGCATGGCGGAATACCTGATGCACTGTGCGCGGCGGGGGCGGGCCCGCCTTCCTCGCAGACGGCTCGCGGGCGCACCCGGTTCGGGGCTCCGGCCGCGGACCGTGCGGAGGTCAGGCGCTGGCGACGGTGAA
>NZ_MTPX02000041.1 GCF_002154335.2 Actinomyces ruminis
GCCGTGTGTGTTGACGATGATGGCGGATGAGTTTGGGGGTGAGATTCCGGTGGGTCCGTTTGCTCTGATTGGGGATGATTCGATTGGGCGGGGGATTGTTGAGACTTTGTCGGGTTCGCGGTCGCCGGCGGTGTTGATGGCGAATCATGGTCCGTTCACGATTGGTCGGGATGCGCGGGCTGCGGTGAAGGCTGCGGCGATGTGTGAGGAGGTGGCGCGTACGGTGCATATCGCTATGCAGGGTGGTCGGCCGGTGCCGATTGAGCCGGAGCTGATCGATCGGCTGAATGACCGCTACCAGAACGTCTACGGCCAACACTGACCAACACCAACCCGCAACTACTAGCCGAATTCGCAATTCAAAGGAGAATGACTCATGACTGCTCTGCCCAACCCGTTCGACGGCAAAGAGATCTGGTTCCTGACCGGAAGCCAGGACCTGTACGGCGAGGAGACCCTCGCTCAGGTCGCCGACCAGTCCCAGCAGGTCGCCGCCTGGCTGGACGCCGCCGACGCGATCCCGGTGCGCATCGTCTGGAAGCCGGTCCTGAAGGACCGCGACGCCATCCGCACCGCGATGCTCGCGGCCAACGCCGACGACGCCTGCATCGGTGTGATCGCCTGGATGCACACCTTCTCCCCGGCCAAGATGTGGATCGGCGGCATTGATGCGCTGTCCAAGCCCCTGGTCCAGCTGCACACCCAGTACGCGCAGTCCCTGCCCTGGTCCACCATCGACATGGACTACATGAACCTGAACCAGGCCGCTCACGGTGACCGCGAGTTCGGTTACATCCTGACCCGCCTGAGCCAGCCCCGCAAGGTCGTCGTCGGCCACGCCACCCAGGCGGCCACCCAGGCAAAGATCGGCACCTGGGCGCGCGCTGCCGCCGGCTGGGACGCCCTGCACCACACCCGCCTGGTTCGGTTTGGCGACAACATGCGCAATGTCGCCGTCACCGAGGGGGACAAGACCGAGGCCGAGCTGCGCCTGGGCGCCAGCGTTAACACCTGGGGCGTCAACGACCTGGTCGAGGTCGTCGACGCCGTCACCGAGGCGGAGATAGACGCCCTCATCGAGGAGTACCTGGGCGCCTACGACGTCGTCGAGGAGCTGCGTCCCGGCGGCGAGCGCCACGAGTCCCTGCGCTACGGCGCCCGCATCGAGGCCGGCATGCGGCGGTTCCTTGAGCAGCGCGGCGCCACCGCCTTCACCACCAATTTCGAGGACCTCGGCGGGCTGCGCCAGCTGCCCGGACTGGCGGTCCAGCGACTGATGGCCGACGGCTACGGCTTCGGCGCGGAGGGCGACTGGAAAACCGCCCTGCTCGTGCGCGCCGCCAAGGTCATGGGCTACGGCCTGCCTGGCGGTGCGTCCCTCATGGAGGACTACTGCTACGAGATGACCCCCGGCAAGGAGAAGATCCTCGGCGCCCACATGCTGGAGGTCTGCCCCTCGCTCACCGCCTCCAGGCCGCGCCTGGAGATCCACCCGCTGGGCATCGGGAACCGCGAGGACCCCGTGCGCCTCGTCTTCGACGCCGACCCCGGAGCCGGTCTAGTGGTCGCCATGTCCGACATGCGTGAGCGCTTCCGGCTGACCGCCAACGTCGTGAAGATCGTCGGCCCCGACGAACCGCTGCCCAAGCTGCCCGTCGCCCGTGCCGTATGGGAGCCGGCGCCCGACTTCTACACCTCCACCGAGTGCTGGATGCAGGCCGGGGCCGCTCACCACACGGTCATGACCACGGCCACCACCCTGGAGACGTGGCAGGACCTGGCCGAGATCGCCCAGATGGAACTGGCCGTCATCGACGAGGCCACGACCACCCGCGGCTTCGTGCAGGAGCTGCGGAGCAACCAGGTCTACTACCGCCTCACTCAGGGCTGAGCTCCGCTCCACTCGCGGTGGAGTTGCCCCACCGCTCCGGGGCCGCCTCGGCGCCGTCGACCGTGGAACCACGTATCGACAGCGTCGGGGCGGTCTGGATCAAGGGTGCCCGCGCGGGTGTCGCCGCCGCGCCGGCGCGGGCCCAGGCACCTTGCTGCGGCGGCGTGCCCAAATCTGCGTCCGGTGTCAGCAGGTCCAAGGCCGCTCGAGCCAGTTTCGGCAGGTCCAGGGACACACTCGTCAGAGTCGGGGTGGCGAACACCGCAGCCTCCGTGTCGCCCCGGCCGATTACGGCTACATCCTGCGGCACCCGCGCCCCCCGGCGGCGCAGCGCGCTTACGGCCCCGGCGGCAAGTGCGTCGTTGTGACAAACGATGGCATCGACATCGGCGCCCGCATGTGCCAGTCGGGCTACCGCCTCCACCCCGCCGAGCAATCCGTCCGGAGCATCCACCCGGACGACGGCCTCGGCGTCCACCCGCAGCCCCGCCTCCCGTAGGCCCCGCGCGCAGGCCTCCGTCCACTGGTCGGCTGCGCTGGAGGACCCGACGACGGCGATGCGGCGGCGCCCCAGTGCCAATAGATGCGCGGCAACCAGTTCCACCTGTGCTTCGGGCGGACAGGTCACGCGCGGCACAGCGCGCGGGCCGGAATCGGCGATGAGCACCAGCGGCGCTTTGATCCGCGTGCGCTCGGTTGCCGACCTTGAAGCCGGGTCCAGGCCCCGCGGTACCAGCACGGCGGCATCGGAGCGCCGCGCCCATGAGCCGGACAGAATCTCCTGCTCGCGCTCGGCCTCACCGCTCGTCAGTTCCAGGATTACGGCCGTGTCGCCTGCGGCGCGCATCAACTCCTGTGCCAGCGCGGCGTAAAGCGGCTGCTGCAGCGTGGGCAGCGCCAGCGTGATGCTCCCCCGCCGGCCTGAGCGCAATGCTGAAGCGCTCGGATTGAGTCGGTATCCCAGCGCCGCGACCGCCTCCAGCACGCGCCGGCGCGTGGCGGCCGAGGCGCCGGGCGCGCCACGCAGCACATTGGAGACGGTCTTGGCGGATACGCCTGCTCGCCGGGCGACGTCGCCCATGGTCACGCGGTCGGCCACCGGCCCTCACCTCCTACCGTGGAGTCGCGGGCCAGCAGGTCCACATCCTCCACCACCGTGCGTACCGGGGTGTTGGGGGCGTCAATGCGGGCACACAGTAGTGCGACGGCGTCGGCGGCATAGGCATTCAGACTCGGAGAGACCGTCGTCAGTGAGGGGGAGGCGTAACGGGAGATCTCCAGGTTGTCGAAGCCCGTGACCGCGACGTCGTCGGGCACGCGCACCCCCGCCGTCGCCAGCTCGTGCAGCGCCCCCAGGGCGAGGCCGTCATTGAAGGCGATTACGGCGTCGAAGGGGACGCGGCGGGCCAGCAGCGTGCGGATGGCGGCGGCGCCGTCGACACGCCGCCATTCGGTGGAGGCGACCAGCAGGCGCTCGTCGAGGCTGAGTCCCCGGTGCTCCATCGCGGTGTGCAGGGCGGCGATGCGCGTGCGCCCGGCCGCATGCATCCACTCGCCCGGGACGGGCACGCCGAGCACGGCTATGCGCTCCCGTCCCAGGGTGCGCAGGTGGGAGACGACCAGTTCGAGGCCACGCTCGTTGTCCATGGTGACCCGGTCGACGGCGTCGTGCCGCCGCTCCCCGAGCAGCACCAGCGGCCGTTGCGCGGCCGCGGCGGCGACCTGCGCGGGCTCCATGCCCTGCCAGTACATGATCGTGCCGTCCAGCTCGGGATGGCGGGAGAAGAAGTCCGCCTCCCCCTGGCCGAGTTCGCCGGTCACCCCGAGTGCCACTGCCAGGCCATGGCGGCGGGCCTCGGCGGCAATGCGATCGGCGATCTCGGCGAAGAAGGGCTGGTTCAACTCGGGCACTGCCAGCCCGATGGCGCCGGAGCGGCCGGTGCGCAGCGAGCGAGCCGAGGGGTTGGGGGAGTAGCCGGTACGTGCCACGGCCTCCAGCACCCGTTCACGGGTGCTGGGGGAGACCCCGGGCTCGCCGTTGACCACCCGCGAGACGGTCTTCGCCGAGACGCCCGCGAGGGCAGCGACGTCGAGGAGGGTGGCAGCCATGCGCGGCAGCATACAGAAGTTCCCACCGATTGTGTTGCGGCGCACATTCAACGATGTCAGGTGGCGTTTGTCCGCCTGTGGGTCCCCAACGTTCTTGGCTGGGCCTTGATGTAGCGGTCTTATTTGAGTTCCTGGGCACCTCGGCCTCAGTTGGTGGAGTTGACAACGTTGAAGTAGTGCGACACGATGATGACAACGGCAGCGCGCCAGCACGGTCCGCCTGAGGCGCAGCCCCAACCGACTCAAAGGAGAGAATCCCTTGACAGCACGCATCTCGGTCGACGTCGACCGCCCCATCGGCCGCATCTCGCCCCGCATGTACGGATCCTTCGTGGAGCACATGGGACGCTGCGTTTACACCGGCATCTTCGAGCCCGATCACCCCACCGCCGACGCCAACGGCCTGCGGCAGGACGTCATGGAACTCGTGCGTGAGCTCGGCGTCACCACCGTGCGGTACCCCGGCGGCAACTTCGTGTCCAACTACCGGTGGGAGGACGGCGTCGGCCCTATTCAAGACCGGCCCCGGCGGCTCGAGCTGGCCTGGCACACCACCGAGCCCAACACCTTCGGCACGGACCAGTTCATGACCTGGTGCGATCAGACCGGCATCGAGCCGATGCTGGCCATCAACCTCGGCACCCGTGGTGAGACCGACGCGTCAACCTCTTGGACTACGTCAATGGGCAGGCGGACACTCAGTACGCCAACCTGCGCCGCACCAACGGGCATGAGGACCCCTACAACGTGCGCATGTGGTGCCTGGGTAATGAGATGGACGGTCCCTGGCAGGTGGGCCACAAGAATGCCGAGGACTACGCCTACCTGGCCCTGTCCACCGCTCGTGCCATGCACATGGTGGACCAGGACCTGGAACTGGTGGCCTGCGGTTCCTCCTCCTGGGAGATGCCCACCTTCGGCGACTGGGAGCGCACCATCCTCGACCTGGCCTACGACGAGGTCGACTACATCAGCCTGCACCGCTACATCGACCCCGACGCCCATGATCGGGCCAGCTTCCTCGCCGCCGGCGTGGACCTGGATCGCTTCATCGACGGGGTGATCGCCACCGCCGACGCCGTCGGCGCCAAGCACCGCTCGAACAAGAAGATCATGGTCAGCGTCGACGAGTGGAACGTCTGGCGTCTGGGCGCCTGGAACTCTATCGAGCACGACTTCGCCCCCGACGATTGGCCGGAGGCCGCCCCCCGCATCGAGGACGTTTACACCGGCGCCGACGCTTGGCGGTCGGCGGCATGCTCATCTCGCTGCTGCGTCACGCCGACCGCGTAAAGGCGGCCTCACTGGCACAGCTGGTCAACGTCATCGCCCCGATTATGACCGAGAAGGGCGGACGCGCCTGGCGGCAGACCACCTTCCACCCCTTCGCCATCGCCTCCCGGATCGCCCGCGGACAGGCCTACGACGCCGTCGTCGCCAGCCCGGTCACCGGCACCGAACGCTACGGCGAGGTCGACGCCGTCGACGCCGTGGTCACCTGGGACGAGGAGGCGGGTACCGGCTCGGTGCTGGCCCTGAACCGTTCGCTGACCGATTCGATCGACGTTACCGCCGCGCTGGGGGCACTGGGCGCGAGCCGCATTAAGGAAGCCCAGATCATCGCCCCGGGCGACCTCGATGCCGTCAACACCGCCGACGACCCCGACCGCGTCCACCCCGTGCCTCACGAGGTAGCGCTGGCCGACGGCGTGCTCACCACCACGCTGCCGCCGGCCTCCTGGCTGGCGGTCGAGCTCGCCTGAGCTCCGCAAAAGCGCCGGCGGCGGACCGGCCCGACCCGCCGCCGGCGCCACACAAGCAAATACCTGGCGACACAACTGACAAGGAGGTCACGTTGAGTCATCCGACAATTCCGTTTGCACTCCCCAGCAGACGCCGCTTTCTGAGGGCGGCCATGCTCTCCGGTACCGCCCTGGCCGGAACCGGCCTGTTGGGCGGCTGCGCGTCCTCGGCATCCGCTTCCGACCGCACCAAGATTCAGCTCTGGCACCTGTTCACCGGCGGTGACGGTGGCGTCTTTCAGGCCATGATGGACACCGTAGGCCAACAGAACCCGCAGCTTGAGATCGACCCGGTGGTGCTCACCTGGGGCGGTCCCTACTACACGAAACTTGCGATGTCCTCGGTCGGCGGTCGTTCCCCGGACCTGGCCGTAATGCACGCTACCCGGGTGATCGGCTACGCCCCCGGCGGCCTGCTCGACACCTGGGATCTGGACCGGCTCGCGGACCACGGCATAACCCCAGAAGAGTTCCCCGATCTGCTGTGGGACAAGTGCTTCGTGAACGGTCAGCTGTACGCCGTCCCACTGGACTTTCACGCCTTCATCCTCTTCTTCAACACCGAGCTGTGCGATCAGGCCGGCCTGCTCAGCGCAGACGGCACCCTGAGCGGGCTGGATTCCCCCGAGGGCTTTCTCGACGCCGGCCGTCGCCTGGCAGAGGTAACCGGCGGGCAGGGGATGTCCTTCGGCTACACCGGTGACGGCGCCCAGGTCTCCCGCATGTTCTGGGGCCTGTATGCCCAGACCGGTGCGGAGTGCACCCTCACCCCGGGGCGGCAGGCGCAGATCGACCGCGACGCTGCCATTGAGGTCACCTCCCTGATCAAGGACATGCTCGATGGCACCGTCGCCGAGCCGGACATGGACTACGGCGGTGCCATCGCCTCCTTCTCCACCGGCCGCACCGGCATCACCTTCATGGGCAACTGGGAATACCAGACCTTCCTGAACGCCGGGGTGCCCCTGGATGCCATGCCGATGCCGAACATATTCGGTACCCCGGCCACCTTCGGTGACTCCCACGTATTCGTGCTCCCGCACCAGACGAGTGTGGATGAGGCCAAACGCGATGCGGCCTACGAGGTGGTAGCGGGCATGCTTAACAACTCCTTGGACTGGGCGGAAGGCGGGCACACCCCCGCGAACGTGGAGGTCACCTCATCTGCCGCCTACGCGGAACTTGTGCCCCAGTCCCATTACGCCGATGCCATCAACCAGGCTGTCTTCGAACCGGCTGCCTGGTTCACCGGATCCGGCTCCGACTTCCAGGCGCGCGTAGCCGAGGTCATGCAGTCCTGCTGGCTGTCCGGCTCCCTCACCCCGGAGCAGGCCGTAGATGGGCTCATTGACAGGCTCAATCGCATGCTCGCCCAGAATCCGCCGGCCTGAGTGAGAGGAGACCCGTCATGACTGTTAGAACTGCAGTAAACACGGCAACCAGCGCCGATTCGGCTACGGCCTCCGCCGCCAAGGGCGGTCGCCGCGCTGGCGCCAGGCGGAGTGCACAGGACTCCTCCCGTGCGGTTAAGCGACTCGGCTCCGGCATGCCCTTCGTCATTCCATTCCTCGTCGTCGCCTTCATGTTCCTGATCGCCCCCATCGTCTACGGGCTGTGGCTGTCTTTCACGGAGCAGTCCCTGATGGGCAACGGTGGCTGGGTGGGGCTGGCGAACTATGCTGAGGCCTTCGGTGACGCGACCATGTGGTCCACTCTGGGACACACGCTCGCCTTCACGCTCATGAGCACCATCCCGCTTGTACTCGTGGCCCTGATCATGGCGCTGCTGGTGTACATCGGCATCCCCGGTCAGTGGTTCTGGCGGCTCTCCTTCTTCGCTCCCTACCTGCTGCCGGTCGCCGTCGTCGTGCAGATCTGGACCTGGCTGTTCAACTCCGACGTCGGCTTCATCAACTACTGGCTACAGAGACTCGGCCTGGACAAGGTCGGCTGGCTCACCGATGTGGACGTGGCCATGTGGTCCATGGTCATTCTGACCGTCTGGTGGACCGTGGGCTTCAACTTCCTGTTGTACCTGTCCAGCCTTCAGGCGATCCCGGACCTGCTGTACGAGGCCGCCGAAGTAGACGGCGCCGGCTTCTGGCGCAAACTCTTCTCGATCACGCTGCCGCAACTGCGCGGCACCACCGTGCTGGTGGCCACCTTGCAGGTGATCGCCTCGCTGAAGATCTTCGACCAGATGTTCATCGCCTTCTCCGGCGGATCGGGGCCCGAGGGCTCTACCCGCCCCATCCTCCAATACATCTACGACACGGGTTTCACGAACTACCGCATGGGTTACGCCTCGGCGATGTCGTACATCTTCTTCATCGTCATCATTGCCATCACCGTGGCCTTCCGGTTCCTGGCCCGTTCCCGGAAGGACGCCAACCATGAGCGCTGAGTCCGTTGCCCCGCCGATTTCTTTGCGCGACCGGCACCGCCGGGAGCGGGCCGAGCGGAAGGCCGAGGTGCGCCGCACCCGCGGCCTGCTGTTGGGCGACAGCAAGGTGGCTCGCGTGGTCGCCTTTGCCATCCTGGCGCTGTTCGCCTTCACCTGGTTGCTGCCGCTCGCGTGGGCGATCGATACCTCGTTCAAGACCGAAGTGCAGGCCCAGTCACTGCCGCTGCAGTGGATTCCCGACGGCGGCTTCACGCTGGAGAACTACCGCACCGTGTTCGAACGCGGCGAGGTGTTCACCTGGATGGGCAACACCTTCCTGATTGCCGCCGCGGTCACCGTAATCACGGTCATCATCTGTGCCTTGGCCGGTTACGCGTTCTCCCGCACCATCTTCCGTGGACGCAAGGCGCTGCTCGCACTGACGATCGCGCTGATCATGGTGCCCGGGCAGATCCTGATTGTGCCGCTGTTCAAGGAAATGGTGCTGCTAAACGCGGTGGACACCTTCGCCGGGGTGATCCTGCCGCAGACCATCGCGCCGATGATGGTCTACATCTTCAAGCAGTACTTCGACCAGGTTCCCCAGGAGCTGGAGGATGCCGCGCGCGTGGATGGCGCCGGCAACTGGCGACTGTTCTGGAATATCATTCTGCCCGTGTCCCGGCCGATCGTCACCGCGGTCGCCATCTTCGTGTTCATCGGCGCCTGGAACAACTTCATGTGGCCGTTCATCGTGACCAACAACCCCGACCTGATGACGCTGCCGGTGGGACTGTCCACGGTGAAGAACGCCTACGGCACGATCTACGCCCAGACCATGGCCTCCGCCATGATCGCCGCGCTGCCACTGACGATCCTGTTCATGCTCTTCCAGCGGCAGATCATCAAGGCCGTGGCCACCACCGGCCTGGGCGGCCAGTGACACTCGGGGGCGGCCGCCTCGGCTAACCTACGGACAACCGGAAAACAATCCGGGGCGGCGGCCCCACGAGAGTCTGGAAGCAACCATGCAACACCCTTCGCTCAACGGAGAGCTCATCGACCTGCGCGCGGGCGACTACGAAGCCCGGATCGCCACCTCGGGGGCGACCTTGGTCCACCTGCGTCGCCAGGGACGTGACCTGGTCATCCCCTTCGATGCCGAGACCGCCCTGCCCGGAGCCTGGCAGGGCAAGACCCTCATCCCCTGGCCCAACCGCATCGCCGACGCCCACTACACCTACCGCGGCGTGGACTACCCGGTGCCCTGCAACGAGCCCGAGACCGGCGCCGCCCTGCACGGCCTGGTGGGCTGGACGAACTTCGCCGTCGTCTCCGAGACGGACGCCGCCGATGACGCAGGCGGCGCGGCGGCCCCCGTCGCCGTCACGCTCGCCCTGAGCCTGCCCGCCTCCTACGCCTACCCCTGGACGCTGGACATCATCGTCCTCTACGCGTTGGACGCGCGCACCGGGCTTACCGTTACCACCACCGCCACCAACGCCGGTGCTGCCATCTCCACGGCTGTCGGCGTCGTGGGCGCCCCGATCGAGGACGGTGCTCCAGCGCCCGCCCCCTACGGGGTGTCCTGCCACCCCTACCTGACCCGCTCGGTACCGCTGGACGAGTGCGTGCTGCAGGTACCCGCCGACCGCGTCCTCGACGTCGATACCCACATGGCGCCCGCGGGGGAGCGGGACGTGACCGGCACCGATTGGGACTGGCGCACCGGGCGCCTGGTAGGTGCCACCGCCACCGACAACGCCTACACCGGCCTGCCCGCCGACGCCTGGCAGGTGCGCCTGACCGGCGGCGAGGGGGAGCGCAGCGTGGTTATGAGTGCCGCGGCCCCCTGGGTGCAGGTCTACAGCGGTGAGCACCTGGGGCGCCGGGGCGTCGCCGTCGAGCCCATGACCTGCCCGCCCAACGCCTTCAACAGCGGCCAGGATCTAATCACTCTAGCGGCCGGCCAGTCGCACACCTTCACCTGGCAGCTCTGGGAGGAGGACTGAACGGGGGTGCGGGCACGCCCGCCATGTCTGAGCAGGCAGTGTCCGGGACCGTGGGGCGCCGTCCAGGGATGATGGACGTCGCCCGCCTGGCGGGCGTCTCCCACCAGACCGTCTCGCGTGTCATCAACCGCCCGGAATCCGTCCGCCCCGCCACCCTGGCGAAGGTCCGGGCCGCCATCGATCAGCTCGGTTACCGGCCCAACCTGAACGCCCGCGCCCTGGTCACCGACTCCACCCGCATGATCGGCGTGGTTACCACCGGCTCCCACTTCCAGGGGCCCGCCTCCACCACCGCCGCCATCGAGGTTGCCGCCCGGCAGGCTGGCTACGCCACCCTCGTCACCGCCCTCAAGCGCGAGAGTGACGATGCGGAGAAGGAGATTCGCGACGTCTTCGATTTCCTGATCGAGCGCGGTGTGGACGGCATCATCGCCGTCGCCCCACAGACCTGGATCGCCACCTCGGCCGAGCGCGTCACCCGGACGGTACCGCTCGTCGTCGTCGCCGACGGTCTGGCACCTAGCGAGCGCATTCATGTGGTCTCGGTCGACCAGGAACTGGGCGCCCGTATGGCGGTGGGGCACCTGCTAGGGCTCGGTCGAAAGCACATCGCGCACCTCGCGGGTCCGCCGGACTGGTACGACGCCCTGGCCCGCGCTCGCGGCTGGCGGTCCGCCCTCGAGGATGCCGGGCAGGAGGCGCCGGCGATGCTGACGGGGGACTGGAGCGCCGAGCGCGGCTACGAGGTCGGCACCGAGATGGTGGCCCGCGGCCTGCCCGACGCCGTGTTCTGCGCCAACGACCTGATGGCTCTCGGCATGTTGGCGGCACTGCGCGACCAGGGGGTGCGCGTGCCCGAGGATGTCGCCGTGGTGGGATTCGACGACACCGCCGGTACCGCCTTCTTCTGTCCGCCGTTGACGACGGTGCGCCAGCCCTTCGACGAGCTCGGCGTGCTGTGCATGGAGGTGCTTTTGCGCGCCATCGACGGCGAGGCGGGCACCACCCACTCGATCTCGCCAACCCTGCGCGTGCGCCGCTCCAGTTGCTGACGTGGCTGCCTGCGGGATAGCTGCCCGGGATGCGCTGCCAGGCATAGCGCTCCGCCAGACCTCGCAGTACGGGCGAAGTGTCCGAATCCGGCACGAACACGGTCGTGTGGCCCTTCCCTAAGGACTCGGGTCGCTGGAATCACGCGGTTTTCGTCCGCCAGCGACGGCTCGGCCGACGGCGTTTATGCCGATCTCGGACATTTGCCGTTGGTGGCGATGAGCCGGCCGGCTCGCGGTGGCGCCAGCGGCACCGGGCGAGGGAAGAAGGGTAACGACGCGCACTCATGCATCCAACTCGGATGTTAAGGTTCACATAGCGTATGTGGATGCTTGGGGGCACTAAAAGGTTGATATTTAGCCGTTCGGTTCGTGTGTGATTGAAGTTGGCGTCAAGTCTTGACAGGTAGAAAGTGAACGTTCACACTTGCGTTGCACGCCGCGTGCGGCGTGCTGAAACGTAGTGGCTGCGGGCCGCCTGAAGATCTCGAGGAGGAGACTTGCTATGTCCCGACCCCACATCCCGACTCTCTCACGTCGCTCTGCCCTCGCCAGTGGTGTGACCGCTGCGGTGGCCGCGGCATTGGCCGCCTGCGGCGGGCCCGGGGCGGGCGGAGGAACCGGAAACGACACCGCTGGCAAGGATCCCTCGGAACTAAAGATCGGCGTGGCCATGCCCACCAAGTCCTCCGAACGCTGGATCAAGGACGGTAATAACATCAAGGCTCAGCTCGAAGGACTCGGCTATAACGTGGATCTGCAGTTCGCCGAGGACGACATCCCCACGCAGACCAACCAGATCGACAACATGATCACGCGGGGCGTCAACCTGCTGATCATCGCGCCCATCGACGGCACCGCGTTGTCGGGGCAACTGGACTCCGCGGGCGAGGCGGGCATTCCGGTCATCTCCTACGACCGCCTGATCCGAGACAACGAGAACGTCAGCTACTACACCAGCTTCGACAACTACGACGTCGGCACCCAGATGGGCACATCCCTGCTCATCGGCATGGGCATTCTCGACGCCGACGGCGAGGATGCCGGCCTGTCGCCGGACGAGCCCTACAACATCGAGCTGTTCGGTGGCTCCCCGGACGACAACAACGCCCCCTTCTTCTTCAACGGCGCTATGGATGTGATCCAGCCTTATATCGACAGCGGTGCGCTCAGGGTTAAGTCCGGACAGACGGACTTCGACACCGTGGCCACCATGCGGTGGGATGCCGCTACCGCCCAGTCCCGCATGGACAACCTGATCACCTCCACCTACTCCGACGGCAGTCGGGTGGACGGCGTCCTCTCGCCGCTCGACTCCATGTCCATCGGCATCCTCGGCGCGCTCAAGGGCGCCGGATACGGCACCGACGCACAGCCCTACCCGACGGTGACCGGGCAGGACGCCGAGATCGCGGGGATCAAGTCGATCATGGCCGGAGAGCAGTACTCCACCATCTTCAAGGACACCCGCGAACTCGCCGACGCCGCGGTGCAGATGGCCGTGGCGGTGCTCAGAGGCGAGGAGCCCGAGGTCAACGACACCGAGACCTATGACAACGGGGTGAAGGTCGTCCCCTCCTACCTGCTGAAATCCGAAATCATCACCAAGGACAACGTCCAGAGTTCCCTCGTGGACACGGGCTACATCACCGAGGACGAGCTCAAGTGACCGGAATTGCATCGTGGCGCCGGATGCATCGGTGCCCATCCATGACAGGAGTCGGGGCTGAACATGGCAGCTGACAACATTCTTGAGATGCGTGGCATCACCAAGCGGTTTCCCGGAGTGGTGGCGTTGGATGACGTCAACTTCGCGGTGGGGCGCGGCGAGATCCATGCCATCTGCGGTGAGAACGGGGCCGGTAAGTCGACCCTGATGAAGGTGCTGTCGGGTGTGCACCCGCACGGTACCTACGAGGGGCAGATTCTGCTTGACGGCAAGGAGGTGCGCTTCTCCGACATCAAGGCGTCGGAGAGCGCGGGTATCGCGATCATCCACCAGGAGCTCACACTCAGCCCGTTCCTGTCCATTGCGGAGAACATCTTCCTGGGCAATGAACGCTCGTCCCGCGGTGTCATCGACTGGCACCGTACGAATACCGAGGCGCAGAAGATCATGGCCCGTGTGGGACTGGCGGAGAATCCGGCAACCCGGGTTCAGGACCTCGGTGTGGGCAAGCAGCAGCTGGTGGAGATAGCCAAGGCCCTGTCCAAGGATGTGCGCCTGCTCATCCTGGACGAGCCCACCGCCGCCCTCAACGACGACGACTCCGCCCACCTGCTCGACCTGATGCGAGGGCTGCGCGAGCGCGGCATCACCTGCATCATGATCTCCCACAAACTCGGAGAGATCAGGCAGATTGCCGATTCCACGACGATCATTCGCGACGGGCGCACCATCGCCACACTTGACATGCACCGTGAGGGCGGCGTCGATGAGGACGAGATCATCCGTCTCATGGTCGGCCGCACGCTGGACCAACGCTTTCCCGATCACGTCTCCCAAGTGACCGGGGAGGCGCTGCGTCTCGACGGCTGGACCGTTCACCACCCGGCCGATCCGTCGCGCACCGTCGTCGACGGCGCCGACCTGGTGCTCAGGCACGGTGAGATCGTCGGACTCGCCGGCCTCATGGGGGCCGGGCGCACCGAACTGGCCATGAGCCTGTTCGGGCGTTCCTGGGGCAGTGAGATCAGCGGCAGGGTCTTCAAAGACGGTCGCGAGATCCAAATCAAGGACGTTGCCTCGGCCATAGCCAACGGCATCGCTTACGTGTCGGAGGACCGCAAGCGTTACGGCCTTAACCTCATCGAATCGATCAGGCGCAACGTGTCCTCGGCATCTCCGCGCAGGTTCTCACGGCGCGGCGTGTTGGATCTGCACCGGGAACGCGCGGTCGTCACCGAGCTGTGCGGTCAGATGGCCGTAAAGGCTCCCACCATCGAGTCCGTGGTCGGCGGGCTGTCGGGAGGCAACCAGCAGAAGGTTGTGCTCGCCAAGTGGGTGGCCGCCGAACCGGACGTACTCATCCTCGACGAGCCCACCCGTGGCATCGACGTCGGCGCCAAGTATGAGATCTACCAGATCATCAACCAGCTCGCGGATGCGGGCAAGGCCGTCCTCGTCATCTCCTCGGAGCTGCCCGAACTTCTGGGCATCTGCGATCGCATCTACACCCTTTCGGCTGGGCGCGTCACCGCCGACCTGGATCGCGGCGACGCCGACCAGGAGACGCTCATGCGTTATATGACTCAGATCAAGGAAGACTGACCAATGTCCAATACATTCTCAACGCTCAAGGGCGCCTTGCGTACGAACCTGCGGCAGGGGGGGCTGGCTATTGCACTCGTTGTCATCGTGCTCTTCTTCGCGATCGTCACCAATGGCCAGATCCTCTCCTCCCAGAACGTCTCCAACATCATCGTGCAGAACGCCTATGTGTTGGTTCTGGCGATCGGCATGCTCTTCGCCATCCTGATGGCCGATATCGACCTCTCGGTCGGCTCGGTCGTGGCGCTGACCGGCGCCGTCGCCGGCGTGGTATCCGTCAACCACGGCATGCCCTGGTGGGTCGGGGTCATTGCCGCGCTGATCACCGGTCTACTCGTCGGCATGTGGCAGGGATTCTGGATCGCCTTCGTCGGCATCCCCGCCTTCATCGTCACGCTCGCCGGCATGCTGATCTTCCGCGGGCTGACCATGATCGTGCTGCACAACCTGTCCATCTCTCCGTTCCCCGGCGGATTCCGGGAGATTTCGTCGGGCTACCTCAACGGATTGCTCGGCGGGTACGGGTACGACGTGTTCACGCTGCTGCTAGTCGCCGTCGCGCTTGCTGCGTATGTGTTCTCGGAGGTGCGCAACCGGCGGCGGTCCATTGCCAACGAGGTGCCCGTCTCTGCCGCTGGGACCTGGATCGCCCGCGTTGTGCTCGTGTGCCTGATCGGCATGGCCTTCGCTGGAAGATCGCCACCTACAAGGGCACCCCTTACGTGCTGATTATCCTGGCAGCACTGATTCTGCTCTACTCCTTCGTCGCCGGGCGCACCGTCATCGGCCGCCAGATCTACGCGATCGGTGGCAATAAGGAGGCTGCGGCGCTTTCGGGCGTCAAGGTGCAGTGGGTGCGCTTCTGGGTGTTCGTCAACAACGGTGTGCTGTGCGCGCTCGCCGGCATCATCTTCACCTCCAGGCTCAACATGGCCGGCCCCAAGGCCGGCCAGGGCTTCGAATTGGATGCCATCGCCGCCTGCTTCATCGGCGGAGCGGCCGTCACCGGCGGTGTGGGTACTGTCGTCGGCGCCATCGTCGGTGGGCTGGTCATGGCCGTGATGAACAACGGCATGTCCCTGTTGGGCGTGGGCATCGACTACCAGCAGGCCATCAAGGGTCTGGTCGTGCTCGGCGCCGTCGCCTTCGACCTGCTCAACAAGCGCCGTGCCGTGACCGCCTAGGCGGAGGGCCACGGCAACCGGTCCGAAATGCGGGTGGTGGTGGGCCGGTGTCCCGGTGTCGGGCGCCCACGCCCCCGCCAGAACGACCATGGGTTACTGCCACAAACACGAGTTCTGGAGATATGCGGCCGCAAGGCACATGCGTATCTCCAGAACTCGTGTTTCAGAGGCGAACTCGTGCATTCGCCGGCCCTGCCACTGTCCACTGTGGGAAGCGGAGTGGTGCTACCGAGGCGGCGCTGCCGAGTCACGGATGACCAGGCGGGTACTCAGCCGCACGGGCGTGGTGGTCAGCATGGGGCGGCCGTGGTGATTGTCCACGATCATGCGGACCGCCTCTTGACCCATGCGGAACAGAGGCTGACGCACCGTTGTCAGTCGCGGCGCCGCCCAACCGGCCATTTCGGTATCGTCGAAGCCGACCACGCTGAAGTCTTCTGGAATGCGCAACCCGGCCTCCCGGACCGCCTCGTAGATACCCAGCGCAGTGGTGTCCGAGGCGGCGAAGACGGCGGTCGGGCGCTCGCTGTCCGGCAGTGCCAGCAACCGGCGCCCCTGGTGCAGACCGGTCTCGTAGGCGAAGGGCCCGGAGGAGACCAGGTTTGCGTGTACGGGCAGCGAATGCATCTGCAAAGCGGACAGATATCCCTGGTGACGCTCGCGTGCCGGCACTGAGTCCTCGGGCCCGCCGACCAGGGCGATGCGCCTGTGACCGAGCTCGATCAGGTACTCGGTGGCGTCCACGCCACCGTTCCAGTTGGTCGCGCCGATGGAGGCGACGCCGCGCTCCTGCTCGCCGGAGGGGTCGATCATGATCACGGGCAGGCCGATGCGTCTGGCGCTGGCGTGCTGCTCGCGGGTGAGCGGGGAGGTCAACACGATCAAACCGAGGTAGTCGGTGGCCTTCAGCAGCGTGAACCACTCCGGTTCGAAGGGCACCGGATGCGCACGCTCGGCCGGCTCTGGCGTGTAGGTGGTGTGCAGGGCGACCCCGGCGTCGAGCGCGGCGGTCGCTGCCCCCTTGAGCACCTCAATGGTGTAGGCGGTGGCGAGATCGTCGGAGACGATTGCTATCGGCGGGTAGGTGCGGGCCGGCGTCGTCTCCGGGCGCACGTAGCCAGATCCTCGCTGGCGGCCAGGACGCGTTCGCGCGTAGCCGCGGACACGTCGGCGCGGTTGTTCAGCGCCTTGGAGGCGGCCGACTTGGAAACGCCGGCCGCCGCAGCGACATCGTCCAGGGTCACTCGCTGCGAGATTCCACGTCTGCTCCCCTCAGAATCGTCCGTGCCCGTGTGCTTACCGGAGGTTAACAGGACTGCTCAAGGTCCTGTCGCAGTGCGGTGAGCCAAGCCACCTGCTCGCGCCACTGGTATGACTCACCGCCCTCGTGTCCGTTGAAGGGGTAGACCCGGATCTCCGGGTGCGCCGGGGCCGGGGTGGCCGCCTGCCCCCACCGGTTGCGGGCGGCGAAGACGGTAGACGGCGGACAGGTGGTGTCCATCAGTCCGGTGGAGAACAGGGCCGGGCAGGTTGCCCGGGCTCCCAGCAGCGCGCCGTCGAAGTAGGTGAGCGTGTGGTGCGCCTGCTCCACCTCGTCGCGGTGCACGGCCAGGTAGCCGACAATATCGGCATAGGGCGGATCATCCGTCAGCCCGATCGCGCGGGTCGGGGCGCACATGAACGGCACATCCGGCATGGCGGCAATGACTCGGTGGTTCAGACCGGCCGCGGCAATGGCCATGCCGCCGCCCTGCGATACGCCGGTGACGGCGATCCGGGCGGCATCCACTTCCGGCAGGACCGCGGCGGCTTCGACGGCGTGGTGAGCGTCCACGAACAGCCGCCGGTACAGGTATTCCTCGGGCGACTGCAGCCCGTGAGTGGCGAAGCCGGCTGCGGCCGGACCGGTGCCGTGTGGGTCGGGCGTGTCGCCCCCGGAGCCCCAGTGCGAGCCCTGCCCGCGGGTGTCCATCACCAGGTGGGCGTAGCCGGCGGCCGCCCACACCAGGTTGTCCTGTGGCAGGCCGCGGCCCCCGCCCATGCCGAGGAACTCGACGACGGTGGGCAGTGGACCGGACTGGTCGGCTGGAGTGATCAGCCAGGCGCGGATGGGATCGCCGTCGTAACCGCCGAAGGTGACGTCCTGGACCCGGTGGGTGCGCAGCGGCGTCGTCACGGGGGCCGCGGTGACGCCGGCCGGGTCGAAGGGGCTCTCGGCGAGTGTGCGCGCCCAGAAGGCGTCAAAGTCCGCCGGTTCGGGAAGCTCGGGAGCGTAGGTCTCGAGCTCGGGCAGCGGCAGGTCGAAGTAGGCCATGGCGGTTCCTTGCGATGAATGCGTGACTGTCGTGGTGGCGGAGGCCGGCGGCGACCGCAGTTGACACGATAATGTGCGCCGCTATACTAAATGTGTCAGACGGATTCGCGAAATATTTCGGTCAGCCTGATCGGACGCGTCCGTATCCGGAGGTTTCAATGATGAAGCTATGCGCTCACCACCCCCATCCCACCCGTTCCCGCCGTCGCCGTGTTGCCGGAGTGATGGCCGGCGTGCTGACCGCATCGCTGGCGCTGGCTGCCTGTGGCGGCGGAACCAGCGGCGGGGGAGACGACAACACTCTTACCCTGTGGCACAACGCGACCACAGGCCCCGGTTCGGAGTATTGGGAGACCATTGCCTCCGAATTCGAGGCCTCGCACGAGGGTGTCACGGTGGAGGTCCAGGCCATCCAGAACGAGGACCTGGACGGCAAGCTGCAGACGGCGCAGAACGCCGGCGAGGGGCCCGATGTCTTCCTCGCTCGCGGCGGCGGCAAGCTGCGCGACATGGTCGATGCCGGACTCATCCTCGACATCTCGGACATGATCGACGAGACCGTGGCCGCTGAGGTACCCGAGGGCGCCTTCTCCGCCTACACGATCGATGACGGCGTCTACGCCATGCCCACCTCGCTCCAGCCCGGTGGCATCTACTACTCCAAGGACCTGTTCGACGCCGCGGGCATCACCGAGGAGCCGACCACGATCGCGGAGCTGTCCGACGCGGTGGCCAAGCTCAAGGACTCCGGTACCTCGCCCATCGCCCTGGGCGCCAAGGACGCCTGGCCGGCCGCCCACTGGTACTACTTCTTCGCCCTGCGCGAGTGCAGCCAGGACGTGCTGGAGACCTCACTGTCCGAGCTGGAGTTCTCCGACCAGTGCTGGGTCGACGCCGGGCAGGACCTGGCCGACTTCGCCGGCACCGAGCCCTTCAACAGCGGCTTCCTGACCACCTCCGCCCAGCAGGGCGCCGGCTCCTCGGCCGGCATGGTGGCCAACCACCAGGCCGCCATGGAGCTCATGGGCACCTGGAACGTCGGTGTGATCGCCTCGCTGACGCCGGATGAGCAGCCGCTGCCCGACCTGCGCTGGTTCCCCTTCCCGGCCGTCGAGGGCGGCGAGGGCGACCCGACCGCCATCATGGGTGGCGTTGACGCTACGCCTGCTCCTCCACCGCCCCGGCCGAGCTGTGTGCCGAGTTCCTCAACTTCTTCATGAGCGAGGAGAACCAGGAGGCCTACGCCGACGCCTTCGAGACCATCCCCGTCAACGAGAAGGCGCAGGACGTGGTTACCCAGGAGGCGCTGCTCCCGCAGGTGGAGGCCAACAACGACGCCGCCTACTCCCAGGTGTGGCTGGACACGTCCCTGGGGCAGAACATCGGCAACGCGCTCAACGTCGCGGTGGTCGACATGCTGGCGGGCAAGGGCGACGCTCAGGGCATCGTTGACGCCATGAGCGCGGCCGCCGCCAAGGAATAGTTCCCCTCAACTCCCCAACCAGTCGGCCGCGGCGCGCCAGGACACGCCTTCGGGCGCGCCGCGGCCCACTCACGAAACGAGACCCGCACATGACAGCAGCAACTTCAGCGCCTGCCGGCGGCGCCACCGCCGTCAGGCGGTCCAAGAAGAGGAAGAGCCCCAGCTCCTTGTCCTGGCGGGACCGGGTGGAGATCACCGCCCTGTCTGCTCCCGCCGTCATCATGTTCCTGACCTTCGTCATCCTGCCGGTGATCATGGCCGCCTACTACGGCTTCTTCAAGTGGAAGGGCTTCGGCGTCCCCACCAACTTCGTCGGCTTCGAGAACTACCGCACGATCCTGACCGACCCCGAGTTCCACAACGTGCTTCGGCACAACGCCATCGTCGTCTTCGGCTCGCTCGCCCTGCAGGGCCCCTTCGCCCTGCTCCTGGCGCTACTGCTGAACAAGAAGATGCGCGGCCAGTCGGTCATCCGCGTCCTGATCTTCATCCCCTACGTCATCTCCGAGGTCATCGCCGGAACCGCCTGGGGGCTGATCCTGCAGACCGACGGCGCCATGAACGGCCTGCTGCGCAAGCTCGGACTCGGCGCCCTCGCCAATGACTGGATCTCCGACCCCAAGACGGCCCTGACGATCCTGTTGTTCATCCTGACCTGGAAGTACGCCGGCTTCGCGGTCATCATCTTCCTGGCGGGTATGCAGGGCATTCCGGAGGAGCTGACCGAGGCCGCCAAGGTCGACGGCGCCTCCTACTGGCAGATCCAGCGCAAGATCACGATTCCTCTGCTGGGCCCGACCATGCGCATGTGGGGCTTCCTGTCCATCATCGGCTCCCTGCAGCTGTTCGACCTGGTGTACATCATCTGGGGACAGTACATCTCCTCCACCGCCGGTACCTCGACCATGGCGACCTACATGGTGGTCAACGGGCGCATGAGCGGCAACTACGGCTACGGAAACGCGGTTGCGTGGTGCTCTTCCTCATCTCCCTGGTGATCGCCCTTACCTATCAACGATTCGTCCTGCGCCGTGACACCGAGGGCGCACTGACCGGGAGCAGCCGATGACCGCCGCCGCCACCCCCATCAAACCTCTCGCCCCCGCCGCCCCGGCGGAATCCGGCCCGCGCCGTCGTCGCGGACGCTCCGCGAAGCAGAAGCCCGAATGGGCCAGCCCGGTGGTCTACCTGGTGGCGGCGCTGGTAATCGCCGCCCTGCTCGCCCCGGTCGCCTACGTAATCCTCGGCGGCTTCCGCAACAACTCGCAGATCACCGCCGATCCCGCGGGCCTGCCCGATCCCTGGGTGGTGGACAACTACCGAGTGGTGCTGGCCAGCTCCGGATTCTGGCAGCAGGTCGGCAACTCCACGATCGCCGCCGCCTGCGGCACCATCGGCACCGTCACCCTCGGCTCATGGTCAGCTTCGTCATCGCCCGCTACCCCTTCAAGGGCGGCAGCGCCCTGTACATGCTGTTCGCCGCCGGCTCATGTTCCCCATGACAGTGGCCATCACGCCGCTGTACATCCTGATCAAGAACCTGGGCATGATGAACTCGCTGGCGGGTATCATCATCCCCGGCATCGCCTTCGCCCTGCCACAGACGGTCATCATCCTGGTGCCGTTCCTGCGGGCCATCCCCAAGGAGCTGGAGGAGGCCGCCTCCCTGGACGGCTGCGGGCGCATGGGATTCTTCTGGCGGGTGGTGGTGCCGCTGTCCGCACCCGGTGTGGTTACCACCGGCATCCTCACCTTCGTAGGCTCCTGGAACTCCTACATGCTGCCGCTGTTCATCCTGACCGACCGCTCCAAGTACACCCTCCCGCTGGGGGTGCAGGCCTTCGCCTCGGAGCACTCGGTCAACACCGCGCAGGTGCTCGCCTTCACCTCGCTGTCCATGATCCCCGCGCTGGTGGTCTTCAGCCTCTTCGAGCGGCGCATCGTCGGCGGGCTGACCGGCGCCGTCAAGGGCTGACCGCTACCTCAACCGCAATCGGAGTCAACCGTGAACACCTGGAACGACCCATCGTTGCCCGTCGGCCGGCGTGTCGACGCCCTCCTGGCCGCCATGAGCCGCGAGGAGAAGATCCACCAGCTCGCCTCCTTCTGGGAGCGCGACGAGGAGGCGGACGTGCCCGCACCGGAGCCGGCCGGCACCGGCGAGCACGACGGCGACGCGGACGCATCCGACCCCGCTCACCAGGTCGCCCCCATGGAGGACGCGTTCAAGGTCGGGCGCCAGGGCTGGGAGAAGAGCACAGACGGCGGGCTGGGGCATCTGACCCGCGTCTACGGAACCGATCCGATCAGCGTCGCAGAGGGGGCGGCCAAGCTGGAGCGCCTCCAGCGCGACGTGGTCTCCCGCAACGCCTTCGGCATCCCGGCCATCGCCCACGAGGAGTGCCTGACCGGGTTCACCGCCCTGGGCGCGACCGTCTACCCCGCCGCCATCGCCTGGGGCGCCACCTGGCGGCCCGCGCTCGTGGAGCGGATGGCCGGGTGCATCGGCGCCGACCTGCATGCCGTCGGCGTGCACCAGGGCCTGGCGCCGCTGCTCGACGTCGTGCGCGACTACCGGTGGGGCCGCGTGGAGGAGACCTGCGGTGAGGACCCCTACCTCGTGGGCACGCTCGGCACCGCTTACGTGCGCGGCCTGCAGGCCCAGGGCGTGCACGCCACCCTCAAGCACTTCGTCGCCTACCCGGCCTCGAAGGCGGGCCGCAACCACGCTCCGGTGTCCATGGGCGTGCGCGAGCTCGAGGACGTCATGCTGCCGCCCTTCGAGATGGCGGTGCGCGAGGGCGGCGTCGCCGGCGTGATGAACTCATACTCCGACATCGACGGCGAACCGGTGGCCGCATCCCGCCACCTGCTCACCGAGGTGCTGCGGGAGCGCTGGGGCTTCGCGGGCACCGTGGTCTCCGACTACTGGTCGGTGCGCTTCCTCGAGGCCATGCACCACGTGGCCGGGGACTACGCGCACGCCGCCGCGCTGGCGGTGCGCGCCGGGCTGGATGTGGAGCTGCCGGAGACCACCTGCTACTCCCACCTCGGCGCCGCCCTGGACGCCGGTCTGCTCACCGAGGCCGAACTCGACACCGCCGTGCGCCGGGTGCTGACCCAGAAGGCCGAGCTGGGCCTGCTCGACGCCGACTGGGAGCCGGCCTCCGGCGTCGACCCGCAGCGCGACCTCGACTCGCCCGGCAACCGGGCGGTGGCCCGCGCCATGGCCGAGGAGTCGGTGGTCCTGCTGAAGAACGACGGCGTGCTGCCGCTCGCGCCCGGGGCGCGCCTGGCCGTGTCCGGGCCGGTATGGGAGGACGTGCGCTCCTTCCTGGGCTGCTACTCCTTCCCCAACCACGTGCTCAGCCGCGACGGCGGCCGCACCACCGGCTGGAGATCCGCGACCTGCCCGAGGCGCTGCGCGCCGCCCACCCCGGCGAGGCCACCTTCCACCAGGGCGTCGGCTTCATCGACGGGCGCGCCGAGGACTTCGAGGCCGCCGTCGCGGCCGCCGCGGCCGCCGAGGTCGCCGTCGTGACCCTGGGCGACATCGCCGGGCTCTTCGGCGGCGGCACCTCGGGGGAGGGCTGCGACGTCGTCGACCTGGGCCTGCCCGGACGCCAGGGGGAGCTGCTGGAGGCCGTGCTGGCGACCGGCACGCCCACCGTGCTGGTGCTGGTCACCGGGCGCCCCTATGCGCTGGGGGAGTACGCCGACCGCTGCGCAGCCATCGTGCAGGCCTTCATGCCGGGCGTGGAGGGCGCCGACGCCATTGCCGGCGTGCTCACCGGAGCCGTCAACCCCTCCGGGCACCTGCCAGTCGCCATCCCCGCCGGGCGCGGCGGCCAGCCGGGCACCTACCTGGCGGCTCCGCTCGCCTGGCACGCCGACGGCATCTCCAACCTGGATCCCACGCCGCTGTACCCCTTCGGCTACGGGCTCAGCTACTCGACCTTCATCCTTACCGATCCCGCCGTCTCCGCCGCGCAGACGGACGTAGACGGCCAGGTCGAGTACGCGGTCACGGTCACCAACACCTCCGACCGCGCCGGCGCCGAGGTGGTCCAGCTGTACCTGTCCGACCCGGTGGCCGAGGTGGTGCGCCCGCTGAAGAGCCTCATCGCTTCGCCAAGGTGGACCTGGAGGCGGGGGAGTCCAAGCGCGTGACCTTCACGGTGCACGCCGACCGCACCTCCTTCACCGGCGTCGACCACCGGCGCATCGTCGAGCCCGGCCAGATCCTGCTCGCCGTCGGCACCAGCAGCGAGGACCGGCTGGAGGGTTTGGCCGTCGAGATCACCGGCCGGCGCCGCGTGGTCGGCGAGGGCCGGGTGCTCACCACGCCGGTAGCCGTGACGCCCGCCTGAGGGCCCCTGCTGCGGCTTCCGCCAGTCACAAGCGATCTACTACGGAGGTTTCCAAGATGAAGCAATCTGCGGGGCGCGGACGCCGCCTCGGAGCCGCCGCCGCGCTGGCTGCTTCGCTGGCGCTGACCGCATGCGGTGCGAACTCGGCCGACGGTGGGGAGGAGGTCACGCTGACCTTCTGGAACAACTCCACCACCCCCGCCTGGGCCGCGTACTGGGAGGAGGTGACTGCCGACTTCGAGGCCGCCCACGAAGGCGTGACCATCGATGTGGTGGCGATCTCCAACGAGGACATCGACGGCAAGCTGCAGACGGCGCTGGCCGGCGGGCAGGCCCCGGACCTCTTCGTCCAGCGCGGCGGCGGCAAGATGGCCGACATGGTTGAGGCGGGGCAGCTGCTCGACATCACGGATCTGGTGGACTCGGAGGTGCGCGAATCGGTGGCCGAGGGCACCTTTGCGCCCTACACCATCGATGGCTCCTTGTATGCGATGCCCACCTCCTTCCAGCCGGAGGGGATCTATTACTCGCAGGAGCTGTTCGACGCCGCCGGCATCACCGAGACGCCGACGACGATTGCGGAGCTTTCCGACGCGGTGGCCAAGCTGAAGGAGTCCGGCACTGCTCCAATCGCATTGGGCGCCAAGGACGCCTGGCCGGCCGCCCACTGGTACTACCAGTTCGTGCTGCGCGAGTGCAGTCAGGAAACGCTGGAGTCGTCGCTGGCGGAGTTGGAGTTCTCCGACCAGTGCTGGGTCGACGCCGGGGACGACCTGGCCGACTTCGCCGGCACCGAGCCCTTCAACAGCGGCTTCCTGACCACCTCCGCCCAGCAGGGCGCGGGTTCGTCCGCGGGGCTGGTGGCCAACCACCAGGCCGCCATGGAGCTCATGGGCACCTGGGATGTGGGTGTCATCGCCTCGCTGACGCCGGATGAGCAGCCGCTGCCCGATCTGGGCTGGTTCCCCTTCCCGGCCGTTGAGGGCGGCGAGGGCGACCCGACCGCCATCATGGGTGGCGTTGACGGCTACTCCTGCTCTGCTACGGCCCCGGCCGAGCTGTGCGCCGAGTTCCTCAACTTCATCATGACCAAGGACAACCAGGAGGCCTACGCCGAGGCCTTCGACATGCTGCCCGCCAACCGGGACGCCCAGGGGGTGATTGCGGCGGGGCCCCTGGCCGACGCCATGCAGGCGGGCAACGACGCCGCCTACTCGCAGGTGTGGCTGGACACGTCCCTGGGGCAGAACGTCGGCAACGCGCTCAACGTCGCGGTGGTCGACATGCTGGCGGGCAAGGGCGACGCCCAGGGCATTGTCGACGCCATGGCCGCCGCGGCGGCCAAGGAGTGACGGGGGTCCAGGCGCGGGCGAGTGCGCGGCGGCTCCCGTCCGGTCTGATGCCGCTCCGCTCAGTGGCGGGGCGCGGGCCCTGTCGATGAACGCACGACCAGGGTCGTGGCGAGTTCGATGTTCTGCGCCGGCGCGTGCGGATCCTCGGAGAGATCGATGACCATGCGCGTGGCCTCCTGCGCCATCTCGATCAGGGGCTGGTGGACGGTGGTCATGGGGGGCGAGACCCACTGGCACAGGTCCACGTCGTCGAAGCCGATGACGGAGATGTCTTCGGGGATTGCCAAGCCGGCGTCCTTGATCGCCCGGTAGCTGCCGTAGGCCTGCTCATCTGAGCCGTTGAGGATTGCCGTAGGCGGGTTGTCCAGGGCGAGCAGCCGCGGAGTGAGCCGGTAGCCGCCCTCGAACAGGGAGTTGCCGGTGACGACGAGCTCGGGGTCGTAGGGTATCTGGTGGCGGCTGAGGACGGAGCGGTAGGCGTCAAGACGGTCCTGGTGAGAGACGAGGTCCATCGGGCCGGTGATGTAGGCGATCCGGCGGTGACCGAGGGAGACCAGGTGCTCTGTGGCGTCCCGTGAGCCCGCCCAGTCCGTGGCCGCGACGGTGGGGATGTCACGGTGCTGGTGTCCTGACGGGTTGAGAAGGACCACCGGCATCTTCAGCTGGCGCATCTTGCGCTCGGTCACCTCGAGCAGTTCCGAGACGACGACGACCACTCCTGCGGAGCCGCGGGTGACCAGATGATCCACCCAGTGGGCTCCCCCGACGGGAGATCCGTGGGTCGCGGTGACCACGAGGTCCTTTCCTCTGCGGGCGGCCTCGGCCTGGGCGCCGGTGAGCAGCGCGGATGCCCACTGCGTGTCGAGCCCGGAGATCACGAAGTCGACCAGATGGCTCGGAGCCGGGCGGGTGGTGTGGCGGGGCTTGTAGCCGAGCGCCGACGCGAGCGCCTCGACCTCGCGGCGCGTCGTCTCTGAAACGCCGGGGCGGCCGTTGAGCACTTTCGAGACCGTCGGGACCGAGACCCCGGCCTGCCGGGCGATGGAGGCGATTGTGACCCGCTGGCTCATCGTCGGGGCTCCTCTCTTGACAGGACCAGCCGATGGAACTAGATTAGCGAGCCACGAAAGATAAAAGAAACTTTCGTGGCACTCGAAGGTGTGTGCAACCCTTCTTGGGGACAATGAGCTTGCTAGGAGGAAGGTGCAATGATGCACTACTCGCGAAACTTTCCCATGACTCGTCGATCCTTCGGCGGTCTAGCCGCAGCTATCGCCATCGCTGCCGGCATCGGCGCGTGCGGCGGCGGGCAGGAGCAACAGGGCTCGGCCACGGCCGGTGACATCACCTGGTGGGGCTGGACGCCGGACGCCGCCAACGCGGCTAAGATCATCGAGGCCTTCAACCAGGAGTTCCCCGATATTCACGTCGAGTTCGTCTCCAAGCCGATCGACTCCTACGACTCCGTGCTCAGCCCCGCAATCACCTCCAAGGACGGACCGGACGTCTTCAACGTCGCTCCTGGCTCTGCCAACGGCGGAGTCCAGACCTTCGAAGCCGGCGCCATCGACCTTACGGAGGCGGTGACCGCGGCGCTGGGCGACGACTGGAAGAGCAGGCTCGCCTCGATCGGGGTCGACGGACTCACCGTCGGCGACAAGCTGGTCGGCCTGTCCGCCGGCGCCGTGTACTCCGGCGGCCTGTGGGTCAACCAGGACCTCTTTGACGAGCACGGCCTCAAGCATCCGACCACTTTGGCCGAGTGGAAGTCGGTCTGCGAGGCCTTCCGAGCGGCGGGCGTCGGCGGCTTCGTTCAGGGCGCCGGCCAGCACGCCTTCGACATGGACACCTTCGAGGCGATCATGGAGAACATCAGGCCGGGCTCATATGTGGCGGCTGCGAAGGGGGAGATCCCGTTCAGCGACCCGATCTTCACCCAGGGCCTCGAGATTTGGCAGAGCCTCTTCGATGAGGGGATCATGCAGGATGGTGCGATCGGGCTCCAGCAGTACCCTGACGCCAACAACATGTTCATGTCCGGCAAGTACGCCATGATCATGATGGGGTCCTGGTACACGCAGTACGCGGTCAAGGACGCGATGGTGGCGGCCATGGAGGCCGCCGGGGTGTCCAACCCGGAGCCGTTCACGATCCTTCCGATCGACTTCCCGGACGTCGCGGGCACGGGCAATATCGGCGGCTACTTCGGTGACGCGGATTACGGTGTTGCCGTCAGCGGCATGTCTCAGCAGCAGGCCGCGGCCACCACCTTCGTCACCTGGCTGGCCGCCTCAAGTGCCGGTCAGCAGGCGATCGCCGACACTCTCAATGACATCCCCGCGCTTGAGGGAGTCACCCCCGACTGGGACGCCATCGACCTGGTCGACCCCGAGGTGCAGAAGGAATCCCTGCAGACGTACACGGAGCAGGCCGGCGGCAGCAGTGTCACGCGTTTCGCCGACGTCAGCGCGGATCTCAACAGCGCCTACCGGGACGGTCTGATCGGCCTTATCGCGGGGACGGTCACGATCGAGGAAGTGCTGTCCGCGCTACAGGCGGTTGTGGACTCGGAGAGGTGAGCGCAATGCCTGAGTTGCTTCCACAGCGGTCTCTCCAAGACGCGGCAGCGACGAGTGGAGAACCGCTATGACGGTCGTACGCCCCGCCCGGGCAAAGCGTGCTACCGGGACCGAGGCCGCGGCGCGGCGTGGCCTCGACATGCAGTCATGGGGCCTGCCCTGGATCCTGCCCGCGGCCGTCCTGGTCATCGGGCTCGTCTACTTCGCGATCGGGTACACGGGCTTCGTCTCCACGCTTGACTGGAACGGTTTCATCCTCTCCGCACCCGACTTCATAGGTGCGGGGAACTATGCCGAGCTCGTCGGCGACAACGTCTTCTGGGGAGCCCTGTGGCACACCCTGTACTTCTTCATCATCACCTTCACCGTGCAGACGGCCGTGGGGTTCATTCTGGCGGCGCTGCTGCATTCCAGGGTCCGCCTGGGTGCGGTGTACAAGGTGATCATCTTCGTGCCGACCGTCTTGGCCCCCGCGACCATGGCCCCGGTCTTCCGTCAGATCTTCGACGCCGATGGACAGCTCAACTGGCTCCTGCAGCACGTCGGGCTCGGCTGGCTGAGCCAGCCCTGGCTCGCCTCCCCGTCCACCGCGATGGGGGTGGTCATGGTGGTCACCGTCTGGCAGTGGACCGGCATGACCTTCATCCTCTACTACGCGGCGATGAGTCAGATAGACTCCGAGATACTCGAGGCCGCAAGGATCGACGGTGCCGGAGGCGTGCGAACCATGCGCTCGATCATCTGGCCGATGTGCAGGGGAACCACCGGCGCGCTGGCCATTCTCGGCCTCATCGGCGCCCTGAAGACCTTTGACGTGCCCTACCTCGTGACCAAGGGCGGACCGAACCACGGCACCGAGTTCCTCGGCACTTACATCTACCACACCATGGTGCAGGAGAAGCACTTCGGATATGCGGCTGCCGTCGCGGTGATCCTGCTTGTCCTCGCCATTGTCGGCGGAGTCTCCTCCAGCGTCCGCAGCAGAAAGGGGGCGAGCTGACATGTTCGACTCTCGTAGCCGACGCTCCAGGGTTCTGATCCAGGCTCTAGCCACGGTCTTGACCGTCCCCTTCCTGCTCCCGCTGATGGCGATGGTGCAGGGATCGTTCGCGGGCCGTGGCATCGGCAACTACCAGAAGGTCTTCGCGACCGGCGTCGTGCCGACTTACTTCAGGAACAGCGCCATCATCGCCGTCAGCGTGGTCGTGATCGTCTACGTGGTCACAATGCTCGCCGCCTTCGGTTTCTCCAAGCTCAGGTTCCGCGGCAAGGAGATCTGGTTCTGGGCGCTGCTGGCGGCGCTGACGATGCCCGAGGCCGTCCTGCTCACGCCGCTGTTCGTCATGGCCTCACGATTCGACCTCTACAACGAGTATGCGGCGGTCATTCTGCCTCTTGCGGCGCTGCAGACGCCCTTCACGGTCCTGCTCGCCCGCAATTACGTGGGCGGCATCCCCAACGAGCTCATGGAGGCGGGCAAAGTCGACGGAGCGAGCATCCTGCAGGTCTTCCGCCACGTCATCCTTCCACTGACACGGCCCATTGCCGCGACGATCGTCGTACTGACCTTCATCAACTCCTGGAACTCATATCTTCTGCCGATGCTCATGCTCAATGATCCGGGCAAACAGGTGGTCACGCTCCTGCCCTCGTTCTTCACGAGCCAGTACACCAACGACCAGACCGGAGTGCTCGCGGCCGCGGTAATCACGGCCGTGCCGGCCGTGATCGCCTACCTGTCCGCCCAGAAGTACTTCGAGCGGGGCATGGCGGCCGGCGCACTCAAGTAGTGGTCTCCTCATTGTCACATCCACCCAGGGCGCTGCTTCGCCCGCTGACACGAAAGCCGAGCAGTATGACAACATCATCGCCTCCCATCCGCTTCGCAGTAATCGGGGCCGGGTGGAGATCGGAGTTCTTCCTCCGCATTGCCGCCACAGTCCCCGAAGTCTTGAACTGCACCGGGGTACTGGCTCGCTCGGAGTCCTCCCGCTCCCGTATTCGCGACGGCTGGGACGTCCCGGTTGTCTCCGCCGTGGAGGATCTGCTAGCCACCGATCCGGAGTTCGTCATCGCCTGCGTCTCCTGGTCCTCGATGCCCGAGGTCGTCCGCGACCTCGTCGCTCGCGGCGTCAAGGTCCTCGCCGAGACCCCTCCGGCGCCGGACCTGGAGGGGCTACGGGCGCTATGGCACGACATCGGGTCCACGGGCCTCGTCCAGGTCGCAGAGCAATACCTGCGCATGCCCGGCCACGCAAGCCGCAAGGCCGTCGTGGACCGGGGTGTGATTGGGGCCCGACCTTCGTGGAGGTCGCCTCAACCCATATGTACCACTCGATGTCCCTTATCAGGAGCTTCCTCGGTGCCGGCATGGAGGAGGCAGTGGTCAACGCGCACCGGTTCACGGCGCCGCTGGTCGATCCGCTGTCCTTCTCCGGGTGGGAGTCCGATCCACATCCCAAGGAGGCGGCCACCACCATCGCCACGCTCGACTTCGGCGACGGACGCTGCGGCCTGTACCTGTTCACCGACAACCAGTGGTGGAACCCCCTGCTGTCGCGGAGAATCCTGGTGCGGGGCGAAAAGGGGGAGATTGTCGACGACAAGGTCGTGCGCCTGACAGATGAGGACGTCGTCTCGTCTCCTCTGAGCTATAGGCGGCTTGGAGTCGACATGAACCTCGAAGGCAACGAGCTCGCCGCCGTCGCCTTCGACGGGCAGATCGTCTATCGCAATCCCTGGCCGGGAAGCCGCTTCTCGGAGGACGACATCGCTGTCGCCTCCTTCCTCCTCGAGGTCGGCGCGTGGGCGCGCGGTGAGGGCCCGGAGCCCTACCCGCTTGCCGAGGCATGCCAGGACCACTACCTCGCCCTGGCCATTGAGGAATCCATCCAGAGGGGACGCAATGTTCGCGCAGCCAAGGAGGTGTGGGCCTGATGCCACTGGTCACTATCGAGCTCTCCGACGCACTGTCCCAGGAGACCCGCCGGAAGTACGCCGACGCCATTCATGAGGGCCTTGTCGAGGGCCTCGGAATGGACCGGGAGGACCGCTTCCAAGTAATCCACGCCCTGCCGAAGGAGCAGATCATCGCCCACCCCACCTATCTCGGTGGTCGGCGTGAGGACGTTGTCATCGTGCGCGTGCTCATGGTGCGGATGTACGGAGTCGAGCAGAAGCGCTCCATGCATCAGGCGGTCGCACGGCACCTGGAGGCCGCGGGCGCTCGACCGGACGACGTCTTCATCGCGGTGACCGAGAACCAGCTTGAGGACTGGTACCCGGGCGCGCGCGGGGAGCGTGGTTGACGCCCGGTCGCCGGGGCGGGACATCCGGCTGCTGTCCCCCTTCCGAATCCATGCTCGTCCGCACTCCCGGCGAGCCCGACATCTCACAGAAGGACAAACGATGGAACGTAGATTCGAGAATCAACTCGCGCTCGTCACCGGCGCCACCGCCGGCATCGGTTACGGCGTAGCGCGCCGCCTCATCGCGGAGGGCGCGGACGTCGTCGTAACCGGACGCCGCAGCGACATGCTCGCTCGGGCGCGCCGGGAACTCGGCGAGCACTGCCTGACCGTCCAGGGCGATGCCTCGAGCATGGAGGACCTCGACCGCCTCATGGGGCGTATCGCGGCCCTCGGGCGCCCGCTCGACGTCATCGTCGCCAATGCGGGCGGCGGCGGTGACCGGCCGCTGGCCGAGATGGACGAGGACACCTACGACCGGGTCATGGACCTGAACGTCAAGAGCGCCTACTTCACCGTCCGCAAGGCCCTGCCCCTCCTACGGGACGGCGCGCGGGTAGTCCTGCTGTCCTCCATCTCCGGCTCCAACGGCGACCCCGGACACTCGGTATACAACGCCTCCAAGGCCGCCGTGCGCTCGCTCGCGCGCACATTCACCGCCGAGCTGCGTGAGCGACGCATCCGGGTCAACACGGCCAGCCCGGGACCAACCATGTCCGAGGGCTTCGCCGCCTTCGTCGGCGGGCAGGAGGCCATCGACCGGATCACGAGCATGGTGCCCGTGGGCCACATCGCCTCGATCGATGAGACCGCCGCCGCGATCGTCTTCCTCGCCGCCGAGGACTCCGCCTACGTGGCCGGCGCGGAGCTGGTCATCGACGGCGGCATGAGCCAGATCTAAGACCCCACTGCGAATCCACCACTGTTTCCGCACACGATGAGTCTGTGCACGCGGACTCGCTACCACAGGAGCAAGCCTTGAACCACGTAAGTACCGTAACCGTCCCACCAGCCATGCGCCACCGCCTGTCCGAGCGCGTCATAGCCGTCACCGGGCCCGACGGGGCGCCGCTGGCGGACACAGACGTCGTCGTCGAGCAGACCCGGCACGAGCTGGGGATCGGCAACATCGGCTTCGACTTCGTCGCCGTCGCCAACGGGGAGGAGTCCAACGCGGACAGCCTGTTCGGCGGGGCCCGGCCCGAGCTGGCCGAGACCTTGACGGACCGCTTCTTCGACCTGTTCAACGTCACCACCCTGCCCTTCTACTGGCGCTCATTCGAGCCGGAGGAGGGACAGCCGCACACCGAGCGCCTGGTGGGCACCGCCCGCTGGATCCGCGCTCACGGGGCCGACGTCAAGGGGCACCCGCTGGCCTGGCACACCATGGCGCCGAAGTGGCTGCTGGGGCGCGACCCGGAGGAGGTCGAACGCATCCTGCGTGCCCGCATCACCCGCGACGCGGCCGGCTTCCGTGGCCTGGTGGACACCTGGGACGCCATCAACGAGGTGGTGATCATGCCCGTTTTCACCGCCGAGGACAACGCCATCACCCCGCTTGCCCAGCGCCTCGGCCGCGTGGGCATCGTGCGGCTCGCCTTCGAGACCGCCCGCGCCGCCAACCCCGACGCCTTCCTGCTGCTCAACGACTTCAACATGAGCGAGAAGTACGCCCAGCTGATCGAGGAGTGCCTGGAGGCCGGGGTGAAGATCGACGCGATCGGCCTGCAGTCGCATATGCATCAGGGCTACTGGGGCGAGGAGCGCACCCATGAGGTGCTCGAGCGCTTCAGCCGCTTCGGCCTGCCGCTGCACTTCACCGAGACCACGCTGGTCTCCGGCCACCTCATGCCGCCCGAGATCGTGGACCTGAACGACTACCAGGTCCCGCAGTGGCCCAGCACCCCGGAGGGCGAGGAGCGCCAGGCCGACGAGATCCGCCGCCACTACACCACGCTCGCCTCCCACCCCGCCGTCGAGGCGATCACCTACTGGGCTTCACCGACGACGGCGCCTGGCTGGGCGCCCCAGTCGGCTTCGCCCGCGCCGACGGCACCCTGAAGCCCAGCTACGCGGCCCTGCATGACCTGGTCAAGGGCCAGTGGTGGACGCCGCCCACGACTGTGCGCACCGACGCGAGGGACGGCTGCGCCTGTCCGGCTTCCGCGGCACCTACCGCATCACTGCCGCCGAGCACAGCGCCGAGATGAAGCTCGATGCGGCGGCGAACCAGGCGGAGGCGAGCGTTGCCCTTCCGAGGTGAGACGCTGTTATCGGGAAAACGAGTGTGAGTGGATTTACGGAGTGTAGGGCACAGACCTCGTGCCGGTGCACGTCTGTCTTGATAGCGTTCACGACAACGCCGGTCAGTGGGGAGGCGCCGCGGTCGAGGCCCGTGTGACGAGGTGCGCGGGCAGGAGATCTGCACCGGGTACGGTCTCGCCGGTGCGGATGATTCGCATGAGCCGATCGACGGCGGTGCGTCCGACGCTTGCGAAGTCCTGGTGCACAGTCGTCAACGGCACCGGCAACTGCGCGGCCAGCGGGATGTCGTCAAAGCCGACAACGGAGATATCGTCGGGCACGCGTAACCCGAACTCGGCGGCAGCGCGCATCAGCCCGACCGCCATCTCGTCGTTCGCGCAAAACACCGCTGTACAGTCTTGGTCACGCAGCAATGTGCGCGCGGCCGCGTATCCGGAGGCAGCCGTCCAGTCGCCGTAAACGGGCTCGGCTACCCGGCGGCCCGCCTGTACGAGGGTCCGACGCCACGCCCGAGCTCGCCGTACGGCTGAGTAGGAAACAGCCGGTCCTGCGAGGTGATGAACTGTGCGATGGCCAAGCGCGAGCAGGTGACCGACCGCTTCGCGGGTTGCGCCGTATTGGTCTGTGTCGACAACAGCATGGGTGTTCGCAAGCGTAGAGTCAACAATTACGAGGCTGTCATAATCGGGAACCACGAAGTCAGGGGCTTCCGGTGAAGCCTCGAGCATGAGAATTGCACCGTCGACGCTCAGTTCATCGAGCCGCTTGAACGCTCCGGCGAGTGAAGCGCCTGTGCGCGACCTTGGAGTGAACAGGGCTGTTGTGTAACCGATCTCGGAGACCGCATCGTTTACGGCGGCGAGGATCGAAAAGTTCCCAGTCGACACGATGTCGAACATGACCACGCCGATGGAGTGGAAGGAGCCGCGCTTGAGTGCCCGTGCCGCTGCGTTGGGGCGGTATCCGAGGTCCTTCATCGCGGTGCGTACGCGTTCGCGGGTGGCTTCGGTAACGCCCGGGTAGTCATTGGAAACCCGCGAGACTGTTTGAGCGGAAACGCCTGCGGCAGCAGCGACATCGGCCATGGAGGCTCGGTGCCGTCGTCGAGTGGTCATGTTGGGCTCCTTGCAGCGTCAGGCGGCAACGCAGGTGTGTCGACGTCCAGCGCCCACATCCGCCTGCGGCGGCGATCCCGAGATGAACTCGTGATTGTCTGTCGCCAATGTGCCGGTTGACACGCTCGAGTTGACGTCGCTAATCTTAGTCGCATCCTCGATGTTTGCGCAATCATCGCTGGTGTTGCGGGCAATGCCTGCTGGCGATGGTGTCATGCGTTGCCATCTGGGGGTCCCAACTCGGCCCAGCCGGGATCGGGTAACTCCACACAATTCCACGGTGGGTGACGCCGGAGGAACGAGCTATCGGCCCGGTTCGCGACTGCGCTTACCATTTGGCGGTTCTCTCATAGGCGAGGGGGCCGCAGGCTCGGCAGCGGGCATGACGACGTGCCGTGCGGCAAGAGCTAACAATGTCAAGAAGGAGAATCCATGACCCGCCTTTATAGCCGCCGTTCTGTCCTCGCGGGAGGCCTGGTGGCCGCCGGAACTCTCGGGTTGGCCGCGTGCGGCGGATCTGATTCGAGTGGTTCCGGTTCCGGCAACTCCAATACCCTCAAGGTATGGTGCTGGGACCCCGCTTTCAATATCTACGCGATGGAGGAGGCGGAGAAGGTCTATCAGGCGGATCATCCTGACTTCTCAATCGAGATAACCGAGATGGTCTGGGATGATCTTCAGCAAAAACTGACCACGCTCGCGCAGTCGCAGGACTTCGACCAGTTGCCGGACATCTTCCTCATGCAGAACATGGCGGGCATTAAGAACATCGTAAACTACCCCGACTTGTTCAGTGACTTTGCGGACTCGGATATTGACTTTTCAGAGTTTCCGGAGTCCGTAACCGCCTACTTCAACTATGAAGGCGTCCAGTATGGTCTCCCCTTTGACTCCGGTACGGCCGTCGGTGCTTGGCGCACAGACTTTCTTAAGGACGCCGGGTACACGATCGAGGACCTGACTAATATCACGTGGTCGCGCTTCATTGAAATCGGCAAGGATGTAAAGTCGAAGACTAACAAGCCAATGCTCGCCAGCCAGGCCGGTGCATCCGACCTCATCATGATGATGAACCAGTCGGCGGGGTCTTCTCTGTTCAACGACGACGGTACCGTTCACATCGCGGATAATGAAGAGTTGAAGGCTTGTGCAGAGATTTACAAGAAACTCGTCGATGAGGGGGTCCTGATCGAGGTTAACTCGTGGGATGAGTATGTTGCATCCTTTACGGGTGAGAGTGTTGTCGGCACAATCAACGGTATCTGGATCTCCGGGTCCATTCAAACCGCCACCGAGCAATCCGGTAAATGGGCGATGACCAACGTCCCCTCCGTAGACGGCGTGGCGGGGGCGACGAACTACACGGCTAACGGCGGATCGTCATGGGTAATCTCCTCCAACGCCAATTACGAACTCGCGGCGGACTTCCTCGCGGCTACGTTCGCTGGTTCCACCGACTTCTATGACACGATCCTGCCGTCTGCCGGGGCTGTGGCGAACTGGATTCCCGCCGGTGAATCCCCTGCCTATCAGGAGGGTGTCGACTTCTATGGCGGCCAGGCCGTCTACGCGGACGTCGTTGCGTACGGCGCTAAGGTTCCCACGGTTAACACCGGAGTCTATTACTACGAGGGTCGCGACGCAGTGTCCGCCGCATTGACACAGATCATCAATGGAACGGACATCGACAAGGCCCTTCAGAGCGCATCCGACACCACCGAATTTGCGATGGGCTGAACCTCCGACATCGTGTGGGTGTGGGGAGAGCAGCTGTCCCTCCCCACACCCAGGCTCGACTTTCAACCGAACACGTGGTCCCCGCATGGATCGCCTTCAATGAACGGAATATGAATGTGGCAGCAAGTGTGAGTCCGAGCGTTAGCCTCTGGAACAAGAGGAGAGGACGGTCGAAGCCGCCAAGGACTCGTCCTACGAAATCAGAGCGCAGGCGCAATCTAACAGGCTGGGTGTTTATCATCCCGGCCGCGTCGCTGATAACAATCATGAGCTTCTGGCCAATGGTCCGGGCTTTCTTGCTCTCGTTGCAGACTGGTCGCGGCTCGCGCATGAGCTACGCCGAACCTCTATGGATGAACTACCGGCGTCTACTGGGTGACGACACGTTCATTATGACCCTGAAGACGACGTTTATCTACCTTATCATCGAGGTGCCGATCATGCTCGGCTTGGCGCTGATCCTCGCGGTGCTGCTCAACAACCCGAACTTGCGCTTCAAGGGCCTGTATCGCACGGCGATTTTTCTACCATGCGCGGTGTCGCTGGTCTCATACTCCCTCGTCTTCCGCACACTGTTTGCCAATGAGGGGTTCGTCAATGACATGCTGCTGGGTCTCGGGATCATCGATAGCCCTGTCAACTGGCTCGGGCAGCCGGGAACCGCCCGCGCCGTCATAATCATAGGCCTTATTTGGCGCTGGACCGGCTATAACATGGTCTTTTACCTGGCGGGTCTGCAAAACATAGACCCCGCTACCATCGAGGCTGCTCGCATAGATGGCGCTAACGCGTGGCAGACCTTCTGGCACGTCACCGTGCCGCAGCTCAAGCCGATGATTCTCCTCACTGCAATCATGTCGACCAACGGAACGTTGCAGCTGTTCGACGAATCGTGGAACCTGACCCGAGGCGGACCCGCGTACACGTCGATGTCGATGTCGCACTATTTGTACGAGCTCTCGTTCCTCAAGAGCCCGAATTTCGGATATGCATCGGCACTATCCTATGTGATTCTTGTCCTGGTCGCGGTACTCGCGTTGATCCAGATGAAAGTTGGTGACAAGCGTGATGCGTAGGTCCACGCTCCGTAAGATTCCGGCATACCTCTTCCTGACGGTTGCAGCACTGTTGTCCGTGTTCCCGCTGTATTTTATGGTGGTCTCCTCCACAAACACCTCAAACGAGGTGCTTGCGTCGAAGATGACTTTCGGTGGGGGGCTCGTGACGAATTATCGTAGGTTGTTAGAGCTGTCAAACCTTTACCCGGCGATTGGGTATTCTGCAGCCATTGCACTGTTGACGACGTTGCTGGCCCTGGTGGTGTGCTCAATCGCCGGCTACGGATTTGAGGTCTATCATTCAAAAGGCAAGGATGTGGTTATGAGTATCCTGCTGTTGGCGATGATGATTCCATTCGCGGCCACGATGATTCCGTTGTTTCAGCTGTTTGGGAAGGTAGGCCTCGTTAACTCGTTGTGGGCGGTCATCCTGCCGACTATTTCGACGCCTTTCCTTATCCTGCTGTTCCGACAGGCCTCGCGCTCGTTTCCGCACGAGATCATTGAGGCTGCGCGGCTTGACGGGTTGAGTGAGATCGCGATCTTCTTCCGCATGTACATTCCGACGATGAAGGCGACTTACGCGGCCGCGGCGGTGGTCACCTTCATGAATGCGTGGAACAACTTCATGTGGCCGAAGGTGATTCTTGTCGACGTGCAGTACCAGACGATGCCGATGCTAGTCTCCAACTTGGCCGGCGGCTACGTGACCGACTACGGGGTGCTAATGCTTGCGGTGTTGATTGCGTCGCTACCTGCGATGGTGGTTTTCCTGGTACTGCAGCGCTCGTTCGCCAACGGAATTATGGGGTCGGTTAAGTGAACATCGGCGTCAATGATCTTGCGAATCCGGGATTTTTCGCCCACAACAGGTTGCCCGCGCACTCAGATCATCTCTGGTACGCCAACGCGGCCGAGATTGCGTCGGGACGGTCTTCGTTTCAGGTGAGTCTGGATGGAGTTTGGAAGTTCTCCTATGCCAAGAGTCCTTCCGCCGCATTCGAGGGCTTCCAGAGCCCGGACTGGGACGTTGCCGAGTGGGACGACATTCCGGTGCCGTCGCATATTCAACTTCACGGCTATGATGTGCCGCAATATGTCAACGTCCAGTATCCGTGGGACGGACACGAACAGATCAACCCGGGGCAAGTTCCGACGGCGTATAACCCGACGGGCTCCTACGTTCGATCGTTCGCCCTCCCCGAGGCTTTGCCGGCAGGCGAGCGCTTGATACTACGGCTCGAGGGCGTTGAGTCCGCGGTTGTCGTGTGGGTCAATGGCACTTACATCGGATACGCGGAGGGATCTTTTACGCCCAGCGAGTTTGATATCACCGGGCAGGTGCACGCCGGTGTGAACCGTCTCGCCCTCAGGGTGTATAAGTGGTGCTCGGGATCGTGGCTCGAGGATCAGGACTTCTATCGATTCTCCGGCATTTTCCGGTCCGTGTACCTACGACGCGTGCCTACAACCCATGTGGCGGACCTGCGTGTAGGCGTTGATGTCAGTGATGACCTGGCCAATGCGGTTGTGACTCTACGCACTCGCCTCGAAGGTAGTGGCTCGGTGCGTGCGGTTCTAGGCGGGGTCGGCGAACTCACAGCTGACGGTGATGGACTGTTGCGGATTGCGGTGGACGAACCGCGCCTTTGGAGCAGCGAGGATCCCTATCTGTATGACCTTACGATCGAGGTTGCAGGCCCAGGGGGAGAAGTTATGGAGGTCATCCCCCAACGGGTTGGTATCCGCCGCTTCGGTATTGAAGATGGCGTTCTTAAGATCAATGGGCGGAGGCTGGTTTTTAAGGGCGTGAACCGGCACGAGTTCGGTGAGCAGGGGCGGGTCGTGACGCGCGAGCGCACGGAACTGGATCTCATTAGCCTCAAGCGTGCGAATGTAAATGCGATCCGTACGAGCCATTACCCCAATAACTCATTCTTCTATGAACTTGCGGACGAGTACGGTTTCTACGTGATCGATGAGGTGAATCTTGAGTCCCATGGAGTGTGGGATGCGATACTGCGCGACGATGCGAGTAAGTCAGCAGTCGTCCCCGGTGACAAGCCGGAGTGGCGCGATGTCGTGATTGATCGCGCCAGCGATATGTATGAGCGCGACAAGAACCACCCGTCCATCGTCATGTGGTCGTGCGGTAACGAGTCATACGGCGGTGAGAATATCGCCGCCATGGCGGCGTATTTCCGTGCGAAGGATTCGCGTCCGGTCCATTATGAGGGGATCTACTGGGATGATCGCCGTCCTGATACCTCCGATGTCGTTTCGCGGATGTATGCCCCTGCCGCGGAAATTGAGTCGCTGCTCGCGGTGCGGCGCGATAAGCCGGTCATATTGTGCGAGTATGCGCACGCTATGGGCAACTCCTTCGGCGGTGCCGACATTTACATGGACCTGGCAGAGCGTGAACCGCTGTTCCAGGGCGGTTTCATCTGGGACTTCGCGGACCAGGCGATTCGCTTGACTGCTCCTGGTGGCGCAGAATACTGGGGGTATGGCGGTGATAATGGTGAGTCCCCGCACGACGGTGATTTCTGCGGTAACGGAATTTACTACGCCGATCACTCTGAGTCCCCCAAGATTCAGGAGGTTCGGCATCTATTTCAGGGGTTACGGGCGGACGTCGACCGCGATTCCTTCACGGTAAAGAACCGGCTCCTGTTCACCTCCTCGGCGGCATATGAGTGCGTGGTCACGCTTGAACGCGAAGGTGTCGAAGTCGCGTCCGCGACTACAGCGACGGATGTAGCTCCTGGCGACAGTGCCACTTACCCGTTGCCGCTCACGTTGCCGGACGGCGTGGCCGGCACCGGCGGAGAATACGTCGTCACCATTTCGTTCCGGCTGCGGGAACGTACAGCATGGGCCGAAGCGGGCCGGACGGTGGCTTGGGATCAGGGCGTGTTCATGGTCGCACCTGTGGAAGTGCGCCCCGTATTCGCGGTTGCCGGGAGTCCGAGTCTCCGGCCAGTGCTGGTTCGTGGGCGGCATAACATCGGTGTACGCGGTGAGTCGTTCGAGGTTCTCTTTTCGGGGCTCGCTGGCGCACTCACCTCTTACCGCTACGGCAAGACTCAGGCAGGGGGCCGCGAACTGTTACGCGCACCCATCACACCGTGTTTCTGGCACGCTCCGACCGCCAATGAGCGCGGCTACGGCGGCCCCTATGAAGAGGGAGGCTGGCACCTCGCCTCGCGCTACCTGCGCCCGGCCGACAATAGCGAGTGGCCGGCCGCGGTGGTTGAGGAGACGGGGACGACAGTCACGGTATCGTTCGTGTACGCGCTTGTCGGTATGCCCGGCTCGACCTGCGAGATGCGTTACCGCGTCTTCGGGGACGGTACGGTTGAGGTCACCGAGGTCCTCGAGCGCGGCAGCAGCACTCCGTCTCTACCCGAACTGTCTGCGCTCATTCAATTACCAGGGGCAATGAATCGGCTGACGTTCTACGGCGAAGGCCCGGAGGAGACCTATGTCGACCGCCGCGGCGGCGGCCGTCTCGGGGTCTATTCCAGCACAGTAGCCGAACAAATGGCCGGTTATCTCACTCCTCAGGAGTGCGGATCCCATACGGGTGTCCGTTGGGCCCGGATCACCGACCGCCGCGGACGTGGCATCCTGGTCTCAGCCCCGGCTGACGGTGCGATCGAACTTTCTGCGCTCCCGTGGACACCCTTCGAGATCGAGGACGCAGCGCACGACTTCGAGCTGCCACTGACAGACCGCACGACGGTCCGGCCAGCTTTGATGCGTCGCGGAGTGGCCGGCGACGACTCATGGGGTGCCCGCCCCAAGCCCCAACACATGTTGCCCGATGGCCGCCTCGAGCACCGCTTTTCATTCAGGGGTGTGCTGTGAGTGGGAACAGTTCATCACGCGCCCCGCGTCGGCCAACCAGGGGAGGAACGATCCACTATGGTGCCGATTACAACCCCGAGCAGTGGCCTCCCGAGGTGTGGGACGAAGACATCGTCCTGATGCAGGAGGCCGGGGTCACGGTGGTCACCCTTGCCGTCTTTTCGTGGGCGCGCTTGCAGCAAGGGAAGACGAGTGGGACTTCGACTGGTTGGACGACATCATCGGCCGCCTTGCCACGGCCGGTATCGACATCGACCTGGCCACCTCGACGGCGTCGCCGCCCGCCTGGCTGACTCGCAAGCACCCAGAGATATTGCCAATCACGCGTGTTGGGGAAGTAGTCAACCAGGGGGGACGACAGCACTGGCGTCCTACTTCACCGGTGTTTCGGCGCTACGCTCTCGAGGTGACTCGCCAACTTGCAACTCGTTACGGTAGGCACCCCGCCGTTGTCGCCTGGCACGTCAATAACGAGTTGGGTGGGGCTAATGTGTTCGACCATTCCGACGATGCGACAGCGGCATTCCGTGAGTGGCTAAGAAGGAGGTACGGAGACCTCGATGCGTTGAACAAGTCCTGGGGGACTGCGTTTTGGTCGCAGCATTATTCCGAGTGGAGCGAGATTCTGACCCCCGTGCGTGCCGGCGCCCAGAACAACCCCGGTCAGGTGCTCGATTTTCGGCGGTTCAGCGGCGATGCCCTACGTGACCACCTCGCTGCCGAGACCGCAGTTCTTCGTGAGCTCAGTCCCGGTGTCCCAGTGACGACCAACTTCATGGTCGCCGCGAACTACAAGGACATCGACTATTCTGCCTGGGCGGAAGACGTCGACTTCATCTCCAACGATCACTACCTCATGCCAGGCGAAGGCATGATCGATGAGTTGGCCTTCTCTGCATCCGCTACAAGCGCTCTTGCCGATCACCGATCATGGTGGTTGATGGAGCACGCAACCAGTGCCGTTAACTGGCGCCGTGTTAACACTGCGAAACGACCGGGGCAGCTCGAGCGAGATGCCCTGACTCACCTTGGGCACGGCGCCGACGCCATTTGCTACTTCCAATGGCGTGCATCAGATGCTGGGGGTGAGCGGTTCCACTCGGCGATGGTTCCGCATGCTGGACGCAATTCGCGGGTTTATCGGGAGGTCGTCGCTTTGGGGGAGGACCTTCGCGCTCTCCGCGACGTTGCTGGGACAGCTAGCCTGCCTGCCGGAGTGGGTCTCGTTTTTGACTATGAATCATGGTTCGTGCTGCGCGGCGACTCCTTACCGTCATCCGGGTGGGAGTACCGGGAAGAGCTTGTGCGCTGGTACTCGCGACTGCTGGATCTCGGCGTGCGAGTCGATGTCATTAATCCGCGTAACGACCTCGGCCACTACGATCTGCTTGTTGCTCCACTTCTGCACCTCGTCCCGCTATCGCTCGCTGCGCGGCTGCAAGATGCCGTTGAGAACGGTACCCACCTGGTGACGACGTACTTCTCCGGTATTGCCGATGAGCACGCGCGCGTATACCTAGGCGGCTATCCGGGTGCACTGCGCGACTTGCTCGGTGTGCGTGTGGACGAGTTCCGCCCGCTTCTACCCGTGGACACCGTCGATATTACTGACCGCGAGGGTAAGACCACCCATGCGGGAACATGGTGCGAAAACGTATCGGTAACCTGTGACAACGTCGCCGTCCTGCGGTCCTATGCTGCCACCGATGCCAACGCACTCGCTGGCATCGAGGCCGGCGGAGCCGCAGTCACGCGCCGCCAGGTAGGGGAAGGATCAGCAACGTATGTGTCTACGAAGTTGTCTGATGAGGCGTTGAGGGAGTTACTGGGTGAGCTGGCGCACGCTGCGGGTGTCTCACCCGATCTGCCGGAGCCTCTTCGGGGAGAGGCGGTCGCTGCTGTGCGGCGCGGAGAAGGCGCGGACTACTGGACACTTACCTCGCGTGGACATGGGGATCTTGATATTGATGTAGCAGCGTCACTTGGCGGTGAACTGCTCGTTGGAGGACCAAGACTCAGCCGTGACGAGGCGGTTGTAGTCAAGGTTCCGCGAGACGCACCAGGTTCACGAGCAAGGTGACGTTGGCGTCGGCGATGCATTTTGGTGCCTTCCCATGCCAGCCGTGAGCGTTCACGTGCCGCATCAGTTGCGGTTGGCGAAGCGCTCCAGGAGCATGGCGTCCCCGCCCACCACGAGCACGTCGTCGGGGGAGACCAGGGTGGCCGGGGTGGCGTACTCGAAGGGCTCTCCCGGGCTCATCAGGCCGAAGACGGTCACGCCGTAGCGGGAGCGGATCTTGGACTCGCCAATGGTGAAGCCGTGCAGCTCGGCGGGCGGACGCATCTTGACGATGGTGAAGCCGCCCTTCTCCATCTCGATGTAGTCCAGCATGCGGCCGGATACCAGGTGTGCGGCGCGCTGCCCGGCGTCGAACTCCGGGTAGACCACGTGGTGGGCGCCGATGCGCCGCAGGATGCGGCCGTGCGGGCGGGAGACGGCCTTCGCCAGATCTGCGGGGTCTCCAGGTCCACCAGGTTTCCGGTGATCAGCACGCTCGCCTCCAGGGAGGTCGCTACGCCCACCACCGCGGTTCCGAACTCGGTGGCTCCCAGCTGCTCCAGGGCCTCCATGTCGGTGGCGTCCGCCTCCACCAGTGGGATGCGTCCGGTCCACTGGCGCACGATGACAGGGTCTCTCTCGACCGCCAGGACTTCCCGGCCCAGGCGGTCCAGCGTGGCGGCCATGGCCGAGCCGAAGCGGCCGAGCCCGATCACCAGGGTCGAGTCGTTGTAGGCGGAGCGGTCAGGCATGAGTCCTCAATGGCGATGTATGGATACTCAGCGAATGATAGCGAGCGATGCACGGCGAACGTCACCGAGCGGGCATTGCACCCAACGGTAGTCCCCTCCGCTGAGCCCGGTCACTGGTACAGGCAACGTGACGAAGATTGCTCAGGAGTCCCTCCAATTGACATTGGGTCGCAGTAGCATCACGGTGTTGCTCGTGATTGGTCCGTTGACCGGCAACGAGATGACTGCGTGAGCACCGGAACTATGTATATCAACCCCGAGACCCTCGATCATGCGGCTGGAACGCTTGATGATGTTGCCGGGGACCTTGAGGATGCCTCCTTTCCGGCAGACCCTGATGTGGGCCGTTCGTCGTCCGCGGTGTCAACGGCGCTGAGTCGGTTGTCCTCCAAGACCTCGGGTGCGGCCTCCGCGCTGCACACAACGGCCAGTGGTCTGAGGACGACCGCCTCGGACTTTCGCAACACGGACGAGGACGCCGCCTCGGCCACGCCCTCAGCTGGTGATCACTGATGTCTCTCGACGCGCGGGTGATCACCGAGCCTTCCGGAGCGTGGAATGCCGCACGGAGCTTGAACACGATCTCGACGACGGTCTCGGATGCCTCCGACGACGTCGCCGCTACACGCAGGACGATTGCCTCCGATTGCTTCAGCGAGTCCACGAATGCGGCGCTGTCGAAGCTGAGCACCCAGAGCTCGGACCTCGACGATGCCTCTTCCGACGCCACGTCCCTGTCCAAGGCGCTCGACGACTTCGGCTACTCCATGGACTCGGTGAAGAACCGGCTCGCAGACGTGATCGCCGATGCGACGGCTGCCGGGCTGACGGTATCCGGCAGCACCATCCAAGAACCAGTGGATGACGACTCCGACGCGGACTACGCCACCAAGAAGGCAACCTACGATTCGCTCTCCTCGACGCTGTCCCTCATTCGTGCCGATGAGTCGACGGCGCACGATACGCTCATCTCCGCCTGCGACTCGCTCAAGAGCGTGGGGGAGTGGTTCCGGGACCAGTTCATCCCCACCTGGGATTCGAGCGGCGTATCCAAGACGGCAGACATTGCCGACGGTGTTGCGAACGGTGCTCAATGGGCGACGATCAGAGCGATCTCCGTGTTCCGCCCGCGCTACCCGAAGGGTCATCCGGGTGCGGGGCGATTCATGGCGGCGGTGGACCGTTCCAAGATGGGATTGCTGGAGACCCTGTGGGCCGAGACCAAGACCACGAATTGGGTAAACAAGCCCTACACCCGTGGAACCACCGCGTGGAAGGTACAGCAGTATGCCGGAAAAGCGGCTCGTGTCACCAAGGGCATAGGTATTGGTGCAGCCGTATTCTCTGGCTTTGTTGGTGGGTACGAACAGTACCAGAAGGACTCGGCCAACCCCTCAATGGGTGAGGGAGAGAAGATTGCATGTGCTGGCACGCAGGCAGTTACGCAGGGGGCAGGCGCTTACGGCGGAGCATGGTTTGGTGCCCAGGTAGGTATGACCGTTGGTGCCGTTGGAGGCCCGGTTGGGGTTGCTGTGGGCGGTATTGTTGGTGGAGCGATCGGAGGGATAGCTGGGTCTGCCGCGGGAAAATGGCTCGGCGATAGGATTAATGAGGGATGGAGTAAGTTATTTGGGTGAAGTGAGTGAAAGGAGGTGAGTGCCATGTGGGGGGCTGTCGGCGTGTTCGGGTTCAGTCTGTCGATAATCGTCTATTGGGTGTTGGCGATGTTTACCGACACCGGGCCGGGTGAGTTTGCGCGGGAGATCAGTGCGCAGATGGGAGTCAAGAACAATTTGTCGCTCACGATTCCGGCCACTGCCCTGGCTTTTTTGTGTGCTTGTCCGCTGGGAGTGCCCGTGATAGCGGACTCGGTGTTCGGGACGGTGTTGGGCTTCGCTGGCTTTTTCTTCGTGCTGGTCGGATTGGTGAGTTTTTTGCCGGTTTCTTTGCCGGCGTGGATGTATCCGGAGTGGCATGTGGAGTGGCGGCGTCGGCGCCGGCGCGAGCGGCTCGCGGAGGCCAATGTCTGGCGCGACACCTCCCGCCTGGAGCCGGGAGGGCCTTCCGGATCGGCAGCCGGTTGTGTCAATGGGCCCTTCGACTCGGCAACTACGGACTCTTTCCCCGACTCTCCAGGAGATGACGCATGAGTTCAAGGTCCAACCCCGACCTGCCCCAGGAATTCGCGGGCAGCTTCGTAAAGGTATCCGCGCCCGCCGGCTGGGTTCAGCTGGACCCCGCTGGCATTCCCGGCGTCCCGGGTGCTGAGACCGCCCCCGGCGAGGCGGGGCATGTGGACCTGATCTGTGCCGAGCGGCCGGACAGCCCCCGCTTCGCCGAGAACTGCGTGATAACCGTCGCAGAGCTGCCCGAGGATGTCTCGGCGGAGAACTGGTTCCGGGACTCAACCACGCAGCTCATGAATTCCGTACCCGGTTTCCAACTGATTGACATCGCCGAGTGGGAGCCCGTCGGGCCCGGCCTGCTGCGCTCCGGCGTCTACATCCAGGACACCGTCTCGGTCACCGCCCTGCAATGGACTTGGGTGAGCGAGACCTCGCGGCGGGGGTTCACCGCTACGTTCTCCTGCTCCACCCGTGATTGCGGCACGGCGGTGGAGCGATTCTTGGCCATGATCGTCACACTGGAGGAGATCTGATGGCGCGGCTGGAGACGAGCGGATACACTCCGGTGTTGATCCTCGGCGATGCGGAATGGCTGTCCCTGCGCGCCGTGGCGATGGGAGGGCGCATCCCGAAAGACCGCATTGCCCGGCGGCTGCGGCGCAGCGGAGTCCTGGACGATCAGGGCATCACGCCGTCCGCGGCTCCTGCCCTGCACGGCGTTGCCGGGGCCACCCGGCACCTTGACGTTGCCCGCTTCTCGCCCGCGCGTCCAGGGCAACGCGCTGAGGCATGGATAGGTCCGGAGCGCGCGACCATCGTCAAGCACGAGCCGGACGGGTATCACGTCTACGGTCTCGATGGGTGCGAGGTGCCCTCCGCCTTCGTACAGCTGCTTGATGTACGGCCGCGCCATAATATCGACCTAGGGCCGCGCATCCTGCCGCAGTCGGTGTACAGCTTCATCGACTCCGGGGACTTGGATGCCCTCGCCGAGGAATTCGCCCGTATCGCACGCCAGCTCGATCGTGGCGGGGAGCCGGGACAGCTCGGTGGGCCCACACCGCTCACGGACGGGTTCGCCAGCGGCCAGTGGACACTCTCGCTGATCTCCACGAGCACACCACGAGATGGCGGCTGGGAGGTCGTGGGCTCCCTGACCACTCTGTCCGTCCCCGAATGCCTTTACGAACTGATCCCCAAGTCCGTCGCCACGGCTCTCGACGGCGGTGCCGCGCCCGAGGTGGTCGCCCAAGTAGCGGCCTCGGACCTGCCCGAGGAGTTGGTTCTGGCGCACATGACCTCACTGGAACTGTGGATGCGCGTAAGCTCCTGGTTCTTCGCCGCCTGAGGCGACCCGCACCCATAGCTCTCGGCGACACTGCGCGAGCAGCACGCCGGCACCCACCAGGGAGAGCCTCAGGCATCTCGATCTCGACGACGCGCGCTGCAGCGGGCAAGGCCCTGCTCGACGCCGACGACGTCTCACGCGCCGAGGCAGCAAAGATCTTCAAGCTCACTAAGACCGAGCGCGCCGTCGCACTCCCGTCACGCCGACGGTCAGAGCCGAGCGTCGCGGATGCGACCGACCAGCAGCCACGCCGTTCCCGCCGCTCTGTCCTCCTCAGCTCGTAGGTACCTACCTCACGGTGCCACGACGGCACCCAACCTGTCACGAGTAACTAAGTCCTAAGTACCGCTCTGGATCACGCATACGCCGCGCCTCACGGACCTGCGGAGTCATCATGGTCGGCCGACCACCAACACGACGACGCGCACGAACAGCCGCCAGGCCCTCACGTGTACGCTCGCGCACCAGATCGCGCTCAAACTCCGCAAACGACGCCGCCACACGCAACGCATCGACCTGCGCGTCCGGGCTCTGATCCGCCGTCGACACCCGCGCATACCCGACTACGTTCACCTCGACCGCCCCAAATCCCTATACGGAACATCCCCGCCACCATCAGGACGCTGATGGCCCACAGCCAAGCGACGGCCGATCTGCTCCCCCCCAGGCGTTTCCTAGTCGCCGCCCGCCGTCCCTCGGGCACACGGGATTGGTCAACAGTGCGGGTGTCGCGCGCCAAGACCACAGTCGTGCGCGGCTACGCGATGGCAACGAACACTGACACAAGTGAATCGGACACAGGCTCGTAGCGCCTCAAGTCAGGCCCGGACAGCATGCTGGCCTGGTTCCACACCTCGGGACTCACCTGACCGAAGTCGAGCGTAAAGCACGACTGCTCGGCCACATGCTCCATGAACACCTTGGACGTGCGACCACTGCTCGCGCGGAACGGGTGGGCCTGGTTCAGGTAGGCGAATACCTCGGCGCCGGCTCGCGCGAAGCCGCCACGGTCAAGCCGCATCCAACTAGTGCCTTCAACAAGACGATGCACGTCGGCCAGGTACCGGTCAATCTCGCCAGTGCGGACGTCAGAGAAGGAGGAAAAGATCTTCGACTCACGCTGCCGTTGGATAGTCTCGGAATACTCCAATTCCCTAAGCAGTACTGGGTCACGTTCGTCGAACAGGTTACGCAGAGTCCCCTGCCCCGTACTGGGGTCGTAAGTCTCAGCATAGAAGTACGACTCCCAGGTATCGAACACCATCAGCGCACAGCAGCAAGCGCCCCGCGACGGGCGGCACGACGACGAGCAGCGGCATGGGCGCGCCGGCGGTACTCACTCATATCGATCGCGCCCCGCGCATAGTCGGTCAGGTTCTCCACGTCCTCACGGTTCGGGACCCAACCCTCGTGCCACGCACTGGCAAGCGACTGCACAACGGCACGCCGCTGAACTTGATCAAGCTGCTCAAATAGCTCAGGCCACCGATACTCAACATCGAACTTCTCAGCCATAACAGAGCTTCCCTCTCCCCAACGGTCCAACCTTCATTCTACGACGTCGCCCACAACGGTCAAAGAGCAGCTCGGGTCAATTTGGTTCCGGGCGACATTTTCGGGCGGCTGCGACGCGGCGTGTCGCACTCTCGTGGCGATCGCCCATAAATGATCGTTTTTGTACCGGTCGACGGAACGTCGTGTGATCCGCGTAGAGGTTGACGGTGGAAGGGTGGTCAAAAACCCCGCCAAAACCGAAACCAACAATAGACCGTTTTCGACCTGGCCGGGTAAGCTGATGGTGAGATGAAAGGAGACGGGCCATGGCTGAGGTAACAGCGACTCGCGTGCGGTTCCGCGACGTCAAGCCCTATGACGCGCCCGCGTCGCTCGACGAGCTGCGTGGGCCCTATGACGGGCTCATTGACCTGCCTCACTCTGTGCGCTGGCAGGCGGATCGGCTCGGTGTGGATGTGTCGAACCTGGGCTGGCGGCGTATGGCCTACCAAGCGCTGCTCGCGGAGGGGACTGCTGACGAGCAGGGCCGCTTGATGAACCGGGATCGGCTCATTGAGACGTGGCCCATCCTGAACATGGACCCGGCCGTGCGCGTCTTGTGGGAGGGACGGTTCCCCCAGCTTCGGGCGGCCGTGTGAGCGGTGACCAGGAGGAGCAGCGGCGCATCGCGCGCCTGGCCCTGGAGGCCGCCGGCGACGAGGCCGGCTTCGCCTTGGCTGGCTCGGGCGCTATCCGTGAGCATGGGTTGATCAACCGGCCTACAGAGGACGTAGACCTGTTCACCGTCCAGCAGGAACACGCGCGGTTCGGCGCGGCGCTTGACCGGATTATCGCCGCGCTGCGCGCGGCCGGCTATAGCGTTGATACTCGCCGCCGCCAGGACGCATTCGCCCAGCTCGCCATCATCAGTGCGCAAGGACACAGTACCGACATGGATCTGGGCGTGGATTGGCGGGCTCACCCGCCTGTGCGGCTGGAGGTGGGGCCCGTGCTCGCCATCGAGGATGCGGTGGGTAACAAGTTGGGCGCCTTGTTCTCGCGGGCCGAGACCCGCGACTATCTCGACGTGGACACGATCCGGCGGTCCGGCAGGTACAGTGACAAGGAGCTGCTGAACTTGGTTCGCAATGCCGATGCAGACTTCGACCTAGGGCGGTTCGCTCAGAACCTCGACAATGTGGAGCGCATCCAGCCCGAAGCGGAGCGTGGCGACGACGAGCCGCACCGAGGCGGCCCTGTGGGGTGGGGGAGAAGCGGTTCCTCCCAGGCCAGAATGGTGCGCAGTGCCAGGCCCAGGTTCCCGACCTGGCAGTGCGAGGCGCATCCCTCGGCCTCGGTGAACATCTGGGTGGTAACCGAACGGGCCGCTGTCAGAGTGCGCACCTGCCGTGGCAATTGGGTCAGGGGCACGTACTGGTCTCACGCTCCGGCGAGCAACAGCACATCCCCGCGCACCTGCGCGGACACGTCCCGGGTGTGCAGCCGCCCAGTGAACCGTAGGAATTGTGCCGGTGAATCGGTGCCGGTCACCCGCATCCCCTGTTCCAATCCCCATTGGATGACGGGCCGCCTGCTGACGACTGCGAGCGTCCGGTTCACCAGACGGCGCGGGTCAGCGCCGGGCATGAAGAACTGGGCGGCGCGCTCATAGACGACGGCGTCGAACTCCCTGCCCACCGCCCGGGCGCCGCGCGCCAGGTACAGGTACGCCCTGACCCAGCCGGCGTTTGTGCGTGGCATTGGCGACAAGGCGCGGACCTCCTCGATTGCGTGCGGACCGATCAGCTCCGCCCAACGGGTGGCCTGAAAAGCCTGGTCGGTGGACACCGGGAGCGCTGGCGCGCCCAAGGGCGTGGCATGGAGATCGAATGCGTGGGAGCGGGCCATCGAGCCCCCTAAGGAAAATGATCGTTGCTGTTTCGTTGAAACTAATCCCGGTCGGGGCGCCATGTCAAAACGGTCATCTCGATTTATGGAGGGGTGGTATGTGCAGGGCGGGCCGACGCCGTCGCGCCATATCCTGGCCGCATGCCGCGCGTCACCCAGTCCTACCGAGACCGTCAAACCGCCCGCATCGTGGCCGCGGCGGAGGCCTGCTTCGCCAGGCGCGGCTTCGACGGCGCCTCAATGGATGAGATCATCGCCGAGGCCGGCATGTCCTCCAGCACCGTCTACCGGTACTTCCCCGAGGGGAAGCAGTCTTTGATCCGTGCGGTCCTCGGCCAGGCCGTCGATCCCGTGGTCGAGTGGGTGACGCAGTTGTCCGCGGCGGAGGAACTCCCGCCGTTCGAAGCGGCCTTCGTGGACGCCGTCGAACAGGCCTGGAAGTACAAGCAGGGCGAGACCGGTCGCGCCGAGCTCCAAGTCGCCATCTGGGCGGAGTTGGTGCAGCAGCCGGACCTGCGGGCCATCAACGCCGAGCGTTACGCCCGCGTGCGCGCCGAGATCGCCGGAATCCTCGGGCGCTGGCAGGAGCGCGGTGACATCGCGCCGGGTGCAGACCTGGGGGCGGCCGCCGCCGTCGTGCACAACGCGGCCATGGGCCTGCTGGTCCAGCAGATCGTTACGGGCGAGTCGGGACGGTTCGACGACGACGTCGCCGCCACCGCCCGCGCCCTGGCGGACATGCTGAGCGGCCGAGGTGGGGCCGTCAGCCGATGAGGGGGCGCTCGGCGGGCATGCGGATCACGCGGCGGCGCTCGCGCAGCGCCAGGGCCGAGGCGGCCGTCATGGTGCCCACGCGTCCGATGAACATCAGCACGATGATCACGTATTTGGCGCCGGGCGGCAGTATCGGTGTAATGCCGGTGGACAGGCCCACGGTGGCGAAGGCGCTGATCACCTCGAACAGGATGCGATCCAGAGTGAGATCGGTCAGCTCCAGCAGCAGCAGCGAGGCCACGCCGACGATGCTCGCCCCGATGAACGCCACGGCCACGCTCAGCCTGACCGTGGACAGGGTGATGCGCCTGCCGAATGCCTCAATGTCCTGATCGCCGCGCGCCTCGGCCAGAATCGCCAGCACCAGCACCGCGAAGGTGGACACCTTGATGCCGCCGGCCGTCGACGCCGAACCGCCGCCGATGAACATGAGCGCATCCTGAAGCAGCCAGGTGGACTCGTGCATGTGCTCCGGTGCGATGGTCGACAGCCCGGAGGAACGGGCGTTGACGCTGTTGACCAGCGCGGTCAGGATGCGGCCGCTGGTGGGCAGTGCTCCGTAGGTATTGGGGTTGTTCCACTCAAAGGCGCCGATCGTGACGGCGGAGAACACGCTGAGGGCCGTATAGGTGGTCAACGTGAGCTTGGAGTGGAGCGTCAGCTGCCGGGGACGACGCCGGTGGCGCACGACGTCGCGGATCACCGGGAAGCCGATGGCGCCCAGGAAGGTGCCCAGTACGATCGGCAGCCCCACCCACCAGTCGTTGGCGTAGGGGGCCAACCCCTCCGGCATGACCACGAATCCGGCGTTGTTGAAGATCGACAGCGCCATGAAGAACGCGTACCAGGCAGCGTGGCCGAGGTCGAGCCCCAGGGTCAGGAAGCGGGGCAGCAGCACTGCCATGAGCACGGCCTCGACGCCGAAGGCGGTGTAGGCGACGGCACGCAGCAGCGATATGACGTCGCCCATGCCCGACATGTTCTCCGAGGCGGCGAGCATGCGCTGCGTCAGCCCCAGGTGGCGGGAGACCGCGAAGGACAGCAGTGAGGCGAGTGTCATGATGCCCAGACCGCCGATCGCGGCGCCAACGATGATGACAACCTGTCCGAACGGCGACCAGTAGGTAGCTGTGTCCACGGTGGTTAGTCCCGTAACGCACACGGCCGAGGTCGCCGTGAACAGGGCGTCCACGAAGGGAGCGCGCTCGCCACTCGCGGTGGCGATCGGCAGGCTGAGCAGGGCCGCAATGCCGGTCACAATGACGGCGAAGACGGTGACCGCCAAGCGGGCCGGGGAGAAACGGGCGATGCGGTCGAAGCGGCTGCGCAGTCCGAGACGCGCCAGCAGCCCCCGGATACCGCGGACGTCCTCCTGGGCGGCAAGTTGCCGAGCAAACTCATCCGGGGCGGCCGGGCGGCTGGGATCCGTAGGCTCGGCCGTCCCCATCAGCGCCGCATCCGCCGCATGCCTGCTCCACCCGCTCAGACGGTCCGCGTCGCGCGCGGAACCGACGCGCCCGGCCCCGGCCTGTGCGCCCCTTGCGGGCGACGACGGCGAGTGATGTGCTCCGGAGTCGGGGCTTGCGGAAGAGGACACGGGGCCATTGTGGGCCATTGCGGCCCGTCCCGGACAGAAGCCGGGCGGTGATGCCCGCTGCCGGTGCGACAAATGTGTGAGATGCGGCGCCCGTGACAAATGGGGGAGGAAACATCCTGTGCGACAGTTGAGACACAGGTTATATTGGTGTTGTATCAGATCGCGCCGCCGTCGTGTTCCGTCTCGACGGCTGTGCGCGTTCACTCCGACCTGACGACAGGACACCAATAGCCATGGCACCGGGCATCTCGACACCTCCTAGCGCCTCGGGCGCCCCCAGCTTCCTTACCGTGGCGGAGGTGGCGGCCATGCTGCGCGTGTCGAAGATGACCGTCTACCGCATGGTCCACTCCGGTGATCTGCCCGCCATGCAGGTCGGGCGCTCCTTCCGGGTTCCCGAGCGTGCGGTTCAGCAGTACCTCGCGGCCGGACTGGGTGACTGGGGACACGAGGACTCCGCCTCAACCGGTTCCTGATACCCGCTACAATCCCCTAGTCACAGTGTGGTCGGACCCGGTTCGCCTGTCCGACGTCTGGTCGCCAGCCGCCCTGGCGGGTAAGCCCGTGTGAGCGTGCCGGCACGAACAACAACGAGGAGCCTCAATGGGATCTGTTATCAAGAAGCGCCGCAAGCGCATGGCCAAGAAGAAGCACCGCAAGCTGCTGCGTAAGACGCGTCACCAGCGTCGCAACAAGAAGTGAAGTGACCTGTGCCCGGGGCCCGTTCCCCGGGCGCAGTTGTTGTGGGCCGTAAATCGGCTGTTCGTCCTGCTCCTGCAAACACGACCCGAGCGGAGCCTCCATGTCACAAGTCCCCGACGCCGGCCGTTTTGGCCTGAGCGCACCCGAACTGCTGTCCGGCACCGAGGCGTGCGCCACGCCCATGTCCGTGCATTCCGACCCCGCCGACTGGCCGGCACCCGTCCCCGCCCTCGCTCGCCCGTTGGGAGCGGCCGGCGTCGCCGTTCCGACCCTGGCCGAGCTGACCACCCTGCGGGTAGGCGGCCGGGTTGGCAGCTACGTCGAGGCGCGCACCGAGACCGAGCTCATCGACGCCGTCCGGCAGGCCGACGCCGCAGGCACCCCCGTGCTGGTAATCGGCGGTGGCTCCAACATCCTGGCCGCCGACACGGGCTTCGACGGCGTGGTCGTGCGTGACGCCCGCCAGCAGGTCACCCTGTCCGCTGATGACCGCTGTGGGGGTGTGGAGTTCACCGCCACGGCCGGCACCACGTGGGACGATCTGGTGCGTGAGGCCATCGCCAACCAGTGGGCGGGCTTCGCGCCCCTGTCCGGGATCCCCGGGACCGTCGGCGCCGCCCCGGTGCAGAACATCGGCGCCTACGGCGCGGAGGTCGCCGAGCTGCTCGCCTCCGTGCGCGCCTGGGACCGCGCCACCGACCGCCCCGTCCACCTGCCGCTGGCCCGCTTGCATTTGAGCTACCGCGATTCCGCCCTCAAGCGTTCCCTGAGCGACGCTGCCATCGGCGGCGGCCGCACCTGGGGCCCCACCGGGCGCTGGGTGGTGCTGGCGGTGACCTTCTCCGTGCGCACCGCCTCGCTGTCCGCCCCCATCGCCTACGTCCAGTTGGCCCGCACCCTCGGCGTCGAGGTGGGCGAGCGGGTGGACGCCCGTGCCGTGCGCGAAGCGGTACTGGAACTGCGCCGTTCCAAGGGCATGGTTCTGGACGACGCCGACCACGACACCTGGTCCGCCGGCTCCTTCTTCACCAACCCGATCCTCACCCGGGCCCAGGCCGACGCCCTGCCCGGCGATGCCCCCCGCTTCCCGGTCACCGACCACTCCCAGGCGGTGGCGGGCACCCGGCAGGCTCCCGTCGTCGAGGGGCTGGTGAAGACTTCCGCCGCCTGGCTGATCGACCACGCCGGGTTCGGCAAGGGCTTCGCCCTGCCGGCAGCCGGGCCGGAGCCCGCCGCCAGCCTGTCCACCAAGCACGTGCTGGCTTTGACCAACCGCGGTCACGCCCGCGCCGCCGACCTGGCCGAACTGCGCGACGCCGTCGTCGCCGGAGTGCGTGAGCGTTTCGGCGTCACGCTTGTTCCTGAGCCGGTACACGTCGGCTTCTAAGCCGGGTAGCTCGAGCTTCGGCCGTCCGCGTGCGCCGCTGACCCGCCGACCCGGGTTTCAGCCGTCCGCCGCCAGCCAGGCGTCCACCTGCGCCAACCACTCCCGTTTGGAGGACGGCGATGCCAGCGAGGCGCGGATGGAGCCGCGCGCCAACTCCGCGAGAGCGGCGTCGTCCAGGCCCAAATCCCGGGCGATCTGGTACTGGTCCACCAGCCGGGATTGGAACAGCAGCGGGTCGTCGGCTCCCAGCGCCACCTGGGCGCCATGCTCCAGCAGCGCCGGCAGTGGCACGTCGCCGGGCTCCCGGTACACGCCCAGGCACACGTTCGACGCCGGGCACACCTCCAGGCTGATGCCCGCCGCTGCCACTGCGTCCAGCAGTGTCGGCTCCTCGCTGGTGCGGATCCCATGCCCCAGCCGGGTTGGGCCCAGCGCGGAGACGACGTCGCGCACGTGTTCAGGCCCCAGCAGCTCCCCGCCGTGGGGGAGCGAGGCCAGTCCGGCTCGGCGCGCGATGGCGAAGGCCGGACCCCAGGAGGCCGTTTCACCGGCGCGCTCGTCATTGGACAGCCCGAAGCCGACGACGGTGCCCGGCTCGTCGCCCGCATAGCGGGCGGCCAGGCGTGCCAGCGTGCGGGCCTCCAACGGGTGACGCATGCGGGAGGCGGCCACAATCACGGCCACCTCGACCCCGGACAGGATGGTGGCCTGCTTGGCGGCGTCGAGGATGATCTCCAAGGCGGGGGTGATGCCGCCGACGAAGGGGGCGTAGGAGGTCGGGTCCACCTGGATCTCGAGCCGGCGCGACCCCTCGGCGGCGTCGTCAAGCGCCGCCTCCAGCACGATGCGGCGCATGATCTCCTCGGTGACCACCAGGTGACGGGCTGTGTCGTAGGCCCGCTGGAAGCGGAACCAGCCGCGGTGATCCGCGGGCACGTGCAGCGGGTCTCCCTCCAGGAATGACGACGGCAGCCGGGCGTGGGCGGAGGAGGCCAGCTCCACGAGCGTCTCCAGGCGCATGGAGCCTGTGAAGTGCAGGTGCAGGTGCGCCTTGGGCAGGGCGGCGAGGTCGCGCATGGCGGGATTGTGCCACCACCTGCTCCCGCCACACCCAGTCGGCCCGCCCACAGGCGCACCAGGTCACGGCGCGGTGAGGCAGACTGTTCCCATGAGCAGCGTCATGGCCGGTCACGAGCCCGAGGAGGTCGCCCTGCTCACCGGACCGCGCGCCGCCTCCGTGCTGGCCGCGGCACTCGCTCCCGCCGGCCAAAAGCTTATGAGCTGGGAGGTCCACTCGGTGCACCACCGGCCCGGCGCCGGCGTCTCGGTCGGCTACACCGCCGTCGTCGCCCGCCCGGATGGATCGCGCGCCACCGAGTACCTGTGTGCCACCACCGCGCGGCTGTCCAACCCGCAGGCTGCCGGTTTGACCCGAGTGGCCCCCACCGGCGGAGACGGACCGATCGTGCATGTGTGGCGGCACCCGGCCGATCCGGAGCTGCCGGCGCTCGCGGTCGCCTGCACGCCCTCGCTGTTGTCCCAGCGGCTGGGCTCCCCGGTCAAGGCCACCATGGTCGCCTACCGGCCCACCCGCCGCGCCGTCGTGCGCGTGACCTACCCGGACTCCTCCACCGCCTACGCCAAGGTGCTGCGCCCCGGCCAGTCCGCCGCCTTCGCCGAGCGGCACCGCATGTTGCGGGCGGCCGGCGTACCCGCGCCGGACGTGCTGCGCGATGATGCGGACGGCCTGGTGCTACTGTCCACCGGCCGGGGCGTACCCCTGTCCGGGCTGCTGTCGCGAGGCATGGATGAGGCCCAGGCCGCCCGCGTGTTCCAGGGGCTGACGGGCCTGTTGGACTCCCTGCCGGCCGCTGCCGTGCAATTGGCGGCCCACCCCGCCTGGTCCGAGCGCGCCCGTCACTACGCGCACGCCGCCGCCACCGTCCTGCCCGAGCACCTGGCCCGCGCCCGCGCTGTCGCCGAGGGCGTCGAACAGTTGATGGCCGCCTCGGACCCCGGGCCGGTGGTGCCCGTACACGGTGACTTCTATGAGGCGAACGTGCTCATGGAGGGAGAGCGAGTAGCGAGTCTGCTCGACGTCGACTCCCTCGGACCCGGGCGGCGCGTGGATGACCTGGCTTGTCTGCTCGGGCATGTCAGCGTGCTGGATCACCTGGCGCCCGCCTCCTACCCGCATCTGCGCCCCGTGCTGGAGACGTGGACGGCCCTGGCCGAGCAACAGGTGGACCCGGTGGCGCTGCGCGCCCGCTGCGCCGGCGTGGTGTTGTCGCTGGTGGCCGGGGCACGCCGGGAGGACGGCGGACCGTGGCGTGCCGACGCCGAGGGGCGCCTGGCTCGCGCCGAGTCCTGGCTGGCGCAGGGCCGGGAGCTACAGGCGCGCCGCGGCGCCCATTGAGTGGGGCGCTTGGGACCCGATGCCGCAGCGGGAGCGAGCTGCGCGTCGACGTCGTCGTTCTCCGGCCCGGTAGGGGGAGGTAGCCACGTTGTGGACAGTTACATGCCCGAAACCGTCCGAGTGCGTAACCTGCGGCCGCGCCGGTGCCCGCCGGCTGAAAGGCAGAAATCGTGTTCCCCACGTCCTCCGCTACTCCCACCATCTCTGCACTCACCGGACTGGGTGCGGCGCCCGCCGCGGCCCGGCCCGCCGGTTTCAGCGAGGCCCTGACCGCCGCCGATGACTTCCTGTGGGGTCCCTGGCTGCTCATCCCCCTGCTGCTGGGCACCGGCATCTGGCTGACGATCCGGCTGCGCGCCGTCCAGCTGCGCAAGCTCTTCCCTGCGCTGCGCTTCGCCTTCGTGGACCGCAGCGACGGCGAGGCGGACACCGCCGAGGGCGACATCTCCCACTACCAGGCGCTGACGACGGCACTGGCTGCCACCGTCGGGGTGGGCAACATCATTGGCGTGGCCACCGCCATCCACCTGGGCGGTCCCGGCGCCCTGTTCTGGATGTGGGTGACCGCCTTCTTCGGCATGGCATCGAAGTATTCCGAGGCCTTCCTCGCCGTGCGCTTCCGCACCACCGATGCCAACGGGCAGAAGTCCGGCGGCCCCCAGTACTACCTGCAACATGCGATCAAAGGGCGCGTGGGCACCGTGCTGTCGGTGTTCTTCGCCGTTGCCACGCTGCTGGCCTGCTTCGGCATCGGCTCCATGACCCAGTCCAACTCGGTCGCCGCCCAGCTGGAGCACTCCTTCGGTGCGGATCCGGCGCTGGTCGGCATCATCATGGCCGTGGCGATCGGCGGCGTGCTGTTGGGCGGTATCGAGTCCATCGGGCGCGTCACCGCCGCCTTCGTGCCGATGATGATCGTTTTCTACGTCGGCGGCTGCCTGTACATCCTCGCCATCAACATCACGGCGATCCCCGCCGCACTGGCACTGGTATTCGCGGATGCCTTCACCGGGCACGGTGCCGTGGGCGGCTTCGCCGGCTCCACCATGCTCATGGCGATCAAGTTCGGTATGGCCCGCGGCATCTTCTCCAACGAATCCGGCATGGGGTCGGCCGCCATTGCCGCCGCCGCGGCCAAGACCAACCATCCCGTCCGGCAGGGCCTGGTGTCCATGACCCAGACCTTCATCGACACCTTCGTGGTGGTCACCTGCACCGGCCTGGTGGTGCTGTCCACCGGCGCCTGGACGGGTGATGATCCGGCCACCATGACCGCTACCGCCTTCACCACCGGCCTGCCCGGGCAGTGGGGCCACTACATCGTCTCGGTCGCGCTCATCTTCCTGGGGTGCTCCACGATCCTGGGCTGGGCCTACTATGGCGAGCGCTGCATTGTGCGGCTGGTGGGCGTGCACGGAGTGCTGCCCTTCCGCCTGTTCTTCACCGTCCTGATCTTCCTGGGCACCGTCACCAGCCTGGACGACGTGTGGACCTTCGCGGACATCGCCAACGGGCTGATGGCCATTCCGAACCTGATCGGCCTGGTGCTGCTGTCCGGCCTGATCGCCCGCGAGACCAAGGCCTACCTGGAGCAGGACCCGTACCTGCGTCGCCCCGGGGAGGAGTTCACCTCCGTCCCGGAGGATGCCGAGGTGGAGGCCTGAGCGGCGCGACTACGATGGATGCGCGAGCCCGCGGCATGCAAAGGACGTTCAATGAAGATCGTCTCTGCTCACGTCGGCACCATCCCGATCAGTTCCCCGATACGCAACGCCTACATCGACTTCAGTTCCATGGATTGCTCGATCCTGGCGCTCGTCAGTGACGTGATCGTTGACGGCAAGCCTTTGGTCGGCTATGGCTTCAACTCCAACGGCCGTTACAACGCCTCCGCGATTCTTGAACAGCGGTTGCTGCCCCGTCTGTTGGCCGCCCCTGAGGCCGAGTTGCTCGACGGCGATGGCGCCCTCTCCCCGGAGCGCGCCTGGGAGGTGATGATGCATAACGAGAAGCCCGGTGGGCACGGGGAGCGCTCGGTCGCCGTGGGTGTAGCGGACATGGCACTGCACGACCTGGCCGCAAAGATCGCCGGTGTCCCCCTGTACCGCTGGATCTCCGACCACTACGGCGATGGCAGTCCCGACGCCGATGTCTTTGTCTACGCCGCTGGCGGCTACTACGCGCCCGGCAAGACCCTGACCGACCTGCAGGATTAGATGCGTCGCTTACTGGACGCCGGATACCGGGTGGTCAAGATGAAGATCGGCGGCGCCCCGCTGGATGAGGACCTGCGCCGCATTGATGCGGTAGTCGACGGCGTCCTGGATGGCGACGGCTCTCGCCTGGCTGTAGACGTCAATGGACGCTTCGACCTGGACACCGCGTTGGAGTACGCCCGCGCGCTGGAGCCCTTGGGCCTGTTCTGGTACGAGGAGATCGGCGACCCGCTCGACTACGCCCTGAACGCTGTGGTGGCCGAGAGCTACCAGGGGGCCATCGCCACCGGCGAGAACCTGTTCTCCATGCAGGACGCCCGCAACCTGCTGCGTTATGGCGGGCTGCGGCCGGACCGCGACTACATTCAGATCGACCCGGCGCTTTCCTATGGGCTGACCGAGTACCGTCGAGTCCTGGACACACTCGATCGCCACGGCTGGTCCTCGCGCCGCTGTATCCCCCACGGTGGGCACCAGTTCTCACTCCACATCGCGGGCGGGCTGCACCTGGGCGGCAACGAGTCCTACCCGGGCGAGTTCCAGCCGACCGGCGGCTTTACCGACGACGCCCAGGTGGTGGACTCTCGCGTGTCGCCGGGTGGGCTGCCGGGCATTGGGCTTGAGGGCAAGGCGGAGTTCTACTCCGTGCTGCGCGGTCTGCACGCCTGAGGAAGGAGCAGGAGTCAGCGAGTTAGGGTGTGGCGGTGCCGTCGGCCGGTTCATCCCGCGTGGTGGGATCTGTGCCGACAGCAGGCGGAGCCTCGTCGGGGCACTGGACGGCGATCAGCGCCGAGCTAGTGGCGGAGCCAGGGCCTTTCCCTGATGACCGCTTGGGGTGGGACTCCAGGACGGTGATGGTGCAGCCGAGCACCTCGCAGAGGAGCCGACTGGGATCAGCGTATATGGCTCGTTCTCGTATGAGTCCGCGAGGTCGCCCGACTCGGATCGAGAGAAATTGACGCCGATATTCTTCTCGCTGACAAAAGTGACGACGAGCACCCATTCCACGGCATCTCCCGTGCCGTGGCGTCCCGGCTGCAGCATAACGTAGCTTCTGGCCTGGTCTCGCAGCGCCTCAACCTCGGGCGAAAGTTTGGGCGTCCCTTGCGGCAATGGGAGCCAATGGGCGTTCGCGTACAAGCCGATTCCTGCTATCAGAAGAACCGCGAACGCGGCTGCGAGGTACCGTTTGGCGTGAAAACGTCTCGTTGCGGTCACGCTGCCAACCTTACCTACGCTCCGCGTCTGAAGGACGGCAGCGACCCGGCGTGGTGCGGTGCCGAGAGAAGCTATCCGCGGGTGTGTCAGGGCGTCGGGGCGCCGGTCGGTTCATCCTGAGCGTTGGGTGCGGTGGCAGTGGGCGTGGCGCTCTCGGGGCACTGGACGGCGATCAGCGCCGAGCTAGTGGCGGAGCCAGGGCCTCTCCCTGATAACCGCTTGGGGTGGGACTCCAGGACGGTGATGGTGCAACCGAGTACTTCCTCAGAAGAACCAACATCTATCCGTGCATCCGGAACTGCTTCACCGCCTCGGCTGAAGTGAACCCAGACGGTCTCGGCATTCGCGGTTCCGAGAACTAGAGACCAGTCATCGCCTGTGCCGGGTTGATTCTCTACGTAGCTTGTGGCCTGGCTGCGCAGCGCCTCTACCTCGGGGGCAAGCTCCGGTGTTCCCTGTGGCAGTGGCCACCAGAACATGTAGACCGCCGCCGCGGCGATGACGGCCAGCATGCCGATCGCCGCGGCCAGTAGCCGTTTGCGTCGCACTCAATCGACCTCGGCCAGCAGCTGTTGCATGCGGGCAACACCCTCGGTGATGGCGTCGTCGCTCATGGCGTAGGACATGCGCAGGAAGCCGGAGGGGCCGAAGGCCTCGCCGGGCACGACGGCCACCTCCGCGTACTCCAGCAGCAGTTCGGCCAGCGTAGCCGAGGAGTCGATCACGTGCCCGCGCAGCGACTTGCCGATCAGCGCCTCAACGCTCGGATAGGCGTAGAAGGCCCCCTTGGGGGTGGGGACCTGAACGCCATCGATCTCGGAGAGCATGGATACGATCAGCTGACGCCGACGGTCGAAGGCGGTCCGCATGTGGGCGACCGCGGACAGGTCTCCGCCCACCGCGGCTATGGCCGCGCGCTGGGAGACGTTGGCGACGTTGCTGGTCAGGTGTGACTGGAAGTTGGTGGCCGCCTGATGACGTCGGTGGGCCCATCATCCAGCCGACGCGCCAGCCGGTCATCGCGTAGGTCTTGGCGACGCCGTTGAGCACCACCGTCTGGTTGGCCAGTTCGGGCACGAGCGCAACGATGTGTGCCGGCTGGGCGTCGTCGTAGAGCAGGTGCTCGTAGATCTCGTCGGTGACCACCCAGATGCCGTGCTCCAGCGCCCACTGGCCGATGTGGGTGAGTTCGGCGGCGGTGTAGACGGCGCCGGTGGGGTTGGACGGCGAGCACAGTAGCAGCACCTTGGTGCGTTCGGTGCGGGCGGCCTCCAACTGCTCGAGCGTGACCTTGTAGTCCTGGTCCGCGCCGGCGAACACCTCCACGGTGGTGCCACCGGCCAGGGCGACTACCTCCGGGTAGGTGGTCCAGATGGGGGTGGGCATCAGCACCTCGTCGCCCGGGTCGACGAGTGCGGCGAAGGCCTGGAATACGGCCTGCTTGCCGCCGTTGGTGACCAGGATGTCCTCGGGGGAGACCAGATAGCCGGAGTCGCGCAGTGTCTTGGCGGAGATGGCCTCGCGCAGCTCGGGCAGTCCCTTGGCCGGGGAGTACTTGTGGTTAACCGGATCCTGAGCCGCGGCGACGGCGGCGGCGACGATGTAGTCCGGGGTGGCGAAGTCCGGTTCGCCCGCGCCAAACCCAATAACGGGGCGCCCGGCTGCGCGCAGGGACTTGGCCTTGGCGTCGACGGCGAGGGTCGCCGACGGGGAGATGGCGGCCAGACGGGCTGAGACTCGACTTATGGGTGCAGTACTCACGCGCCGATAGTCTCATGTCGCCATGGTGGGGCGGTGCCGCTGTCCCGCTATGCGGCGCAAGGTGGCGAGATTCTCATACCGGGGGCGGGCCGGCACCGCCGACGTGGCGCAGCCCACGGAACTGGAGTTCGGCATTCGCCGCTCGATGTGGCAAGATGGGTTGCCGCTGAAGGGCAGTGGCGCAATTGGTAGCGCACCGGTCTCCAAAACCGGCGGTTGTGGGTTCGAGTCCCGCCTGCCCTGCTGAGAACGGCGGATCTGTCGGGAGATCCCGTCGGCTCCGTCTTCTCGCCCACCAGGGCGTGACCGGACCGTCGACCCCGAGGATCACGAAAGCAGAAGCATGAGCGATACAACCGTCGCCAAGGGCAAGCGGAAGCAGAGGCGTGGCCCCTTCTCCCGTATCGCCTTGTACTTCCGGCAGGTGATCGACGAGCTCCGCAAGGTGGTCTGGCCCACCCGGAACGAGCTGTGGACCTACTTCGCGGTGGTTGTGGTGTTCATCTTGGCGATCATGCTGTTCACCGGGGCGCTCGACGCCATCTTCGATCGGCTCGTCATGTGGGCCTTCGCCTGACCATCCGTTCTCGCTAGTCGCCGTCGCCGTTAGATTCAGTCCGAGGAAAGAGAAACACCGTGTCCGAGGAGAACCTCCCCGAGGAGTCCACCGTCGTCGACGGGGTCGCACCCGCAGAGCCGCAGCAGTCGGCCGAAGTCGACCCGGTTGAGGAGTTCCGTCAGCAGCTGTCCTCGCTGCCCGGCGAGTGGTACGTGCTGCACACCTACTCCGGCTATGAGCGGCGCGTCGCTGCGGACATCATGGCGCGCGCGGAGAACTTCGAACTGGAGGACTACGTCTTCGACGCCGTCGCCCCCATGGAGACGGTCATCGAGATCAAGAACGGCAACAAGAAGAAGGAGGTCTCGCGGGTCCGCATCCCCGGCTATGTGTTCGTGCGCATGGATCTGGATGACCCGGAGACCTCCGAGCAGGTGTGGCGCACCATTAAGGACACCCCCGCCGTCACCGGCTTTGTTGGTGACCGCTACGACCCGGTGCCGCTGACCTTCGAGGAGGCTGTCTCCCAGCTCGGCCCCACTCCCGAGGAGGTTGCCTCCAAGCGCGCTGCCGCGGCCACCGCCGCCCCCGAGGAGGGGGCCGGAACCCAGGTTGCCGCCGACGGTCAGGTCTACGAAGTCGCCTATTCCGTGGGCGAGTCCGTCATCGTCACCGATGGCCCCTTCGAGTCGCTGCCCGCCACGATCTCGGAGATTCACCCCGAGACGCAGAAGCTGCAGGTGCTCATCTCCCTGTTCGGCCGCGACACCCCGGCCGAACTGGCCTTCAACCAGGTCGCCAAGATCTGATCGCCCCGCCCGGGCCCCAAGGGCCCACAGGCGAAGGCGCAGCACCTGTGAGACCGCCCACCGGCTGGCTCACGGGCGCGCACGCGGGTCTAAGATGGGCGCTCGCGTGCCAGGTACGTGCCCACGTGCCAACGCATGAACCCGCTGCACGGCAGGTGTGCAGCATTCCGGACAAGAAAGATCGAATTACCCATGGCTCCTAAGAAGAAGGTCGCCGGGCTGATCAAGCTCCAGATCCAGGCCGGTCAGGCCAACCCCGCCCCGCCGATCGGCCCCGCGCTCGGTCAGCACGGCGTGAACATCATGGAGTTCTGCAAGGCCTACAACGCTGCGACCGAGTCGCAGCGCGGCAATGTCGTCCCGGTGGAGATCACGGTTTACGAAGACCGCTCCTTCACTTTCGTGACCAAGACCCCGCCGGCCGCAGAACTGATCAAGAAGGCGGCCGGCGTCTCCAAGGGCTCCGCCACCCCGCACACGGACAAGGTCGGCTCGCTGACCCAGGCCCAGGTGCGCGAGATCGCCGAGACCAAGATGCGTGACCTGAACGCCAACGACGTCGACTCCGCCGCCAAGATCATCGCCGGCACCGCCCGCTCCATGGGCATCAGCGTCGAGGCCTGAGCCCAGGCCGACTCCCCAAACCGATAAGCGTGGAAGGGCCTGCGCGGCCCGTTCACCACGACTGCTAAGGAGAAGCAGATGACTAAGCGCAGCAAGGCTTACCGCGCCGCCGCGGAGAAGATCCAGTCCGGGATCCTCTACACCCCGGCGGAGGCCGTGAAGCTGGCCAAGGAAACGTCCGTCACCAAGTTCGACTCCACCGTGGACGTCGTCCTCCGCCTGGGCGTTGACCCCCGCAAGGCCGACCAGATGGTGCGTGGCACCGTGTCCCTGCCGCACGGTACCGGCAAGACCGCCCGCGTGGTCGTCTTCGCCCAGGGTGAGCGGGCCGAGCAGGCCCTTGCCGCCGGCGCGACGAGGTCGGCGGCGACGAGCTCATCGCGAAGGTCGCCGGCGGGTACACCGATTTCGACGCCGCCGTCGCCACCCCAGACCTGATGGGCAAGGTCGGGCGCCTTGGTCGTGTGCTCGGTCCCCGTGGCCTCATGCCTAACCCCAAGACCGGCACCGTTACCATGGACGTGGCCAAGGCCGTCGCCGACATCAAGGGGGGCCGCATCGAGTTCCGCGTGGACCGCGCCGGCAACCTCAACTTCGTGATCGGCAAGTCCTCGTTCACCGAGGAGCAGCTGGCCGAGAACTTCCAGGCCGCCTTGGACGAGGTGCAGCGTCTGAAGCCGTCGGCCTCTAAGGGCCGTTACATTCTCAAGGCCACCATGGCCACGACCATGGGCCCCGGCATTCCCATGGACGTCGCCAAGCTCTGAGGCATTGCGGCTGATACGCAGCTGAACGACCGGGCCGGTCCCCAGGCGGGGGCTGGCCCGGTCGTCATTCCAACGAGACTTTTCTCTTAGGATGGCGGTACCGGGCGGGCCGGGCGGACACGCCCGCATGCCCGCTATCCCGATTCCGAGGAGACGCCCATGCCCCCAATCAACGACGCTGCCCAACGTCTGGGAAGCGCCTACGTGCTGGACTCACGCATCGGGGCGGGGGCGCAGGGGGACGTCTGGCTGGCCCATCGCAGCGATGCGCCCGGCATCCCGCTGGCGGTGAAGCTGCTGCGCGCCGACCTGCTGGAGGACGCGGGTGTCGTTGAACGCTTCATCCGGGAGCGCGCCACCCTGATGCGGGTGGCCTCCCCCTACGTCGTGGGCGTGCAGGATATGGTGATTGAGGGCAGTCGCTTCGCCATCGTCATGGACTATGTGGGCGGCGGCAACCTGCGGGGCCTGCTCAATGAGCGAGGGGTGCTGCCGCCCGCCGAGGTGGCTCGGGTCGGGGCGATGCTTGCGAGTGGACTGGCCACCGTGCACGACGCCGGTATCGTCCACCGCGACATCAAGCCCGCCAATGTGCTGATCGCCACGTCGGGCGAGAGTGCGGATCCGGCCGACGGCGATACTGCCGTGATCGGGCGGGACACTTGGACGCCTCGGCTGGCCGACTTCGGGGTAGCCCGCATCTGCGATACGGTCGCCTCCTCCCGGGCCACCGGAGCCATTGGAACCCCGCTGTATATGGCGCCGGAGATTCTTGATCCTGCCGCCCCGACGCCCGCTGCGGACGTGTATTCCCTCGGGGTGCTGCTGTATGAAGCCGCCTGCGGTATCACCCCGTTCGTCGGTGCACCGTCCCAGGTGCTCGCCCAGCACGCGCGCCGTGCCCCCGGCCGCCCTGACGGCGTGCCCGACGCTCTGTGGCACGTGCTGGAACGCATGCTCGCCAAGCAGCCGGCCGCCCGTCCCAGCGCCCATGAGGTCGCTGCTGCGCTGCAGGCGGCCGCTCCCGCGCTGGCGGGCAGCGCCCCCGCTCGCCGCTTGACCGTGCCCCCGCCGTCGGCTCCCGCGGCAGCGCCGTACCTGTGGGCGGGTGACGCACTGCCCGAACCGGAGACAGCGCCGACGCTGGTGGGCCCGGCCAGCCCCGGGCCAGGTACGCCGGCCACCGTCCCGCTGACGCCGCCACCGACCATGGTCTCCGCATCCAGTCCACCACGGCGCAGTCGACGCAGAAGACGTGCGCTTTTTGGCGTGATCGCCGCCGCGGTCGTGCTCGCCGTCGCGGTCGGCGGGGTGATTACCTGGCGGCACCGGACCGCGGGCGCGCCCGGGTCGACCGCCGTCGCCGCGCTGCCTGCACAGGCCGATACGATCGAACTGCAGCGGATCACCGATGTGGATGAGTACCGATTGGCCCCCAACCATGGCGCCCTGGCGGCGGAAACCAGCTATAAGCACTGGTCGCTGTACGACCTGGACGCCGTGGGCCAGGCCCCGGTGTGGTCCGACGATTGCGACTCGGCGGGCTTCTGGACCAACGAGACCTTCCTGTGTGTACAAGACGACGCCGGGCAGTTGATCGGCCTGGACGGCGCCGAGACCGGCGACGTCCTCGCATTCGACGAGCGCACGCAGCTGGGAACCACCGGAAGCACCGCCATTGTGATCGACGGCAGCTACTCCGGCTCGCTCGTGGCCCTGGACGCCAGCGGCGAGCAGCTGTGGCGCCGTGACGGCAGCTTCCGGGATGCGCACATCGGTGCGGGCTTCATCGTCACCTACGAGACCGGCTCCGAGCGGCTGCTCGTGCTCTCCGCGGAAACCGGAGAAGTGCTGCTGTCCGAGGCGGCCGAGAACACCCCCGACTTCGACTCCTCCCTGCCCGGCGGCATTGGCATCGACGTGGGCACGCAGGCCTTCTACAAGGTCGATGGCGAGGCGGTGACCGTCTATGACGCCACCGGCACCGAGGTCGGCACCGTGGATGGGGTCGACGCCCGCTCGGACTGGGTACTCTCTGACGCGGTGAGTGCCGAGCAGCTGGTGGAGCTGCTGCGCGACGTGGCTGCCGATAACTCGGTGCACGTGCGCGGTCGGAGTACCGAGGCCGGGCTTGCCGTCGATGCGGTCACCTGCACCGTCACCGGCCCCGATGGGGCGAGCTATACCGTGCCCGAACGCACCGACGGAGAGGCCTGCGTCATCACCCCGGAGGGGCTCATCGGCAAGGACGAAGGCGTGCTATTCACCATGGGGCAGCCCTCCTCGCGCACGGATGCCACCGGCGACCACGTGATCGCTTACGACCTCGACGACGGCGAGCAACTCTGGCGGGTGGCCGGTACCCTGGTGGGCGTGCTCCCGCCTTCGGACAACGCCGCCGGCAAGGCCGCCGGGGCCCCGCGCATGCTGGTGGCCGAGGGGGACGACCTGGTGATTCACGCCGTCGTGGGGAAGTAAACCGAGGTCGGCCGCTGCCGGCTAGGCCTGTGCCACCGGGATGTCGGTCAGGCGCGCGGCCAGGTTCTTGCCGGGCAGGTCCAGGGTGACGGTGTCGGCGCCGGGGTAGGGCCAGACGACGGGCAGCCTCGTGGCCTCACCGCTGGCAATCTTGTACACATTCCGGTTGGTCACCGGGACGTACTCGCTGTCGGCATCCAGGTAGTTGGCTGCCAGGTAGCGCGTACCTCCCTGCAGGAGCGTGGGGTTGTGGACTCCGGTGAAGGAGGCCGGCCAGTGCAGGATCTGCAACTCGTTGGGCAGAGCGAACAGGCTCACGGTGATGCTCACGTCCTCCTGCGCGCTGAGCAGGAGCGCGCCGGTCACATAGTCGCCCACGCGCGTCACCGACTCCATCGCCAGGTGGACGGTCTGGTCGCTGATGCGCACGTCTACGCCGTCGGCGCCCGTGCCCACCGGGCCGACGGAACGGGGCATCTGCCCGGCAGTCGCCGTGGAGGCCTGGCCCGGCGGAGGAGTAGCTGCCGACAGGGCCGTGGCCTCCGCCGGGTTCTTCGGCGTCATCACCACTTCGACTCTGCGGTTGGTGGCGCGCGCCTCGTCGGAGGTTCCCTCCGCCCGGGGAGCGGACTCGCCCTTGCCGGTTACGGTGGCGTCCCAAGCAGACAGATCCGTGAGCTCTCCGAGCCGGTCGGCGACAGCTTGAGCACGCTGCTCGGACAGGGTCTGGTTGTAATCCTCCTCGTCGACGTCGTCGGTGTGTCCGGTAACTGACAGCTTCCCGCCGGATGGGTAGCGATTCAGCTGCTCGACCACCTTCGTCAGCACATCGTCCGCCTGTGCTGACAACTCGGTCGAGTCGGAGCCGAACGTAACGTCCCCCGAAACTGTCACCGTCGTTGAGTCCTCATCGGAATCGGTGTCATAGGAGCCGTCGGTGGCGACCACTAGCGAGCTGAGTTGGTAGGGGCCCGGGTCGGCCTCACGGTCGATCTCGGCCACGCTGAGCAGTTCTCCCGCCTCGAAACCGGCGTTCTCGGGGCTCACCACGGGGACGCCCACCGCCACCCCAACGCTGGGGAGGAACAACTCGACGGTCTCGACGCCGTCGTCGACCGCATCGAAAACCGGGAACAGCTCCACCGGGGATGTTCGGGAGACGGTGTCAAACAGCCCATCCGAACGCTCGCCAAGTTCGGGGAACACCAGTGACTGGTGCAGGGAGAGCAGCCGCATGCCGCGCATGGTGTAGGGGGAGGAACCACCGAAAGCGGAGGAGATGGTCAGCTCCTCGTCGGAGTCGGTGGATACTTCCACGCGTACCAGCGTGTAGCCGTCCTGCACCGTGGCGGGACCGACCCGGAAGGTAGCCGCCACACCGCCGAGCGCGGAGGCCAGGGCGACGGCGCCGGAGGCGTCCGCGGTAGGCACCGGGGGCGCAGTGACCGCGGGGGAGGCCGTAGGGCCGGCAGGACCGTCGGTAGACTGCGCTGCCCGCTGTAGCGGATTGCCGGAGCAGGCGGCCAGGCCAAGTCCGGCTGCGCCCAGCGGCAGGAGCGACAACAGGGTGCGGCGGGGGACGCGAATGGGGCCGGGGACATCGGGGTGGGAGGGTGAGATGCGCATGAGTGTGCCTTTCTGAACGTTGTGCAAGGCATCTGTCTTGACGTGGAGACGCTATTGGTGCTTCTGTGCGCCACGCGATGGGCAGAACTCAACGACTCCCCGGGTGTACCTGGGTAACCCCGGGCCGCCCTGCGGCCCGAGCCGGTAGGGCCGTCCGCCCATGGCGGAGACGTGATCGAGGCGTTATGATCGGCGCGCCCCGCTCCCGACCGGAAGGCTCGAACCGTGCTTGAGTGCAGTCATGTCGCCGTCCCGGCGCGTTTCTTTGACTCATTAGTGAATGTGGTGCGCGTTGTCGGCGACAGCTGTGATTGATTGACTTTTAGGTAAGGCTCGGGCAAGGTGACCTCCATAGTTGAGTGGACAACAATACGACGCTCAACAAGATAGGCGGTTGGCTCTTTGCGGTATCGCGAGTCGGCGTCTGTGCAGGGTGTGAAGATGGTTGAGGAGCGGCTAGCTTAGTTTCGAAGACTAGGTCACAAACGGAATTGGTGGTGTCTGAAAGGTGGAAACGATGGGTGGTCCTTGGAAACGAAGGACGTTCTTTCTTGGGGTTGCGCTCGGTGTGTTGTCCGCGGGTTGCGGGTGTTCGCAGCGTGGCCACTCGACGCCGCAAGGTTGGTACCGAGTCGCCCATGGATGTGGCGCGTTCGATCTAAAGGACGGCTGGCAGGAAGTCGATATCCCAGACGATGCGAACCTGCTTGGATGGGACTATGTGGTGCAGGATACTGCCGAATTTGGTAGCGAGGACACGCGGTTGCGGCTCGGTGCGATGACAAATGGGGGATATACTGATTACTTGGTGTATCCACCTGAATCGGCTGAAGACCTCGCGAGTGATCTGGCTGGATTCGAGTTATTTGGAAAGTACAAGGCGAAGTCGCCGAATCCAACTCGAATGGAGGGTGTGGCGGATGAGATCTGGCGCATCGACTATCCTAATGATGACGATCCGACGAGCCTGTCATACCTATTTACTGCCAAAGATGATGGTTATGATGAGATGCTTGTTGTGGGTTGACTGGCCCTGACGTTGATGAGCAGTTATTGGAGATTGTCGTGGCCGGCATCGAGGTGGTTCATCGTGACTGAATGTCGTGGCAAGAGGATCGGCCTGTATTGATGATTTCACGCTGTGCTCACGCTAGACGGCGCCGCCATCGGCGCGCTTATCGCAAGGTTGGTGCTGGTGATGCGGTGACGCACACGGCTTGTCGGGACGGTGTCGCCGAGCAGAAGAGCGCGTGGTCGGTTTGGGGAGGTTCCATCGGAGGGTTCGGTGTTGCAGGCGGTGTATTCGGATGTGCCCGGGTATACCTGGGGAGTTGGTCAGGGGTGCCCATGGGACGATTCCCTCGGGCGGTATACGGTTGGTGTATTCGGGATGAGAGATGCTGCGAATGTCGATGGATAGCGCGCAGGCCCGGGTATTCTTGAAGGAATGAGGTTGTCCTATGAGGCGTTGTATGTACAAGTTCCGGCGTGCGGCGGTCGTTGCGTCAATGGTTGGCCCGATGATGGTTGCTGCTACTAGCTGCTCAGCGGGAAGCAGTGGTGAGTCCACTGTCGAAGCGAAGGCGAGCGCGACGATGTCTGCGATTGAGACTACGGAAGCGGATGGTGTAAGCGTTGCGGTCGCCGAGGCTGCCCCGGGGCTCACGATCGAGATAGCCGCGAACGCATACACTGCGCCACCGGACACCTATAGTGACGGTCGTCGCGGAGTAACTTATCATGTGGATAATGAAGCGGCGTCTTACACGGTGATAGTGGAGTATTATGAGTCTGGAGGCAAAACTGCCAGCGAGGTTTTGGAATCTGAGCTGGGTGCGTTCGAGTTGCAAGGTGCATCTGCTGGCGTGACACAGAGTGATGTTTCAGTTGAAGGTAGCGAGGAGGCGTATCGACTCGATTGGACGCAAAGTGCGGAGGTGCCGTGGTCCGCGGAGGATGACACAGAGATTGATGTGCAGTGTTCCGGTGTGATATTCGACGGACAGGATGGCTATAGTTATGCGGTGTACGTCTATGCAGAAGTTTTTGACGAGGCGTCGCTTGCCGCAGTTGCCGACGTTATCGACTCAATCCAGGTGAGTCAGCCGTGAGGCGCCGTGCAGCGATTCTCGGGGGCATACTTCCTGCTGCGCTCGTAGTGTCGGCATGCGGCAGTGACGATGATGGGGCTGCGGCAAGTTCAGCGACTCCCGTGGAAGACGTTCCGCAGCCCGCTACGCCCATGGCGGGACCTACCGAAGACCCCTCGGCCTGGACGAACATCGAGGCTGACGACGGCCTGAACCTCGCAATTCCCGCTGCGTTTGAGGGGCCGGTCACCCACGACGATTGGGGCTCGTACACCGATTCTTACGACCTGAACGATGCTTCCGGCGCGATGGTCCAGAGGCTTATGCTCGGCGTCGTTGGCGAGGCGACGAGTGCCGACGGCATGCGGCAGATGGCTACGTTCACCAACAAGTTTTTGATCACCGACTATGAGGAGATCAACCGGATCAGCTGGCAGCAGGACGAGAACACGGCGATAGATCGGGTCACCTTCAAATGGGGCGATGACGCCAGCGGCGCCGGCACCTGCTGGTTGGTCGCCAGCAATGGCATCGTCGCGTTCGTGACGTTGTACGGGGAATACTTCGATGACGGGATGCGCAACGGCATTGAGGAGTCCATTACCTTTGCTCAGGAGGAATCATGAGCCGGTTGGTTGGACGCCGTCGCAGCTTGAAGGCTGCCGGTCTACTGGGAGTCGCAACGTTGCTGGCCGCCTGTTCCAAGAATGAAAGTAACGCGATGCAGGGCTGGGAGACCACTGAGGTAGATGGGCTGTCGTTTTTGGTGCGCTCCGACTGGACTCGCGGAGATGTCGAAGGTCAGGTCTGGACGGGGCGCTGGGATAGCGAGGACGGGCAGAATCGCCTCTTGGTTGCCAGCGACCTGGAGGCGGATGACGCCTATGCCGCCATCGAGATCGCAATGGATGCAGCACGCTCGGCTACCCGGGGCTACGCTCCCGTAGGGACTCGTACCGCTGAGCGCGTCGGTGACTTGCTCGTCGTCCGTCAGGACTATCGGACCTCGTGGCCGCTGAATGGCGACGGAACGGTCTGGTGCGTCAGCTCGGGGAACCGGCATGCGTTGGTGGATTTGTCCGGGGCCGACGTGTCCGCAGAAGAGCGCGACGGCGTCGGCGCGAGTTTTTCGGTCAGTGAATCGTTCGCGCAGGAAGCGAGTGCTGTAGCAACGTCTGCGGCGCCGCAGGACGCTCCCGAAGGCACGGCACTGCTCGAGCGCTCGGGCGTGCGACTAGCCGTGCCGGAAGGGTGGTACGACACGGACGGCATTGAGGGATCGGAACGGTGGACGGTGGGTTGGGCAATGATCGACGACGATGAGATCATCCAAGCGCGCCTCTTGGTAGCCCCGAGTATGCCGCAGGAATCGGTTTCGCTGGCCCTGGCGCAGATCGAAGTCGATCATCAAGCCGGATCCCTGGATGGCTACACCATGCGTTCGCGCACGCCGCTGACGCTCGCCGGGATGACGGAGGCGGTGCGCACCGACTTCGTTTCGGGTGATGCGGGCGAAGACCAAGGGTGCCTGTGGGTCTTCACGGATGGGACCACTGTTGCCGCCGTTCAGTACAACTGCGTGGGCCAGCTCGACACATCGGTCCGCGACGCGGTCGAAAACACCCTGGCATTCGTGACGGTCTGACGGCGCGCGGGTCGACCGGTTGGAAGCTGGCTGCTACCGTCAGCGATGGGGCTCGGTGCCGATAACGGTTCCGCGTTTAATGCCGAGCTTCGCGGCCGTGCCTGCCGGCATCTCGACGGTGGCATGGGCGGTCAGGCGGGGCAGGCAGAGCCGGCGCGGAGGAGTGGTGGTGAAGGCGACGACACGCCCATGGCGCCCGACGTATACCAGGTCAAGGGCATAACGCATGCCGAAGGTGTGCACCCAGTTGCACGCCTTGATCCACGGGCGCCATCGAGGCTATCGGTGCCCAGTAGACCGGCGTTGCGTTCCTTGCGGTTGCTGGCAACCCAGGCCTGTGTCGTCGTCGCCTCGCCGTCCACCGTCAGGACGTGCTCGGGGTTGCTGGTGGCCCGGGCGGGATGAGACAAAGTCATACGGTTATGGTCTCATAACCGCGGGGTGTTGTCATGCGCCGGCTGTGCGTGCCGTTGGTGCAGTGTCGTGAAGTCTTTGCGGGTAGGTGGTGCCCGGGTATACCCGGATAGTCGGGCTGGGCTCCCCAAGGCGTAGGGGTGATCATCTTGTTACTGTTGACGGGTTCCGGGTTTCCAAGGGCTTTGGCCTGCGGTTCGTTGTAGGAGTGGTGTTCGTGATGTTGCGTCGACGTGAGGTGCTGACCGGGTCTGTGTCGGTAGCGGTGGCGGCGGTGCTCGCCGCCTGCGCAGGGGGTCGTGGCGGAGATGGCGGTGCGGCTTCGCCTGCGTCGCCGACCGGTATGGGTAGCGCGTCGGCGGCGCCCGTGAACTCAGACCCGGTGGTGCTGAACTCGGTGTGGGAGGGCGAGTCTTTGACGACGCGTGTGGGTCCTGCGGTGGTGCAGGATGGTTTCACGGTGGTGCGGGTTGAGGTGTCCACCGATGATGCGGAGGGCGCGGTGGACTTGTATGGCATGTTGGGGCCTCATACCGCGGCTTGGACTTTGAACGCGGTGCGGCTGTTGTCACTCACTGAGGGGGTTGCGTTTCGTGAGGTGACGACGAATGGTGGTAATGAGAGTGTGGAGCCGGGTGGGTCGGCTCAGTTGTTTCCGGTGTTTGGGGGTGTGCCGGATGGTTTGAGTTCGGTGGATGTGTTTTTGCCGAATGTGGGTGTGGCGCTTGGGGTGCCGGTGGTGGATGCCGGTGAGGCTGGGTTTGATGTGGATGCGGCGTTGTCGGCCGCGGAGATTGATGAGAGTGTGGAGTCGGGTCCGTTTGAGTTGAACTCGGTGGTGGTGGCGGCGGATGGTTCGTCGGATACGGAGAAGGATGATGTGTCGACGACGGTGAATGTGTCGGGTGATGTGTTGTTTGCGACGGATTCTGCGGAGTTGAGTGGCCAGGCTGATGAGGTGCTGGGGAGCGTGGTGGAGCAGTTGGAGCTGTATCCGTCTGGTGGCGCGCTTGAGATTACTGGGCATACGGATGATGTGAATACTGATGAGCATAATCAGGAGTTGTCGGAGCGGCGGGCGCAGTCGGTGTCGGATCGTCTGGGGGACCTGGTCGACCTGTCGAATTGGGAGACGGTCGTGTCGGGTAAGGGTGAGTCTGAGCCGCGGGTGGCTAATGATTCGGATGAGAATCGGCAGTTGAACCGGCGGGTGGAGGTGCTGCTTACTCCCGCCGACCCCGATGAGGCCAGCACCGCGAGTCCGGGCGCTGGCTCGTCTGGTGAGATGCCCGAGCCCAAGGGGCCGGTGGGGCGCGGCCCGGACGGGGTGGATATCGAGGTTGACGGGGTGCCTGCGCGTATCTCCCTGGACAGCGTCACCAGGTACGAGGGCTACCTGATAGGCAACGTCAAGGTTGTGGCCGAACGCGATGCGTCGGTATCCATCGTCCATTTCGGTGTTCCAACCGATATGTATTCACTGCGTGAATGGGGTGCGTATCAGTCGACGGGGTTCAGTTTGCTGAAGGGCGGACAACGGTATCTTCTCGCTGATTTCACGGATGGTGAAGGCGTGAACCGGCCGCTGACGAATTTCTGGAGTAACAAACTCGAGGGGGAGGTTGAGCACTCGTTTCCGGTTGTGTGGCCTGACACGGGCGAGGACATGATCACGGTCGATGCGCCTGGCGGAACAAATGGCGGCTTGCCAGTGCTCGCTGTGCGCTTGACCGACATCCCCGTCATCGACGCCTGAGCGGGCCGGCGATCTGTCGCGGTTGGTGGCGGCGTGACCAAGAGCACCGCCGTCCGTCGTCGTCGGGCTTGCGTCGCAAGGGCTGGCGGCGTGTATGGTCGTGCCCGCCAAAGACCGCAGGTCTCCCGCGCAAGCGGGGCCAAGTCCGCGTCACGCGGAGCCGGCGCAGGTGAGAACGAGCCCAACGGCTCTCGGAGCATTCCGAGTGCAGCAGCGAGCCCCGTGCCCACCGGCGCGGGGCTTTTTCCGTGCCGGAGCCTGCGGCAGACCACGGAAGGAGGGCCCATGGCAAGGCCTGAGAAGGACGCGGCTGTTGCACAGCTGGCGGACAAGTTCCGTGAGGCCAACGCCGTTCTGCTCACCGAGTACCGTGGGCTGAGCGTCGCCGACCTTAAGGAACTGCGTCGCTCGCTCGCCGGCAACGCCGAATACACCGTGGCGAAGAACACGCTGGCTTCCATCGCCGCCCGTCGCGTCGGACTGGACGCGATTGTGGACGATCTGAAGGGCCCCACCGCCCTGACGTTCGTGACCGGAGAACCGGTCGAGGCCGCCAAGGCCCTGCGCGACTTCGCCAAGGACAACAAGAACCTCATCATCAAGTCCGGCGTCATGGACGGCAACGCCCTGACCGCCGACGAGATCGACCGGCTCGCTTCGCTCGAGTCCCGCGAGGTCCTGCTGGCCAAGGCTGCGGGCGCTATGAAGGCGTCTCTGTCCAAGGCCGCGTACCTGTTCGCTGCGCCCGCCTCCAATGCGGTCCGCACCGTCGACGCCCTGCGCGAGAAGCAGGAAGCCGCGGCCTGAGCCGCATCCACTACCAAACCCATAATCGCCCTGCGCATAAACAGGTGCAGGACCCCTTTTCCAGGAAGGAACGCCCATCATGGCGAAGCTGACCACCGACGAGCTCATCGAGGCCTTCAAGGAGCTCTCCCTCATCGAGCTGTCCGACTTCGTTAAGGCCTTCGAGGAGACCTTCGACGTGACCGCTGCCGCCCCGGCCGCTGCCGTCGTCGCCGCCGCTCCCGGCGCTGCCGCCGGCGGTGCTGCCGAGGAGGAGAAGACCGAGTTCGACGTCATCCTCGAGTCCGCTGGTGACAAGAAGATCCAGGTCATCAAGGAGGTGCGCGCCCTGACCTCCCTCGGTCTGAAGGAGGCCAAGGACCTCGTCGAGGCCGCCCCCAAGGCCATCCTCGAGGGCGCTGCCAAGGACGCCGCCGAGAAGGCCAAGGCTCAGCTCGAGGGCGCCGGCGCCACTGTTACCCTCAAGTGAGCCCGTCCCCGACGCCGTCGGCTGCTAGCCGGCGCTGGGGGACCGCATGAACACCGTCGCCGCCCCGACTACTGATCAGTAGTCGGGGCGGCGACGCGTTACGGCAGCGGCATGCGCCGACCCTTGCGTCGGTTTGGACCGCCTACGTCGGTTTGGACCCCTTGCGTCGGTTTGGACCCCTTGCGTCGGTTTGGACCGCCCCAGTTGCACACAACGGCGGTCCAAACAGGGGAGAGCGGTCCAAACAGGGGAGAGCGGTCCAAATGGACTTACGCGGTCCAAACAGGGGACGGCGATCCAGGTGGGGGAGTGGGGCAGTATGCGGGATTGTGGCGGGAATCGCAAGGCGGAACGCCGCCTTGGCGTGGATCGGTGAGGGGTGAGCGTGTAGGCTAGCTCTTCGCGTACCTTGTGTGTACTGGCCTCAGTGGTACTGCCCGCAATCCGGCCCGACCAGCCGACGGACCCGAGAGGGGACTGCGGGGAGTCGCCGAGACCGCACGCAGGCGTACGCAGAGTGATCCCCGAGATAAGGGAAGGATCCCCTTTGGCTGCCTCGCGCACCTCTGCACCAACCGCCGCTGACATCGCCGCGCGTACCGCGTCGCGTCGTATCAATTTCGCCAAGATCGCCGAGCCGATGCAGGCTCCGAATCTTCTGGGCCTGCAGACCGAGAGTTTCGACTGGCTCGTGGGCAACGAGAAGTGGCGCGCCCGGGTGGACGCCGCCAACGCCGCCCAGCCGGGTTCGCTGCCGGAAACCTCCGGGCTGGAAGAGATCTTCGAAGAGATCTCGCCGATCGAGGACTTCGGCGAGACCATGGCCCTGTCCTTCCATGACCACCGCTTCGAGGAGCCCAAGTACACGGCCGAGGAATGTCAGGAGAAGGACCTGACCTACTCGGCTCCGCTGTACGTGGTGGCGGACTTCGAGAACTTCACCACCGGTGAGATCAAGTCCCAGACGGTCTTCATGGGCGACTTCCCGCTCATGACCGACAAGGGCACCTTCATCGTCAACGGCTCGGAGCGCGTCGTCGTCTCCCAGCTGGTCCGTTCCCCGGGCGTGTACTTCGAGCGCACCACCGAGAAGGCCTCGGACAAGTACGTCTACAACGTCAAGTTCATCCCCTCGCGCGGCGCCTGGTTGGAGTTCGAGGTTGACAAGAACGACCGCGTGGCCGTGCGCATCGACCGTAAGCGCAAGCAGGACATCACCGTCTTCCTGCTGGCCCTGGGCCTGGACGAGGCCGAGATCCGCGAGGAGTTCAAGGACTACCCGGCGCTGACCGCCGCTCTGGATGAGGACCGCAAGGTCACTACCCAGGACGAGGCTCTGCTCGACATCTACAAGAAGATCCGCCCCGGCGAACCGCCCAGCGTCGAGGCCGGCCGTACCCTGCTGGAGAACTTCTACTTCAATGCCAAGCGCTACGACCTGGCCAAGGTCGGCCGCTACAAGATCAACAAGAAGCTCGGGCTGACCGCGGACCTGAACGAGTCCGTGCTGCGCATCGAAGACATCGTCGCCGCCATCAAGTACCTGCTCGCGCTGCACGCCGGCGCCGAGAGCGTCGAGGGCGTGCGCGACGGGGAGATCGTGGACATAGCCGTCGAGTTCGACGACATCGACCACCTCGGCAACCGCCGCATCCGCGCTGTCGGCGAGCTCATCCAGTCGCAGGTGCGCACCGGTATGAGCCGCATGGAGCGGCAGGTGCGCGAGCGCATGACCACCCAGGACGTCGAGGCCATCACCCCGAACACCCTGATCAACATCCGGCCCGTCACGGCCGCGATCAAGGAGTTCTTCGGCACCAGCCAGCTGTCCCAGTTCATGGACCAGAACAACCCGCTGGCAGGCCTGACCCACAAGCGGCGTCTGTCCGCGCTCGGCCCCGGCGGTCTGTCCCGTGAGCGCGCCTCCATGGAGGTGCGTGACGTGCACACCTCCCACTACGGGCGCATGTGCCCCATCGAGTCCCCCGAGGGCCCGAACATTGGTCTGATCGGCTCGCTGGCCACCTTCGGCCGCATCAACCCCTTCGGCTTCATCGAGACCCCCTACCGGGTGGTGCGCGACGGCCAGGTCACCGATGAGATCCACTACCTGACCGCCGACGACGAGGACCGCCACGTGATCGCCCAGGCGAACGTGGAGCTCACCGCCGACGAGCACTTCGCCGAGGACCACGTGTTGTGCCGGGTCACCGGTGGCGAGCCGGCCCTGGTGCCGGCTTCCCAGGTGGACCTCATGGACGTGTCCCCGCGGCAGATGGTCTCCGTGGGCACCTCGCTCATCCCCTTCCTGGAGCACGACGACGCCAACCGCGCCCTCATGGGTGCCAACATGCAGCGCCAGGCCGTGCCGCTGATCCGCCCGGACGCCCCGCTGGTGGGCACCGGCATGGAGCGGCGCACCGCCGTCGACGCCGGCGACGTGCTGGTCGCCTCCAAGGGCGGCGTGGTCACCGAGGTGTGCGCCGACTTCGTGCGCGTGGCCAACGACGACGGCACCGAGACCGTCTACAAGGTCGCCAAGTTCCGCCGCTCCAACCAGGGCAACTGCTACAACCAGCGCGTGGTCGCCTCCGAGGGTGAGCGCGTGGAGGTCGGCAGCGTGCTCGCGGACGGGCCCGCCACCGCCGACGGCGACCTGGCCCTGGGACAGAACCTCCTGGTCGCCTTCATGACCTGGGAGGGCCTGAACTACGAGGACGCCATCATCATCTCCCAGCGCGTGGTCGCCGAGGACCTGCTCACCTCGATCCACATCGAGGAGCACGAGGTCGACGCTCGCGACACCAAGCTGGGCGCCGAGGAGATCACCCGCGACATCCCCAACGTCTCCGAGGAGGCGCTGGCCAACCTGGACGAGCGCGGCATCATCCGCATCGGCGCCGAGGTCCGTAGCGGCGACATCCTGGTCGGCAAGGTCACCCCGAAGGGCGAGACCGAGTTGACCAGTGAGGAGCGGCTGCTGCGCGCCATCTTTGGTGAGAAGGCCCGCGAGGTGCGTGACACCTCCCTGCGCGTACCCCACGGCGAGTACGGCATCGTCACCGGTGTGCGCGAGTTCGACGCCTCCTCCGAGGATGCCGAGCTGCCCGCCGGCGTCAATCGGATGGTGCGCGTGTACATCGCTCAGCGCCGCAAGATCACGGTAGGTGACAAGCTCTCCGGCCGTCACGGCAACAAGGGCGTCATCTCCAAGATCCTGCCCGTGGAGGACATGCCCTTCCTCGCCGACGGCACTCCGGTGGACGTCATCCTCAACCCCCTGGGCGTGCCCAGCCGTATGAACGTCGGCCAGGTCCTCGAGCTGCACCTGGCTGGGTCGCCTCCCGCGGCTGGGACGCCTCCGCCGCCCGCGAGGCCGGCGAGGCCTGGGCCGAGCGCCTGCCCGAGAACGGCGTGGTGGCCGAGCCCCGCACGCCCGTGGCCACCCCGGTGTTCGACGGTGTGCGCGACGACGAGATCATGGGCCTGCTCGACTCCACCCTGCCCAACCGGGACGGTCTCCAGCTGGTTCAGCCGGACGGTAAGGCGCGGCTGTTCGACGGCCGCTCCGGCGAGCCCTTCCCGTACCCGATCTCGGTCGGCTACATGTACATCCTCAAGCTCCACCACCTGGTGGACGACAAGATTCACGCCCGCTCCACCGGCCCGTACTCGATGATCACCCAGCAGCCGCTGGGCGGTAAGGCGCAGTTCGGTGGCCAGCGCTTCGGCGAGATGGAGGTGTGGGCCATGGAGGCGTACGGCGCCGCCCACGCCCTCCAGGAGCTGCTGACCGTCAAGTCCGACGACGTGGCGGGCCGCGTGAAGGTCTACGAGGCCATCGTCAAGGGTGAGGACATCCCCGAGCCCGGCATCCCCGAGTCCTTCAAGGTGCTCATGAAGGAGATGCAGTCGCTGTGCCTGAACGTTGAGGCCCTGGACGCCGCCGGAAACGTCATCGGCCTGGATGACACCGACGACGACGGCCGGCGCGCCTCCGATGAGCTCGGCTTCGACCTGGGTCGCCGTCCTGGTGGAAGCGCCATGGCGGTGGACGAGATCTAACCCCCACGCCCGGGAGGGCGGGCGCCCAGTGCGTCGGCCCTCCCGGGCCAACGGGACCGGAGCCGCCGTGGAACCGCGGCACCGAGATCCCCTAAGACTTTTGAGCTGACCACTCTGATTCGGAAGTAGGAACTGTGCTCGACGCCAACGTGTTCGACAGGATCCAGCTCGGCCTCGCCACCGCCGAGGACATCAAGTCCTGGTCGCATGGCGAGGTCAAGAAGCCCGAGACCATCAACTACCGCACCCTCAAGCCGGAGAAGGACGGACTCTTCTGTGAGAAGATCTTCGGCCCCACCCGTGACTGGGAGTGCGCCTGCGGCAAGTACAAGCGCGTGCGCTACAAGGGCATCGTCTGTGAGCGCTGCGGGGTGGAGGTGACCCGCTCCAAGGTGCGCCGTGAGCGCATGGCGCACATCAAGCTGGCCGCCCCGGTAACCCACATCTGGTACTTCAAGGGCGTTCCCTCGCGCCTGGGATATCTGCTCAACCTGGCCCCCAAGGACCTGGAGAAGGTCATCTACTTCGCCGCCCACATGGTCACCGAGGTGGATGAGGAGGCACGCCACGACGACCTGCCCTCGCTGCGCAACGAGTTCGAGGTCAAGAAGCGGCACGTGGAGGAGGCCGGCCAGGCCGACATCGAGGCCCGTCAGCGCCGCCTGGAGGAGGATCTCGCTCAGCTCGAGGCGGAGGGCGCCGAGCAGGCGCAGCGGGACAAAGCCCGCAAGACCGCCGAGCGCGAGATGGCGTCCCTGCGTCGCAAGAACACCCGCACCCTGGAGCACATGGACAAGGTGTGGGACCGCTTCGTGTCTCTCAAGGTCGGTGACCTCGAGGGCGACGAGGTCCTGTACCGGGACATGGCCGCCGACTACGGCATCTACTTCAAGGGAGCCATGGGCGCAGAGGCCATTCAGGACCGCCTGCGCAGCTTCGACCTGGAGGCGGAGGCCGCCGCCCTGGCCGAGATCGTCGAAAGCGGCACCGGCCAGCGCAAGACCCGTGCCATCAAGCGGCTGAAGGTCATCAACGCCTTCCGCATGACCGGCACCGCCCCCGAGGCCATGGTGCTGGACAACATCCCGGTGATCCCCCCGGACCTGCGCCCCATGGTGCAGCTGGACGGTGGCCGCTTCGCCACCTCCGACCTCAACGACCTGTACCGCCGCGTCATCAACCGCAACAACCGCCTCAAGCGGCTGATGGACCTGGGCGCCCCGACGATCATCGTCAACAACGAGAAGCGCATGCTGCAGGACGCCGTCGACGCCCTGTTCGACAACGGCCGCCGCGGCCGCCCCGTCACCGGCGTGGGCAACCGCCCGTTGAAGTCCCTGTCCGACATGCTCAAGGGCAAGCAGGGCCGCTTCCGGCAGAACCTGCTGGGTAAGCGCGTGGACTACTCGGGCCGCTCCGTCATCGTCGTCGGCCCGCAGCTGAAGCTGCACCAGTGCGGTCTGCCCAGCCAGATGGCCCTGGAGCTGTTCAAGCCCTTCGTCATGAAGCGGCTGGTGGAGCTCAAGGAGGCGCAGAACGTCAAGGCCGCCAAGCGGATGGTTGAGCGCGCCAACCCGAAGGTCTGGGACGTGCTGGCCGAGGTCATCCGCGAGCACCCGGTGCTGCTCAACCGCGCCCCCACGCTGCACCGCCTGGGCATCCAGGCCTTCGAGCCGCAGCTGATCGAGGGTAAGGCCATCCAGCTGCACCCGCTGGTGTGCGGTGCCTTCAACGCCGACTTCGACGGCGACCAGATGGCCGTGCACCTGCCGCTGGGCGCCGAGGCGCAGGCCGAGGCGCGCATCCTGATGCTTTCGAGCAACAACATCCTCAAGCCCTCCGACGGCCGCCCCGTGACCATGCCCTCCCAGGACATGATCATCGGTACCTACTACCTCACCCAGGAGCCGGATCCGGCCGTGGCGGTGGAGACCGACGAGCACGGCGAGCCGATCGTCCCGGCCTTCTCCTCCTACGCGGAGGCGGTCATGGCCTACGACTTCGGCAAGCTGGACGTCAACGCCACCTGCGACATCCGCTTCGAGGAGGGCATCACTGCGCCCGAGGGATGGCAGCCGCCCGAGAACTGGAACGAGGGTGACCCGATCACCCTGCGCACCTCCTTCGGTCGCGCCCTGTTCAACACCGCCCTGCCCGAGTCCTTCCCCTACGTCAATTACACGGTTGACAAGAAGAAGCTCGGCAACATCATCAACACGCTGGCGGAGTCCTACCCGCGTGTGGAGGTGGCCGCCTGTCTGGACGAGTTGAAAGCCAACGGCTTCCACTGGTCGACCTGGTCCGGCATCACCGTGGCCTTCGCCGACGTGGTCTCGCCGCCCTCGAAGCCGGAGATCCTCGCCCGCTACGAGGCCGAGGCCGCCGAGATCGAGGAGCAGTTCGAGCTCGGTGCCCTCACCGAGGACGACCGCTACAAGTCGCTGATCGACATTTGGACCAAGGCCACCGACGAGGTCGCCCAGGCCATGCGCGCCAACTTCCCCGAGCGCAACACCGTCTACCAGATGGTGGCGTCCGGTGGCCGCGGTAACTGGGACCAGATTCGCCAGCTGGCCGGTATGCGCGGCCTGGTGGCCGACCCCAAGCAGCGGCTGATCGAGCGGCCGATTAAGGCGAACTACCGGGAGGGCCTGTCCGTCCTGGAGTACTTCATCGCCACCCACGGCGCCCGCAAGGGTCTGGCCGACACGGCTCTGCGCACCGCCGACTCCGGCTACCTGACTCGTCGTCTGGTCGACGTCTCCCAGGACGTGATCGTCCGCGAGGACGACTGCGGCACCCGCAAGGGCCTGACCAAGCGGTTGTTCACCTGGCGGGAGGTCGACGGTGAGCGCGTCAAGGAGGTCTCCGACATCCTGGAGACCACCGTGTTCGGCACCACGCTCGCCCGCGACGCCGTGGACGCCGACGGCAACGTCGTGATCGCGGCCGGCACCGACCTCGGTGACGCCGACATCCGCGCGGCCATCGACGCCGGTATCGAGGAGATCGTCTGCCGCTCCGTGCTGACCTGCGACTCCGCCGTCGGCACCTGCGCCGCCTGCTACGGTCGCTCGCTGGCCACCGGCAAGCGTGTCGACATCGGCGAGGCGGTAGGCATTATCGCCGCCCAGTCCATCGGCGAGCCCGGCACGCAGCTGACCATGCGTACCTTCCACACCGGTGGTGCGGCCGGTGCCGCCGACATCACCCAGGGTCTGCCCCGCGTCCAGGAGCTCTTCGAGGCCCGCACCCCGAAGGGTGAGGCCGCGGTGGCCGAGGCCGCCGGCACCCTCAAGATCGAGGACGACGCCGACGGCAAGCGGCTGGTGATCACCCGCGACGACGGCGAGGAGGACCTGGTGGTCCCCGTCTCCCGTCGCCAGCGGCTGCTGGTCGCCGACGGCGACCACGTGGAGCCGGGCGACGCCCTCACCGAGGGACCGATCGATCCCAAGAAGCTGCTGCGCCTGCGCAGCGTCGGCGCCACCCAGCGGCACCTGGTGGACGAGGTGCAGGAGGTCTACCGCTCCCAGGGCGTGGACATTCACTCCAAGCACATTGAGGTCATCGTGCGGCAGATGCTGCGTCGCGTGACCGTGCTGGACGCCGGTGACACCAACCTGCTGCAGGGTGACCTGGTGGACGTCTCGCGTTACCGCGAGGAGAACCGTCGGGTCATGGCCGAGGGCGGGAAGACCGCTTCTGCGCGCACCGAGCTCATGGGTATCACCAAGGCCTCGCTGGCTACCGACTCCTGGCTGAGTGCCGCCTCCTTCCAGGAGACCACGCGCGTGCTCACCGAGGCCGCCATGAGCGGCAAGTCGGACCCGCTGCTGGGCCTGAAGGAGAATGTCATCCTGGGCAAGCTGATCCCCGCCGGTACCGGTCTGGCCCGCTACTCGGACATCGAGGTGGAGCCGACCGAGGAGGTCAAGGCGGAGGTCTTCTCCCGCGCCGGCTTCGCCGGCAGCGACGGATTCTCCGCGGGCGACTCGGTGGCGCTGGACGACTTCTCCTTCGGCGGTGACTTCCGTGCGGACTTCTCCGACGACTTCCGCACCGGTTTCAACACCTCCTCGGAGGACATCCAGTTCTGAGGCGAGTGCGGCCGCTGGGCGACCGCACAGCGCCGAGTGACAACGACGGCGGCCCGCACCCCCACTACGGAGGGTGCGGGCCGTCTCGCCCGTCGCACGTCGGTTGCGATGTGCGTCACGTGGTGGCAAGGTGAGCTCGCGTCAGCCCTCCTCATTTCCAAAGGGATGCCATGAGTGACTACCGAAACTCCCTGAGTCCCGAACCTGTGCCCGAGAGCTATCCCGACGGCGTCGCCCCTGCCCCGGACCCATCGAACCCGCCTGCGAGCAGCGCATTCCCGGCGGCACCCGAGCGACCGGCTTTGAAACGGCCCCGCCGCCGGCCGCCGCGGCACCACCCCCGGCAGCGCCGGTATTCCCCCAGGCCGACGCCCAGCCTCAGCCGGCCATGCAGCCGCCCACGCCGACGCCGCCGACCGCCCAGCAGCCGGCCATGCAGCCGCCTGTGGTCAGTGCCGCCGCTCCCAGCCCGGTCGGGGCCACGATGCAGGCGCTGATGCGCAAGCCCGCGCTTACGACGGTAGGGCTCACGCTCGTGGTCGTGTTTGGGGCCGCGCTGGTCTCGGCGATACTGCTCATGACATCGCTCGAGTTGCTTGGGCAGCACAACGTGCCGACTTCCTTCGGATTGTTCGTGGTTGCCATTGGCTTCAGCCTCGGAGGCAGGCTGCAAGCCACGTTCTCCCCGGAGACGCTGGGGGTGGGCACATATGCCTCTGTCAATGCGGGGCTGACGGTACTGCCGCTGGGAACGCTGCTGGCGATCGCCATCGGCGTGTTCCTGCTCGCCCGCAAGCGCGCTCCCGTAGACGAATCCGCGGCGCCCCTGGGCGCGATGGCATTGCGTGCGGCCGTGGAGTCGGCTGCGGTCGCGCTCGTGGCGTGTCTGCTCACCGCCCTGGGCTCTTACGACCCAGCAGGAACCGGCGACGTGGTTGTGCGCGCCTCCGCCGGATCGTCACTACTGATCATCTGGGTGATCGTCTTCGCCCCGCTGATGCTGGCGCGTGCGGGGACGCAACTCACCTCCCGCGTTCCGGCCCGGTTGCGCCAAGTGTTGCGCGAACTCGGTGCACTGGCAGCGGTGACCGGGGTGGTGCTCGGCGCAGTCAGCCTCGTGGTCGGCGTGTTTGCGGCATTTAAGAATGACGCGAGTGGTGCGACGGTCTTATTGCCCGTGCTGCTGGGCAATCTGATCGTGTACGCGCTCACGCTCGGCACCCTGGGCAGTATCACGGGCTCCGTATCGGCTGTTGTCCTGCAGGAACTCGGCCTTGGCGATACCCCGTATCTTGCGGGCACCGTATCTGCCCGGGACATCATGGGCTCATGGTCCATCCTGCTGTACCTCGCCGTGGTGGTGGTCGCCATAGCCGGCGCGGCCCGCGTCGGTGTGCGCCGACAGCGGCTGGCCTCGGCGGACTTGGGCCGGACCTGGCAGATGCCTGTCGCGGCGCTGGTGGCAGGACTGCTCGTGCTGCACCTGCTCGCACCGGTACGCGTCTCGGGGAGCCTGCTGGGACAGCAGGCGTCGGCAAGCGTCGGTCCGGCCTGGTGGTCCAGCCTGACATTGGCGATCTTCGTGCTGATGGTCTCGGCGCTGGCGGAGGTACTGCCCACGTGGCTGTACGCCAACGCCATCTCCTTCCTACGACTGTGCGCGGGCGCTCGGGCGGTTGAATACTGGGTGAACGGTCAGGCACAGCCGGCCCGGCAATTCGTGGCGCCCGCCCAGCCCTACCCCTACGCGGCGGGCGTTGCACAGCCGGCCGGACCGGATCCCGCGGTACCACCCGCAGGCGCCGTCCCGCCCGCCCCTGCGCCGGCGGCGGGCGACGTCCCCGCCGGTTACGTCGCCCAGCCCTACGCGACTTCGGCGCCGACAGCGGTCTATGCGACGCCTGCACCCGCGCCGGCTTACGCGTCGTCGGCTCCGAGCATGTCGGCCGCCTCCGCGCCAGTAGCCATGTCGGCCAATGCGGCAGGAGTGCCTGCGCTGCCCGCGCCGCAGCCGATGGACCCGGCGGCCAGAAGGCGGCTGAAGCGTGTGGCTGGTGTAGTGGTGGCCTGCCTAGTTGTGATCGGAGCCGGTGCCATCGCGGTGCACGTGCTCAACTCGCGGCGGGGGCCGGAGCAGGCGGTCGAGGCTTACCTGGAACTGATCGCCGACGGCCAAGCCGCCGCGGCCACCGCCATGGTGGACCCCGGCGTGCCGAACAACCAGCGGCTGCTGCTGACCGACGACGTCCTCGGTGCCGCGACCTCCCGCATCCAGGTAGTCGATGTGCGGGTGCCTTCGGGTGCCGATGCGGACCTGAGCGGTAGTGACTCGGTCACTGTTAACGCAACGCTATCCCTGGACGGCAAGCGCTTGGACGTGCCCATCACCGTGAAGCCAGGGGACAAGGAGTACGGCTTGCTGAACACCTGGGAGGTCGACACCCCACTCATCCGGGAGATCACATTGTCCTCCTACTCGCTCAACGCTGTCACCGTCGGCGGCACGGAGGTGTCACTGGAGACCAGTGAATACGACGGCGCCTCGGCCACCCAGTACGTCTACTTCGGCATCTACGACGTCGGCGTTGGTGCAGACGTGTCCGATTACCTCACGGCCGACAACACCACGCTGAACGTCAATGACTCCTCCGAAGGCGAGTTGCGGGTCGAGGGCACACCCACCGAGGCGCTCAACACCCTGGTGCTTGACGCCGTCAACGCGCAGGCGTCCGACTGCGTGACTCCGCCCGGGAACCTCGACGAGGTCTGCCCGAGCCCGCTGCAGTCCACGCAGTTGGACTCGCTAGAGGTGAGCCAAGAGGCCGCGGAGGTGACGGTGGACGGAGCCAGCTTTGAAAGCGGCCCGGTTACCTTCACCACGCGCGACAATCCGAGCGACTGGAACAAAGACCCGGACCCCGAGGACTGGAAGTACACGCTCTACGGTTCCATTGAGTGGCCCGATGGGGGCGGCGAGCCGACGATCACCGTCACCGGGTCCTCCATCTACTGGTACTGACACGAACGTGTCTAAACGCACCCTCGTGACGACGCTGCGGATCGGTACCGTTTTGGGTGCACCGGTCCGCAGCGTCGTCGCCAAGGAGAGTTGCCCGTGACCACTCCACCGGAGTACCAGCCAATCCGCATCCATCGCGCGGCGCGACCAGGCGCGTGAGCGCTTTCGGCCGCAACGGCAATGATGGTCGGTTGGATCGCGACGCCGCCGACGCCCAGTGGCAGGATGCGCAGCCGACCCAAACGGTCGACACCACCACCGGCCTGGGTGACGGCGCCGCCACCACTGCGCTACCCGAGTCGTATGCACCCGCCGACTGTGCGGACATCGGCTATGCGCGCTCGGACGCAGAACCGGCCCCGACCATGGCGCTGCCGGTGGGTACCGGCTACGCGATGCCCACCACGCAGGCCGGGTACGCGCCCGCCGCGGGGCATGTGCAGCCGGGCACCCCAGTGCGCCTGCCGGCGGCTCCGACCCGACGCCATACGGCCGCCACTCCGCTGGGGATGATCCTGGTGCTGCTCGCATCGGCGCTGCTCGGCTGGGGCATCTACACGCTGCTCGCCTCCCTGGATGTCATTGCCGTAGCGCAGGGTGCGGGCAGCCCGATCAACACCACGGCCGCCGCGGCTTTTGCCACCGGGGGAGTGCTGGCCTTCATCGCCTTCATCGTCGCCATCGTGGCCGTGGCCCGGGCGCGTCCGAAGACGGCCGCGGTGATCCTGCTGCTGACCTGCCTGGTACTGCCGACCGTGGCGACTTTCGGCGGTGCCTATTACGGGGCAACAGCCCTCAAGGAGCGAACCGTGGCTCAGGCGGAGACATACGCCGACTTGCTCGACGTGGGTGCAATCGACACCGAGCAGATCGACGCCGTCATTGATCGGGTGGAGTCCCTGGGGGTGGACCTCCCCGGCAAGGACGAGGTCTTGGACATCCTCCGCGCCGCCAAGGGAGAGTAGGGGAAGTCCGCGCGGCGCTGGGCATCTTCCCGTCGGCGGCAACCGAGATCCGCACCACCGCGGTGCGCCAGTTCGATCAGCTTGCCGTCGGCCCGGAGACCGCCACCAACGGCTCCGTCTTGTACATACACCGAGCAGGTCCCGGAGATCCGGCATGAGCCGACCGCGACGCCGGCATCGCTGCGCTCGTACAGCCGTGCCAGCCGGTCGTCTGCTACGCCACTTCGGTGTTTGGAACGCCGGTTAGCGATCTGCTGTATACCCCGGAGGCCTTCAGCAGACCGCTAAGTGGCGTAGTAGACGGTGAACCGGCGTAGTAGACAGGCTCTTTGTGTTTGTGGGGGGCGGCGGTTCGGACTCGGGGCCGCGATGTGGTGGTCGTGTTCGGGTGTGGGCGGTCGTTCCCGGGTTGACGAGGACGACGTCGAGCCGGCGTTGTTGGCCTGTGCGGACGGTTCGTCCGGCCTCGCAGGCGGTTCGTCATGAACAGCGACCGGCGGCGAGGTGGGACGTGGCCAGGAACACCCCAACCCCGTCTGGCGCACGGCGTCACGCACGGGTAATGTGTCCCACTGGTGCCCGCGTACGGTCACCGTTCTCCATTCCGTTCCCAGCCACTCGGAGTTCAGGCTCCGGTCGGTGACGCGGGTCTGCCGCGGCGGGAACCGACGGGCCCCGTCACGGGGCTCCGGGCGCATCGCCGTCGGCCCGGCCGACGGTGGGCGGGCCGGCCCTAACCGTGGCGCAGTGCGCCGTCTCGGGGGAGCGGGCCGGCACGTGGGCAGCGACAGCCCGCAAGCACTTCAAGATGGAGAATCAGTAGTGCCCACGATTCAGCAGCTGGTCCGTAAGGGCCGCTCGACCAAGCGCGCGGCGTCCAAGACGCCGGCGCTCAAGTCCAGTCCGCAGCGCCGTGGCGTATGCACCCGTGTGTACACCACGACCCCGAAGAAGCCGAACTCCGCCCTGCGTAAGGTCGCCCGTGTGCGCCTGTCGACCGGCATCGAGGTCACGGCCTACATTCCCGGTGAGGGCCACAACCTCCAGGAGCACTCGATTGTGCTCGTCCGTGGTGGTCGTGTGAAGGACCTTCCCGGTGTCCGCTACCACATCGTGCGCGGTTCCCTCGACACCCAGGGTGTCAAGGGGCGCCAGCAGGCACGTTCCAAGTACGGCGCCAAGAAGGAGAAGAACTAATGCCTCGTAAGGGTCCCGCACCCCGGCGCCCGCTGGCCGTCGACCCGGTCTACGGCTCGCCCGTCGTCACCCAGCTCGTCAACCGTGTCCTGCTCGACGGCAAGAAGGCGACCGCAGAGCGCATCGTCTACGGCGCCCTCGAGGGCGTGCGCTCCAAAACCGACCAGGATCCGGTCTCGGTGCTCAAGCGCGCCCTGGACAACATTCGTCCGTCCCTGGAGGTCCGCTCCCGCCGCGTCGGTGGCGCGACCTACCAGGTCCCGGTCGAGGTTCGCCCCAACCGCGCCACCACCCTCGCTCTGCGCTGGCTCGTGGACTTCTCCCGCCAGCGGCGCGAGAACACCATGACCGAGCGGCTCATGAACGAGATCCTGGACGCCTCCAACGGCCTCGGCGCCGCCGTGAAGCGGCGCGAGGACATGCACCGAATGGCCGAGTCCAACAAGGCCTTCGCTCACTACCGCTGGTAATCAACCGCACGCCCCCGAGCCCCCGGGCCCGGGCGGCGCCCAACTCCCGCACCACAAGAACGAAGGACATTACTAGTGGCACTAGACGTGCTGACTGACCTCACTAAGGTCCGCAACATCGGCATCATGGCTCACATCGATGCCGGCAAGACGACCGTGACGGAGCGCATCCTGTTCTACACGGGCATCAACTACAAGATCGGCGAGACGCACGACGGCGCCTCGACGATGGACTGGATGGAACAGGAGCAGGAGCGCGGTATCACCATTACCTCCGCGGCCACCACCTGCTTCTGGAAAGACAACCAGATCAACATCATTGACACCCCCGGCCACGTCGACTTCACGGTCGAGGTTGAGCGCTCCCTGCGTGTGCTCGACGGCGCCGTCGCCGTCTTCGACGGCAAGGAGGGCGTCGAGCCCCAGTCCGAGACGGTGTGGCGCCAGGCGGACAAGTACAACGTGCCCCGCATCTGCTACATCAACAAGATGGACAAGCTGGGTGCGAACTTCGACTTCTCCGTGCAGACGATTCGCGACCGGCTTCACGCCACCCCGATCGTCATCAACTTCCCCATCGGTGCCGAGAACGAGTTCTCCGGCGTCGTCGACGTGCTGGAGATGCGGGCCATCCGCTTCCCGGAGAAGGACGCCGACGGCAAGGAGACCCGCGGCAGTGTCGTCGTTTACGAGGACATCCCGGCCGAGCTCGTCTCCCGCGCCGAGGAGCTGCGCAACGAGCTCGTCGAGACGGTCGCCGAGGCCGACGACGAGCTGATGGAGAAGTACCTGGAGGGTGAGGAGCTGTCGGTCGCCGAGCTCAAGCGCGGCATCCGCAAGCTCACCATCGCCGGCGAGGCGTTCCCGGTCTTCGCCGGGTCCGCCTTCAAGAACAAGGGCATTCAGCCCGTGCTCGACGGCGTGCTCGACTACCTGCCCTCTCCGCTGGACGTGCCCGACGTCGAGGGCCACGTCCCCGGAGACGAGTCGAAGATCATCACCCGCAAGGCCGATGAGCACGAGCCCTTCTCCGCGCTGGCCTTCAAGGTCGCCACGCACCCGTTCTACGGCAAGCTCGTGTACGTGCGCGTGTACTCCGGCAAGGTCTCCCAGGGCGACACGATCTTCAACGCCACCAAGGGCCGCAAGGAGCGCGTCGGCAAGCTCTTCCAGATGCACTCCAACAAGGAGAACCCGGTGGAGCAGGCCCACGCCGGCCACATCTACGCGTTCATCGGGCTGAAGGACGTCACCACCGGTGACACCCTGTGCGCTCAGGGCGACCCGATCATCCTGGAGTCGATGACCTTCCCGGACCCGGTCATTCACGTGGCCATCGAGCCCAAGACCAAGGGCGACCAGGAGAAGCTCGGCGTTGCCATTCAGAAGCTCTCCGAGGAGGACCCGACCTTCACGGTCGAGCTAGACGAGGAGACCGGCCAGACCGTCATCGGCGGTATGGGCGAGCTGCACCTGGACGTGTTCGTGGACCGCATGCGGCGCGAGTTCAAGGTTGAGGCGAACGTCGGTAACCCGATGGTCGCCTACCGCGAGACCATCCGTAAGAAGGTCGACAAGGTCGAGTACACGCACAAGAAGCAGACCGGTGGTTCCGGCCAGTTCGCGAAGGTGCTCATGACCTTCGAGCCGCTGACCCACGACGACGCGGACGAAGAGGGCGAGAACAAGCACTACGAGTTCGTCAACGCCATCACCGGCGGCCGCGTGCCCCGCGAGTTCATCCCCAGCGTCGACGCCGGCGTGCAGGAGGCCATGACCACCGGTGTGCTGGCCGGCTACCCGATGGTGGACGTCAAGGCGACCCTCGTCGACGGCGGCTACCACGAGGTCGACTCCTCCGAGATGGCCTTCAAGATCGCCGGTTCCATGGCCTTCAAGGAGGGTGCCAAGAAGGCCAAGCCGGTTCTGCTCGAGCCGGTCATGGCCGTCGAGGTGCGCACCCCCGAGGAGTACATGGGCGACGTCATCGGCGACCTGAACTCCCGGCGCGGCATGGTCCAGTCGATGGAGGACGCGCAGGGCGTGAAGGTCATCAAGGCCAACGTCCCGCTGTCGGAGATGTTCGGGTACGTGGGCGACCTGCGATCCAAGACGCAGGGCCGCGCCGTGTACTCCATGGAGTTCGACTCCTACGCCGAGGTTCCCAAGAACGTCGCGGACGAGGTCATCGCCAAGGCCAAGGGCGAGTGACCCAGGCCGCACCCGGTGCCGGGGCGTGACGACACGCGCCGTCCGCCCCGGCCCCACCGGCCCCGGAATTGCATCCGGGGCAGCCCATCCAAGTAAGATTTCCAACAATTCATCAGTAGACACTCTCGCAGTCGGTATGGCTACCATGTGCTAGTCGATCCCCGACGAAGAGAACTACCCGAGTCCCAGGAGGACACCAGTGGCCAAGGCCAAGTTCGAGCGGACCAAGCCGCACGTCAACATCGGAACGATCGGTCACGTCGACCACGGCAAGACGACGCTGACCGCAGCGATCTCCAAGGTCCTGCACGACGAGTACCCGGACCTGAACCCCTTCACTCCCTTCGACGAGATCGACAAGGCTCCGGAGGAGCGTCAGCGCGGTATCACCATCAACATCGCGCACGTCGAGTACGAGACCGCCAAGCGTCACTACGCTCACGTTGACGCCCCGGGTCACGCCGACTACATCAAGAACATGATCACCGGTGCCGCGCAGATGGACGGCGCCATCCTGGTGGTCGCCGCCACCGACGGCCCGATGGCCCAGACCCGCGAGCACGTTCTGCTCGCCCGCCAGGTCGGCGTCCCCGCCCTGCTGGTCGCGCTGAACAAGGCCGACATGGTCGACGACGAGGAGCTCCTCGAGCTGGTCGAGATGGAGGTCCGCGAGCTGCTGTCCTCCCAGGACTACGACGGCGACAACGCCCCCGTGATCCGCGTGTCCGCGCTGAAGGCCCTTGAGGGCGACCCGGAGTGGACCGCCAAGATCAAGGAGCTGATGGACGCGGTCGACGAGTACATCCCGACCCCCGAGCGCGACATGGACAAGCCGTTCCTCATGCCCATCGAGGACGTCTTCACCATCACCGGCCGCGGCACCGTCGTCACCGGCCGTGTCGAGCGCGGCAAGCTGCCGATCAACTCCGAGGTCGAGATCCTCGGTATCCGCGAGCCGCAGAAGACCACCGTCACCGGTATCGAGATGTTCCACAAGTCCATGGACGAGGCTTGGGCCGGTGAGAACTGTGGTCTGCTGCTGCGCGGTACCCGCCGTGAGGACGTCGAGCGCGGACAGGTCGTCTGCAAGCCCGGCTCCATCACCCCGCACACCCAGTTCGAGGGCCACGTCTACATCCTGACTAAGGACGAGGGCGGTCGCCACAACCCCTTCTACTCGAACTACCGTCCGCAGTTCTACTTCCGCACCACGGACGTCACCGGCGTCATCACGCTGCCCGAGGGTACCGAGATGGTCATGCCCGGCGACACCACCGAGATGTCGGTTGAGCTGATCCAGCCCATCGCCATGGAGGAGGGCCTCGGCTTCGCCATCCGCGAGGGCGGCCGCACCGTCGGCTCCGGCCGCGTCACCAAGATCATTAAGTGACGATCCACCTGCTTTGAGGCGCCCCGGGCGCCACTTAGCCAAGACAATCCCCTTCCTCGCCTCGCGGCGGGGGAGGGGATTTCTTTGTCCTGGCGCTCTGCGAATGAGGTTCTACGGGATCACCCGAATGCGACCACCGCAGGCGGCAGGGCCGAATCACCACCTGCCCCAGTCTCCGCAGCTGCTCGAAAGGCGCTTCTAAGGCATCTTCGAAACCGGTTCTTTGGGTTTGAGGTTGCGGTGGTCGTGGTCGGGTGCTGAGGTCGTTGTCGGGCGGGATGGTTGTCGGTGTTGTGCGTTGTTGGTTGTCCGGATCGGCGGGTCGGTGGGGATGGTTCGAGGGCGTGGGTTGGCCCGCGAGGACGTGGCCCGGTCCTTCCAGGACGCCGCCCCTCAGGGCGTTCTCGACGGTGGGCCGGCGTCCTGGCCGAACTCGCGTCCTCGAGCGATCTTCGCCTGGAAGAGACAGCGACCCGTAAACGTCCCCGCCCGAAGACGTCCTTGTCAGCCCGAAGGTGTCCGCGGGCGGATGAGGTCGCATTCGACGAGCGCGGGGTGTTCGAATACCGCCTCGCGAGCCCGAAGGTGTCCTCGTGAGCCTCGGGACGACCCGGCCCGGCCGGCTAATACGAACTCTTGTGCCCGAGTGCGACTCTCGCAGGGTAGCCCGTGCTGAATCATCACGGGATATCGGCGCGACCGTGGTGCTTCGGCCTGGTGTGTTGTGGGGAGCGTGCTGCCAACCCCCTAGATGTTTGGACCGGGATCCCGCGCTTGGACCGGGTTCCCGCACTTGGACCGCGTTTCTTCAGTTGGACCGTCTGAGAGTGCGTTTGAGGCGGTCCAACCGCAGGCAGGCGGTCCAGCCGCAGCTTGATGGTCCATCTGGATGCGGGTGGCCCAAGTCTGGGACGAAGGGGGCAGCGACGAGCGTCTGGGAGCACACCTTGCCAGCGACAGGCGGGCGGGGCGGGGACCATGCCGGCGTTGGGCGTCCCCGGCGGCTACACCACACTACGAGACCCACCCGTGAGAGCAGGGACTTCGTCAATACACGCGACTTAGGCGAGGCCGGGGTACTGGTCGCCAACGTTCCCCGTGCCTAGACGGGTGACGCCCTGGACAGTCTTTAAAACAAGGTCGTTGAGCCGGAACAGACCGAGGAACTGCGCGCCGATCCCTAACGCGACCCGGTGACCCCGGTCACCTGCACGCCCATGGGTGTCAACAACCACCGAATACTTGTCACAGGAGAGCGGACACCAGCACCCTGCCACCAAGCGATCGCGGTACGCGACACGCCCGAACGCGTGGACCCGTGCGCGGTCTCACAGGCCCGGCGGGTGCCCTCGGCTTTCACATGCGGGGGCGGCGCTGATAGCGTAGGCCAGCCGGCGGGCCCACACCCGTTCCGGCCGCACCGGGGGCCCACCCCGGAATCCAGTCTGACGGACCCGATCGCCATCGGGACTCCGTGTGTCCAGACCGGCTCACCAGCTTGACTGGGCCGAGGTGCGCGTCGCATCGCGACACGCCCGAGCGCGTGGACCGGTTACCGAAAGCAAGAGAGGTTAGGCGCCATGGCGGGACAGAAGATCCGCATCCGGCTCAAGTCCTACGACCACGAGGTCATCGACTCCTCGGCGCGCAAGATCGTCGACGTCGTGACCCGCGCGGGCGCGACGGTCGTGGGCCCAGTGCCGCTGCCGACCGAGAAGAACGTGTTCTGCGTCATCCGGTCGCCCCACAAGTACAAGGACAGCCGCGAGCACTTCGAGATGCGTACGCACAAGCGGCTGATCGACATCGTCGACCCGACGCCGAAGGCCGTCGACTCGCTCATGCGTCTCGACCTGCCGGCCGACGTCAACATTGAGATCAAGCTCTGAGGACTGAAGCCATGACTACCAACCAGCGGTCCGCCGCGCCGACCAAGGCGCTGCTCGGTACCAAGCTCGGCATGACTCAGATCTGGGACGAGAACGGTGTGCTGCGTCCGGTCACGGTCGTGCGCATCGACACCAACGTCGTCACCCAGGTCCGCACCGTCGAGAACGACGGCTACGAGGCCGTCCAGCTCGCCTTCGGCGAGATCGACGAGCGCAAGGTCACCAAGCCGCTCGCCGGTCACTTCGCCAAGGCCGGCGTAACCCCCCGCCGTCACGTCGCCGAGGTGCGCACCTCGCTCGCCGGCGAGTTCACGCCCGGTCAGGAACTCACGGCCGACACCTTCGAGGTCGGCCAGCTGGTCGACGTCACCGGCACCTCGAAGGGTAAGGGCTTCGCCGGCACCATGAAGCGCCACGGCTTCTCCGGCGTCGGCGCCTCCCACGGTGCCCACCGCAACCACCGCAAGCCCGGCTCGGTCGGCGCCTGCGCCACCCCGGGCCGCATCTTCAAGGGCCTGCGCATGGCCGGCCGCATGGGCCACGCCACCACGACCGTCCAGAACCTCAAGGTCCGCGGCGTCGACACCGACAAGGGCGTGCTGCTCATGGGCGGCGCCATCCCCGGCCCCAAGGGCTCGGTGGTCGTCATCCGTACCGCCGTGAAGGGAGCCTGACACCATGGCAGACACCATCACCGTCGACGTCGTCGACTCCACCGGCGCCAAGACCGGCACCGTCGAGCTTCCCGGCGAGATCTTCGACGTCGAGCTCAACATCCCCCTGATGCACCAGGTCGTCGTGGCCCAGCTGGCCGCGGCCCGCCAGGCACCCACGCCACCAAGACCCGCGGCATGGTTCGCGGCGGTGGCCGCAAGCCCTACCGGCAGAAGGGCACCGGTCGCGCACGCCAGGGTTCCATCCGGGCGCCCCAGTTCACGGGCGGTGGCACCGTGCATGGCCCGCAGCCGCGCGACTACTCCCAGCGCACGCCCAAGAAGATGAAGGCCGCCGCCCTGCGCTCGGCTCTGTCCGACCGGGCCCGCAACGGTCGCATCCACGTCATCACCGAGTTCGTCACCTCCGAGACGCCGTCGACCAAGGCGGCCCTCGCCGCTCTGCGCAACCTCACGGACCGCCCGAAGTCCCTGGTGGTTGCCACCGGCGCCGACGACCTCACCCGCCTCAGCCTGCGCAACGCCCCCGAGGCGCACGTACTCAAGGCCGACCAGCTGAACACCTACGACGTCCTCAACTCCGACGACGTCGTCTTCACCGCCGCCGCCCTGGACGACTTCCTCGGCAAGGGTGAGGAGGAGTCCAAGTGAGCTTCGTAAAGAGTAAGAACCCCCGCGACGTCATTATCGCGCCGGTCGTCTCCGAGAAGTCGTACACCTGCATGGACCGCGGGCAGTACACCTTCATCGTGGCCCCCGACGCCAACAAGACCGAGATCAAGATCGCCATCGAGTCCATCTTCGATGTCAAGGTCGCCTCGGTGAACACGCTCAACCGCCGCGGCAAGACGCACCGCACCCGCACGGGCATCGGCAAGTCGAAGGACACCAAGCGCGCGATCGTGACTCTGCGCGAGGGCACCATCGACATCTTCGGCGACGTGACGGACTGACACGGAAGGTAGAAGATCGAGATGGCAATCCGTAAGTACAAGCCGACGACCCCGGGTCGCCGTGGCTCGTCGGTCGCCGACTTCAGCGAGCTGACCCGCAACCGCCCCGAGAAGTCGCTGGTTCGGCCCCTGAGCAAGACCGGTGGACGTAACTCCTCCGGGCGCATCACCACCCGCCACAAGGGTGGCGGCCACAAGCGCGCCTACCGGCTGATCGACTTCCGTCGGCACGACAAGGACGGCGTGCCCGCCAAGGTCGCGCACATCGAGTACGACCCCAACCGCACCGCCCGCATCGCCCTGCTGCACTACGCCGACGGCGAGAAGCGCTACATTCTGGCTCCCAACGGCCTGCGTCAGGGCGACCGGATCGAGGCCGGCCCCGGGGCCGACATCAAGCCCGGCAATTGCCTGCCGCTGCGCAACATCCCCACCGGTACCGTGGTGCACGCCGTTGAGCTGCGCCCCGGCGGCGGCGCCAAGATCGCCCGCAGCGCGGGGACCTCGGTGCAGCTGGTCGCCAAGGAGGGCAAGTACGCGCAGCTGCGCATGCCCTCCGGCGAGATCCGCAACGTCGAGGCCGCCTGCCGGGCGACCATCGGTGAGGTGGGCAACGCCGAGCAGTCCAACATCAACTGGGGTAAGGCCGGCCGCATGCGTTGGAAGGGCGTCCGCCCGACCGTGCGCGGCGTGGTCATGAACCCGGTGGACCACCCCCACGGTGGTGGTGAGGGCCGCACCTCCGGTGGCCGCCACCCCGTCTCGCCCTGGGGCAAGCCTGAGGGCCGTACCCGTCGTCCCAACAAGTCCAGTGACCGGCTCATCGTGCGCCGTCGCCGGACCGGCAAGAAGCGCTGATAGGAGCCAGTCATGTCGCGAAGCCTTAAGAAGGGCCCCTTCGTCGACGACCACCTGCAGAAGAAGGTGGACGCCCAGAACGAGCAGGGCACCAAGAACGTCATCAAGACCTGGTCTCGGCGTTCGATGATCACGCCGGACTTCATCGGGCACACCTTCGCCGTCCACGACGGTCGCAAGCACGTCCCGGTGTTCGTTACCGAGTCCATGGTGGGCCACAAGCTCGGTGAGTTCGCTCCCACCCGTACCTTCCGTGGGCACGTCAAGGACGACCGCAAGGCGCGTCGCTGACGGGCGCCGGAGAGTTTGAGAGGCTGAGAATCATGGAAGCCAAGGCGCAGGCCAAGTACGTGCGCTGCACGCCGATGAAGGCACGCCGGGTCGTGGACCAGGTCCGCGGCAAGCGCGCCGTCGACGCCGTGGGCGTGCTGCGTTTCGCACCGCAGTCCGCTGCAGTGCCCGTCCGCAAGGTCATCGAGTCCGCAATCGCCAACGCCCGGTACAAGGCCGAGCGCGACGGCGAGCGCTTCGACGAGAACGACCTGTTCATCACCGAGGTGTACGCCGACGAGGGTCCGACCCTCAAGCGGTTCCGTCCACGCGCCCAGGGGCGTGCGGCGCGGATCCTCAAGCGCACCAGTCACATCACCGTCGTCGTCGGCGACCGCGCCGACGCCCCCAAGCAGGAAGGAGCCCGGTAATGGGGCAGAAGGTCAACCCGACCGGTTTCCGCCTGGCATCACCACGGACCACCGCTCCCGCTGGTTCGCCGACTCCACCAAGCCCGGTCAGCGTTACCGCGACTTCGTGGATGAGGACGTCAAGATCCGTCGCCTCATGGAGAGCGGCATGGAGCGTGCCGGCATCTCCAAGGTCGACATTGAGCGCACCCGCGACCGGGTTCGCGTCGACCTGCACACCGCCCGTCCCGGCATTGTCATCGGACGTCGCGGTGTGGAGGCCGAGCGGCTGCGCGGCCAGCTGGAGAAGCTGACCGGCAAGCAGGTTCAGCTCAACATTCTCGAGGTCCGCAACCCCGACCTGGACGCCCAGCTGGTCGCCCAGGGCATCGCCGAGCAGCTCGCCAGCCGCGTCTCCTTCCGCCGCGCCATGCGGCGGGGCCTGCAGTCGGCCATGCGCGCCGGCGCCAAGGGCGTGCGCGTGCAGTGCTCCGGCCGCCTGGGTGGTGCGGAGATGAGTCGCAGCGAGTTCTACCGCGAGGGGCGCGTGCCGCTGCACACCCTGCGGGCCAACATCGACTACGGCTTCTACGAGGCCAAGACCACCTTCGGCCGCATTGGCGTGAAGGTGTGGATCTACAAGGGCGACATGACCGAGCGCGAGTTCGCCCGCCAGCAGGCCGAGTCCGCTCCGCGCGGTCGCGGCCGTGGTGAGCGCCGCGGCGGCCGCCGCGGTGAGCGCGCCCCGCGCCAAAGCGAGCAGCAGGCCGAGCAGGCGCCGGCCACCGAGAACGCTGCCCCCGATCAGGGAACGGAGGCCTGAGCCGTGCTCATCCCCCGCCGGACCAAGTACCGCAAGCAGCACCGCCCGCACCGTTCGGGCATGTCCAAGGGCGGCAACCAGATCGCCTTCGGCGACTACGGCATCCAGGCTCTCGAGCCGCCTACGTCACCAACCGGCAGATCGAGGCGGCTCGTATCGCCATGACCCGCCACATCAAGCGCGGCGGCAAGGTGTGGATCAACATCTTCCCGGACCGCCCGCTGACCAAGAAGCCCGCCGAGACCCGCATGGGTTCCGGTAAGGGTGCCCCGGAGTGGTGGATCGCCAACGTCAAGCCCGGACGCATCATGTTCGAACTCGGCGGCGTCGACGTCGATCTGGCCCGCGAGGCCATGCGTCGCGCCCAGGCGAAGCTGCCGATGAAGACCCGTTTCGTGACCCGTGAGGGTGGTGACATCTGATGGCTATCGGTTCCAAGGGGCTCAGCCCCGCAGACCTCGACGCCATGGACAACGAGCGCCTCGCCGAGGAGCTGTCCAAGGCCAAGACGGAGCTGTTCAACCTTCGGTTCGCGGCCGCGACCGGGCAGCTGGAGGACCACGGTCGCATGAAGGCTGTGCGTCGCGACATCGCCCGTATCTACACCATTGTGCGCGAGCGTGAGCTCGGCATCCGCACCGCTCCGAGCACGCAGGAGGAGGACGCCAAGTGAGCGAGCAGACCACTGACAACGTGACCCCCAGCAACGAGCAGACCGGCACCGACGCCCCCGAGCGCAACCACCGCAAGGTGCGTCGCGGCTACGTCGTGTCCGACAAGATGCAAAAGACCATCGTCGTCGAGGTTGAGGAGCGCTACAAGCACTCCCTGTACGGCAAGGTTCTGCGTCGCTCGAAGAAGTACAAGGTCCACGACGAGCACAACGACGCCCACCCCGGCGACCTGGTGCTCATCATGGAGACCCGTCCGCTGAGTGCCACCAAGCGCTGGCGGCTGGTGGAGATCCTCGAGAAGGCCAAGTGACCGCTCGTAGGGGCCGGTAGGCCATCGGACCGCTGGTCCGCTCCGCCCTCATCACAAAGACGACGCCGCAGCCTCCGGGGCAGCCCGGGCTGCGGCGTCGTCGTATTCAACAGAGACAGAGATCATCGGTGTGCATGCAGTGCCTCTCAGACAGGCGCGTCGTAGGCGCAGCGGCTGGTGTAGTCGGTTTGGACCGTCTGAAAGTGTCTGCCAACTAGTCCGCAGTGACGCTGACGGTCCAATCAGGCTTGGCCAGTAGCGTTCCATAGACAGCACGCGCCCCAGGCCCACGCCGATCCCCGCCCCGCGCCTAGGGCGACGTGCCGAAACCGGTACTGGTGACGTGCTGGGAACGGCTGGTGGTGTTTTGGGGTGTGGTGGTGGCTGGGGTCATCTATGACGCCGGTTAGGTGTTCGTTGAAGGGATGCGGAGCCTTCAGCAGACGCCGAAGTGGCGTCCCCAACGAACATGTCCCAGACTCCCGCACCTCTACGGCGCTACCCACGCCGCGGCGCAGGCCTGCGCCGCCATCACACCCACAAACACCAAGGGCCGGAAGACCTGTGGCACAGGCGGTATATCAGTCGTCGAAGTCGAAACCGTCCGCTTCCGCCGCGGTGACGAATGCGGTCAGTGCGTCTGGATCCGTCAAGTACGGAACGAGCGCCTGCGCCAGCCGTTCCATCAAGGCGTGGGTGCCAAAGGCGCTGAATGTGTCGCCCTCGGGGTCGGTCTCGACTTCGGGGAGCTCGCCGAGATCGACCAGGCGGCGAACCACGCCGGCCCAGAAGTAGCCGTTGGGCTCGTGGCCGAGATCGGCGACTCGCTCGGTCGTGCGCGGCCCGCTGACGTCGAAGCAGCAAGACCACTGGTCGAACTCGGGCAAGTCGTGCAGGCGGAGATAGCCGGGGAGCTGCACGGACGCAGGTTCATCGGAAGGGGGCACGTGCTGCCTTTCTGAGCGATCGAGTACAGTGGTGACGATCTTACGAGGCGTCGCTGCGGATTACCGGCATGGCCGGCTCTTTCCTCAGTTACCCCGAACGGCCGAGTCGTTGAGGCCCGCCGGCTTCAGGAGAGGTACGCCCCCACCTCGTAGGGGCGGCATGGCCGGTCGGCTCATAGTGGTGAGCAAAGGCACAGGCCTGGAGTTCTCGGCGGACTACCGGCAAATCCGCGCCTTGGACTAGGTTGGGGAGTTGCGCGCGCCCTCCGTGCGCCCGGCAGAGACCTCGCGCTCATGCGCCTGTGTCTGTCGGGACCCGCGTACCGGAACTTTGCCCGCCGTCGGCGGGCAGCGTGCACCACCAGAAGGAACGTTCGGCCAGGCTCGCGCCGCCATGCGCGGCGGGAGAACCGGCTCGACGACAGGAGAACATTCAATGATCCAGCAGGAGTCGCGACTAAAGGTCGCCGACAACACCGGTGCCAAGGAGATCCTGTGCATCCGTGTGCTCGGCGGCTCGGGTCGGCGCTATGCGGGCATCGGCGACCAGATCGTCGCTACCGTGAAGGACGCCATCCCCGGCGGCAACGTCAAGAAGGGCGAGGTCGTCAGGGCGGTCGTTGTGCGCGCCACCAAGGAACGTCGCCGCCCGGACGGCTCGTACATTCGTTTCGACGAGAACGCCGCCGTCATTATCAGGGACAAGGATGGCGAGCCCCGTGGCACGCGCATCTTCGGCCCCGTCGGCCGTGAGCTTCGCGAGAAGAAGTTCATGCGCATCGTATCGCTCGCACCGGAGGTGATCTGACCTATGGCACGTATCAAGAAGGGTGACCAGGTCATCGTCATCGCCGGTAAGGACAAGGGCAAGACCGGTCGTGTGCTTCGGGTCATCCCGAAGGAAGACCGCGTCGTCGTCGAGGGCGTGCAGCGGGTAACCAAGCACACGCGCCCGCGGCAGACCGCTCAGGGAGCCCGCGCCGGCGGCATCGAGACCGTCGAGGCCCCCATCCACATCTCGAACGTCATGCCCATCGACCCCAAGACGGGCCAGCGCACGCGCGTCGGCTTCCGGGTTGAAGAGGGCGTGCGCCCCAACGGCCGCAAGCGCACCGTCCGCGTGCGCTACGCCAAGAAGTCCGGGGAGGATCTGTGACCATGGCTGAGAACACGGCTGAAACCACGGCAACCGCCGTCGCCCCCCGCTGAAGGCCAAGTACGACGAGCAGGTGCGTCCCGCCCTGATGGAGGAGTTCAAGCACTCCAACGTCATGGAGGTTGGGCGCGTCGCCAAGGTCGTAGTCAACATGGGTGTGGGCGAGGCCGCCCACGACTCCAAGCTGATCGAGGGCGCCGTGCGCGACCTCGCCGCTATCACCGGCCAGAAGCCGCAGGTGACTCGGGCACGCAAGTCGATCGCCCAGTTCAAGCTGCGCGCCGGACAACCCATCGGCGCCCACGTCACGCTGCGTGGTGACCGCATGTGGGAGTTCCTCGACCGGCTCATCTCCATCTCGCTGCCCCGCATCCGCGACTTCCGCGGCCTGAGCCCGAAGCAGTTCGACGGTAACGGCAACTACACCTTCGGACTGACCGAGCAGGCGGTGTTCCACGAGATCGATCCCGACGCCATTGACCGCGTGCGCGGCATGGACATCACCGTGGTGACCACGGCCAAGACCGACGAGGAGGCCCGCTCGCTGCTCAAGCAGCTCGGCTTCCCCTTCAAGGAGAAGTGACATGGCGAAGACCTCTTTGAAAGTCAAGGCGAACCGCAAGCCGAAGTTCGGCGTCCGTGCCTACACGCGCTGCCAGCGCTGCGGCCGGCCCCGCTCGGTGTACCGCAAGTTCGGCCTGTGCCGCATCTGCCTGCGCGAGATGGCTCTCAACGGCCAGCTCCCCGGCGTGAGCAAGTCCAGCTGGTAAGAACTTACGTCGCAGGTCCGAAGAGGAAACCGCGACGAGGAAGGGCGCAGGCCCACTCATGACAATGACAGACCCAATCGCAGACATGCTGACTCGTCTGCGGAATGCCAATAACGCATACCACGAGACCGTCTCCATGCCCTCCAGCAAGCTGAAGGTGAACATCGCCAAGATGCTGAAGAACGAGGGCTACATCGACGGCTACGAGGTGACCGACGCTCAGGTCGGCAAGACGCTCACGCTGACCCTGAAGTACGGTGCCAACCGGCAGCGTGCCATCCAGGGACTCAAGCGCGTGTCCAAGCCCGGTCTGCGCGTGTACGCAAAGTCCACGAACCTGCCCAAGGTCCTCGGCGGCCTGGGGGTGGCCATCCTGTCCACCTCCTCCGGCCTGCTCACCGACCGGCAGGCGGAGGCGCGGGGCGTAGGCGGCGAAGTGCTCGCCTACGTCTGGTGAGAGAAGGAGCGGAGAAGAACCATGTCTCGTATTGGACGCCTTCCCGTTTCGGTTCCCGCCGGCGTGGATGTAACCATTGAAGGAAATGACGTGACGGTCAAGGGCCCCAAGGGCACCCTGAGCCGCACCATCGCCCAGCCGCTGACGGTCGCCCGCCAGGAGGACGGCTCCATCCTGGTGTCCCGGCCCGACGACGAGCGCCGCTCGCGCTCGCTGCACGGCCTGTCCCGCACCCTGATCAACAACATGGTCATCGGCGTGACGGAGGGCTACTCCAAGGTGCTGGAGATCGTCGGCACCGGATACCGCGCAGCCCAGAAGGGCACCGGCATCGAGCTGTCGCTCGGCTTCTCCCACACCGTCGTCGTCGACGCCCCCGAGGGCATCGAGCTGAAGGTGGACGGTCCCAGCAAGGTGATCGTCTCGGGCATCTCCAAGGAGCAGGTCGGCGAGGTCGCCGCGAACATCCGCAAGATCCGCCCGCCGGAGCCCTACAAGGGCAAGGGCGTGCGCTATGCCGGCGAGAACGTGCGCCGCAAGGTCGGAAAGGCTGGTAAGTGACCATGGCTTATGCGATCAAGAGGGACAAGACCAAGGCCGTCGCCCGCAAGATCCGCCACCAGCGCGTGCGCAAGCACGTGTCAGGCACCGCCGAGCGCCCCCGCCTGGTGGTCAGCCGTTCCAACCGCCACATGGTGGCGCAGGTTATCGACGACACCATCGGCCACACGCTCTGCTCCGCCTCCACACACGAGGCCGCGGCCCAGGGCGTCGAGGGCCACAAGGTTGGCGCGGCCCGCCGCGTTGGCGAGCTGGTTGCAGAGCGCGCCAAGGCCCTGGGCATTGAGAAGGTCGTGTTCGACCGTGGCGGCAACAAGTACCACGGTCGCGTCGCGGCCGTCGCCGAGGGCGCCCGCGAGGGCGGCCTGGCGTTCTGAGCCAGACGACGAGAAAGCTAAGGAGTTTCTGATGGCTGCACCGCAGCGAGACAGGTCCGCGTCGTCCGACGGCTCGGCCCGGCGCGAGAGCGACCGCGGCGAGGGCCGCGGCCGCCGTGACCGCAACACTGACCGCCGCGACCGCAACAGCGGCCGGGGCAACGACGACAAGTACATCGAGCGCGTCGTCACCATCAACCGCGTGTCCAAGGTCGTCAAGGGCGGCCGCCGCTTCACCTTCACGGCGCTGGTCGTCGTCGGTGACGGCGAGGGCACGGTGGGTGTCGGCTACGGCAAGGCGAAGGAAGTTCCCGCCGCCATTGCCAAGGCTGTCGAGGCGGCGAAGAAGGAGTTCTTCCACGTCCCGATGATCCGCCGCACCATCCCGCACGTGGTCCAGGGGGAGGACGCCGCCGGCATCGTGCTGCTGCGTCCCGCCTCGCCCGGTACCGGTGTTATCGCCGGCGGCCCGGTGCGTGCCGTCCTGGAGTGCGCCGGTGTCCACGACATTCTGTCGAAGTCGCTCGGCTCCTCGAACGCGATCAACATCGTCCACGCGACGGTGGCCGCGCTCAAGCAGCTCGAGCAGCCGGAGTCGGTCGCGGTCCGCCGTGGCCTGCCCCTGGAGGAGGTCGCGCCGCAGTCCATGCTGCGCGCCCGCGCCGAGGGTGAGGCCGCCAAGCGCGCCGAGGCCGAGAAGAAGGAGCCGAGAAGGCCGCTGAAGGAGTGGGTGTGTGATGCTGACGCCGCAACCGCTAAGACACAGCAGGACGCCCGACAGATCAAGGTGACTCAGGTCCGCTCCGGCATCGGGGGCACCCGCCGCCAGCGCGAGACCCTCAAGTCCCTCGGCCTGCGCCGGATCCGCCAGTCCGTGGTCCGCGAGGACAACCCGTCCGTGCGCGGCATGATCGCCAGGGTGGCGCACCTCGTCACCGTTGAGGAGGCCTGAGATGGCTGACACGAAGAAGCACGAGGAGGCCGGCAGGTGGTTCGCCTGCATGACCTCCGCCCCGCTCCGGGCGCCAAGAAGGCCAAGACCCGTGTGGGTCGCGGTGAGGCGTCCAAGGGTAAGACCGCAGGCCGCGGCACCAAGGGCACCAAGGCGCGGTACCAGGTTCGCCCCGGTTTCGAGGGCGGCCAGATGCCACTGCACATGCGCCTGCCGAAGCTGCGTGGCTTCCGCAACCCGAACCGGGTCGAGTACCAGCCCGTCAACGTCGGGCGCATCGCCGAGCTGTTCCCCGAGGGCGGCCAGGTCGGCGTCGACGACCTGGTTGCCAAGGGCGCGGTGCGCAAGGGCCAACTGGTCAAGGTACTGGGTGGCGGCGACGTGGCGGTCAAGCTCGACATCACCGCCGACGCCTGGTCCAACTCCGCCAAGGAGAAGGTCGAGGCCGCGGGCGGCACGCTGGTCGCACGCTGACCGCGGGTCGGCTGCCGCCCCGACGGCGGCCGACAAGCACGGCATATCACGGCTCCGGCCGGGCACGGGAGGCACTCGTGCCAGGCCGGAGCCGTATTCTCTGACCACACGTACACGTTTGGCTCTGACGTACGGGTTTCGCTCTGACGTACGCGTTTTGGAGTTCTCCCCGTGTCTGGCAGTCGGAAAGCTCCAAAACGCGTACGTGAAGCGGGAATTCGTACGTGTGAACAGCCTCCGGAGATGTGTTCGGCGTGGGGTGGCGTGACCGATACCCTGTCGGCTTTGTGCCTGTGTGGCAAGCTGGACATGTGCGGCGGGGGTAGGGTTGCCCAGGGTATGCCCCCGGACAGGCGCGACGTGTGTCCGGAACGCCTCGGCGGTCGGTCCGCAGGACGCGTGTGCGCCCGCCGTTTCCCACATCCGCAATCAGCCGCCCACAGGAGACCGAGTGTTCAGTGCGTTCATCCAGGCGTTCAAAACGCCGGACCTCAGGAGAAAGCTCCTGTTCACCCTGGGCATCATGGCCCTGTTCCGGCTCGGCTCCGTGCTGCCCACCCCCGGAGTAGACCTGGCCAACGTGCAGGTGTGCGTGGGTGAGGCCGAGGACGCGGGCCTGCTTGGGCTGATCAACATCTTCTCCGGCGGCGCGCTGCTGCAGCTGAGCGTATTCGCCCTGGGCATCATGCCCTACATCACCGCATCCATCATCATTCAACTGCTGCGGGTGGTGATCCCGCGCTTCGAGGAGCTGTACAAGGAGGGCCAGTCGGGCGCCGCCAAGCTGACCGAGTACACCCGCTACCTCACCATCGGCTTGGGCGTGCTCCAGTCGGCCACCATCGTCGCCACCGCCGCCAACGGCAACCTGTTCACCGGCTGTTCGGTGGACGTCATCCCGAACGACTCGCCGGTGAACCTGGCGCTGATGATCGTCACCATGACCGCCGGCACCGGCCTGATCATGTGGCTGGGCGAGCTTATTACCGAGCACGGTATCGGCAATGGCATGTCCCTGCTGATCTTCACCTCGATTGTGGCGCGCATGCCGCAGAACCTGCTGTCCATCCTGGGAGGCTCCGGCGGTGTCTCCCGCTTCCTGGCGGTGGTCGCCATCATCCTGGTGGCCACGCTCGCGGTGGTGTTCGTCGAGCAAGCCACTCGCCGGATCCCCGTGCAGTACGCCAAGCGCATGGTGGGACGGCGCCAGTACGGCGGTTCCACCACCTACATCCCCATCAAGATCAACACCGCCGGCGTCATCCCGGTTATTTTCGCCTCCTCCCTGCTGGCCATGCCGCAGCTGGTCGCCCAGTTCGGCTCGCCCACCAGTGCTTGGGTGCAGTGGATCGGCACCAACCTGGGGCAGACGGACACGATCTACCTGGTGGCCTACGCCCTGCTGATCTTCGCCTTCGCGTTCTTCTACACGGCCATCACCTTCAACTCCGAGGAGATCGCCGACAACATGAAGCGCTACGGCGGCTTCATCCCCGGCATCCGTGCCGGGGAGCCGACGGTGCGTTACCTCAGCTATGTAATCAATCGGATCACCGCGGCGGGCTCCGTCTACCTGGTGATCCTGGCCCTGCTGCCGACGCTCGCCGTCATCTGGCTGGGCCTGTCCCAGAATCTGCCGTTCGGCGGCACGACCATCCTGATCATGGTGGGAGTCGGCCTGCAGACGGTTAAGGAAATCAACTCTCAGCTGCAGCAGCGGCACTACGAAGGGTTCCTCTCATGAGCGCACGTATGGTCATCCTCGGTCCTCCCGGAGCCGGCAAGGGAACCCAGGCCGCCCGCATTTGCGAGCGCCTGGGCATCCCCGCCATCTCCACCGGCGACATCTTCCGCGCGAACGTCGCCGGCGGCACCGAACTGGGCCGCCAGGCCAAGCAGTACATGGACGCCGGCGAGTACGTACCCGACTCGGTCACCAACGCCATGGTCGCCGACCGGCTGTCCGCCGCCGACGCCGCCGACGGCTTCCTGCTGGACGGCTACCCCCGCACCGAGGCGCAGGTGCACGAGTTGGACAGCATGCTCGCCGCCGCCGACCTGTCCCTGGACGTGGTCCTGGAGATCACCGCCGACGCCGAGGTAGTGGTGCAGCGCCTGCTGGGGCGTGCCGCCGAGCAGGGCCGTGCCGACGACACGGAGCCGGTCATTCGCCGTCGCCTGGAGGTGTACGCGGAGCAGACCGAGCCGTTGGCCACCTTGTACGAGCAGCGCGGACTGCTGGTACGCGTCGACGGCGTCGGCGCGCTGGACGAGGTCACCGACCGGATCATGGCGGCGCTCGCCACCCGCGGCGTCACCGCCTGAACGGTCCGCCGGTCATGCTGACGCGCGAGCGGATTCAGCTCAAGACCCCTGACCAGCTGCGGCATATGCGCCGGGCCGGGTTGGTTGTCGCCGACATCCACGCGGCCTGCGGGAGGCGGTGCGCCCCGGCATCACCACCGCCGAGTTGGACGCCGTCTCCGCCGATGCCATTGCCCGCGGCGGGGCGCGCTCCAACTTCCTGGGCTATTACGACTACCCGGCCACCGTGTGCATCTCCGTCAACGACGAGGTGGTCCACGGCATCCCGGGCGAGCGGGTGCTCGAGGCGGGCGACCTGGTCACCTTCGACTGCGGCGCCTACATCCTCGACGACGCCGGCACCCAGTGGCACGGCGACGCCGCCTTCACCACCGTGGTGGGCGGCCGCTACGCCTCCGAGGCCGACCGGGTGCTGGACACCACCACTCGGCAGGCCCTGTGGGCTGCGATCGCGGCCGTCGCCCGCGCCGCCGCCGGTGAGGCCAGCGGGCGGGACGCGCGACTGAACACTGTGGGGGACACGGTCGAGGCCACCGTCGCGGCGGCGAGTGCACGCGAGGGCGTGCACCTGGGCATCCTGCAGGACTACGTGGGCCACGGCATCGGTACCGCCATGCACATGGCCCCCGACGTGCTCAACTATTCCGTCAAGCGCAAGGGGCCCAAACTGCGCCCGGGCATGGTGCTCGCCATCGAGCCTATGCTCACCGCCGGTGGTCCCGAGGTGGATGAACTCGACGACGGCTGGACCGTGGTCACCCGGGACGGCTCGCGCGCCGCCCAGTGGGAGCACACGGTGGCGCTTGTGCCCGGCGGGGTGTGGGTGCTGACTGCTCCCGATGGGGGAGTGGAGGGCCTGGCCCCCTACGGTATCGAGCCCCGCCCCCTGGCCTGAGCGCCGACCCTTCGCCACGGCCGGTCGAAGTCACGCACCGCGACCGGCACCAATGACGCACCGAGACCGGCAGAAGTGGTTTCGGCGGGGCGAGTCGACTTCGCTCCGCGGACCGGCGCGGCACACAGTGTGTCAGGAAACACCGCCGGATAATGCCCTCCCGCGGTGGTCAGCCGTGGCGGGTTTGCCGTATCGTTGGCGATCGGCGCGTCCAGGACGCGGTGCCAGACCATTTTGCCCGCCGGTTCTCCGGCTACCAGCAAGATGGCGCGGCACGTCCAGCGCACCATGCCGGCGGCGTCGTCGCCGGAAGGAGTATCCAGCGAGAAAGCAACCGACGGAGGAACATGGCTAAGAAGGACGGCGTCATCGAGGTCGAGGGATCGGTCGTCGAGGCCCTTCCGAACGCGATGTTCCGGGTTGAGCTGAGCAACGGGCACGTCGTGCTCGCGCACATCTCGGGCAAGATGCGGCAGCACTACATTCGCATCCTGCCGGAGGACCGCGTGGTCGTTGAACTCAGCCCCTACGACCTGTCGCGTGGCCGCATCGTCTACCGGTACAAGTGACAGTCCTCCCAACCGGGAGGACGGAGGAACAACATGAAGGTCAAGCCGAGCGTCAAGAAGATCTGTGACAACTGCAAGGTGATTCGTCGCCACGGCAAGGTCATGGTCATCTGCGACAACCCGCGGCACAAGCAGCGTCAGGGCTGACACCCGCGCGTCGTCGGCCTGGTGGCCGGCGGCAAAACAACTCAGCACCCACCCCAGTGGCGCCCCGCGCCACCACCCCCGGTTCCTGGAGGCCGGGGCACCGGAAGGCGGTGGAGGGGATGGGTGACGACCTCCGGGAACACACAGGAGAACCACACAGTGGCACGCATTTCCGGCGTTGACCTGCCTCGCGAGAAGCGAGTCGAGGTAGCGCTCACCTACATCTACGGGATCGGACGCACCCGCGCCCAGAAGACTCTTGAGGCCACCGGGGTCAACCCGGACACCCGCGTCAAGGACCTGACCGAGGACGAGCTGGTCGCGCTGCGCAACCACATCGATTCCAGCTACCAGGTCGAGGGCGACCTGCGTCGTGAGGTCCAGGCGGACATCCGCCGCAAGATCGAGATCGGCTCCTACCAGGGCCTGCGCCACCGGCGCCACCTGCCGGTCCGCGGCCAGCGCACCAAGACCAACGCCCGCACGCGCAAGGTCCCAAGCGCACCGTGCCGGTAAGAAGAAGGCCAAGTAACCAGTCGTTATCCGGGTGCCGCAGGCCCGGAATTAGACCTCACCCGAAGAAGGAAGCATGCCCCCTAAGACTCGTTCCACCGCGCGCAAGCCGCGCCGCAAGGACCGTAAGAACGTCACCCACGGTCACGCCTACATCAAGTCCACCTTCAACAACACCATCGTGTCCCTGACCGACCCCAACGGCGCCGTTATCGCCTGGGCCTCCTCCGGTCAGGTCGGCTTCAAGGGCTCGCGCAAGTCGACGCCGTACGCCGCCCAGCTCGCCGCGGAGGCCGCCGCCCGACGCGCCCAGGACCACGGCATGAAGAAGGTCGACGTGTTCGTCAAGGGCCCCGGCTCCGGTCGTGAGACCGCGATCCGCTCGCTGCAGGCCGCCGGCCTCGAGGTCGGCTCGATCACCGACGTGACCCCGCAGGCGCACAACGGCTGCCGCCCGCCTAAGCGGCGTCGCGTCTGAGTCTTGACACTGCGGTCGGCGTCCTCCTCACGCACGTGGGGGACGACGTCGGCCCTTGGCTCCGCCCGGCAGGACGGGCCGGCCGCCGACGCGCGTCGGCGGCCAACACCATGAGGAACGGCGTCATATAGCGGGCGCCGCGACGAAAGGAAACCCCTAGTGCTCATTGCACAGCGACCCACACTCTCCGAGGAGGTCATTGAGGAGGACCGCCGCTCGCGGTTCATCCTCGAGCCCCTCGAGCCCGGCTTCGGCTACACGCTCGGAAACTCCCTGCGTCGCACGCTGCTGTCCTCCATTCCGGGCGCAGCCGTGACCTCCGTCCGCATTGAGGGAGTGCCCCACGAGTTCCGCACCATTCCCGGGGTCAAGGAGGACGTCGCCCAGATCATCCTGAACATCAAGGAGATCGTCCTGTCGTCCGAGAACGACGAGCCGGTGGTCATGTACCTGCGCAAGTCCGGTCCGGGCGTCGTCGTCGCCGGCGACATCACCCCGCCGGCGGGCGTGGAGATCCACAACCCCGACCTGGTCATCGCCACCCTCAACGAGAAGGGCAAGCTGGAGATCGAGCTGACCGTCGAACGCGGCCGCGGCTACGTCTCCGCGAACCAGAACAAGGACCCGAACGCCGAGATCTCCCGGATCCCGGTGGACTCGATCTACTCGCCGGTCAAGAAGGTCTCCTACGCGGTGGAGGCCACCCGTGTGGAACAGCGCACGGACTTCGACCGTCTGGTGGTCGACGTGGAGACCAAGGCCTCAATGACGCCGCGCGACGCGCTCGCCTCGGCCGGTAAGACGCTGGTTGAGCTGTTCGGACTGGCCCGGGAGCTCAACGTCGAGGCCGAGGGCATCGAGGTCGGCCCCTCGCCGATGGACCAGGCCCTGCAGCAGGACCTGGCCATGATGATCGACGAGCTGGACCTGCAGGCCCGCTCCTCCAACGCCCTCAAGCGCGAGGCATCCACACCGTCGGTGAGCTCGTCGCGCGCAGCGAGGCAGACCTCCTCGACATCCGCAACTTCGGTGCCAAGTCGATCTCCGAGATCAAGGACAAGCTGGCCGAACTCGGGCTGTCCCTCAAGGGGTCCCCGGTCGACTACGCCCCGGAGGGCGACTACACCAACCCCACCTTCAGCGACGAGCAGCAGGCCTGACGCCGGCTCGCCATTCCACTAGGAGACAACATGCCTCGCCCCACCAAGGGTCCCCGGCTGGGTGGATCCCCCCAGCACGAGCGCCACATGCTGGCCAACCTGGCCACGCAGCTCATCGTCCACGAGTCGATCACGACCACGGAGGCGCGCGCCCGCCGCCTGCGCCCCTACGTCGAGAAGCTCATCACCAAGGGCAAGCGCGGCGACCTCCACGCCCGCCGCACGGTGATGAAGAAGGTGACGGACAAGTACGCCGTCTACCGTCTCTTCGACGAGATCGCCCCGCAGATGGCCGACCGCGACGGCGGTTACACCCGCATCGTCAAGACCGCACCGCGCCGGGGAGACAACGCCCCCATGGCCGTGATCTCGCTGGTGCTGGAGCCGGTCGCCAAGAAGGCAGTCGTCGACGACGCCGTGCGCACCGCCAAGCGTGCGGCCGAGCAGGCCGTGGCCGAGGTCGAGGAGGCCGCCGCCGAGGTTGAGGCGGAGGAGACCCCCGCCGCTGAGGACGCCGTCGAGGAGACCGAGGCTGTGGCCGAGGAGACCGCTGCCGAGGCCGACGCAGAGGACGAGGCCTCCGGCAAGCCCGTCTACGCCGGCTCCGTCCGCCTGGAGAAGGGCACCACCGAGGCCCCCGACGCCGACCATGAGGTCAAGGGCAACGAGGACTCCATGAAGTACCACGTGCCCGGCTCCCGCTGGTACGACAACACGGTGGCCGAGGTCTGGTTCGCCAGCCCCGAGGACGCCGAGGCCGCGGGCTTCGCCCCCGCCGGCGGTGCCGCCGCGCAGAAGGTCAAGAAGTGAGCCGGTCCCGCTAAGGGCCACGCGTTACGACGTACACGGGAGGGCTGGTCGCCTGCGGGTGACCGGCCCTCCCCGCGTCTCAGCGGCGGGCCATCTCCCAGCAGCGGGCGCCGCCGGTCATGCCCGCCTCATTGGGCACGACGACGACGTCGTCGCCGACCTTGTCGAGCTGGAAGGCGGTGATGCGGCGGGAATTGCCGCCGCCCAGGTAAAGCCGGTCCCACATGTACATGGGCCGCAGCGCCTCGACCACACGCCGCACTCGCCGCGACCAGTGGGCGTCCCCCAGGCGCAGCCGCTCGTGCTCGCCGATATAGTCGTCATAGGTGAGTCCCCAGCGCACCGGCCCCTGGGAGACCTCTACGTGGGGGGCGAGCACGCCGTTGTCGAAGACGGCGTTGCCCAGGCCGGTGCCCAGGGTCACGATCATCTCCAGGCCGTGCCCGGTGACGACGCCGGCGCCGGCGACCTCGGCGTCATTGAGCACTAGCACCGGGCGGCCGAGGGTCGCCTGGAGGCGACCACCCATGTCGAAGCGTGCCCAGGCCTCCACCAGTTCGGGCAGCACGCGGGAACGCGGGCCGTCCTTGGTGATGTAGTGGGGGGTGGCGATGACGACCCCGTGGCGGATCATGCCGGGCATGCCGACGGTCACCCGGTCGGCGGGCGGCAGTTGATCGGCCAGGTCCTTGATGGTGTCTACCAGCAGCTCGGGCGGCAGCGGGTAGGGGGTGGGGGTGCGCAGGGCGCGGGAGATGATGGCGCCGTCGGCGTCGAGCACGGAGGCCTTGATGCCGCCGCCGCCGCAGTCGACGCTGAGGGTGGTTGTAGTGGTCACGCCCCGACGCTACCGCCTCGGGCGCGTCGGTAGTGGTTGGCGGTGGCCCGGCAGCAAATACCGCGGCGGCCACCGCGGCCGAGCTGCGCGCCTAGGGTCCTCGTCTCCGGGCGTGCGCGCGAAGCACCGGGCTGGCCGCTGAAGGTGAGGCGGGGGCCGTTGCCGTTGCTGTTGAACGACCCTGGGCCACGTTGCACGACCTTGGGGTGTTTTGCACGACCCCGGGGTGGTCGTGGAACGCACACCAAGGTCGTGCAGTGGCACCAAGGTCGTGCAAGTGAGACGCGGCCCCGGCGGCTAGCGCCGAGCCAGCTGGGCGAAGGCAGCATCCCGGCTGTGGTCTCATGGTTGCCATGAGCGACGCCGCCCCCTCCCACCCCGACGCCGTGCGCGTGCGCCTGGACCTGGCCTACGACGGCACCGGCTTCCACGGCTGGGCCGCCCAGCCCGGACAGCGCACCGTCGAGGGCGTGCTGACCGACGCCCTGGCCACCGTGCTGCGCACCCCGGTGCGGCTGACGGTGGCCGGGCGCACCGACGCCGGCGTCCACGCCGTCGCGCAGGTCGCGCACCTTGACGTGCCCACCGCAGCCTGGCGGACACTGCCCGGACGCTCCACCCGCACCCCCGAGCAGGCCCTGCTGGACCGGCTCGCCGGCGTGCTCGCCCGCGAGGCCCAACACGGCCCCGTCCCCGCCCCGCGCGGTGCCGGCGACCTAGTGGTCTACGGCGTCCGGCAGGTTCCCCCCGCCTTCGATGCCCGCTTCTCCGCCCTGACCCGCCGCTACTGCTACCGCATTGCCGACGGTGGCCCCGCCGGCGCCCCACGCGACCCCGCCCGCCGCGGGCAGGTTCTCTGGCTGGGAGAGAGGCTCGACGTCAACGCCATGCAGGCCGCCAGTCGCCCCCTGCTGGGGGGGCACGACTTCCTGTCCTACTGCCGCCCCCGCGAGGGCGCCACCACCATCCGCACCCTGAAGGAGCTGAGCTGGCGGCGCCTGCCCGCCGATGCCCTAGGCCCCGACGGCGGCCTGGTTACCCTCACCGTCGTTGCCGACGCCTTCTGCCACTCCATGGTGCGTTCCCTGGTGGGCGCCGCCCTCGCCGTCGGAACCGGGCGGCGCGACGTCGAATGGCCCGCCCGGCTGCTGGAGGCTCGCAGCCGTCAGCAGGCGGCCCCCGTCGCACCCGCCCACGGCCTCACCCTTCAGGAGGTCACCTACCCGGCCGACGACGAGCTCGCCGCCCAGGCCGAACGGGCCCGCACCCTGCGCCGAATGCCCGGCTGCTGCGACTGAACGGGGGGTATCTGCCCGTCGCGCCCGGCGGCGTGTCAGGTCTCACGGCCCTGGGGGCGCCGACCGCTTTGACCACCCCTGAACCCGCCGGTAGGGTAGGGCACCGTCGTGCAGCACGCGATCACGCTTGTGGTGCCATCCCACTCGCCACTTGCGGCCGGTGCTCCGACCACCTCATCTGACCATGGCGGTCCCGCCGGATGCCAGCGCCTGCGCTGTATCCGCGTGTCCGCCCGCCAAGAGAAACGAAGGCAACGCCAGTGCGCACGTACACACCGAAGCCCGGCGACGTCAAGAAGAACTGGTACGTCATTGACGCCAGCGACGTCGTGCTCGGCCAGCTCGCAGCCCAGGCTGCAACCCTGCTCCGTGGGAAGCACAAGCCGCAGTTCGCGCCGAACGAGGACTGTGGCGACTACGTCGTCATCATCAACGCCGACAAGGTCGTCCTCACCCGCGGCAAGGCCGATAAGAAGTTCGCCTACCGCCACTCCGGCTACCCGGGTGGTCTGACCGCCGTCTCCTACCGGGAGCTGTTGGCCACCAACCCCGAGCGGGCCGTCCAGAAGGCCATCAAGGGCATGCTGCCCCACACCCGCCTGGGACGCGCCCAGCTGAAGAAGCTGAAGGTGTACGCCGGCCCGGAGCACCCGCACGCTCCCAGAACCCGCAGAGCTACCAGCTCACCCAGGTCACCCAGTAAGCGCTCCAGCGCCCGGCACCCGACAAGCAAAGGACACATCGTGCTGAGACCACCGTCGACATCGACGCGCTGGACGAGGACAACGCCCCCGCCAGCTACACCACCGAATCCACCCCCACCGAGGGACGCGGCCAGTCCATCACCGCCCCCGGCATGGGGCTCGGCCGCCGCAAGGAGGCCGTCGCCCGCGTCCGCCTCATCCCCGGCACCGGCCAGTGGAAGATCAACGGCCGCACCCTGGAGGACTACTTCCCCAACAAGCTGCACCAGCAGCTGGTGCGCGCCCCCTTCACCATTCTCGAGCTCGAGGGCCGCTTCGACGTCATCGCCCGCATCAACGGCGGCGGCATCTCCGGCCAGGCCGGCGCCCTGCGCCTGGGCATTGCCCGCGCCCTGAACGAGATCGACCGTGAGGCCAACCGCCCGGCCCTGAAGAAGGCCGGCTTCCTCACCCGCGACGCTCGCATCGTGGAGCGCAAGAAGGCCGGTCTGCACAAGGCCCGCCGCGCCCCGCAGTACTCCAAGCGCTGACCGCGGCGGCGTCCTCCTACGGACGCGCCGAAGCGCAGATTTCGCACCGGTGGCCGTCTTCCCTCGGGGAGGCGGCCACCGGATTGCGTTCCGCGTGGAATGATGGGGCCGTCTACCCACAGGAGGATCCCATGTCACGACTCTTCGGCACCGACGGCGTCCGCGGACTCGCCAACGAACTGCTCACCCCTGATCTCGCAGTCAGCCTCGGCCGGGCCGCGGCCAGCGTCCTGGCCGGCACCGACGACTCCACCCACCGGCTGGGCCGCCGCCCGCGCGCCGTCGTGGGCCGCGACACCCGCGCCAGCGGCGAGTTCCTCGACCATGCCATCAGCGCTGGCCTAGCTGCCTCCGGCATGGACGTCACCCGCGTCGGCGTGCTGCCCACCCCCGCCATCGCGCACCTGACCGCCAGCCAGGACGTCAGCCTCGGCGTGGTCATCTCCGCCTCCCACAACCCCTTCCCGGACAACGGCATCAAGTTCTTCGCCCGCGGCGGCTACAAGCTCGAGGACGCGGTGGAGGACCGCATCGAGGCGGCCCTGAGCGAGGATTTGCCCCGCCCCACCGGCGCCGACGTGGGCCGGGTCATCAAGGGTGAGACGGTCGCCGACCAGACCTACATCAACCACCTGGTGGACTCCGTGGCCACCGACCTGTCCGGCCTGCGCATCGTGGTGGACGCCTCCAACGGCGCCGCCAGCAACGTAGGCCCCGCCGCCCTGCGCTCCGCCGGCGCCGAGGTGATCGCCATCAACGCCTCCCCGGACGGGCTGAACATCAACGCCGACTGCGGCTCCACCCACCCCGAGCAGCTGCAGGCATACGTGCGCAGCGTCGGTGCGGACATGGGCGTGGCCTACGACGCGATGCCGACCGCTGCATGGCCGTGGACGCCGACGGCAACCTGGTGGACGGCGACCAGATCATGGGCCTGCTGGCCGTGGGCATGAAGGCCGACGGCACGCTCGGCTCCGACACGCTCGTGGTCACCGTGATGAGCAACCTGGGTCTGATCCTGGCCATGCGTGAGCACGGCATCCGCACCGTACAGACCGGCGTGGGCGACCGCTACGTGCTGGAGAAGATGCTGCAGGGCGGCTACACCCTCGGGGGTGAGCAGTCCGGGCACGTGATCGACACCATCCACGCCACCACCGGCGACGGCGTGCTCACCTCCCTACGCGTGGCCGCCCGTATGAAGCGCACCGGCAAGTCCCTGGCCGAGCTGGCCAGCATCGTGCAGCGCCTGCCACAGACCCTCATCAACGTCCGCGGTGTAGACAAGTCCGCCGCCGGCACCAACAAGGCGGTGCAGGACGCCGTCGCCGACGCCGAGAAGCAGCTGGGAGAGACCGGTCGCGTGCTGCTGCGCCCCTCGGGCACCGAGCCGCTGGTGCGCGTGATGGTCGAGGCCGCCAGCCAGGAGGAGTCCGACCGCGTGGCCGCCGGCCTGGCCGCCGTCGTCAAGGAGAACCTCGCGCTGTGAAAGTGCGGCCCGGGCTGCTGCAGCAGCCCGGGCCGCCTGACGTACGACTTCTTGCCACACGTACGCGTTTTGGAGGTTTCCCCGCGCTAAAACGTCGGAAAGCTCCAAAACGCGTACGTGAGAGGCATATGGAGGGCCAGGGCCCCGTCGCCGACAGTTTCGGCGGAGGGCTTGCCCCGGCCCTCCAGCTCACTCCATGGCGCGGATGACCGCCTCCACGGTCTCCTTGGCATCGCCGAACAGCATGGAGGTGTTGTCCTTGAAGAACAGCGGGTTCTGCACACCGGCGTAGCCGGTCGCCATGGAACGCTTGAACACCACGACCTGCGCGGCGTCCCACACTCTCAGCACCGGCATGCCGGCGATGGGGGAGCCGGGCTCCTCCGCGGCGGGATTGACCGTGTCATTCGCACCAATGACCAGCACCACGTCGACGTCGGAGAAACTGTCGTTGACCTCCTCCATCTCCAGCACCAGGTCATAGGGGACCTTGGCCTCGGCCAGCAGCACGTTCATGTGCCCGGGCAGGCGACCGGCCACGGGGTGGATGCCGAAGGTGACGTCCACGCCCTCGCCGCGCAGCATCTCGGTGAGCGTGGCCACCGGGTACTGGGCGTGGGCCACGGCCATGCCGTACCCGGGGGTGATGACCACGCGCTTGGCGTCCTGCAGCGCGCGGGCCACGGCGCCGACGTCGGTCTGGTGGAAGGTGCCCTCCTCGCCCTCAGCGGGGGCCGCCACCGCGCCCTCGGTGCCGTAGCCGCCCAGCAGCACGGAGACGAAGGACCGGTTCATGGCCTGGCACATCAGGTATGACAGGTAGGCGCCAGAAGAGCCCACCAACGCGCCGGTGATGATGAGCAGGTCGTTGTTGACCATGAAGCCGGTGAAGGCCGAAGCCCACCCGGAGTAGGAGTTCATGATGGACACGACCACGGGCATGTCGCCGCCGCCGATCGCCATCACCAGGTGTGCGCCCAGGGCCAGGCCGATAACCGTCATCACCGCCAGGCACGCCCAGGCCGCCGTCGAGCCGGCCGGAAGCACGATGAACGCGACCATCAGCACCAGACTGGCCAGCAGCGCGGCGAGATTGAGCTTATTGCGACCTGGCAGGGTGATGGGGCGGCCCGGCACCCGTCCGGCCAGCTTTAGCGCCGCCAGCACCGAGCCGGTGAAGGTCACCGCGCCCACGAATACGCCGAGGAACACCTCGCCCAGGTGGAATCCTCCCAGCAGCTCCGACATCGCATCGGGGGAGGAGTAGGAGCTGTAGCCCACGAGCACGGCGGCCAGGCCCACTAGCCCGTTGAGGACTGCGATTAGCTGCGGCATGCCGGTCATGGCGACTCGTCCGGCCAGCACCATGCCGATCACCGCACCGATCCCCAGGGCCAGGGCGATCAGGATCGCGGTTGTGACTACCCCCTGGCCGGGGTCGGAGGTAAGTGCCAGGCCGATGGCGGCCGCGATGGCGATCCCCATGCCGACGGCGCCGGCAATGTTCCCAGCCACCGCCGTCTCGTGCCGGGATAGTCCGGCTGCGGCCAGGATGAACAGCACTGCCGCCGCAATGTAGGCCAGGGCCACTGGCGAGGGCAGGGTCAGGCCGACGGCGTCGGCGGAGGCCACAGGGGACACGGCGGGCGCCGCCGCGGGGGATACGGACCAAACGGACAGGGGGAAAACGGCTGCGCAAAGCATGCCCTCACTCCTTCCTGAACATGGCGAGCATGCGGTGAGTGACCGCGAAGCCACCGAAGACGTTGATGGATGCGAGCATGATCGCGATGAAGGCGACGGCGCTGATCGTCGGGTTGGCGTTGCCGACCTGGGAGATGGCGCCGAGCAGGATGATGCCGGAGATCGCATTCGTCACCGACATCAGCGGGGTGTGCAGCGCCGGGGTCACGTTGGAGATGACGTGGAAGCCGAGGATGATCGCCAGGGCCAGCACGATGTAGTGGCTGGTGGCGGCCGCGGGCGTGACCAGCACCAGCACGGCGACGGCGACGGCGGCAAGCGCGATCCCTACCGTCATGCGGCGGCGTGAGCGGGCCTGAGCGGCGGCCTGTGCCTCAGCCTCAGCGGCCGCATCCGCCTCGGAGGGCAGGGCCGAAGAGGCAGCGGCAGTGGCCTTGGGGACGGCCGAGACCGCCACGGGCGGCGGCGGCCACAGCAGCTCGCCGGCCTGGCACACGGTGATGGCCCGCACCACCTGGTCGTCCAGATCCAAGGCCAGATTGCCGTCCTTATCTGGGGTGACCAGGGTGAGCAGGTTGAGGATATTGCGGCCATACAGCTGGGAGGCCTGGGCGGGCAGGCGCTCGGCCAGGTCGGTATAGCCGACGATGGTGACGCCGCCGGGGGTGGTGACGACCTCGCCGGGCACGGTCAGCTCGGTGTTGCCGCCATTGGCGGCCGCCATGTCCACGATCACCGAGCCGGGTCGCATGGCCTCGACGGCGGCCCGGTCCAGCAGCAGCGGGGCGCGGCGGCCGGGGATGTTCGCCGTCGTAATCACGATGTCCGCGGCGGCGGACTGCTCCGCGTACAGCGCGTTCGCGAGGGCCGCCTGGTCGGCGCTCATCTCCTTGGCGTAGCCGTCGTCGGAGACCTCCTGGGCGGTGGGCACGGGCACGAACTCGGCGCCCACCGACTTGACCTGGTCGGCCACTTCCGGGCGCACATCGGTGCCCTTGACGACGGCACCCAGTGAGTAGGCGGTGCCGATTGCCGCCAGGCCCGCCACTCCGGCGCCGATCACGTACACCGAGGCGGGCGGGAACTTGCCGGCCGCGGTCACCTGGCCGTTGAGCAACCGGCCGAAGTGCGCGGCGGCCTCGATGACGGCCCGGTATCCGGCCAGGTTCGCCTGAGAGGAGAGCACGTCCATGCTCTGGGCCCGGGAGATGCGCGGCACGGTGTCGATCGCCAGGGCGGTCAGGGAGCGATCCTGCAGGCTTTGGACGAGCTCGGGGTGGCGGGCGGGGTCGAGTCGACCGATGAGGGTGGCGCCGGGGTGCATGAGGTCGAGTTCGGCGTCGTCGGGTGCGTAGGCGGTGACGACGACGTTGCAGCCCCAGGTCTCGGCGCGGTCGGCGAGCTCGGCGCCGGCCTCCTCATAGGCGGCGTCGGGGAACTGGGCCGGCGCCCCGGCTCCGTGTTGGACGACGACCTCGTAGCCCAGACGGATCAACTGCTCCACCGTCTGCGGCGTGGCCGCGGTCATGGAACGATCCGGAGGCTGACAGGGGATTCCAAGACGCATTGAAACTCCTTTCAGCGGGCGCGCCCGGTGCCGCGGCGGCGGCCGCGGGTTGGGAAGACGGACACGCGCGGTGACTCAGGTAACGGTAGAACGCGTCCGGGCATGTGTCACACGGCGTCTCACCGCCGAACGGTTCGGCAAGGCTGCTGCGGCTCTGCTACGCTCCAAAATAACGGGATGGATACGGCGGTGGGTTTCGCGGCCGGTCTGAATCTCGCCGAGCCCTAGTCCGTGTCCTGGCCGCTCAGACATGCGAAGGAGTTGACATGCCGGCACTCGCTGATCGCCACCCGTATGGCCCTCACGGCGACGCCCCCGAGGCCGGTGTGTCGGCGCAGGTCCCGGAGTCGCTGGTGCGCAAACCGGGCGTGTCGACCTGCGTCGGTGGCGCACTGATCGCCTCGGTGGGCATCTTTATCGCTGTGGTGGGTATCCGGATGGCTCCGGATCCGGACATGGAGATTCGTTACGTCTGGCTGGCCTTCTGGCTGGGTGTTGCGTTGATGTTGCTCTGCGCGGGCCTCACGTTGGCTGTGCGACGCACGGTTTTCGACGCCAGTGGCATCCATTCCCGCGGTCTGATCAGGCGCGTGGACCTGCCCTGGCCGGATACGCGCGCCGCCTTTGTTGTGGACGTGCATGAGTCCAGTCGCGACAGGGGCAGGGGCAGGCGCTCCAGGCGGCGGGAGGTGACCCTGACCGTCCAGGTCATGACGCCGGAGCGAACGGTGACGTTGGCGATGCCGCGCATCCTGTCCGCGGACGTGGACAGGGAGACGGTTCTGCGTGCGCGTCTAGAGGCGGACTTGGATGAGATCTGGGGTTGGGCGCTCACGCGCGGCTATGCGCACGAGCGGGTGCCCGGTGGGCACGCGCCTGGGCGTTCGGGGCAAGACCCCCAAAGGGTGTCATACGGCGGCCTGCCCGCAGATCAGACACTGTTGGCCCAAGAACCGTTGGTACTCAAATGGCGGCCGGATGCGAGATCGGCGGCGTTCATAGGCGCCTCGATCGGCTTCATGCTGGCGGGCGGCCTCGGGATTGTGCACGCGCTGCGAGCCGCTGACGACCTGGCGTCTGCCAGCGTCGAATCGGTAGTCGTAGCGGTTTCATGCGCGGTGGTCGGCGTCGCGCTCCTCTTCCTGATCGGCGAATGCGCCAACCTGCGTTCGCGGTTGACCATCTCGCGCGACGGGCTGGCATGGACGGGGCTGTGGCATGCCCGACAACTGGCGTGGCCGCGGTCGCGCTCGTGCATCTTCGTCCACTCCCGCAGGCGCTCCGGACGCACCACGGCCACGGTGCGCGTATTGGCGCCCGACGGAAGGACGCTGGCCGTGCCCGGGCTGACTTGGCGTTCGAAGCACGACCGTCAGGCGCTGCTGCCGGCGGCGACGGCGGCGCACTCCATCTGGCAGTGGGGCGCCTCCCGGGGCGCTGCCCGCGACAACGGCGAGTACTACATCGCCGCTGACGCGGACACCGAACGCAGCCGAGTCGACGCCGCGCGGAGGATCGACTACCTGCTCGCACACTCCCAGGAGCCGCGATGACAGGGGTACGACGGCGGGGCGCCGAGTCCTTGGTTCGCCGACCGAGCCCCTTCACCTACGTTTTCGGCGGCTTCCTCGCGTTGGTGGGGGTCATGTTTCTGGCCATCGGCTCCCAGCTACTCGCCTTTCGTGTGTCCATGCCGCCGTTCGCCGTGGCGGTCGGCCTGGCCGTGGCATTGCTGTTGATCGGTGGCGGCCTGGTACCACCGCTCAGACTTCGCACGGTCTTCGACGCCGCCGGCATTCACTCCCGCGGTGTGCTGCGCACGGTCCACCTGCCCTGGCCCGACTCCCGCACCGCCTTTACCATCAACGTCTCCGAACGGGTCAGAACCGAGAGCGGGCGCACGACGGACGTGCTGACCGCCACGGTTGCCCTGGCCACGCCCCAAGGCAACGTAACCCTGGCGGCGCCCCGCATTGCCGCCATGAACCCCAATGGGCTGCGCTCGCGACTGGAAGCGGAGGTCGATGAGATCTGGGCGTGGGCGCAGGCACGCGGCTACACGCATGGCGTCGACGCCGCGCCAGTCATGTCGATATCACCGCAGCCACCGTCCGCGCCGGGGAACACCTGTGGGTACGACGCCCCATCCCAGGCGCGTGCAGATGGGCTTTCGCCCGAGGACACGGTCCTGCTGTCTCGTGACCTCCTGGTCTTCAAGCCGGCGAGAAGTGCTATCCGGCCGGCGATCATTCTTTGCGCCGTATGTTTGGCCCTGGCGGGAGGGCTGCGTCTGCTCACGGTTCTGGGGCCGCGCTTTCTTCCAGCGCTGTCCGGGCGTTTTCCGGACTCCGGGGCCTTCGCCGGGGTGCCCGTACTGCTGCTGATCTATGTGGCCGGTTACCTCCTGTTCTCCGTCTTGCGGATCATGAGCACCCGGCTGACCATGTCGCCCGAGGGACTGGTATGGCAAGACAGCTGGCGCACTAGACGGCTGACCTGGCCGCAGTCGCGCTCGTGCATATTCGTGCTGGCGTCCCACGAATCGGCGCGCACCACGCGTCTCTGCGCCTGCTCACACCCGACGGCGAGGCGCTGCGCGTACCGGGACTGCACTGGGCATCCCGGGACGAGCGTCAGGCGCTGCTGGCGGCCGAAGCGATGGCGCAGGCGATCTGGGAGTGGGGCGCTTCCCGGGGCGCGGCCCGCGACGACGGCCTCTACCGCCCTGCCGCTGACGCCGAGGTGGAGCAGCAGCGCCTCGCCACCGCCCAGCGCATCGCGCATCTGCAGGCGCATCCCCAGGAGCAGCAATGACTATTCCCCAGCAGGAGCCCCATGGTGGCTACGGCTGCGGTGCCGCGCCATACGGCGACGTACAGGCGACCGCCTCGGCGCCGTTCCAGGGCCGGGAATCCCTAATACGCCGACCGGCTGCCTCCAGGATGCTTGCAGGCTTCGTCTTCCTGTGTGCCGGTCTTATGCTGCTGTACCTCGGCTACATGCTGCATGTCCTCGATCCCGCGTTGCCGGTCGCCGCGCCCCTGTGCGTGGTTGGGGCACTATCGCTGTTCCTCGGCATTGCGATGCTGCGACGCCGCACCGTATTCGACGCCCGCGGTATACACTCCCGCGGCCTGCTGCGGACGGTGCACCTGCCTTGGCCCGACTCCCGCGCCGGATTCATCGTCGTCCTGGCCGCCGGCGAGCGGGGCTCGGTGCCCGTGGTCGAGGTAGGAACGGCAGGTCACAGGACCAGATTGTCCGCCCCGCGCGTGTCATCCCAAACGCGACTCGAGGCCGAGGTCGACGCCATCTGGGCCTGGGCGCTGACCCGCGGCTACGCCCGCGAGACCATGCCTGCTCTGCGTGCCCGGCAAAGCGCGGACCCACGTGCTGCGCAAGCCATACCTTCCATGGGAGCGGTGCCACGCGCCCTGCCAGTCGACCAGACACTGCTTGCCCACGAGCCTCTAATCCTCAAAGACAAGCCGAACTGGCACGGTCTCATCCCCAACATCGTCATCCTCGTGTTCCTATGCATCCTGGCGCTGCCGGCCGTGCTCGGCCCGGAGCGGACGCCGCATGCATTTGCTGGAGTGTTCCGGGAGGACGGGACGCTGCGCCTGTCCGGCGGTTTTTGGATGCTGCTGGTCGTGGCCGTGGGCAGTCTCGTAAACAACCTGCACCATATTGTTCGGGCGCGCACGACCATCTCCCGTGAGGGACTGGTACTGGCGGGGTGGCGAACCCGCCGGGTGGCGTGGCCGCCGTCGAGTTCGTACTTCTTCGTACGAAGCCGGCGCTACTTCGGGCATACCGAGGCCTCCGCATGGCTGCTCGACCCTGCCGGACTAGCGCTGCGCGTGCCCGGCACGGCGCGTTTCTCTAAGCATGAGGATCAGGCCTTGCTGGCCGCTGCGGCCGCAGCACAAACCATCTGGGAGTGGGGCGTCTCCCGCGCAGTCGCCTACGACGACGGCGGCTACTCTCCGGTCCCCGACGAGGCGGTCGAACAGGAGCGCCGCGCCAACGGTCGAAGAATCGCCTACCTCACCTCCCGCGGAAGTCAGGCCTTGCGCAGCAGCACCCGGCTCATGTGATGGTCGGCGTCCTTGTGCAGTACGAGGGTGGCCCGCCCGCGGGTGGGGGCGATGTTCTCCCGCAGGTTCACCAGGTTCACGCTCTCCCACACCTCATTCGCCGCGGCCAGCGCGATGTCGTCCGGGATGGCCTGATAGCGCCGGAAGTAGGAATTGGGATCCTTGAAGGCCGTGTGCTTCAGCGTCAGGAAACGGTCCAGGTACCAGCGGCGGATATCCTCCGGATCGGCGTCCACATAGATGGAGAAGTCGATGAAGTCGCTGACCGCCAGCGCCGACGTCACCGGGCGGTCAGCGTCACCGGGGGAGTGACGCACCCGCGGGGCGGGCTGCAACACATTCAGCCCCTCCAGCACCACCACGTCCGGCTGCTCGATGACGAGCCTTTTGCCCGGCACGATGTCGTAGACGGTGTGCGAGTACACCGGTGCCTCCACCCGGGGCGCCCGGACTTCACCGCGGTGACGAACTCCAGCAGGGCCTTCTGGTCGTAGGACTCCGGGAACCCCTTGCGGGCGGTCAGCCCGCGCTCCTCCAGCACGGCGTTGGGCAGCAGAAACCCGTCGGTGGTCACCAGGTCCACGCGCGGGGTGTCCGGGAAGCGGGCCAGCAGGTGGGCGAGCAGCCGCGCCGTCGTCGACTTGCCGACCGCCACCGAGCCGGCCACGGCGACGACGAATGGCGTGGGCCGCTCATCCACGCCTAGGAAATCGGCGGTGCGGCGAGCGCGCTCGCGGGCGGTGGTGATGAAGTGCTCCAGTAGTGCCGTCAGCGGCCGGTAGACCACGTCGACCTCCGGCAGGTCGATCGGGTCGCCCAGGCCGCGCAGCTTCTCGACGTCCGCCTGGGTCAGGGGCAGCGGTGCGGAGGAGGCGAGTGCACGCCACTGGTCGCGGTGCAGCTCGATGTACGGCGAGGGAGCGGTGCCGGTCCGGGAGACCAACGCCGCAGGGGAGACGGGGGTGTTCACTCCACCAGTGTGACGCATTGTCACCTCATAGGCACGTGTGGCGCCGCCGGGACGCTGTGACGCCGCATCTCTCACCGGGCGTGCCGACCAACTTCATCACCCGTTTTCGGCGCGGGCGTTGTGCCCGAGCGCCGGTTGGTGGTTCGATCGGGCACATGTGTGGAATCGTCGGCCACGTCGGCCCCCTGAACTCAACCAGCCCCGCGGACGCCCCCGGCTCCGGCCGCTCCCTGGAGGTGCTGCTGGATGGCCTGTCCCGCCTGGAGTATCGCGGCTATGACTCGGCCGGCATCGCTCTGGTGCGGCCCGACGGCGCCGAGCGGCTCACCACCGTGAAGGCCGCCGGCAAGCTCGATAACCTGCGCGCCGCCCTCGATGAGGCGGCGCCCGCGCCGGCCACTGCGGGCATCGGCCACACCCGCTGGGCCACCCACGGCGGCCCCACCACTGAGAACGCCCACCCGCACTGCGCCGGTCGCCTGGCGGTCGTCCACAACGGCATCATCGAGAACTTCCGCGCCCTGCGCGCCGAGGTGGAGGCCGCGGGCCGCACCCTGCGCTCCGCCACCGACACCGAGGTGGTCGCCCACCTGCTCGACCTCGACTTCACCGCTCGCCTGGCCGCCTCCGGCCGGGATGAGGGCGCCGTCGACCCGGACGCCGCCGCCGCGACGCTGGTGGAGTCCATGCGCGCCGTCACCGCCCGCCTGGAGGGCACCTTCGCGCTGCTCGCTGTCACCGAGCTCGCCCCCGGCGCGATCGTCGCCGCCCGCCGCTCCAGCCCGCTGGTGATCGGCCTGGGTGAGGGCGAGAACTACCTCGGCTCGGACGTGGCCGCCTTCGTCGCCTTCACCACCCGCGCCGCGGAGGTCGACGACGACCAGGTGCTGCTGCTGACCGCCGACGCCGTCACCGTGTGGGACGCCGTCGGCAACGTCATCGCCCCGCGCGAATGGGAGGTCTCCTGGGACGCCTCGGCCGCCGTCAAGGGCGGGTACGAGACCTTCATGGACAAGGAGATCCACGACCAGCCGACCGCCGTCGCCGACACCCTGCTCGGGCGCGTCGACGACCGCGGCGAACTCGTCCTGGATGAGATGCGCATCGACCCGTCCGTGCTGCGCAGCATCGACAAGATCATCGTGGTCGCCTGTGGGACCGCCGCCTACGCCGGGCACGTGGCCAAGTACGCCATCGAGCACTGGTGCCGCATCCCGGTGGAGATTGAGCTCGCCCACGAGTTCCGCTACCGCGACCCCATCGTCTCGGAGAAGACCCTGACCGTGGCGATCTCCCAGTCGGGGGAGACGATGGACACCATTCAGGCCGTGCGTCACGCCCGCGAGCAGGGCAGTCGGGCGCTGGCGATCGTCAACACCTACGGCTCCACCATCGCCCGCGAGGCCGACGCGGTCCTGTACACCCACGCCGGCCCGGAGGTGGCGGTGGCCTCCACCAAGGCCTTCCTCGCTCAGATCACCGCCTGCTACCTGTTGGGCCTGTACCTGGCGCAGCTGCGCGGCAACAAGTGGCCCGACGAGGTCGCCGAGTACCTGGAGAATCTGGGCAAGATGCCCGCCAAGATCGAGCGCCTGCTCGCCGAGCAGGAGGACATGGTCCGCGAGCTCGGGGCGCAGCTGGCCGACCAGACCTCCTTCCTGTTCCTGGGGCGGCACGTCGGCTACCCGGTGGCCCTGGAGGGGGCGCTCAAGCTCAAGGAGGTCGCCTACGTGCACGCCGAGGCTTCGCCGCCGGCGAGCTCAAGCACGGCCCCATCGCCCTGGTGGAGGACGGGCTGCCCGTGTTCGTCATCGTCCCCACCCCGCGGCGCCCCGTCCTGCATGACAAGGTCATCTCCAACATTCAGGAGGTGCGCGCCCGCGGCGCCCGGACCATCGTCATTGCCGAGGAGGGCGACGAGGCGGTCACTCCCTTCGCCGACACGGTCATCCGCATCCCCGCCACCCCGACCCTGATGTGGCCGCTGCTGACGGTGGTGCCGCTGCAGATCTTCGCCGCCGCCCTGGCCAGGGCCAAGGGCCTGGACGTGGACCAGCCCCGCAACCTGGCCAAGTCCGTCACCGTGGAATAGCGCTCATGAATGGAGCTCCAGCGTCTGCCAAGAAGCAAATGCAGGGGCTGGGTTGAAGTAACGGTTCGCGTGGCGACTTGCCACGCCTGTTGTCTGTGGTTTGACTCACTTTCAAGTGGTGAGTCGGCTAGAATACCCAGTCCCTGGATAGGCAGGAGTCGCCATGCGTGTGTGTATGCCGGCAATGGGACGAAGACGGAACGGCTCATGATTACTACGGAATCGCGCCGGGCGTGACCCCTTGAGGATTGCTATGTCTGTTTCATCTTCTATCGCAGAGCCACGGCCGATGCGGCTTGTCTTCGTCGCCGCGTTCCTGCATGCGCTGCTTGTCGCAGGCGCCATGGTGTATCTGTACCTGCTGGTCGGTGAGATCTACGCCACTGAGCCCTCGCTGAGATTCCCGCTTCTCGCATCCGTGCTGGTCACCGCAATACCTCTGCCCTGGTTGGGTGCATGCCTGCTCGTTGCGGGATACGCGTGGAGAGCAATGCATGGTGAAACCCGTGGGCTCGAGATGCTGTTGCACCGAGTGCGGCCACTGCTGGCGGTCCAAGCCGGTGCGGCCCTGCTCATTCCACCGTTCATCGGCTGGCTCGAGGATGTGGGACACATAGCCGTCGCAGGGGCCTCACTGTTCGTCGCCAGCCTGGCGCTGCTCGCCTGGGCGTTGACAGGTGTCATCCGGGCGGAGGCCGAAGCCCATTCCGACAACGGAGCCGTTCTCGAGCGGCGTTAGTGGCACGGTGTCTTCCAGACGGCGGCGTGCTCCAAGCGCTGTTCCGGGCGGATCCGACGCGGCTCGACCACGTGGCGTGGCGGCAATGCGGACCGGGGTTCTGGCAAATGTACAAGAATTAAGCCGTGAGTCAGCTTCTCCCAACCGAAAACGCCTACCCGGCTCGCGCTGTCGCCGCCGCGGAGGCGCCGCTGACCGCGGGCACCGACCGCTACATGCACGCCGCGGCCCATGCGCTGACGCGGGCGGCGGTGGAGGAGATCCGGGCGGTGCGTGGCTCCGTGCCCGGTGCGCGCGTGCTGCTGCTCGTGGGCGGCGGTCACAACGGCGGCGACGCCCTGCTGGCCGGTGCCCTGCTGGCCCGCCGCGGATGCGCCGTAACCGCCGCCCCCGCAACCGACGTCTCCCGCCTGCACGCCACGGCCCTGGCGGCCGCCGACCGGGCCGGCGTGCGCCTTGCCGCTGATCCAATTGCCGCGTCTCGCACAGCCGCCGCCGGGGGAGCGGCCGGAGTCGACCTGGTGATCGACGGCCTCACCGGCATCGGCGCCACCGGGTCGCTGCGCCCCGCCGCGGCCGGGCTCATCGCGCCGCTGTGCGCCGTCGGGCAGCCGGGGGAGCGGCCCTTCCGGGTGCTGGCCGTGGACCTGCCCTCCGGTGTCGGCGTGGACGATGGCACCGTGCCCGGCCCCGTGCTGGCAGCCGACCGCACCGTCACCTTCACCTGTATCAAGGGCGCCCACCTGCTGCCGCCGGCCGCGCCACTGTGCGGGCGGGTGGAGGTAGCGGACCTGGGGCTGCCGGTGCCCGGCGGGGAGCCCCTGGCCGTCCGGCCCGCGGATGCGGAACTGGGTCGCCTGTTGCGCGTGCCCGGGGACCGCGACCACAAGTACACGCGCGGCGTGGTCGGCCTGTGGGCCGGTAGCCAGACCTATCCGGGTGCGGCGGTGCTGGCTGTCTCCGCGGCGGTGCGCACCGGCGCCGGCATGGTGCGGCTGGTGGCGCCGGCGCGGGTGGTCGACCTGGTGCTTGCCCGCCGCCCCGAGGCCGTGCCCGGCGACGGACGCTGGCAGGCGCTGGTCATTGGCCCGGGCACCGATCCGGCCGACGCCCCGCGTGCCGCTGAGTTGGATGCGGCCCTGGGGCGGGCGCTTGGAGAAGACAAGGCGACCGCCGCCTGCACCGAGGCGGTAACTGCCACCACCGACACCGATACTTCCTCAGTTAAGTCCGACATAGTCGCCGCGGTCATTGATGCGGGCGCCTTGCCGTTGCTGGCCTCCCGCATTGCCGCCGGTGGTCGCTGCGGTCCGCAACATGTGCTCACTCCGCACGCCGGCGAGGCCGCCGCCCTGCTGACCGCGCTGGGGGAGCAGACTGCGCGGGAGGAGGTTGAGGTCGCACCGGCCGCGGCGGTGCGCCGCCTGGCGGGGCTGACCGGGGCGACTGTGCTGCTTAAGACCACCCCCACGCTTATTGCCTCTCCGGGCGGGGCGCTGCTGTCGGTCGACTCCGGCCCGGGCTGGCTGGCCACCGCCGGCAGCGGGGACGTGCTGGCGGGCATTATCGGCGCTCTGCTGGCGGCCGCCCGGGCCGATGCCGACAACGAGGTGGCCGCGGGCGGCGGGGACGTGTATGCCGAAGTCTCCGCCCGCTGCGCGGCCCTGGGCGTGCGGCTGCATGCGCTCGCGGCGGAGCGGGCGACGGACATGGCTGACGCCGACCCCGCAGCCACCACTGGGCCCGGCCGGCCGTTTGAGCGCTCGGGTCATCCAATTGCTGCACTGGACCTGACCGAGGCGATTCCGGCCGCCTGGGAACAACTCTGGAGCGCCGGCCGGAGACCAGAGCCAGCCACCGCATGAGTTCTCGGGCCTCGGCTGGGGCCGACTACGGGCTTCAGGGGAAAAGTGTCCATCTGACGCCACTTTGGCCCTGGTGTCGCCATTCGTCTGCCGGGACGGCTCGGACCTTTCCCTGTTATGGGGCCGTTTACCACTCGGACGCCAAGTGGGCCCGTAGCTGAAAGCGGCGTTAGATGGACACTTTTTGCCGCATGGCCCCTTCACTGGGACTCAATGTCCCGCATGAGGATGACGAGTTGCACCCGGTCGCGCAGGTCCAGCTTGGCCAGGATGCGGGTGACGTTCTTCTTCACCGAGTCCGTGGCGATGACCAGGCGCCGAGCGATCTCCGAGTTGGTCAGTCCCTGAGCCACCAGTTCGGCGACCTCACGTTCGCGTGGACTCAGCCGCTCGAGGCGCTCCTGGGCGGCGCGCTGCTGTGGCGAAGCGACGGGGTGGAAGGCATGGCGCCTGAGCAGCTCCCGCGTGATGCGCGGGGTGAGTATGGCGTCCCCCGAGGCGACCGCCCGGATCGCCTGATGCAGCTGCGCCGTACGCGTGTCCTTGAGGAGGAAACCGGAGGCCCCAGCGGACAGGGCGCCGAAGGCATAGTCGTCCTGGTCGTAGGTGGTCAAGGCGAGCGTCTTGACCGAGGGATGGAGCTGACTGATGCGTGCAATGGCCTCCACACCGTTCAGGACGGGCATGCGGATGTCCATCAACACCACGTCCGGGAGGGAGCGACGATCCGTTTCCAGGTGCGTGAGCTGATCGAGTGCGTCTTGCCCGTCGGTGGCCTGGGCGATTACTTGTAGGTCTTCTGCGCGGTTGATGATCAGTGATAGGCCCATGCGGGCGGCGCGCTGATCGTCGACCACCATGACGGTGATGACCCTGCCGGTCTTGTTGAGACGTGGGGCGGTGGACGGGGTCATACGGCCTCCCGATGCGGAATGAGGCCCGCAGCCGCCAGCCTCCCGGGCCGGGGCCGGCGTTCAGGCTCCCGCCAGCCTCGCCCAACACATCCGCCAAGTGTGCGAGCCCATGTCCCGAGTTCTGGGGATTGACCGTTGCCGTCTCGGTGTTTGCGCCTTGGGCGGTCGGGCCGTCGTCGGACACGGTGACTTGGGTTAGCGGAGCGGCATGATCCAGGGAGATCACGACGCGCGTGGCCCCGTCCGCATGCCGCATGACATTGGTCAGGGCCTCACGCACCACCATGTAGACCATCGCTCCTGTTCCAGCGTCCTCGGTGCGGTGACCGGTCTCGGTCAGGGCGACGGCAATGCCAGCGCGTCGAGTCGTGTCCAACAAGCCGGACAGCCCGTCCCAGCCGAGCTCAGGCTGTCCGGTGCCGGACAGCTCATACTGAGAACTGCCGTCCTGGTAGGTACTGGGCTCGGTACGCTTGGGCTGGAGGGCGTCGACGGCACGGCGCGTATCGGCGAGTCCATCGCGGGCGAGGCCGTTGATGGCGGTGAGTGCCTCGTCGACATCGTCAATGCCCGTGGCACCGGCCAACCCCTCCGACAGGGCGATGATGGCGGTCAGATCGTGCCCCACCGAGTCATGCAGCTCCCCGGCCACACGGGCCTGACGGCGGGCGGCGTCGCGCTGCGCCGTTAACCGGTGTTCGGCGGCCTGGGCGGCTAGCTGAGCGTCGCCGTGCTCCAAGGCCTCCCGCCGGGCCCGGGAGATCGCCGCAGCCGCGATCACGGCCACAGAGAAGAAGATGTACGGCGTGAGCCGAGCGGTCAGCGGATACGACAGTCCCCTGAATATCGGAGGCAGTATCCAACCGGCTAGCAACACCGGCGCGCCGATCAAGCGCTGAAGCGCTCCGGCGTTCACGAACAACGCGTACAGGGCAATTAGTGGAGGCAGATTGAGAATCGCACCCGGCCCCCACAGCTCCGCGGCGGCGGAGGCCAGAGTCGTCAGGATCAATACCGCCAGCGGCCAACGCCGCCGCCCGAGCAGGGCAAGGGCGACGAGCAGGCTGACTGCCGTCCACACTCGCACTTCGGGCACCGGTCCCTCGGCCAGCAGATGAGCCAGCATAACGAGCTCGAACAGCCCCATCCCGATGACCACGGCCCATAACCCCAGTGCACTGTTGCGCCACCAGGCGGCGAGGCGATCGATGAGGGTCCGTGGCACCATGGATGGCTCCGGTGATGCGGGAGACATCAGGCGACCTTGGCGACGGCGCGGCGCAGCAACGCCGTCCATACGCCTGACCAGGCGGCAACGACCGCGGTTGTCACGAGGATTGAGCCCACGGAGGCGACACTGTACAGGTCTCTTGGGCTGCATGCCGCCGTCATGACGGACAGCGGGTAGAACGGCGCCATCTGGGGGACCACCAGGATCAGGAAGCTGCCAATCACGGTCCCCGCGAGCACCACGGTCATGACGGACGCGAATGATGTCATGACCACGCCGAGCCAGGCGACGAACACCTCGGTGGCGAGGACGGCCAGTGCAACGGGAATTCCCCGCAGCAGAAAAGGACCGATATCCGCAAGGTCGAATCCAAGCAGCAGCCCGGTGACGGCGAACTCACCGAGCAGCACCAGCGCGGTCAGCACGGCGATCTGCACCATGTGCATGACCTTGCCGCGTAGCATCACTCCCTGCAGGTGGTTGGCGCGCATGCGCTGCCAGTTGCGTCCACTGTGTTCTCCAACAGCGATCTGAGCGACTAACGATCCCACCAGAAGGGGAAAAGCCAGCATGGTCGTCAGCAGCGTCCCCTGACCCCAGACCGCCAGCCAGGTCATGCCCTGTGCCTCGAACTCCGCGCGGTACTCGAGATAGTTGGTCGCTCCATTGACCATGCCGACACCGCACAGCAGTGCCAGGACCGGCCAGTACCACCAGGCGGCTGCCTTGCGGTTCTCCCACTTCCAGGCCGCCCACAGCGAGGGTATTGCGGCGCTGGAGTTCGGCCGCTGCGAGGAATGCTTAAATGGGCGCGCCATGGGTCGTTGGAATGAAGAAGTCGCTGTACTCATCGGTGATTCTCCCGGTAGTTGATGATGAACCAGGCCAGTGCGGTCCAGGTGCTGGCTGCCAGTACCGCCCATAGCGCGTTGAGCCAGGGATGGTCGACCAGAATCACCGTTCCCGCCTGCTGCGACGCCTGTGAAAGCGGTGCCGCGGCGCCGACGATGCCCCAGGGAAACAGCCAGTCCACTGCACCCAGGTGCATGAATGGCAGTGCGGAGCACAGCAGCGCAGCCACCGCTCCGACGCCCAGGCCCACCGCCTGTTTGGGCACACAGATCGCCAGCATCAGTTGCACCGCCATCGCCGCGACGCAGGCCGCGATCATGACGACGGCGATGGACCAGATCAGTTCTCGGTCTGCGGAGTCCGTCCGCAGCCCCATGCCAGGTCCGGCCAGGGCGGCGAGCCCCAGCATTGCCAGCTGACCGACGGCGACGGTGAACGAGCCCAGGAGCAGCTTCCCGAAGAACCGGGAGCGCTCGGCCTGTCCGAGGGCAGTGAGCCACTGGCCCATGCGCTCCTCGGAATCGACCGTGGCCAGGCGGGAGGCCAGCAGTGCTGCGATGAAGGGAAGCAACATGGTGGTCATGTTGAGTGAGTCGGCCAAGCCGAGGCTCAGTAGTCGCATCTGCTCCACACCGTTTGCACGTGCTGAAAGCAGACCCGCCGACCACGCTACCGCCAGACCTCCCAGCAGAGCTGCCATCAGCCAGAAATGACGCCGCTTAAGTTTGCGCGCCTCCATGACAATTGCGCTCATTAGTTAACTCCTCGCACCGTGAAAGGAGCAGCAGTGGTGGAGGTCGGGAGCGACGGTGAGCCGAGTGGATCGGTTAGCTCCAGGAAGGCCTGCTCCAGTGTCTTGCGGACCGTCTGCACGCGGAAGACGGTGCCGCCGCCGTGCACGATGCGACTCACCAGCGCGCCGACCGCCTCCTCGGGCAGCATCGGTGTGCGCACCGTCCGCCCGCGAAGTTCATGCTGGATGTGCTGCTCACCGAGGAGGGCCGCAGCACCAGCAGGATCGGAGACCGTGAAGTCGATGACCCCGTCATCCTGCAGACCGGAAAGGGGACCCTGATAGCGCAGCCTGCCGTCGCAGATGATGCCGACCACGTCGGCCATCTGCTCGATCTCCGACAGGATGTGGGAGGAGACGATGATGGTCGTGCCCTCCTGCCGGGCCAGGTCCACGATCAGCTGGCGGATCTCTGCGACGCCGGCCGGGTCCAGCCCGTTGGTGGGCTCGTCCAAGAGCATGAGCGGCGGCTGGGCCAGCAGGGCCATGGCCAGTCCCAGGCGCTGTTTCATACCCAGGGAGTAGTCCTTGACCAGCTTCTTGTCCTGGCCTGTGAGCGAGACCGTGGACAGCGCGTGCTGCACGCGGCCACGGGACAGACCGAGGTAGTCGGCCACCATTGCGAGGTTCTCCGGGCCGGTGAGCCGCGGATAGAAGGAGGGCCCCTCGATGAGGGAGCCGATGGCTCCGGCCGGCAGTGGGGAGCGGGCGCTTACCGGGTGCCCGAGTACCTGCATGCTGCCGGAGCTGGGGCGGGTCAGCCCCAGCAGCAGCTTCATGGTGGTGGACTTCCCGGCTCCGTTCGGGCCCAGGAAGCCATAGACACCGCCGCGCGGCACGCGCAGGTCCACATGGTCCACAGCGGCCGCGCCGTTATAGGTCTTCGTCAGGCCGATGGTGGTCACGACCAGATCGTGCTTATTCGCGGTGGGGTGCGTCGGCGCTGCAGCCGGCGCCGCCTCGTTCAGTGCTGTGTTCATGCCCCTATGGGAACCCGCCGCCGTCTGCGCTGGCATCGCCGAAGACGTGATTGACCCCCACGGGGGACCGATCCCCGCCGGCTTCCCACCGCCGCATCCCCGCACCGAGCCCCAGGGAGTGGAACAATCGCCACCGTGAACGCGTCAATCGGAAATCCTCTTCCAGCGACGACCTCCCGGGCCGTCGTCGACCTCGACGCCGTCGCGCACAACGCCCACGTGCTCGCCGCGGTCGGCGGCGTGCCCTGGATGGCCGTGGTCAAGGCCGACGCCTACGGCCACGGCATCGCCCCGGTGGCAATCACCTGCCTGCGCGCCGGCGCCACCTGGCTCGGCGTCGCCCAACTGGCAGAGGCCCTGCACCTGCGCGCCCTGCTCGACGACGCCGGAGTCGCCCGTCCCTCGCGCAATCCTGACTCCGTTCCCACCTCCGAGCGCCCCCGCCTGCTGTGCTGGCTCCTACCCGTGCTCACGCCCGATCAGGCCGCTGCCCCCGGCTCCCCGCTGCGCGCCGCGCTCGCTGCCGGCCTCGACCTGTCGGTGTCCACCCGCACCCAGCTCGACGCGATTGTGGCGGCCGCACGCGCCGAGCTGGCCGACTCCCCGGATGCCGCTGCGGCGCCGGCGCGCATTCACCTCAAGGTTGACACCGGCATGTCCCGCGGCGGCGCCACCCCCGCAGACCTGCCCGCCCTGGCGGCTGCCGCCAAGGCCGCCGAACAGGACGGCATCATCGCCGTCGTCGGATTGTGGAGCCATCTGTCCCGCGCCGACGAGCCCGCCTCCGGCTCCACCGAGAAGCACCTGTCCCGCTTCCTGGCCGCCGAACGCGTCGTGGCCGAGGCGGAGCTGAACCCGCGCGTGCGCCACCTCGCCGCCACCGCCGGACTGTTGTGGCACCCCGACACCCGCTTGGACTTGGTGCGCATCGGCATCGGGCTATACGGCCTGTCCCCGGACCCGGCCGTGGCCACCTCCGCCGCCCTGGACCTGGTTCCGGCCATGCACCTGGAGGCCCCCCTGACCCAGGTCAAGCGCATCCCCGCCGGCCAGGCCGTCTCCTACGGCGGCACCTGGCGCGCTCCCACCGACCGCTGGCTGGGCCTGGTCCCACTCGGCTACGGCGACGGCATCCCCCGCGCCGCCTCCAACGGTGGCCCGGTCGCGGTGAATGGCCTGCGCGCCGCCATCGTCGGCCGAGTGTGCATGGACCAGGTGGTCATCGATCTCGGCCCGGCCACCACCCCCGAGGGCTCTCCGCTGGACCCACCGGCCAGTCCCGGAGATATCGCCGTGCTGTGGGGCGTGCCCGACGCCGTCACCCCCACCGCCGACGACTGGGCCCAGGTCTGCTCCACCATCAACTACGAGATCGTCACTCGCCTGGGAGCGCGCGTTCCGCGAGTCTTCACCGGTCGCGACGCCGCCCGCATCCCGGCCTCACCCGTCCAGGAGACGCGCGCATGACCGCCGATGCCACTCGCCCCGCCCGTCCGGCCGCCATGATCAGTGTTCCCACCGACTCCGCCGACGCCACCCGGGCCCTCGGGGCCCGTCTGGCCGCCCTGTTGCGCGCCGGCGACGTCGTGGTGCTGACCGGTGGGCTAGGCGCTGGCAAGACCACCCTCGCCCAGGGCGTAGGCGCCGCCATGGGCGTGCGCGGGCGCATCTCCTCCCCGACCTTCGTGATCGCCCGCGTCCACCCCGCCACGGGTAACGGACCGGACCTCATCCACGTGGACGCCTACCGGATCTCCTCCCTGGAGGAGCTCGACGCCCTCGACTTGGACTCCTCCGTGGCCGACTCGGTCACCCTCATGGAGTGGGGCGAGGGCAAGGCGGAAGCGCTCTCGGGCAGCCGCCTGGAGATCACCATCGCCCGTCCCCACGGCGGACTGGCTGCGCCCACCGCATCCGCCACCGGGGCGGTCACCGACTTGGAACAGGCCGACGACGGCCGCCGCACCATCACCATCACCGCCGTCGGCCCCCGGTGGGCCGGCGTCGACCTCGGGGCGCTGGCCGGTTGAGGCCCCGGCGGCCGATCGCACTGCCGGGGCAGCTCATCTAGGCTTGGGCCCGTGCGCATCCTCTCCATCGACTCCTCACTGGGAACCCAGCTGCTCGTGGCCGACGCCGTGGGCGGAGGCGGCTCCGACGCACCTGCCGCCGGCATACTTCTGAACGTCCTGACCACGGCCCGGCAGGACAGCCCCCGCCGCCACGCCGAGTCCCTCGGCCCCATGCTGGCGGAAGCGCTCGCGGATCCGGCGGTGGCCGCGGCGCCACTGGACGCCGTCGTCGCCGCTACCGGCCCCGCGCCCTTCACGGGCCTGCGTGCCGGGCTGGTGACCGCCCGCGCCGTCGGTCGCGCCCGCAACATCCCCGTCTGCGGCGTGCCCAGCCTCGACGCCGTGGCCCGCGCCGCCCTCGACGAGCTGGCCCGGCGGGACCAGTCCGTCGCGCTGTCGGCCACGGTCCTGGTGGCCACCGACGCGCGCCGCAAGGAGGTCTACACCGCCCGCTACCGGGCCCGCGGTGCCGACGACGTCGAACGCCTGGGGGAGTACGAGGTGCTGTCCCCCGCCGCCCTGCGTGAGCGCGAGGAGAACGGTGCGCAGCCGCCCGCCGACGCCGTGGCGGGCTCCGGCGCCGCGCTCTACCCCGAGCTGGCTGCCGGCCGTGGAGTGCTGGCCCCGGTCTCCGGCGACGCCGCCGCCCAGATCCGCATAGCCCTGGCACGTTTACCCGCGCTGGCGGAGGGAGACGCACTGCAGGAGGCCGGGCTGGGCACGCAACCGCTTTATCTGCGGCGGCCCGACGTGCATATGCCCGCGGGACGCGCCCGGTGAACCGGCCCGTCGCTCGGGCCTCGGCTGACTCCGCTCCGCCGGGGGTGCGGCTGCGTCCCATGACGCCGCGTGACCTGGAAGTGGTCTCCCGCCTGGAGCCGGAACTGTTCGGCGCGGAGGCCTGGAGCCCGGCGACGCTCGCCGCGGAGCTGGACCGCACCACCGGCCCGGGCGCCGACCGCGCCTACCTGGTCGCCCACCTGGAGGAGGCCGCGCCAGTCGGCGCATCCGACCCGCAGGAGGCGCCCGCTGCGGCGGACCGGGGCACTGTCGGCGCCGATGCCGAGCCGATGGTCGCTACGCCGGCCTGTGGTACGGCGACGGCCGCGGGGATGCCGACCTGCTTACCATCGCCACGGTTCCCGCCGTCCGCCGCCGCGGCGTGGCCACGGCCCTGCTGGGCGCGCTGCTGCGGGTGGCCGCCGACGCCGGCTGCCGCGCCGTCCTGTTGGAGGTGCGTGCCTCCAACGAGGGCGCCCAGCGCCTGTATGAGGCCCACGGCTTCAAGGCGATCGGACACCGCCGCCGCTACTACCTGGCGCCGGTGGAGGATGCCGTCGTCATGCGGCGGCCACTCTGATATTTGTCTGACAATGGCGTGACGAAATGGCGTCGCTTGCCGGCGCCGACCGGCGCGACATGACGCCTTGAACTGAGCCGCATCCTGCGCTGCCGATGCCCGGTTTTCCGCGGCAGGGCGGGGACACGCGAATACTCGTGGGGACACCGGCGCCGGTTTGGGACCATCGGCCAAGGGGCGTTCGTAAACTGCCCCCGTGGTGAAAACGTCTGCTCCCCCCAAGAAGAAGGCCGCCTACACAACGACGGTCTTTATGAAGCGTTTGATGGCCTGGTCGGGCATCATCTTCATCGTCTACCTCTTGTTCCACGCCTACGGGAACACCCACTACTTCCAGGGAGAAATCGCCTACGACCACTACGCGGTCTGGCTGCGCTCCCTGCTGGAGCCGCTGCTTCCCTACGAGGGCGTGCTGTGGATCCTGCGCGTCGTCCTGACAGTGCTGATCCTCGCCCACGTGGTCAGCGCCCTGTACCTATGGCACCGCAACCGCAAGGCCCGCGGGAACGACAAGTATGAGGTCAAGAAGGCCAATGCCGAGTACTTCGCCTCCCGCTACGCCATGCGCACCATGCGCTGGGGCGGCATCGCCCTGGCACTGTTCATCATCTGGCACCTGCTGCAGTTCACCACTCTGACGCTGACCCCCGGCGGCGAGTACATCCACGGGCGCGCCTACTCCAACATGTACTACGGCTTCCAGCTGTGGTGGGTGTACCTGATCTACGTCGTCGCCCTGGCCTGCCTGTGCCTGCACGTGTGGCACGGCGTGTGGTCGGCCCTCCAGACCCTCGGCGCCACCCGCGGCAACACCGTTCCCTTCGTCCGCCTGATCGCCTTCATCGTCGCCTTCGGCCTGTTCTTCGTGTTCATGATCGTGCCGACGGCGATCCTCTTCGGCTGGGTCGACGCCCCGATGGCCGCGGCCGACTACTACCCCCAGTTCTGCGATGCGATCGGCTCGTCCGCCGAGCAGTTCGCCGAGTGCGCTGCCCACTGATCGAGAGCGAGTGAATGATGACTGAACTCATCGACGGCCTGTACCTCGAGGGCGAGAAGATCGCCGACACCAAGGCGCCGCACGACGTCCCGATTGCGCAGCGCTGGGAGCAGCGCAAGTTCAACGCCCAGCTGGTCAACCCCGCCAACCGGCGCAAGCTCGACATCATCGTGGTCGGCTCCGGGCTGGCCGGTGGCGCCGCCGCCGCATCGCTCGGGGAGCAGGGCTACAACGTCAAGTGCTTCTTCTACCAGGACTCCGCTCGGCGCGCCCACTCCATCGCCGCCCAGGGCGGCATCAACGCCGCGAAGAACTACCGCAACGACGGCGACTCCGTCTACCGGCTCTTCTATGACACGGTCAAGGGCGGCGACTACCGCGCCCGCGAGGACAACGTCTATCGGCTGGCGGAGGTTAGCGCCAACATCATCGACCAGTGCGTCGCCCAGGGGGTCCCCTTCGCGCGCGAGTACGGCGGTCTGTTGGATAACCGCTCCTTCGGCGGGGTGCAGGTCTCCCGTACCTTCTACGCCCGCGGCCAGACCGGCCAGCAGCTGCTGATCGGTGCCTACCAGGCCCTGGAGCGGCAGGTCCACGCCGGCACCGTCAAGGAGTACCGGCGCCACGAGATGGTCGAGCTCATTGTGATCGACGGCCGCGCGCGCGGCATCGTCACCCGCGACATGGTCACCGGTGAGATCGAGACCCACCTGCCGACGCCGTCGTGCTGTGCACCGGCGGCTACGGCAACGTGTTCTTCCTGTCCACCAACGCCATGGGCTGCAACGCCACCGCCATCTGGCGGGCGCACCGCAAGGGCGCCTACTTCGCCAACCCCTGCTACACGCAGATCCACCCGACCTGCATCCCGCAGTCCGGTGACTTCCAGTCCAAGCTGACCTTGATGAGTGAGTCGCTGCGCAACGACGGCCGCATCTGGGTGCCCAAGAAGGCCGAGGACTGCGACAAGGACCCGCGTGACATCCCCGAGGAGGACCGCGACTACTACCTGGAGCGGATCTACCCCGCCTTCGGCAACCTCGTCCCGCGCGACATCGCCTCCCGCCAGGCGAAGAACATGTGCGACGAGGGGCGCGGCGTCGGCCCCGCCATCAAGGAGCGCGACCCGCAGGGCAACGAGCGCATGATGCGCCGCGGCGTCTACCTGGACTTCTCCGAGGCCATCGGGCGGCTGGGTCGGGAGGCCGTCTCCGCCCGCTATGGGAACCTGTTCGAGATGTACCAGCGCATCACGGGAGACGACCCCTACGAGGTCCCCATGCGCATTTACCCGGCCGTGCACTACACCATGGGCGGCCTGTGGGTCGACTACGACCTGGAATCCAACATCCCGGGCCTGTACGTGGCCGGCGAGGCCAACTTCTCCGACCACGGCGCCAACCGGCTCGGCGCCTCCGCCCTCATGCAGGGATTGGCAGACGGCTACTTCGTGCTGCCGGACACGCTTAACGACTACCTGGCGGACATGTTGCGGATCGGCAAGGCCGACCCCGACGCCCCCGAGGTGGCCGAGGCCCGCAAGAGCGTGGAGGAGCGCATTGAGCGGCTCATGGCGCTGCGCGGCACCCGCTCCGTGGACGACTTCCACATGGCGCTGGGCCGCATCATGTGGGAGTACTGCGGCATGGAACGCCGCGACGAGGGGCTGCGCGAGGCCATCCGCCAGATCCGCGCCCTCAAGGAGGAGTTCTGGCGGGACGCCCGGGTCACCGGCGAGGCCATGGAGCTCAACCAGGCGCTGGAGAAGGCGGGCCGCCTGCTCGACTTCTTCGAGCTGGCCGAGCTGATGTGCATCGACGCCCTCCACCGCCGCGAGTCCTGCGGCGGTCACTTCCGCGCCGAGTCTCAGACCCCTGAGGGTGAGGCGCTGCGCCACGACGATGAGTTCCTCTACGTGGCGGCCTGGGAGTGGGGCGGCGAGGACCAGCCCCCGATCCTCCACAAGGAGGACCTCATCTACAAGGACATCGAGCTCAAGCAGCGGAGTTACAAGTGAACATCAAGCTGAAGATCTGGCGCCAGAAGAACCAGAACTCGGAGGGTCACTTCGAGGAGTACTCGATGACCGGCATCGAGGAACACATGAGCTTCCTCGAGGTCCTCGACCTGCTCAATGAGCAGCTCTTCGCCGAGGGCAAGGAGCCCGTCGCCTTCGACTCGGACTGCCGCGAGGGCATCTGTGGGCAGTGCGGCGTGGTCATCAACGGGCAGGCCCACGGGCCGATCCGCTCCACCACCTGCCAGCTGCACATGCGCCACCTGGCGGAGGACCCCTCCTTCAAGGACGGCTCCACGATCACCATCGAGCCGTGGCGCTCCACCGGCTTCCCGGTGCTCAAGGACCTGATCGTGGACCGCTCCGCCCTGGACCGCATCGTGCAGGCCGGCGGCTACATCTCCGTGAACACCGGTGCCGCCCCGGAGGCGCACTCCGTGCCCGTGCAGAAGGACAAGGCCGACGCCGCCTTCGAGGCCGCCGCCTGCATCGGCTGCGGCGCCTGTGTGGCCGCCTGCCCGAACGCCTCCGCCATGCTGTTCACCGGCGCGAAGATCTCCCACCTGGGCCTGCTGCCGCAGGGCCAGCCGGAGCGCCTCGCCCGCGTGGTCAACATGCTCAACCAGCACGACGCCGAGGGCTTCGGCGGCTGCACCAACATCGGTGAGTGCGCGGCCGTGTGCCCGAAGTCGGTGCCGCTGGAGGTCATCACCCGGCTGAACCGCGACCTGGGCCACGCCCTGTGGAAGGGCCAGAAGGCCACCGCCTGAAGCGCTTGGCTCCGGCTGAGGCTCCCACCTGCGCGCCGCGCAGCCGCTCTGCTCAGAGCTGCTGCGCGGCGTCGTATATGTCCCGGGCCTCTTCCCGTGGGTATCCGCTGTCTCGGTCGATGACGCCGTCGCGCATGTCGTAGAACACGCAGGAGTAGCCGGAGACGCCATTGGCGGCCCCGTCCGCGGTGCACAGTTTGACGTCGGTGAATCCCGGATTCCCGTCAATGGCCGCGAGGATCGGGGCGGCGTGGTCAAGCGCAGGAGCGTCCTCATCGCCTATGGGCAGGCCGCGTACGTCGATAGTGGGTTGAAGCTCGTTGCCCGGATAGGTATTGGTGGCGTCGAGCGTCAGCCTCGCTCGGTACCAGGCGCCGGAGGTATTGCGGTGACCTGGTCAATAGCATCGAGCGGTGGCTGGTTATCCGCGGTCGACTCGATTTGGACCTCCCATCCGTTCATCGTGAACCGGTCATTCAGGCTGACTGTGGCGGCGTTGTCGCTGAAAGACGTTGTGGCGAGCAGGTCGGTGGGGACCGCGTCCACCTTGCCGCGCTTGACGTCGAGTGAGTTCGATCCGATGGTCACGGACTCGGCGCCGCTCTGCGCTAGATCAATGGCAATGCCGATCAGTTCTATCCGCCGGGCACGTACCGGCTCGGTGAGTTCGTCGTCGCTCGTTGTGCGCGGGTACACGATGACGCCGTAGTGGGTCAGGGAGGCGGAGCGATACTGCCATTCCAGCTCGATGCTGAAGTAGTCCGCAGTGACGTGGCGGTCCTCCATCGCCTTCTCGAGTGCGCCGTCGATCACGGCGGCGGCGTCCGCGGCGTTCGTATCCGGAACCAGAGCGACGTCAGCGGTGAGGCCGCACCCCGTCTCCATGTAGCTGACGCAGTAGACATCGACGGCATCAACGGCACTCTGGTCCTCGAGCCAGGCGCGCATCGTGTGCCCCCCGTTCATCGTTGCGCAGCCGGTGAGGGGCAGCGCGGCCAGTACCAGTGCAAGCGTTGATACGGCAATGCCGCTACGGCGTCGTCGGCTGGACCGGGCGGTGGGAGGAACGACTTCGCGGGTGCCGGTGAACATGACCGAATCATGCGTGAGGTGTCGGAGCGGCACCACGGGCAGCACTCCCCATCACTGGTCCCGCGGACCTGGGTCGGGCAGCCAGGGCTCTCATCAGAGTCCTCCGCCATATCGACCGACCTCGGCACGTAACGCCTACCGACCTTGGCGCATGTGGCGGGTGCCGCAGGTCGGCAATCACAGGCGGCCGCTGTATGGTTACCGCCTCCCCTCAAGATGTCGTTACACTGCCTTTACCGGAGGGACGGTGAACAGACTCCTGCGACTACGGCGCGCACTGGCCGCGCATACGCCCAGACACGCCGCCGGCGGACTCGACGTTCGCCGGCGGGTAATCTCCGTGCTGCTCGCGCTGCTCTTGGCGGCGCCGCTGGCCGGCATCTCCGGCCGCGCCGCCTATGCCGTGGACCTCGCGCCCGCCGACGCCAGCATCGGTGGGCAGAGCATGGCCGGCATGACCCGCGATGAGGTCGCGGCCGCCGTCTCCGCCAGCGCCGCCGAGACCACGGTCACCATTACCGTCGCCGGACAAACCATCACGACCCCGCTGGCGCAGGCCGGCGGGCATGTGGATGCCGACGCCCTGGCCCTCGCCGTCGTGTCCGGCAAGGATCCGGCGTCCCCGGCTACACCCGGGGATGAGCCGGCCGCCGCCGTGGACCCCGAAGCCGTAGCCGCTCTTGCCGCCCGCATCGACGCTCAGGTCGGCACTCCCGCCGTGAACGCCTCCATCCAGCCCACCGCTGCCGGGGACGCCTTCGAGGTCGTCCCCGGAACCAACGGTCGGGGCATGGACGTCGAAGCACTGACCGCCGTCGTCGCCACGGCCACCGAGTCGCTCACCTCTCAGAGCGCTGAGCTGACGCTCGTGGACATTGCCCCTGTCGTCTCCGACGCGGCTGCCGAGCGGGCCGCTGCGGACGCCGACGCGCTCATCGCCCCCACGGTCACGCTCACCGCTGCGGGGGAGACTATTCAGGCCGACGCCGCTACCCGTGCCTCCTGGGTGGGCACCACCGCCGCAGAGGGCGAACTCGTACCCACGCTACTGGACGAGAGCGTCGCCGTCTGGGTCGACGATGCCGCCACCGCAATCGAACTGGACCCCATTACCGGAATCGACAACGTCGACGCCGACGGCAACCTGCTAGAACCCGCCCGCCCCGCCCAGGACGGCCTGGAAGTCACCAACCGCGACGCGGTCACCGACGGCATCATCGCCGCCCTGGAATCCGGCGAGTCCTACAGCGGCGAGCTGACCAGCCGGGCGGTCGCTGCCGATACCGAGCAAAGGGTGGTGTCCTCCGGCACCGACCGCTTCGCCTACAGCGCCGAGGACGGCGAGAAGTGGATCGACATCAACCTCACCGACTCCACGATCACCGCCTACGAGGGCTACGAGCAGGTGCACGGCCCGAATCTCATGAACCACGGCGGCCCCGGGAACGAGACCATCACCGGCACCTACGAGGTGTACCTGAGCTATGAGACACAGGACCTGGGTTGCAGTCCTGGCTGGTCCTACTGTCAGAAGGACGTGCACTGGGTGACCTACTGGCACGGCAACTACGCCATCCACTCCGCCCCCTGGGCCGAGCACTTCGGGGTCGGTTCCGACGCCGGCTCGCACGGGTGCATAAACCTCCCGGAAGAGGAGGCCCACTGGTATTACGACTGGGCCGAGACTGGCACTACCGTCGTCAGCCACTACTGAGCCACGGCTACCCGTCGGCGGCCGCGATGCCGCGGATAATGACCTCGATTTTGCGGTCCAGCCAACCACGGTCGATCCATGCGCTGGAGGGGGCCAGCTCGGAGGGCAGCTGCGTCGCCCGTCCGTCCGCCTCGTAGCGCCTGCGTGCCACCTCCAGCCCGCTCGGGCCGTCGGGGCCGCCCTGGGCGTCGGCGTCGTGCGCCTCCGGCGAGGCCCCCGAAGCCTCGCCGACGGGCGCGCGCGCAACCTCGGTCTGCAGATGCACGCTGATGACCGTGTCGGCAATGAAGTCCAGGGTTAGGACCGCATTGTCGGGGGCCAAGCCGCCCCGCGTGAGTGCGCGCTGTGCGTCCGCAATGGGCCGGGCGAAGAACTGATAGGCCCAGGATGTGGACACCAGCGTGCCGGCCAGGCCCGGGTGCTCCTCCAGCAGGGTCCACAGGTGCTCGGCGTAGTCGCGCGCTACCTGCCGCCAGGGCCCGACCAGGTCGGAGAAGTCGGTGTCGGCAGCGATCCGCTCCAGGCAGGCGCGCAGCAGATCCTCGCGTGAGCTGATCGTGCGGTACAGCGCCGAGGTTGCGACCCCCAGCCGCTGGGCGACGCCGGAGAGCGTGAACCGGTCGACGCCGATCTCGAGGGCAACGTCCACCACGTCCCGGCGAGTGAATCCGGGCTTCGGCCCGGTGGGATTGCCTGGCGCGTCATGCGGGTCACGTTACGCGACACAGGTTTGCTTACGACTCTTGTGCGTCACGTCCTGTGAAAGTAAGTTCGTACTTACTCAATAAAGAACGACTTTCTTGATTGGAGTGTGAGACATGCTGAGCACGTCTACGACGACGGCACCCGACCAGGCGCCGTCGTCGACCCGGCCAGCCGACGACCGCGCCCGCGTCGTCGCCGGGCAGGCGGCCATCAAACGGCTCGGTGCGCCGGTACGCTCTCGACTGCGGCTAGGTCAAGCACTCGTCGTCGCCTCCGGGTTGCTGTCCATCGCCCCGTACGTGGCGCTCGTACAGTTGGGTGACATCCTGGTGTCGGCGCATGAGGCCGGCGCCGCGCCCGATCCGGAGCGCGTGCGCGCCACGGTGATGGTGCTGATCGGCGCCTACTCCACCCGCCTGCTGCTGTACTCCCTGGCCCTGCTGATCACCCACTTCGCCGACCTTGCCCTGCGCGACCGGTTGCGTCGCGATATCGTCGCCCGCCTGACCCACACGCCCCTGAGCTGGTTCACCGCCTCCACCTCCGGGCGGCTGCGCAAGGCCGTGCAGGACGACACCACCACCGTGCACACGGTGATCGCCCACGGGCCGGTGGAGCGTCTCAACGCGGTGGTCTCCCCGGTGGCGCTGCTGGCCTGCGCCTTCTGGATCGACTGGCGACTGGGACTACTGAGCATCGGCACCATCCCCCTGTACTTCGCCACCTACTCGCTGTCCCTGCGCGGCATGAATGAGAAGACCGTGGAGATGGATCGTCGCTTGGAGGACATCTCCTCCGCCATGGTGGAGTTCGTTGCCGGCATCGGGGTGGTCAAGGCCTTCGGACAGGTCGGTCGCGCCCATGCCGCCTACCTGCGGGCTGGAGACGAGTTCTCTAAGTTCTACCGCGCCTGGGCCATGTCGCTGATGAACATCAGCTGCCTGTCCATCACTTGGGTGTCCATCCCGGTGCTCCTGCTGGTCAATCTGGGCGGTGGAAGCCTGCTGCTGCGCGCCGGCCTGGTCACGCTTCCGCAGGTGCTCACCACCACCCTGATCGCCCTGGTGCTGCCCGGAGCCATGGTCACGATCGCCACCGTGTCCTGGTCCTACCAGCAGGCCGGGGCGGCCGCGCTGCGCCTGTGTGACATCCTCGACGCCCCCACCCTGCCCGCCGCCGTCCACCCGCGCCGCCCCGACGACGCCCGCGTAGAGATCGAGCACGTGTCCTACTCCTATGGGGATACCCTCGCCGTCGACGACGCCTGCCTCACCCTGGAGCCCGGCACCGTCACCGCCCTGCTGGGGCCATCCGGCTCTGGCAAGTCGACCCTGGCGACCCTGATTGCCCGCTTCGCCGACCCCGACGCCGGCGCCGTGCGCATCGGCGGAGTAGACCTGCGCGACATGGACGAACAGACCCTGTATGACACGGTCTCCTTCGTCCTCCAGGATGCCCAGCTGCTCGACGCCCCCATCCGCGACAACATCGCCCTCGGCCGTCCCGACGCGGATCTGGAGCAGGTGCGCGCCGCCGCCCGCGTCGCCCAGATCGACGACTTCATCATGACGCTCCCCGCCGGTTATGACACCGTCATTGGGCGCGACACGGCGCTGTCCGGTGGGCAGGCTCAACGCATCGCCATCGCCCGTGCCGTCCTATGCGACACGCCGGTGATCCTGCTCGACGAAGCCACCGCCTTCGCCGACCCCGAGTCCGAGGCGGAGATTCAACAGGCCCTTTCGGAGCTGGTTAGGGGGCGCACGGTGCTGGTCATCGCCCACCGGCCCGCCGCCGTTCGCGGCGCCCACCGCATCGCGGTCATGGATCGCGGCCGCATCGTCGCCTCCGGCACACATGCCGAGCTGCTCGCCGAGCCTCACTACCGGGCACTGCTGCGTCAGGGCGGCATCGACCTCGACCCCCAGGAGAACAGCCATGACTGAAACCATGAACTCGGCCGCCCGGACCACCGTGAACCCGACCACAGTCGGTGCCCAGGCTGGAGATGATCGGTACGCTTCCCGTTCCCTGATGGCCCGCTACCACCGCCTCATGGGCCCCGTCGCCTGGCGACAGGTGACAGGCGGCATGGGGATCGGCGTCCTCAGCGGGATCTTCTCGGGACTGGCGCTGCTGTTCCTGCTGCCCGCCTCCGTAGCGTTGGCGACCGGCCGACCCTGCTGGGGGCTGAGCTTCGGCGGGTGGCTGATTGTGCTCGCCGTCCTCGCCGTCGCCGCCGCGATCGCCGACTACTTCAGCCAGCGCATCGGCATGACGGGCGCACTCGGCTTCCAACACGACGTCCACTACGCTATCGGCGACCAGGTGGCCCGCGTGCCATTGAGCTGGTTCGACGCCGACTCCGCCGGCGTCATGTCCCGCGCCGTCTCCCGGGAGATGATGTCTCTGTCCGAGTCGGCGGCGCACTTCCTGAACTCGCTGAGCACCACGGTAGCCGGATGCGTGGTCATCTGGCTCGGTTCCTGGGCATGGGACTGGCGCCTGGGACTGCTGCTGACCTGCGCGGCGCCGCTGCTGGCCGTGTTCCTGCGCGCTTCCCGCCGCCTGATCGACCACGGCAAGGCCGTCTCCGAGCCCGCGGAACGCGAGCTCGCCGCCCGCATCGTGGAGTTCGCGCGCTGCCAGGGAGCGCTGCGCTCCTGCCATGCGGCCGCCGACTACCGCCAGCTGTCCGACGCCTTCGACGCCGTCGCCCGCACGTCCCGCCGCGGCCTGTGGTGGGAGACCGCCGGCAATCTGGTCAACGGAGTCCTGGTGCAGGTGATCGTCGTGGCCATGATCGCCCTGTCGGCGGCACTGGCCGTCTCCGGAGCCTTGGAGCCGTTGCAGGCGGTGGTCACCATCGGTATCTGCCTGCGCTTCACCACCATGCTCGACTCCATCGGCACCACCACCGCCGGCATCGAGGAACGCCGCCAGATGATGGACCACCTCGACACCGTAATGGATGTCGCCCCGCTGCCGGAGCCAAGCGCCGCCGCTGCGGAGTCCGAGCCCGGTGCCGTCGAACTCGACGATGTTCACTTCTCCTACCTGCCCGGCACGCCGGTGCTGCGCGGAGTGAGCGTGCATGTGCCCGCGCGCTCCATGTGCGCCATTGTGGGCCCCTCCGGCAGCGGCAAGACCACGATCGCCCGGCTGATTGCCCGCTTCTGGGACGTGGAAGCCGGCACCGTGCGCGTGGGCGGCACCGACGTGCGTGACATGCCCGTAGCGGACCTGATGAGCCGGCTGTCCATGGTCTTCCAGGACGTGTATCTCTTCGATGACACCCTTGAAGCCAACATCCGCATCGGCAACCCGGACGCGGACGTCGCTCGGGTGCGCTGGGCGGCCGACCTGGCGGGGGTGACCGAGATCGCGGACCGACTGCCCGACGGGTGGGACACGCGCGTCGGCGAGGGCGGGCAGGCACTGTCCGGCGGGGAGCGCCAGCGGGTGTCCATCGCCCGCGCCCTGCTCAAACAAGCACCCATCGTCCTGCTCGACGAGGCCACCAGTGCCCTAGACGCGGAGAACGAGGCACACATCGTGGCCGCCATGCAGGAGCTGCGCTGCACCTCCACACTGATCGTGATCGCCCACAAGCTGGAGACCGTTGCCGCCGCCGACCAGGTCGTCGTCCTGAGCGAGGCCGGGCAAGTCGCCCAGCACGGCACTCACGCCGACCTGGTGGAGGCCGCCGGTCCCTACCGGGACTTCTGGAACTACCGCAGCCGCACCGCCGGTTGGCGGCTCGTGTAGCCGCTCAACCGCTGGTCGCGCGGAATCCCGGCCGGGGCCGCTGGGCGGCTAGGCTTGGGCGCCGTGAGTGAACCACTGATCCTCGGCATCGAGTCCACCTGCGATGAGACCGGCGTCGCCTGGTACGCGGCCGTGAGCTGCTCGGCGACGTCGTGGCCACCTCCATGGACGAGTACGCCCGCTTCGGCGGCATCATTCCGGAGATCGCCTCCCGCGCCCACCTGGAGTCCTTCCTGCCCACCCTGGACGCCGCACTGGACCGGGCCGGAGTGACGCTTGCCGACGTCGACGCCATTGCCGTCAGCGCCGGCCCGGGACTGATCGGCTCTCTCACCGTCGGCGTCAGCGCCGCCAAGGCCCTGGCCGCCAGTCTCGGCAAGCCCATCTACGGCGTCAATCACGTCATCGGGCACATCGCCGTCGACGAACTCATCGACGGACCCGCGCCCGAGCACTTCATCGGCCTGATCGTCTCCGGCGGCCACTCCAGCCTGCTGGACATCCACCACCTGGCCACCGACGTCGTCGAGCTGGGGGCCACCCTCGACGACGCTGCCGGGGAGGCCTTCGACAAGGTCGGGCGCCTGCTCGGCCTGCCCTACCCCGGCGGCCCGCACGTCGACCGGCTCTCACGGCAGGGAAACGTGGAGGCGATCCGCTTCCCACGCGGGCTGGCCGCTGCCAAGGACCGCGAGCGCCACCGCTACGACTTCTCCTTCTCCGGCCTGAAGACGGCGGTCGCCCGCTACGTGGAGTCGCTGACGGATGCCGGCCAGGAGGTGCCGGCGGCCGACGTCTGTGCCGCCTTCTCCGAGGCGGTCAACGACTCGCTGACCGCCAAGGCGGTGCGGGCCTGCCAGGACACCGGCTGCGACACCCTGGTGATCGGCGGCGGCTTCTCCGCCAACTCCCGGCTGCGGGCGCTGGCGGCACAGCGCTGCGAGGAGGCCGGTATCACCCTGCGGCTGCCGCCGTTGAAGTACTGCACGGACAACGGCGCCCAGATCGCCGCCCTCGGTGCGGCGGCCGTGCGCGCGGGCGTGGAACCCAGCCCCATGGACTTCGCCCCCGACTCCGGCATGCCCCTGGACGTTCCCGTGGCCCACTGATCGCGACCATGCCGGTCACAGCGACCGGTTTCGGTGCGTTACTTGTGCCGATCTCGCGAGGGGCGGGCCGGCGTCGCCGGGGCAGGCGCGACGCCGTCGGCGACCAGGGCCGTAACCTCCGCGGGAACCAGCGGTCGGCCGGCGCGCACCTCCTCCAACAGCAGCCGCATGGCCGCCTCGTTGCTACCCGCGGCCGTAGCGGCGGCCAACTGGCGCTGGTAGGAGGCGCCCGCGTCCAGAGTCGCGCGCACGCTCTCCAACTCCGTCTCACAGCGCAGGTCCGCGGCCACCGGTGCCAGCTCGGTGAGCATCCGCTCCACGGTGTCGGTGACCAGCTCCTCCGTGCCGGACGAGTCGGTGATCAGGATGGCGTCCATCCCGTAGCGGGCCGAACGCCACTTGTTCTCATTCACGTACCACGGCGGCAGCGCGTCCAGTTCCTCCCCGCGGTCCAGTCGGCGGGAGAAGTCCTCAACCAGGCACTGAGTCAGGGCGGCGATGCCGGCCAACTCGGTCAGGTTGGTGGCGGCGTCGCAGGAGCGCACCTCGATCGTGCCCAGGCGCGGCGAGGGGCGCACGTCCCAGCGGACCTCGGTGAAGTCCTCGATCACGCCGGTATGGACCATGTCCCCGACGAAGCCCTCCAGTTCTTCCCAGGAGCCGAGCTGGTGCGGGGCGCCGGCGGTCGGCAGCTGCTGGAACATCATCGCCCGGTTGTCCGCGTAACCGGTGGAGGCACCCGCCAGAATGGGGAGGAGGCGCTCAGGCACTGCAGATGGGCGGTGCGGGTGAGTAGGGCGGACAGAATCGGTAGCACCTTGTCGCGATTCTCAATGCCCACGTGCACGTGTGTGCCGAAAATGAGCATCTGGTGGCCCCACAGCCGGGTGCGGTCAACCAGGCGGGCGTAGCGCTCGGCATCGGTGACCTTCTGCACCAGCGGGTCGGCGAAGGGTGGTGCCGGCGCTGGCCAGTTGCACCCGCAGCGGGTCCACCACCGGCAGCAGCCGCCCGTAGGCCAGCGCGATGTCCTCGATGCACTCGGCGACCGTGCGACGCGCCCCGGAGACCAGCTCCACGGTATTGAGCATCATCTCCCCATGGATGTGTGGGTCCTGGCCCACCGGGCCCAGGATGTCGGCGGCGCACTGGCGCAGGTCCAGACTGTCGCGGTCCACCAACTGCAACTCCCACTCGATGCCGAGCGTGGAGCGTTCAGAGCGAGCGAAGGGCATATCCGTGCGGTGGATCAGGGGAGCACGGTGCCTTCGGGTGAATGCGGGCGTGGTCGGTGTCATTACGGAGCTCCTTCGCGGGAGGCGTTTTGCGGATGCTTAAGGTGCTGAACGGTCCGGACGTGGGAGCGCGGGCGGGACGGCAGGGCCGAGCCTGCCGGGGCGGGCCCGGGTGCGGCCATCTCGGCTTCGATGGGTTCGACGACGAGCACCGCGCCTCGGGGGGAGCGGCCGTGCTCGCCGCGCGCGCCGATGCGCGTCAGCAGCCAGGTCTCCCCGGCGTCGCCACGCGGACGCAGGGAGGCGCGCAGCGCGTCGGGGGAGAGGTCGACGCCGCGGGCGTGAATCTCCAGGCGGCCGATGCCACGGCTGCGCAGGCGTGAGCGCAGCGCCTTCAGGTGCAGGGGCAGAACCTCCACCAGCCGCCAGGAGCGCACGAAGGGGGCCAGCTCCGGCCCGGCGGGCCGCGAGCCGGTCAGGTAGGCGATGCGGTGCCCGACCGGGCGGGCATCCAGTCGGCCCGCCAAGTGGGCGACCAGGCCAGCGCGGATGGCGGCGCCGTCGGGCTCATGAATGAAGCTCCCCAATGTCTCCGGCCCGGCGACCGGGTCGAGTTGGACCGGCGGGACGGCGGGGTCGGAGCAGTCGGGGTCGGTCAACACCTGGGCGGGGGGTCCGCCGTCGGGCCGCGTGCGCAGCACCAGGGCGGAGCGGCCGGGGCCCTCCGGGGCGAGCGGGCCGCACCAGATGCCGGCCTCTACCACCTCGCCATCCACGCTCACCCATTGGGCGTGGGCGTCGGCGGGCAGCAAAGCGTGGTCAATGCCCGGGGCGACCTTCACGCCGAGCGCCGCCACCTGCTCGCGCAGGGCCAGCACGCTGCTCAGCGGTGGCGACCAGTGCTCGGGGTCGGTCAGGCGCCGCCCGCCGGCGCGTCGCGCCGGGTCGGCGAAGACGGCGTCCACGCCCGCGGCCGCCAGGTCCAGCGCCAATGCGTCGGCACAGCGCACCTCGGCGTTGGGGAAGGGGGTGAGGTTGATGGTGGCCAGCGCCGCCGTCGCCTCGTCGCGCTCCACCGCCAGCACCCGGGGGCACAGCGAGGCCAGCGCCAGTGCGTCCCCGCCAATACCGCAGCCCAGATCGGCCACCAACCGACTGCCGGCGCGCGCGTAGCGGGCCGCATGGTGGGCGGACACGGCCAGCCGCGTGGCCTGCTCCAGGCCATCGGGGGTGAACAGCATGCGGTCGGCGAAGGGGCCGAACTTGGCGGTCGCGCGCTGGCGCAATCGCTGCTGAGTCAGTGCGGCCGAAACCAGCGCGGGGGAGCGGCCCTCGCGGCGCAATGACTCGGACAGGGCGAGGGTCTGGTTAGGGTCGTAGGGTGGCAATGATTCGAGCAGCTGCCACCCTCGGGGGTCAGCAGCGGGGCGAGGTCGGAGCCGTCCATCGCGCAAAATCATGACACGCCGACCCGCTCACGCGCCGCAGGGGGAGACCCGTCTCACTATCGCCGCGCCATCGGCCGACAGGGGCTACGCTGACACGTCCGTATGGGCCGACTGGTCCGCAGGCGAAACGTCCGGGCCGTCGGCCGGGAGAAGGAGGACACGCGTGGCACGACGCAGCAGGCACCGCCGCTGGCGATGGGCCCTGGGCGGGCTGGTAGCGCTCGCGGTGGCCGCGGTGACGCTGCCCAACGCCTGGGTGTGGGCGGCCGCCTCCGGGCACGTGACCGACTTCGGGGCCGCCGACGATGACGCGACCGCGCCGGTGGCCATCGTGCTGGGAGCATCCGTCTACTCCTCCGGCGAGCCCTCCCCGTGGCTGCGCTACCGACTGGATGTGGCCGCCGGCCTGTACGAGTCGGGTCGGGTGGACGCGATCCTGGTTTCGGGCGACAACGGTCAGGCCAGCTACAACGAGCCCATCGCCATGTACGACTACCTGGTCTCGGTCGGCATCCCCAGCGAGGCGATCGCCGTCGATTACGCCGGCTTTGACACCTACGCCACCTGCGTGCGCGCCAGCCGGGTCTTCGGCGTGTCCGAGGCGATTATCGTCACCCAGGACTTCCACGAGGCGCGGGCGGTGGCCGTGTGCCGCGCCGTCGGGGTGGATGCCAGCGGTGTTGGAGACGCGCGCGCCCGCGCCAACCGCTCCACCTGGACCTACAGCTGGCTGCGCGAGCGTGGGGCCGCGGTCAAGGCAGCCTGGGACGTGGCTACCCGCCGCACCCCGCTGCTGGGGGACCGGGAGACCAGCGTGGAAGAGGCCATTGCTTTCACCCGTGCCGACCGGGAGGCGTAAACGACAGGCCCGGGCACGCCCTCGGCGAACCGTGATGCGCGGCTTAGCACTCGCGTTGACTGAGTGCTAATGGTGCGCGTAGATTCTGTTTCGGCGCGCGAGGTGCTTCGGCACCTTGTGCGACCCGCAGCTCACGCGTGTCGGACCGACCCCCGCGACGGCGGCTCGGCACTCCCGGGATGCGGCATCCAGTCATTCCACATTCAAGAAGCGAGAAGGGGAGAACGCATGTCGATCTCCATCAAGCCGCTCGAGGACCGCATCGTCGTACAGACGGTCGAGGCCGAGCAGACCACCGCGTCCGGGCTGGTCATCCCGGACACCGCCAAGGAGAAGCCGCAGGAGGGCAAGGTTCTGGCCGTGGGCCCGGGCCGCGTCGACGACTCCGGCAAGCGCATCCCGGTGGACGTCGCCGAGGGCGACGTCGTCATCTACTCCAAGTACGGCGGCACCGAGGTCAAGTACGACGGCGAGGACTACCTGATCCTGTCCGCCCGCGACGTGCTGGCGGTTGTCACCCGCTGACCCGGCACCCGCCGAGGTTTTGACATTACCCGTGGGGCGGCAGGCACGTGCCTGCCGCCCCACAGGTCTGTTCCGGGGCTGTGGGGGCTGTGGTGCATCCCGGTGTGCGGCAGGCGCCGTCGGGGCTTTACGATGCCTCTGTGAGCGACTCGATCACCAGCCCCGACATCTTCGCCCCCACCGGACTCACCTACGACGACGTCCTCCTGCTGCCCAGGCTCACCGACGTCATCCCCTCCGAAGTCGATACGACCTCCCGCCTGACCCGCAAGATCTCCCTGGCCACCCCGCTGCTCAGCGCCGCCATGGACACCGTCACCGAATCCGACATGGCCATCGCCATGGCCCGACAGGGCGGCATCGGCATCCTGCACCGCAACCTCTCGATCGAAGAGCAGGCCCAGCACGTGCGCCGCGTAAAGCGCTCGGAGTCCGGCATGGTCTCCGACCCGGTCACGGTGGGCCCGGATGCCACCATCTCCCAACTGGACGAGCTGTGCGGCCACTACAAGGTCTCCGGCCTGCCGGTGGTCGACGAGGCCGGTAACCTGCTGGGCATCATCACCAACCGCGACCTGCGCTTCGTGCCGCCCGAGCGCTGGGACACCCTGACCGTGCGCGAGTGCATGACCCCGCGCGAGCGGCTGATCACCGGCCCCGCCGGCATCTCCCGCGAGGACGCCAAGGCGCTGCTGGCCGAGCACCGCATCGAGAAGCTGCCGATCATCGACGCCGACGGCCGCCTGTCCGGCCTGATCACCGTCAAGGACTTCGTCAAGACCGAGCAGTACCCCAACGCCACCAAGGACGAGGCGGGCCGCCTTGTGGTCGGCGCCGCCGTCGGCTACTGGGGCGACACCTGGGAGCGGGCCGGCGCCCTGGCCGAGGCCGGCGTGGACGTGATCGTGGTGGACACCGCCAACGGCGGGGCGAAGCTGGCTCTGGAGATGATCTCCCGGCTCAAGCGTGACCCGGCCTTCGCCGGCATCGAGGTGATCGGTGGGAACGTGGCCACCCGCGAGGGCGCGCAGGCGCTCATCGACGCCGGTGTGGACGCCGTCAAGGTGGGGGTGGGCCCCGGCTCCATCTGCACCACCCGGGTGGTCGCCGGCGTCGGCGTGCCCCAGGTGACCGCCGTGTACGAGGCCGCCCGCGCTTGCACTCCGGCGGGTGTGCCGCTGATCGCCGACGGCGGCCTGCAGTACTCCGGTGACATCGCCAAGGCGCTGGTCGCCGGCGCCGACACCGTCATGCTCGGTTCCCTGCTGGCCGGCTGCACCGAATCCCCCGGGGACCTGGTCTTCGTCAACGGCAAGCAGTGGAAGCGCTACCGCGGCATGGGCTCGCTGGGGGCGATGAGCTCGCGCGGCCGCAAGTCCTACTCCAAGGACCGCTACTTCCAGGCCGACGTCTCCGGGGACGACAAGATCATCCCCGAGGGCATCGAGGGGCAGGTGCCCTTCTCCGGCTCCCTGGCCGACGTCGTCTACCAGCTGGTCGGCGGGCTGCACCAGTCGATGTTCTACGTGGGTGCACGCACCATCCCCGAGCTGAAGGCCAACGGCCAGTTCGTGCGCATCACCGCGGCCGGGCTCAAGGAGTCCCACCCGCACGACGTGAAGATGACCGTCGAGGCCCCCAACTACACCGGCCGCGAGTCCTGACCGCGGTCGCGCCGCGGCGCCGACGCCGTCACATGCCCTCGGGTAGCGGCCATGCCGGGTCGACGTCGGGCGTGCGGCCGCGGCGGCGCAGGAAGTCGTTGAAGGAGACCGCCCAGTCGCGGTGTGCCGCCGCCTGCCAGGCCATCAGATCCGCGCGCGGAATGCGGGCGATCTCCGGGTGCGCGTAGGCCATGGCGTCGAGCACGTCGAGCGTGGCAACCACATCCACCTCCGCGGTGTGCAGCCCGCCCGCTTGCGGGTCCACGCCGTAGAAGGCGCACAGGTCCGTCAAGCGGCGCTTGCCCCTGCGGTAGCGGTCCACCCGCCGGTCGATCACCAGTGGATCCACCACCGGGCCCAGCTCCCGCCCCAGCCGTTCGCGCACGGTGGGCAGGTGATGGCGGGCCAGCTCGGCCTCCAGCAGCGTCAGGTCATAGGCGGCGTTGTAGGCGACCACGGGTGTGCTGGCGGCCATTGCCTGTGCCAGCGCCGCCGCCACCTCCTCCAGCACCTGTGCGACCGGGCGGCCCTCGGCGCGGGCGCGCTCGGTGCTGATGCCGTGCACGGCCGTGGCCGACGCGGGGATCGCCACCCCCGGGTTAGCCAGCCAGGTGGTGATGCGCTGCGGGCGCGTGCCATCGGCGCCGCGCGGGCCGCGGGCGACGAGTGCCGCCGTCACCAGCCGGTCCGCGGTGGGGGAGACCCCGGTGGTCTCGGTGTCGAACCCGAGCAGCGGGCCGGCGGCCCAGGAGTCGGGCGCCTTGGCCGGGAGGGATGCTGGTTGCTCGCTCATGTGCCGAGTGTGCCACCGGCCACCGACACAAACCGTGTGGGTTACGTGGGTTACCGGCGTAGACGCGGCGCTTGAGGCGGCGTGCAGCGCGGTGACGGCGGGGCGCGGAGATGGGGGCCTGGCGTCTTACCGTCGCAGCCGTTCGCCAAAGCCCGCCTGGTTCGGCGTCGGCAGGTTCTGAGCACGCCAGTTGTCTGCTCCGGGCGGCGGGTCGGTACCTACGCGGCACACCACATAGGGGCGCCCCGGTCTGGAGCACCGCGCTGACGCCGACGACTCGGATGCGTTGACCGGTGTTGTTTCGTGTGAACCGGTCTGGGTAACATTGGAGGTGACAGTGAGCGCCCGAAAGGACGTCGCTCACTTCACATTGCTGGAGGTCCGGGGCGAACACCTGGGCCTCCAGTGCTGTCTGGATGTCTGGAAGGAAGTGCAGATGCCAGGTGCGGAGTCCATCGTGTCCGCGCTCGCCCGGGCGCTGCGCCGTACATGGGGCACTCCCTCCGAGCAGTACCTCCACGAGTCTTGGCAAAGGCGGCTCCTGCACGCGACTCTCGGGCGCGAAACCGGCCAGGAGGCACTGCTGGCCGCAGCGCGGCGCTCCCTGGCGCCCATTGCTGTGCATGAGTACTCGCCGGACGCCCTCACGGAGGCGACCCAGCGTCTCGAACGCGCCTTGCAGGGGCACGACCTCACCGAACTCGCCATCCAGGCGGCCACCAACAAGGCAGCGGTTCGCGCCGCTTTGGTCGAGGCCTGTGACCATGGAGATACGTCCGCCGACGGTGCCGTGGACCTCACCCAGCGCATGACAGATGCTGCTTTGAGCACGCTGGTGGAGCTGCTGCGCGAGGATCCCGGTTCGCTGCCCGCGGTGGCGGTGGCGGGGCTGGGGCTGATGGGCGATGTGCACAGCGGACAGGCGGAGATCGCTCAGAGACTGCAACACCTTGAAGGAACACTGGTTGAGCGCTTGGCAGACCTGCACCGGGGGCAGCAGCACCGGGATCCTTATCCAACCGTGTTGCTCCCCCTGCTGAGTGAGTCTCGGATGCGGCGCTACCGGGAGCTGACAGACAGTGACGAGGCCGCGCTGCGCCTGTACCAGTGGAACATCGACATGTCGGCCGAGCTGTACGCCTCCCTGCACCTGGTAGAGGTTCTCATGCGCAACTCCATTGACATGGCGTTGCGCCCGTGGAACGCCTCTCAGAAGGGTTCCAACGGCTCTGAGCTGTGGACCCTGGCGCCTTGCTTGCAGTTGCACAAGCGACTCGGAGCGGACCTGGCTGACGCAGAGCAGCGCGTACAAGCCGCCTTCCGGCGTAGGCCCCGGACTCAACGGCCCGAGCACCCAAGCCATGACGACATGATCGGGCAGCTTCCCTTCGGCGTCTGGGCCAAGCTCATGCCGCGTCGCCACCGGCGGCGTGGAGCCAGCAGGTGGCTGTGGCGCCAGGCCCTCCACCAGGCATTCGCTAACCTCGACCCGGCTTCGGAAGAGGCGCCGTTTCTCCTCGCCGACGCTGTCCGTCGGCTGCATGCCGTGCGTAACCGGGTTGCACATCTTGAGCCGGTGCTGTCCAGTGAGGAGATCCGAGGCACGTATCGTGACGTCCGTCTGGTTCTCGGAGCTATGGCGCCCGAGGCCGAGGAGTGGTTCATTTCCCAGCAGCGGCTGACTCAGTTGCTGCGCGACCGTCGGTACAGGACCGAGACAGAAAGGACAACCACGGATGAGCGGTGAGATCGAGATCGGGCGGGACAAGCGCGCCCGGCAGGCCTACTCCTTCGACGACATTGCGCTGGTCCCGGCGCGCCGCACCCGCGATGTGCGCGACGTGCGCGTCGGCTGGCAGCTGGACGCCTACCACGTGGACCTGCCGGTGATGGCCTCACCCCAGGACTCGGTGATGAGCCCCGAGACGGCGATCCTGGTCGGGCAGCTCGGTGGCATCGGCGTGCTCGACCTGGAGGGGCTGTGGACCCGCTACGAGGACCCGGCCCCCGCCCTGGAGCGCATCCGCTCCGCCGCCCCCGAGCAGGCCACCGCGGTGCTGCAGGAGGTCTACCGCCCGCCGGTGCAGCCCGAGCTCATTACCGCCCGTCTGGCGCAGATTCGCGAGGCCGGCGTTGTCGTCGCCGGACGCCTCAGCCCCTCCCAGACTCAGCGGCACTGGCGCACGGTCGTCGAAGCGGGCGTCGACCTGCTGGTGATCCGCGGCTCGGTCGTCTCCGCCGAGCACGTCTCCGGCTCGGTCGAACCGCTCAACCTCAAACGCTTCATCTATGAGCTGGACGTGCCCGTGGTGGTCGGCGGGGTCACCACCTACACCGCGGCCCTACACCTGATGCGTACCGGCGCGGCGGGCGTGCTCGTCGGCCAGGGCGGTGGCGCCTCCTCATCCGTGCGCCAGGTCCTGGGCCTGCACATGCCCATGGCTACCGCAGTCGCCGACGTCGCCGCCGCCCGGCGCGACTACATGGATGAGTCCGGTGGCCGCTACGTGCACGTCATCGCCGACGGCTCGGTCGGCAACTCCGGTGACGTGGTCAAGGCCATCGCCTGCGGCGCCGACGCGTCATGCTCGGCGCGGCCCTCGCGCGCGCCGAAGAGGCCCCCGGCGGCGGCTACCACTGGGGTGCCGAGGCCCGTCACGAGCGGCTGCCCCGCGGCTACCGCAGCTACGTCGGCACGGTCGGCACCATGGAGCAGATCCTCTCCGGCCCCTCGGACCGTGCGGACGGGACCCTGAACATCATGGGCGCCCTGCGCCGTACGCTCGCCACCACCGGGTACGCCGACGTCAAGGAGCTTCAGCGCGTCGAGATCGTGGTCGCCCCCTACGAACCAAGTTGACGACGCCGCGCGGGAGGGCACTTCGGGGGGGTACCTGGAGCGTCTGGCTGACAGTGCTAGGGGTGCCGGACGGTGCCAGCGGGGGGGGAGTCAGGACGTCGGGGAGCCGTCCGAGGACACGCCCGGGCCGTCCGACCTGTGATCGTCCGGGCCCTTGCCGGAGCCACCATCCTTGCTGCCCGGAGCGTCGCCCATACGCGTGTCCTTGTCCTGGCGGCGACGGCGGCGGATGTCCCGTTCGAGATGGGCGAGGAACTCCGGATCGTCGTCGGGGGCGACCGGGCGGGGGCGCTGCGCCAGGTGCAGATCGATGCTCTCCCTGGAGGACCACACGGTGCGCTCGATTTCGCCACCGCGTTCCTCGGCTGCGCGCACCCGGGAGGTGATGATCCAGGCGATCGGTCCCACCACGATCATCAGCAGGATCAGCAGGATCCATATGGGCTTGGGCAGGCGGGCCGGCATGTTTTCGGACGGGGTGCGCACGCAGTCGAGCAGGGCGTAAAGGGTCAGCGCCAGCGGGAGGATGTAGGCGACGGCACGCACGTATCTACCCTATCCGTTCGTCGAGCTATGGTGGCGGCCGGTTGGCGTGCCACCCTGGTGTTTGTGTCTTCGACAACTAGCTTTCCCCGCCCGTTGTTCCTCATGCGCGGGGGCAATCGCCCCGACGACGTCGCCGCCTGCATCACAGTGCTGCGCGACCGGATCGGGGCAGGTGCCGGGCGGGCCGGCCAGGCCCGCCCCCTGTTGGTTCCCATCGGCCCGGGGGAGGACGAGAACGCCGTCAAGTCTGACCTGGCCCGGCGGCTCGACCCCGGCGGACCCGCCGCCGACCCGGAGACCGACTTGCTGCTGCGCACTTCCGGTTCCACCACCGGCACCGGCGCCCTGGTCGCCATGAGCCTGACCGCGCTGACGGCCTCGGCGCGGGCGACGCACGCTCGTCTGGGTGGCCGCGGGATCTGGGTGCTGGCCCTGCCTGCGCAGCATGTTGCCGGGCTACAGGTGCTCATCCGATCCATCCTGGCCGACCGCGAACCGGTGGTCGTCGACCCCAGCGGCGGCTTCGATCCCGGGACGCTCGCGGACGGGGTTGAGCGCGCTCTGGCCGCCCGCGGCGGTCCGGTCCGGCTGTCCCTCGTACCCACCAATTGGTACGCGTGCTGGCTCCCGGGCAGGAGCGGCTGCCGCCATCCTGAGTCGCGTCGACGCCGTCCTGTTGGGTGGGGCTGCCGCCGACCCGTCCCTGTTGGAACGCGCCCGCGCCGCCGGGATACGGGTGGTGACTACCTACGGCATGAGCGAGACCGGCGGCGGTTGCGTATACGACGGCGTGCCATTGGACGGCGTTAAGGCCCGCATCGACAGCCCCGATGCGAGCGGCGTCGGCAGGATCGTGCTGTCCGGGCCGGTGCTGGCCCGCGGCTACGCCGAGAAGGGGGCGTCGGACAATCGGCCGGCGGGCGCGGCGGTCTTCCGGGAGCGTCCCGATCTGGGGACCGGGCGCGAACTGCTCACCAGCGATATGGGGAAACTGATCGACGATGCGGACGGGATGCGGCGCCTGCGCGTGCTGGGACGCGTGGACGACGTGATCATCACCGGCGGCATCAAGGTTGTCCCGCGGGAGGTCGAACACGTGCTCACCGCGCTGGACGGGGTGGCGGAGGCCTGCGTCGTCGGGCTGCCCGATGCACAGTGGGGGCAGGCGGTTGCCGCCGTCGTCGTCCCGGAGTCGATGGAGGAGGTTGGCGACCGGCGGGACTGGGCACGGTGGCTGCGCGCCGTCGCGCGGGAACGACTGGACGGCGCCCACGCGCCCAAGCACGTCGTCGTCGCCGAGGCACTACCACTGCGCGGTCCGGGCAAGGTTGATCGGCGGGCAGTTGCGCGGCTGGCCGGTGAATCCGGTGCGGTCGCTTAAGACTCCAGCGTAGGCGCGCAGGTGAGAGCAGGGGGCGGTGGGGCTACGGTGCCCTTGCGCCCGGGGAGGGAACGAGTAAAATAACACCATCGGTCAATTTGTGGTTGGTGCTGTACGGCCTGTCAGTACCGCGTTCCATTACCCCGAGAGGTTCCCGTGTATCTGCTGCTGCTCGCCATCATCTACCTGGCCTTCATCAGTCTGGGGCTGCCGGATTCGCTCGTGGGGGCGGGCTGGCCCGTTATGCACGAGGACTTGGGAGTGCCGGTCTCCTTCGCCGGGGGCGTCACCTTCATCATCGCCGTCGGCACCATCGTCTCCTCTCTCGCGTCGGAACGCCTGACCCGCCGCTTCGGCGCGGGCGTGGTCACGGCGGTGAGTGTGGCGATGACGGCCGCGGCGCTGCTGGGTTTTTCCACGGCCACCCAGTTCTGGATGCTGTGCCTGTGGGCCGTCCCCTACGGCCTGGGCGCGGGCGCCGTCGACGCGGCACTGAACAATTATGTGGCCCTGCACTACAGCGCGCGGCACATGAACTGGCTGCACAGCTTCTGGGGCGTGGGCGCCTCAATCAGCCCCTTCGTCATGAGCCTGGCTCTTTCCGCCGACGGCGATTGGTCGGCGGCCTACCGGGGGATCGGCCTCCTGCAGATCGGGCTGGCCGCGGTGCTGCTTGCCAGCCTGCCGCTCTGGCGCCGCGTCGCGGCTATCCATCCCGGCGAGTCGACGACGGAGGACGAGGGCGCCGAGATGAACGAGGCCGCCGGGGCCGGCGGTGCCGCTGGAGACGCCGCCGGGCACGTCTCGATCCGGACGGCGTTGCGCATCCCCGGGGTGCCCTCCGTGCTGCTCGCATTCTTCGCCTACTGCGCCTTCGAGCAGACGGCGATGCTGTGGGGCGCCACCTTCTTCGTCGCGGACCGAGGCTTCGACGCCTCCACGGCGGCATCCTTCGGCGCCCTGTTCATTCTGGGGCTGACCGCGGGCCGCTTCCTATCCGGCTTCTTCGCCGACCGGGTTGGGGACCGGATGCTGATCCGCGGCGGCTTCCTGCTGGGGGCCATCGGCGCGGCGATCGTGGCGCTGCCTTTGGGGCAGGTGTCATTCGTCGGCTTCGCGCTGGCCGGCATCGGGGCGGCCCCGGTGTATCCGGCGGTGATTCACTCCACGCCCGCGAACTTCGGGCGCGCCAACTCGCAGGCGATTATCGGCATCCAGATGGCGGCTGCCTACACGGGGACCACTATCATGCCGCCGTTGTTCGGGATCATCTCCGGCCGGGTCGGACTCTGGCTGCTGCCCTTCTACCTTCTGGCCCTGGCCCTGCTGGGACTGGCAATGACCGAGCGGCTCAACCGGCTGCCGCGCCGGAGCGCCTGAGGCTGCGGGCAGGGACGGTTCACCGGCGCCAGGTGGCGTCAGGCGAAGACGACGGTGCGGTGACCGTTGAGCAGTACCCGGTGCTCGGCGTGCCAGCGCACCGCCTGGGCGAGCACCCGGCGCTCGACGTCCTGTCCCTTGGCGCGCAGCGTCTCCACGGAGTCCTCGTGGCTGGCGCGGGTGACGTCCTGCTCGATGATAGGGCCTCATCCAGATCGGGGGTGACGTAATGGGCGGTAGCACCGATCAGCTTCACGCCACGCTCGTGCGCCTGCCGGTAGGGGTTGGCGCCCTTGAAGCTGGGCAGGAACGAGTGGTGGATGTTGATCACGCCGCCGTGGAGACGCTCGCACAGGGCGGGGGAGAGGATCTGCATATAGCGGGCCAACACCACCAGCTCTACGTCCAGGGAGTCCACCAGCTCTAGCAACTGCGCCTCGGCGTCGGCCTTGGTGTCCTTGGTGACCGGGATGTGGTGGAAGGGGACTCCGTAGAAGTCCGCGACCGGTCGCAGGTCCTCGTGGTTGCCGACCACACCGACGACGTCGATCGGCAGGCCCTGACTGCGGGCGCGGAAGAGCAGATCGGTCAGGCAGTGGCCCTCCTTGGAGACCATGATGAGGGTGCGCATGGGGCGGCCGACCTCGTCCAGCGACCAGGTCATGGAGTAGGTGCGGGCGAGCTCGGCCAGGTCCTTCTCCAGCTCCTCGCGGGCCACGGTGGTCTGCACCTGCACGCGCATGAAGAACAGGCCGGAGACCTCGTCGCCGAACTGCTTGGACTCGGTGATGTTGCCGCCGCGCCGGGCCAGTGCGCCGGAGACGGCATTAACGATCCCGGGGCGGTCGGGGCAGGACAAGGTCAGCACGAGGTGACGGGTGTCGGCGGGCGCGGTGGTGACGGGCGTGGTCATGGCAGGAGGGTAGCCGGGTGCGGCGGGTGTGTGGGCGGCGGGCCGGAGGGCGGACGGGGCAGGGAAGGAGGTATGGGACTGACTGGGGACTGGGTCTGACTGGGGGCGCAGCGCGCTCGGCTAGTAGGAGGCATGGAAAGAGGAGACCGGGGTGGCGAAGACGATTGGGCTATCCGTAACGCTTATGCGTCGTGGTGGAACAACTATCGGCTTCAATTCGGGTGTACTGGGTTGGTAGTAATGGTGCGCTTGTCGGGAATGCGTAATAGAGTTACCGGGACAGAGGCGGGAGCCAGCCCCCACTTGGCGCGTAACGTGCTGCGGGCAGGCCAACCCGTCTCTGCCTATGAGTTTCTGATGTCCGCGCGGGCCGCCTTCGTTTGCGTGGACTAGGAGGAGAAGACTTCCTGTCTGCACGTGGCTGAGAGGTTGCGATCAGGGTGGAAGTGGACGCCTATTCATACGGCAACGCAGCGGCGCATTATGTGAAGGTGATCATGTACAGCGGGGAGTTCAGAGTAGTCCGAGAGCATCTAGGGCTGTCGCGACGGGAGATTGCTGAGCTTTTGGCAGTATCCGAGGGCACGGTCCAAAACTGGGAGAAGGGTAAGTATACGCCGCCGCCTGGCGTGGCAGCGGAGGTTCACCAGCTGGAGGTGTACACGCGCAACGCTGTGGATGCCATCGTGGCGGAAGCCGCCGAGCGGAAGCAGCCGATGCTCCTGGTGTGGCGTCAGGACGCCGACATGCCACCCGGTCGGGCACGCACGCTCGGGGCGTCGTGGTGGCGTGGCGTGGCTGCACGTGTTCGTGAGCGTGTGGATGACCTGGTTGTGGCTTACGCCGATGAACTTGATGAACTCACGGGGAGTCGTGAAGCTACGCTTCGGCTTGCCATCAGTGTCGGTGCCGTTTAGTGAGGTCATAGACAGCTCAACTTAGGTCATGTGATCGTCCTCGCTCGCGCGGGGTCGACGCCTCCAGGCCGGGGCCGGGCGTGGTGGGGATCATCCCCGCTCGTGCGGGGTCGACGGCTGACTTGGGGCGGGTCGGATGGGTGCCTGCGGGATCACCCCCGCTCGCGCGGGGTCGACGTAATCAGCAAGCCCTCCGCCATGGTCAAGGCAGGATCATCCCGCTCGCGCGGGGTCGACTTCTCGTCGGGCGTCTTGCCGTCCAGTAGAGCGGGATCATCCCCGCTCGCGCGGGGTCGACTCCTCCCCGTCCTTAGCGAGGGTGACCAGGCCCGGATCATCCCCGCTCGCGCGGGGTCGACGAGCCGTTTTTGACCGCCTGGCCTGTGGATAACGGATCATCCCCGCTCGCGCGGGGTCGACGAGCCGTTTTTGACCGCCTGGCCTGTGGATAACGGATCATCCCCGCTCGCGCGGGGTCGACTGCAGGGCGTCGGCGATCACCTGGCCGACGCTCTGGATCATCCCCGCTCGCGCTGGGTCGACCAATCCTGGACCTGGCGTCGGCGCCTACACCCGGATCATCCCCGCTCGCGCGGGTCGACCTGAACAACGGGGAGATCAACCCGTTTGAGATGGGATCATCCCCGCTCGCGCGGGGTCGACAGAATCAGTATGACCATCATCGCCATCGCAATCGGATCATCCCCGCTCGCGCGGGGTCGACGCCCGAAGTCAGGCTCGTCGCACACGCCTGGGGGGTGCCCCTATGTGGTTTGTCAAGCGGCGGCGGGTAGTTGTTGCTGGGCTGGTTGGGGGTCGTAGAGGGAGCCGTCGCGGATCATGGCGTATAGGGTGAGGATGCGGCGGTGGGCGAGGGCGAGTATGGCTTGGCCCAAGTTTCTTGTTTTGGGCGCGTTTGCGGTCGTAGTAGGCGCGGGATGCCGGGTCGGAGCGCAGCGAGGAGAAGGCTGATAGGAACATGGCGCGTTTGAGGCGCTTGTTGCCGGCGTGGGAGACGTACTCGCCGCGTATGGAGGACCCGGAGCGTCTGGTTACGGGGGTTAGTCCGGCGTAGGAGGCCAGGTGTGCGCCGGAGGGAAAGGTCTTGCCCGCGGTCTCTGCCAGGAAGACGGCTGCGGTCCTGACCCCCACCCCGGGCATGGAGGTCAGGACCGGGTAAAGAGGGTGGGCCTCCACCAGGGCCTCAACCTGGGCGGCGACATCGTCGCGTTGGGCGTGCAGCGCGATGAGCTGGCGAGCCAGGTGGGGCAGCACCACCCCGGCGGCGTCGGTACCAGCGACCACCACGGTCTGCTTGCCCAGGGCGTCGGTGATGGCCTGCGCCCAGGCGGCATGGCGGCGGGCGCCCTTGGCCTTGAGCTTGGCGTCAATCCGCGCCCGGCCAGCCTTCTTCAATGACTGTGGGGTGGGCCAGGCGGCGATCACCTCCAGCACGGCCTCGTGTTCGAGCCACTTGCCCAGCACCTGTTCGAGGGCTGGGTGGATTTGGGTGTACAGGCCCCGGATCCGGTTCGCGGTCTGGTTGACCTGGCGGGCCAGGTCCAAGTCAAAACCGGTCAGCATCGACAAGGATGCGGCGTCCTCGTCCGAAGTGCTGATGGACCTGAGCGTGTGGGGCATGGTGCGGGCAGCATCCGCGATAACCGCGGCATCCTTCGCGTCGGTTTTGGCGTTGCCCGGGGTCAGGTCCGCGATCCTGCGCATGGACAGACCGGGCAGGTAGCCCACGGTTATCCCCATGTCCTGGGCGACCGCGACCGCCAGGGCGCCGATCGTCGCTGGCTGGTCCACCACTACCAGGAGCCGGCCGTGCTCACCGAGCCGCTCGTACAGGTCCCTAAGCCTGGATTCGTCGTTGGGCAGGGCCTTGTCGACGAGCTTCTTGCCGTCTGTGGTCAGGGCCGTCGACCAGTGCTCGGCCTTGCCCACGCCCGGTACCGACGAAGACCTCCACGTCCTCGATGTTCACCTTTCCTGCGCCCCTTCGTGCGTTAGTGGGTCAGCCTGTAAGGCAGACGGTCCCGCACCCACGCCTGCGAAAGACCTTAATGGGTCGTTCCCCTAATCAGCGGTCACCATCCGCCCGCCTCCACCGGTGGCTTTCGCCCCCCGGATCATCAAACGACAGGGGCAAGACATCATGCCCACAGCGGCTGGCCCAGCCACCGGCACTCCTTCACCGGCGACAACAAACAAGGTAACAGGGGCAAGTCCCGCCACCATCCCCGTCAAGGCCGACCAGGCCGACTACCGCAAGGCCCGCGGCCGACTGGGTGGACGGCCGCCCACCTTCGACCCGATCGCCTACAAGGACTGCAACGCGGTGGAGCGCGGCTTCGGCCGTCTCAAATAATACCGCGGTTTCGCCACCAGGTACGACAAACTCGCCGTCCGTTACCAAGTCACCACCCACATCGCCAGCATCGACCACTGGCTCAAACAACTTACATAACGCGACTAGTGCCGGTCTCGGTGTGTAACAGGTGCCGGTCGGTGAGGGAGGGGCGGTGCCAGGCGTCGTAGGCCTGGCACCGCCCCTCCCCTCGTCTATTGGGTTCGCCTGCCCCACCGGAGCCGGCCCGTCACAGGTTCTCGAGAATGCTCTTCCCGAGGGCCAGGTGGCGGTCGAGCTGCTCGTCGGCGTCGTTGAGGTAGAAGGCGTGGCCCTCGTACTCGCTGATGAAGACGCCCTGGAAGCCACCCTCGGCGAGGATGGACAGCGCCTTGTCGTACGGGATCGTCGGCTCGAAGACCTTGCCGTTCTCGTCCAGTTCCAGGTGGTAGAACTTGCCGTGCACGTACTTCACATACGGCACCATCGCGGCGAAGGAGTCGAGCTCCGCCGGCGCGAAGGACAGGTAGCCGAACCATTCGGAGATGGCGACCTTCTCTCCCTCGCCGCCGCCCATGTTCTTGGCGACGTGCTCCTGCATCTCCTCCTCGGTCATGCCGTTGTGGCGGTTGGCGATGATCCAGTCGAGGGTCTCCCGCTTGGCGCCCAGGCCCACGTAGCGGTTGATGGCGATCTCGGTGGGCCGCTCGATGAACATGCCGAAGTCGGGCACCAGGCCGAAGGAGCCGAGCTGGTTCTTCTCGATCGTCTCCATGAAGCCGAGCGTGGTGGCGTCGGAGGGGGTGTGCGGGGCGTGGATCTCGAAGCCGATCTGCACGCCGTAGCGCTCGGCCAGGTCGTTGACGGCGGGGGCCAGCTCCGGCTCGAAACCGGTGGCGCGCATGTACTTCGCGCCGACGTTCCGGGCGGTCATGATGTCCAGCCGGATGTCGGACAGGATGTCCTCGCGGCTCATCTGGTAACCGGTGATGCGCCCGAGGTCGACGTAGCCGCCGTAGGAGAAGACCTCCACGCCGTGCTTCTCGCCGGCGGCCAGCACCGCGTCGATCTCATCGGCGCGAGGAGTGGGGTACTGCTGGAAGGTCTGCCCGCCGACCAGCTCCACCTTGCTGATGCCCTTGGCGGCGACGTGCTCGAAGATCGTGTCGATGCTCCAGTCGTCGTTCTCGATGAACTCCTGGGTGTAGCTGTAGCAGGAGATGGCCTGCTCGATGCCGTTGATCTTTGCCATGGGTCTTGCTCCTCAGTTCTCAGAGTCCTCGGCCACCGTGAGGGTGGCGGACGCGGAGGCGTCAAACATTCCGTAGACGCCGGGGGCGAACTGCATGTAGACGACGCGCGCCTCGCACACGAAGTCGACGTCGTGCTCGCCGGCGGCCAGCGGCTCGCCGGTCACGTGCAGGCGAATCGGGGTCTTAACGCCCCAGTACTCGGTGAAGGCCAGTGGCACCTGCGGCAGGCGCAGGAACTTGCCGTTGATCTCCACCAGGATGCGGTCGTCGTCGACCCGCTCGCCGTCGACGCTGAGCTCCATCCGCTCGACGGCGGAGATCGGGGTGCCGCGGTAGTAGTTGAGGCCGACTTCGAGGACGTAGCCGTCGGAGTCGTTGACGAGGCGGCGCAGCACCTTCTCGTCAAAACCGAGCTTCATGAATTTGGTGGGCATGGATGGTTCCTTACGAAGGATTCTGATGAATGTATGCAGTCAGGCCGACGACGCGTCAGGCGACCGTGACCTTGCGGGTGAAGCGGTTCTCCGAGGTATAGGGCAGGTACGACACCCGCAGACGCAGGTTCACGTACACCTCGTGCTCCCCGGGCGTGAGCCCGCCGGGGCGCAGCACGGTGATAGTCGCGAAGGTACGCAGTTCCCAGCGCACGTCCGAGACGTCGGCGAGCTCGTCGAAGGTGCGGGTCACGCCGTTGTAGGTGAAGCGCAGGTCCTCGACGGGCACGGCCTCGCCGTCGACCGTGACCTCGGGGGTCTCGATCATGGACAGTCCCAGGCCGCGGTAGTAGGGGATGTGGCTCTCGAAGGAGAAGCCCGTCACCTCGCCGTCGGGACCGGTGATGTTGTGGACGGTTCCCTCGCGGATGATCATCTCGTCGAACATGTCAGTTCTCCTCTCCTATGAGTGCCTTGAGCATGGCCTGGTGCGCCGCCACCTGGGTGACGGAGTCGACGGTCTGGGCGTCCTCGATGTGGCGGTTGCCCTCGTACTCGCTGGACAGATAACCGTCGTATCCGATCTCGTCCAGGACGGGGACGATCTCGTGGTAGGGGATGGAGTACTCGTGCCAGTAATCGGAGCCGGGGACCTCGTGCATCTCGAAGAACTTGGCGTGGATGTGCTTGATGAACTCGGCGTGATCGCGCAGGCTGTCCACCGGCTTGGCTCCCATGTGGGTGCCGAATCGAGCAAGCCCCAGGGTGACGCCGTCGACGCCCTGGCGCTCCAGGCGGTCGAAGAGGGCCTGGGTGTCGCCGTGGGAGTTGTAGGTCTCCACGATCTCGCGGGTGAGTTCCGGGTCGGCGCCGTCGCGTAGGGCGCGGTCAACCACAACCCGCTGGAGGCGGTGGACGAAGATGCCCATGTCCGGGACGCAGCCGACGACGTCGGCGCCCTGACGCTCAGCGACCTCCAGGTGCCGCTTGATCCAGTCGTCCTCGAAGGAGTACGGCGCGTGGACCTCCACGCCCATCCACACGCCGTGGTCGCGCGCGTAGGGGGCGGCGGACTCGACGACCTCGGGCGGGGTGTTGACGATGATGCGGATGCCCTTGGCGCCGAGCTTGGCGGTGTGCCGGATGTCGCGCTTGAGGGAGTCGACCATCTCCGAGTGGTTGAGCAGGCGGCCCCGGTAGCGCTTGGTGTCCAGGAACATGTCGTGGACCGTCGGCGTGGTGCCGTACTTCGCCATGAGGTCCTTCCACCAGGAGTAGAAGGAGTCGGGCAGGTCGGCCTGCCCGGGGAAGGGGAAGCCGGGGATCATCTGTTCGCCGAGGGTCTCAATGCCCAGCGCGCCCTCCTTGGCGGCTGCGGCGACGCAATCCTCGAGGGTGAAGGTGCCGTGGGCGTACTCGTGCTGGTACGAGTACAGGCTGACTCCGCGTTTGATCTGCGAGGTCATGGATGCGCTCCTCTCTGAGTGCGGAATGTGTTTGGAACTTGTAGCGGGATGCGGTTCGGCCCCGGCCCCGCGGTGGGACCGGGGCCGAACCTGTTGCTGTCCGTCAGGTCAGCGCCTGGTAGCGCGGCCGGGACGGTGCGGCGTGTTATCGCGGGGCGACGGCGTGACCGCGGTTGTGCCACGGCGTCGACCCCGCTGGGTTGTGGGAGAGATCGGGCTCAGTCGAAGTAGACGGGCTTGCCGCCCTGAGCCGCGGACTTGTAGATGCCATCGAGAATCTCGGTGACGACGACGGCCTGGTCAGCGGTCACGTAGGGCTCGGTGTCGTTGAGGATGGCGTCGAGCCACAGGCCGGCCTCCAGGCCACCCATGTAGGAGAAGCCGGTCTGGGCGCCGCCAACGCCGCCGGCGGAGAAGTAGGCGCCGCCCGCGCCGAAACCGGTGTTGACCTGCTTGCCGCCCTCGATGGAGTTGACGTCAACGATCAGGTTAGCGGAACCGGCCGGGTCCTGGATGGTCTCGGCGCCGGCCTCGGTGCCCATGATGGTGATGCAACCCTCGCGCGCGGCCTTGATGTTCAGCGCCCAGGAGGCCTCAACGAACAGGGAGGCACCGTTCTTGAAGGTGACGAACCCGAAGGCGGAGTCCTCCACCTCGTAGGTGGCCGGGTCCCACTCGCCACCGATGTTGCCCTCCGGCTTGTCGGCCAGCTTGTAGTTGACCACGCCGGTGACGGAGGCGACGTCGTAGTTGTTCATCAGCCACAGGGCCACGTCGATCGAGTGGCCGCCCAGGTCGATGAGCGGGCCGCCGCCCTGCTTGGACTTGTCGGTGAACACGCCCCAGATCGGCACGCCGCGACGACGGGTGGCGTGGGCCTTGGCGGCGTAGATCTCGCCGAACTTGCCTTCGTCGGCCAGGGCCTTGAGGAACTGGTACTCCTCGCGCTGGCGGTACTGGAAGCCGACGGTGAGCTTCTTGCCGGTCCGCTTGGCGGTGTCGCGCATCTTGCGGGCGTCCTCACCGGTGACGGCCATCGGCTTCTCCACCATCACGTGCTTGCCGGCCTCCAGGGCGGCACAGGTGATCTCGCAGTGGTTGGCGTTCCAGGTGCACACGTGCATGACGTCGATGGAGTCGTCGTTCACGAGGTCCATGTAGTCGGTGGTGGTGTAGGCGTCCTCGTTGCCCCACTCCGCCTTGCCGGCCTCGGCACGCTCGATGTCGAAGTCGCAGAAGGCGACGATCTCGCACTTGTCCTTGTGCTGCGCCAGACCCACCAGGTGCTTCTGGGTTCCGATGAACCCCAGACCCACGATGCCGATGCGAAGCTTCTTGCTCATGTCTGAACTCCTGTGTTCGGGTTGAGCCCGCCGGCAATGGCTGGGCCCGGCAGGATGCGTTCCCGCCTCACGGGTTTGATTCAACTCGCCCTCTAGAGCCGATCCCAAGCCCCGCAGAGATAACTTGCGCCCTGGATGTGCATAAGTTGCTGCAGGCGGTCGGTTCGCATCTCGCCTCATCGACGGGCATCCCCGCCGCCTCGACAGCAACGAGGGGATGGCGGTCAGAATGTCCAAATCCGGCAGAAACGGTCCCGGGACGCACGCGAGCGCCCAGCGAGACCGTTGGAATCACGCCGTTTTTCCCTCCGGTCCGAGCGGTGTGGCGGGCGTTTATGCCGTTCTTGGACAATTCCTCGGCCCGACCGGGCCGACCGGTGCTTGCTGGCGGTTGAGTTTCACGACGTGGTAGCGGAAAGCCGCACCGGCCGACACTCACCGAGCCCATTACGAGGCCCGAGCATGACGCCGTGCCAATGGGCCGGCCCTACGGGAGTACCGTCGACCCCCGCACGATCAACTCTGGAGTGAGCACAACCCGCTGGTGGACGTGGTCACCGTCCCGGTTCATCTCGTCCAGAAGCAGGCGCACAGCCGCGGCACCCATCTCCTGCCCCTTCATGGCGATGCTGGTTAGTGGCACTCGGCAATCCCCCGCGGAACTGTTGCGGTCACACCCCATGACGGCGATTTCGTCGGGGACGGTAATACCCGCCTCGCTCAGTCCCTCGACCAGGCCGGAGGCGAGCGAGTCGGACACGCCTATGATGCCGTCAGGACGGGTATCGGGGCCCCTTCCGGCGATCTGGCGCGCCACGGTCAGCCCATCCGCCTCCTTGACTCCATCGGCCATGATCTCCTCGAAGGATGCGGCTCCCGCAGCCTCACGCATGGCACGCCGCGCCCCCCTGCGCCGCAGCCGGACCGGCTGGTAGTACTCGTCACCGCCCGCCGCGAAGACGATCCGTCGGCAGCCGATGTCCAACATGTGCCGTACCGCGAGATAGCCAACCTGCTCGTTGTCGACGACGACGGTGCACAAGTTGTCGTCCCCCTGGTCGTAGTTGATAAGAACCACGGGGGTCTGGCGGGCCTTCAGGCGAGCCACGTGCTCCGAGGAGTCCTGCATGGGGGCCAGGAGCAGTCCCGCCACGCGCGCCTCGTTGAAGGAATCGACGTTGTCCCCCTGGGCACCGAAGTCGTCGGCGCTGTCCGCCAGCAGCAGGTTGTGTCCGGCGGCGCGGGCTGCTGCCTGTGCGCCCCGCGCCACATCGACAAACATGGAGTTTGAGAGGTTTATAACTACAAGCCCCAGGGCCCCGGATCTACCGGAGGCGAGGGTACTGGCGTTGGCATTGCGGACGAAGCCGAGTTCGTCGATCGCCATCCGCACTCGCTCGATAGCGGCTGCCGAGACGCGCTCGGGGTGGTTGAGAACATTCGACGCGGTGCCCAGTGACACCCCGGCCCGGTCTGCGACATCGCGCAGACGCGGCGGCCGCTGCGTACGTGTGGGCACCTGTCGAACACCTCCCTTACCACCCCGAGCGCACGGAGCCGCCCGGTCACCCCTTCACGGCGCCCGCCGTCATGCCCTCCTGGATCTGCCGATTGAAGAAGGCGTACATGATGAGCGGCGGTATGGTGATCAGTAGGACATCCATGAACAGCAGGTTCCACTGGTTCAGGCCTTGGGACTGGTAATTGTACAGCGTGAGCTGGACGGTCTCGTTGCCAGCACCCGGCAGGAAGTACAAGGCGTAGGTGAAGTCGTTGAAGACGGTCACCGCCTGTACCACGATCACCGTGACAATCGTCGACTTCAGTAGCGGGAAGATGACCCGGAAGAACAGGCGCAGCGGGCCCGCGCCGTCGATCACAGCCGCCTCGTCCAGTTCTCTGGGGATCGTCTCCACGAAGGCACGGAACAGCAGGATGCAGAACGAGAGCCCGAAAGCTACGTGGACGGCGATCAAGCCGGCCAGAGTCTTGTACAGCCCTAGCCCCTCCAGAACCCAGATGGTCGGGACGACAGCTGGAGGATGATGAGTCCCATCATGACGAACAGATTGATGATGCCGTTCCACCGCGACCGACGCCGTTGCAGGACGTAGCCGACCATCGCGCCCAAGATCACCTGGATCGCTACGGCGAGCACCGTTACGACGGCAGAGTTGACGAAGGCACGTATCAGCACGTAGTCCTGGGTGGCGATCACTGCTTTGAAGTTCTCTACGAAGGCCCACTGGGTGGGCAATGAAAACTCCAGCAGGGAGGCTTCCTTCTGCGTCTTCCCCGCCGTCAGCACAATGAAGACGAACGGCACGATGAAGATCACGACGCTGACTAGGATCGCGATGATCCCCGGCACCAGACCTTTGCGAGTACGCCGTCTTCCGGCGAAAGGTGCGGTGGCACTCATGATTGGTCGCCCTTCCTGTTTAGCCACGCGTTGAGAGGAATCACGATCACCGCGATCACGAGGAACAGCACAACGTTGCCCGCTGTCGACAGGCCGTAGAACCCCGCCTGGTACTGCTTATAGATGACCGAGGCGATCACGTCGGAGGAGAATCCGGGGCCGCCACGGGTCATGGTCCAGATGAGGTCGAAGGACCGCAGTCCGCCGATGAGCGACAGGATGATGACAGTCACCGTCGCCGGCCGGCACAGGGGCAGGGTGATGTTCTTAAAGATCTGCCAGGCACCGGCGCCATCCACCTTCGCCGCCTCGACGAACTCGTGAGGAATAGCGACGATGCCGGAGATGTAGATGACGGTGGCCAGCCCGACTCCCTTCCAGACGTCGACGCCGGCTACGGAGAAGAGCGCGAGGTTCGGGTCGGTCAGCCAGCCGGGACCGTCAATGCCGACGACGGCTAGCACTCGGTTGACCAACCCGTCCCGCGGATCAAGCAGTACCTTCCAGGTCACGCCGACCCCGATGGTGGAAACCAGCACCGGGAAGAAAACAACGGACCGCAGGTAGTTGCGCCCGAAGACCTGCGAGGTGAGCAGGACCGCGAGGGCGAGTCCCAGGACAACCTTGGTCCCCGAGGTGACGAAGGCGTAGATGAAGGTGTTGATGAAGCCCTTCACCAAGGAGGGCTCCTTGAAGAACTGGACAAAGTTGTCCAGTCCGATGAACTCCATGTCGAACAGGGTCCAGCGTGTTAGGGAGAAGTAGAACGAGGCGACCGTCGGGATCAGGAAGAGAATGACAAAGAACAATGCTGCGGGGATGTGGAAGTACAGCGGGTAGTACTTGTCCAGGCCCCGCCCTTTACGCTTCGCCTTCCTGACCCGGGCCGCCTTCTTCGAAGCCCCGCCCGAAGCTGCGGGTGCGGTTGTAGCAGTCATGATCACTCCGAATGATGTGTGGGGGCGGGCCGCCGGACCCGCCCCCACACGGCGGTTGCCTGTCACCAACCCTCAAGGCCGAGCTGCTGCGCCTGTTTCTCGACATCCTGGTCATACAGTGCAGCGCCCTCGGCGGCCGTCGAGATACCGGAACCGACCTGAACGGTGATCTGCTCAAGCGAAGGCCCCTTGATCGGCGAGAGGAACTCCAGTGCCAGGCCGGTGTTGTCCTCCTCGTAGTAGGGGGTCATATCGCCAACCAGCGAAGTGGCGGTGCTAGGAAGCTCGCAGCCATCAATCACGAACGGGCCGCCAACCGTGATTGCCGAGCCCATGACAGAGCAGGCATCCGGAGTAGCCAGCCAGTCCAGGAGCTCGTAGGCGGCGTCGAGCTTCGCCCCCTCGGTGGTCTTGGGAATGTACATGCCGTTCGGCGTGCCGATAGTCAGCGTGGTGTTGGCTGCGTCATCGGCGGGAATCGCGAAGACGCCGAGTGACGCGTCGGCATCCGGATAGTTCTCCCCGATGGCCGCAGAAACGTTCGAAGTCAGCATCGGATAGTGGGCCGCAGTTCCCTCGGCGAGCATCTTGACACCGTCGTCGTACGTAGCGGAAGCGAAGTCGTCGTTCAGGTAGCCAGCGTCATAGACATCCTGCAGGTGCTGGAAGCCTGCGAAGGCGGGATCGTCAACGTACTTGGCCTTATTTGCCGTGTAGTTGTCGGCCCACTCGGGATCCGCAGCCAGCACGTTGGCGGCGTCACCGAGGACCATGACCTGCGAAGTCCAGGTGTCGGAGTAGGTCTGCACCACCGGAGTAATACCAGCAGCCTCGATAGCCTCGTTGTTGTCCATGAATTCCTCCCAAGACTCGGGCACATCCAAGCCGAGCTGGTCATAGACATCCTTGTTGTAGATCATTCCGAAGGCGAAGGAGGCACCGACCGGCAGACCGTACAGGCCATTATCCGTGGAGGCCGCCTGCGTCCAGTTGTCGTCAACCTTGTCGGCCCATTCCTGATCGGACAGATCCACGAGTGTGGAGTCGGGACTCAGCGCCTTAAGCAGCGAGCCGGAGTTGTACCAAAACAGGTCGTTCATATCCCCCGTAGACAGACGGGTCTTGACTAGGTTGTCGCCCTCGGATCCGGAGGGGTGAGTCTCGTAGGAAATCTGAATGTCCTCGTGAGAGGAGTTGAACGACTCCACCAACGGGTCCCAAAGGGCGATCGACGAGGGATCGGAGTCGATGTAGATCGAGAGCTCGGTGACGCCGTCGGCAGAGTCGTCTCCAGTGCCTGAGCCGCAGGCGCTGAGACCCAGCGCCCCGACCAGGGTAACGGCCGCCAGGGCAGCCATAGACTTGCGGATTCTCATGTGGGATGTCCTCCATGTGTGGATGCCTTCGCCGCTCCTCCGTTGGAGTGACGTGAGCCATGAAACTGAAGCGCTTCATTGCAGGCTCAGGATAGCCGCGGGCCACAGAGATCGTCAAGCAGCTATGTCGGAGCCGGCGCCTCCGAACGACACAGGCCGACAAAATGGCATAATATCGGTGTTTCGATCGCACGTACACCTTCCCGAACAGAGGCCTTCAGACATACATCCCCGACCCTCGAGCTTGCGTCCAACACTCCGAAGCGCTTCAATACAGACCTGCGGGCATCCGAGCAGATCGCGGTCCCGCACAATGCAGCGCGGCAACCACTTCCCCTGCGAGGTACACACATGTCTTTCCCTCCATGCGCGCCAGCCATGGTCGCCCAAGTCCCCTCCCCGCCTCGCTGCGCCCGCGATGCCATCGTCGCCCGCTCCCCGTTACCGCTGATCGGTATGGACGGACCCACGTCCCTCTCGGCCGAAGAAGACGTAGAAAGGATGACCTGCTGGTTCTACCCACGAGCACAGTTCGGACGCGGGGCGCTACGGGTCCAACTGGCGGAGAGTCGGCGAACCATGAGACACGTCTCCTACCCGGAAACCGCAACTCCTCCAGCGGTGCGCGCCATGTTTCGGCTGCGCGGGCGCGGCACCGCCGTCCTTGCCCGTGCCACCGGTGTTGTACACGTGCTGCCAGGCGGTAATCCCATCGCGGCAGGGATATCCGCAACGTCAAGCGGTCCGTGGGCACTCCCGCGACACGCGGAATACTTAAGACCCGGCGCGTCACTACACCTCGATAACGAGGAGACAATAACCCTCGTCGTCGACGCCCGGGAGGGCCAGCCGCCGGCGATATGCCTCGTCCCGAACACCGCGCGCGGGCGGGAGGCTAGTGGCGTCGATCTCGGCAGCAGCGACCACCATTGTCAGAACATCCGTGTCGACACACTGCTGGAGGGAGATCAATACTGGTATCCGGCCGCCGTTCATCCCGGTGGCCGTGTGCCACCGCACGAGGCCGGCGAGCCAGTTACCGACGTCGAGCTGCTACGCGAAGACTTCGCCCAAGCGTCGCTATGGGTTGCGCCTCTCCCCGTGCTGGGGAATGTAGTCATCGATTGCCACCCGGAGCTGGGCGACCAGTGCTGACAGTGGGGGAATCCGCGGCCGAGGCCCTGGCCGGCCTCGAGTTCGCGGAGTGCCGTACCGAGTTGGTGCAGGAGGGTACGAGTCGCTGGGTGAGTGCGAATCGCCTGGGCCTGCGGTACGTACGCGTGAGCGGCGTCACCGCCTCACGTGTGCACGTGCGCGCCAGTTCGCGAGCCTTCCTCCGACGTGGAGCATTCGCATGCTCGGATGAGCAACTTACCCGGATGTGGACGGTGGCGGCGACGACTCTGGGAACCTGTATGCAGACGCTCATCGTCGACGGGATCAAACGGGACCGCCTGCCCTGGATGGCGGACAACGCCGCCGCCATCGGCCCGAACGCGTACGCATTCGGCGATCCGCGTATCACCGCCGATGGCATCGCTGCCCTGTTCCGCCCGCAAAACGCATTCGCGAACGGAATTGCCGACTACACACTGTGGGGAATCATCGCGCTTGCCCTCGATCTGGAGGCCTTCAATGACGAGGCACTGCTGACTGCGACCGCATCCGACCTGATCGAAGTGCTCTCCTCATTGCTGGCTATGACGGATACCGGAGGCCTGCTGCATACGGTGAAGGACGACCTCTCCTTTCCTGAGTCAGGACCGGGGGCGATATTCCTGGACTGGGGCGTTGAGGTGGATCCGCTGCGCACACCGACGGCGTTCCAAGCTCTGTGGTACTGGGCGCTGCAAAGCGCGATACGGTAGGCACTCATGTGCGCAGGATGGAGGCGCCAGGCGCGCCGGGACCCGAACGGCTGCGCGCCTGGAAGGAATATGCCGCACGGGTGGCCGGGACGCTTTGGCGCGACGGATGGGATCCCGATGCCGGCGCATGGCGCGAGTACGTAGACGGCGTCTCTCAGCCGGTACCGCTGGCGAACACGCTGGCCACCCTAGCCGGGCTCACGCCTCCGGAGTCGCCCGGCGTGGAGGCGCAGATTCTGGCCACGTCGTCGGGAACTCCGTCGATGCGAGCGTGGGCTCTGCGCGCACTCGTACAGCGCGGGCTGCGTGGCCAGGCGGTTGATGAGCTTATTCGGTCCTGGGGACCTCTGGTCGCGGCCGGGGCCGATACGTTCTGGGAAGACTTCGCCTCGGAAGGGGAGCAGCCGACACAGATGTACGGGCGGCCGTTCGGTAAGAGCCTGTGCCACGGATGGTCTTCGGGGCCCGCGGATCTGCTGGTACTTGCGATCCTTGGCACACGGCCTCTGGTGCCCGGATGGGCACAGTTCACGGTGGATCCGCAGCTGGGGGACCTTGAGTGGGCCGCATGCGTCGTCCCGACCGTGCGCGGAGACGTGTGCGTCGTCGCGGAGCGGGGAACGACGACCGTAGACGTGCCGGCTGGCACAGTGCTGGTTCACGGCGCGGACCGGTTCACGGGCCCTACTAAGGTGAGTTGGTGAACTTGGCGCCCGAACGTAGAACCTCTCCGGCGCATTCCTTTAAAGGCTTGCCCTGGCGAACAGCGCCTCGGTCGAACAGTCGCATGGCGCCACCACCACGGATACGGCGGCGCCGCACACCGGAGAAACCGGGGCTCACCCAAGAACCGCATGATTCTGCGGTTTCACTCATTTGGTCTGGAACGCTGGATGGCCTCCGGTGTGCAACGACGGCCTTGCTGCACACCGGAGCACAACCACACAAATCCGACCGAACCGCCATTCCCGCAGGATGTCAACGAAAAACCGGGACCGGAAGAGTTTGTCATGACAGCTCCAGTGTGCAGCACTCACAAAATCGTCCCAGCCACACCTGCCCGGAGGGCACGCCCCACCGGCTGCCGCCATAACGACCGACCGCGGCGGTTATATCTACCGGTCTGGGCACGTGACTACAACCGACCTCGGCGGTTATATCAACCGACCTCGGTGAGATGGACGGGGCCGAGGAGGCCGTGCGGCACGCTCGGGTGCTGCACCGCCCAGGGGCCCTTCATGTATACGTCGGCGGCCAGCGTCGCGTTGCGCAGCGTCGTGCGCACCTCGATCTCGATGGTCGGTTCCTGCCCCGCAGCCACGACCGCCGCCAGCGCCTCCCCAACCGGGATGTCCACGTCATCGCGCAGCACCGGCCCAAACTCGCGGTCGCCCACCCGCACCAGCGCGCTGCCGCCCAGCTCCCCGAGCCGCAGCACCACGCCCGCGAGGGCGGCCCGGTCATCATCAGCGCCGGCGCCGACTTCCACCCGGGCCCGGTACACCCCGATGCCGGAGACGTCCTTCAGCCCCGGCACTTCACGCCAATCGCCGGGTCCCTGCCCGGGCAGGACGATGGTGCGCGGTCCGTCTGGCGCCTCGCTGGTGACGGTCAGGCTCCAGTCCACGAGGGCGAGTTCCGCACCGTCGGCGCCCATGGCGTCAATCGCGCCCGTACCGATCACCGCCCCGGCGACTGCACAGGCCCCGCCCGCACCCGCCACTTCTCCGGCGTCGGCACCGGGCCCTGTGGGCACAACCCGCAGCACTGCCAGCCCGAGCGGGGCGAGTGCGGTCTCCACGCGCGTGCACCCGACGACCGCTTCGGCACCCACCGGGGTGATCGTGCCCGTGTCCAGGTCCAGAACCTCCACGCGCCCGGCGCCCTCGATCTCCAGCGGCAGTGCAACCGCCTCGGCACCGGGGTTGTAAACAAGCACGTAGCGGCCCTCGACAGCGTCGCGCACCTGGCTCAGCAGCACCGGCCCGCGCCAGGCTACGCGGGGACGCACCCCGAGTGCCGCGAGCGCACCGGGCACCAGCGCCCAAGCATCCACCCGCTTCACGCACGGTCCGGCGAGCGCGGCGGCAATCGCCTCCCGCACCGCCGCGTCGGCGTCGGCGCCGCCCCAGCCGGCATCCCCCGCCGGTGGCTGCCCGACGACGACGATGGCCATCCCTGCCTGTGCGGCGCACGCCAGCGCCCGGGCCGCGTTAAGCGGGATGGTGCCGCCCTGGAGCGCGGCGTCCAGAATCAGGGCCCGGTAGGCGGGCCCGTCAGGGAAGAGCACCGTCCCGCCGGCATCCGTGTCGTGTTCGGGGCCGACGATTCCGTCCTCGGCCAGGCCGACCGGGTCGAGGATCTGCACGTTGTATCCGGCCCGCTCCAGCGGCTCGGCGTCGATGAGCCGGTCGGGGGCGGTGGCGTCGGCCTCGGCGTTGCCGCGGGCGGCGGTGGTCAGGAAGCCGTCGCGGTAGACGGCCACGTCCGCCCGGGGCGTGCCGGTCTCCAGCACGGCGGTGCCCCGCGCCCAGTAGTCGGTCAGCCCCTTCCAGTGCTCCCACTGGGGAAAGTGCCGGTGGTTCCAGGACTCGGAGACTACCGTGCCGAAGCGACCGCGCGTGGGCCAGAGCGCCTCGGGATCCTGGGCGGCAAAGCCGTGCACGAAGGGCTTGGTGACGCCCACCGCCCACTCCTTGTTGAGCATGTGCCGGTAGTCCGCCAGGGAGAAGTCGTAGCACTTGTCCATCTGGGCGCCGAGCTCGGTGGACACGCGCACGGCCCCGCCCTGGTGGGCGCCGCCCACGCAGCTGCGCTGCCAGTCCAGGGCGAAGCGCCAGTTCGGGTGGTCCATGCGCATGGGTGCGCGGTCGCCGGAGTTCAGGGACTCCACCTCGGCACGCCCGCCGCAGCGCACGAGTTCGCGGAAGGAGCGAACCGGTTCGAGGTTCTGCCCGTAGGCGGCCTGGGCCTTGTGCGCATGTGATGCCCGGTGGCCCAGTCCTGGATGAGGGCCAGGTGGTCAGTGACGTACAGGTCGGTGACGGTGCGGTCATAGTCGGTGCGCACGCGTCGCCCCAGGTCGGTGGTGGCTCCGTCCGCGTCGGCGGAGTCGAAGTCGGGGCGCGGGGGCGCCTCGGGCACCCAGTAGCGGCACTGGCCGTGTGCCATGAGCAGCGGCAAGTAGCGGGTGGGGTCGTATCCGCGCAGGGATCGGAAGCGCTCGAGGAAGCCGCGGCTCCAGAACAGGCAGTCGGCGTTCAGCTCCAGGGAGTCCTCAAACAGCTCGGTGGCGGTGGAGGTGTCGGCAGCCAAGGCGGCTGCGCCCGCCTCCCCGATCTGGTGCTCGTCCAGGTATGCCAGGGCAGCGCGGGCGGCCTCGGCGTCGAGGAAGCTGGTCACTCCCTGCTCGCTGTCCCGGGACCAGAAGGCCGTCAGCGCCCACTGCCCCTCCCCCGGCCTCCAGGCGACGACGGCGTCCGCGCCCTCGCCGCGCACCTGTCCGCTCAGGACGGTCAGGGTGGTCTCGTCCAGCAGGGTGGAGTGCTCGGGCTCGATGACCTTGGTGGGCTTGCCCCAGGGGTTGCCGGAGGGGACCACCCGTGGGGAGGTACCGCGCTGAACCACCCGGGCGGCGACGACGGCGACCAGCTCCCCGCCGCGTTCGAGGTCGGGATCATCGAAGGGTGCGGGCACGGGCGTGGTCACTGCGCCGCCGTCGCCGACGGCGTCCACCCAGGCGACCCCGTACTGGAGCTCCTGGGCGGCGTATGCGGTGCCGCGGGCGGTGTTGGGGGTCTGCAGCGGCCAGGCGGCGCCGAGGGTCATGGCCACGCCCACCCCCAGGCCCCGGGCCTCCTCCAGGACGGCGTCCAGGGCCTCGCGCTGGGCGGCGTCGGCCCAGAAGCCCGGTGAGAAGGCGATCTCCACCTCCCCGAAGCCGGCGGCGGCGATCGCCCGCAGCTCTTCAAGCAGCTCCGCCACGGGGGTGGGCTGCTGCCACCACCAGCGGATTCCAGGCCGGTCGCTCATTTCCGGCGTGGCGAAGCGGGCGGCGGTCAGGGCGGCGCGGGTGGCGGGGCGGTGCAGGTCGGCGGGCGCGGTCATGGTGTGCTCCTAGTTCGAAAGCCCGGCCCTCACAGGGCCCGGTACCGAAAGTCGGTGATGCGAGCGCTACCCGGCCCGGCGGCGAAGACGGCGGGGCGCAGCGAGACCAGGTCGTTCGCGGTGTTGGCGTGGTAGCCGGAGCACTCCAGGGTGAGCGGGTAGTGGGTCCACTCCGCCTGCCCGGGGGCGCGGTAGTACATCTGCACGATGTGCTCACGCTTCTCCAGGGCGAGCTCCAGCGCGCGGGTGCCCTCCGGCAGCGGCTGGCCGGCCCAGGTAGGGATGCCGCCGGTCCAGGCCTGCAGGCGCCCCTCGGCAAGCTCCAGCCCGAGGAAGAGCCGGTGGTTGAAGAACAGCAGCAGACCCGCCGTAGTCTCAGGGGCCTGCGAGCCGCCCGCGCCGCCGCCGTCGGCAGCGCTCGTGGAGCCGAGCAGCTCAACACCCACCTCGACCCGGTAGGAGCGGTCGGGGGCGCGCACGGTCATGGGCGAGGCCGACGCCGGCCCCTCCCCCTTGCCGGCCAGCACCAGACCCTCGCCGGTGAAGTCGGCACGGACGGTCTCGTCGGCGCCCGGCTGATCAAAGGTCCACCGCCAGCCCCAGGCGGGCGCAGCGAAGTCGTCGGACAGGGCGACGCCGTGGGGACGCTGCTCGCTACCGCCGCCGGGCAGGGGCAGCGGCACGGTCAGGTCGCCGCCGCAGGCCACCGGCCAGCCGTCCTCGGTCCAGTCGATGGGTTCGAGGAGGATCTGGCGGCCGAGCCCGGTGTGGCCGTTCTCGTAGGCGTGGTAGATGACGTACCACTGCCGCCCGGGCCCTCCAGCAGGGTGCCGTGGCCGCGGGACCACCAGGGCTGGGCCGGGTCGGTGCAGCGCAGCAGCGGGTTGGTGGACATGTTCTCCCAGGGACCGTCGATGGAGCGGGAGCGGGCCACGATGACCATGTGCCGGTGGCGGGGCCGGCGGTGCCGCCGACGGCGGATACCAGATAGTGCCAGCCGTCGCGCATCACGTGCTTGGGCCCCTCCAGGGAGTAGGCCTCCACCACCCAGTCCTCGGGGTAGTGCCAGCCGTCGTACACGTGCTCGACGTCCCCGACGGTGGCCAGGCCGTCATCGGTGAGCCGCACCCGGTCGACGCCGTTGAGGAACAGGTACCGCTCACCGTCCTCGCCCACGGCGTGGCCGGGGTCGATGTAGCCGCGCAGGCCCAGGTCGATGGGGCCGTGCCAGGAGCCCTCGATGTCGTCGGCCCACATCACCGCGATAGTGGGGGCGTCCACGCGCGACCAGGAGGTGGGCATGAAGGGGATGTACATGTAGTAGCGGCCGGCGTGCTCGACCAGGTCGATGGCGAAGACGCTGCCCCAGGGCTCGGGGCAGGTGGGACCGACGGGCTCCCAGTCCACCAGGTTCTCCGAGCGCCACAGCACAATGCCGGGGCTGGACTCGAAGGAGGAGTAGGTCAGGTAGTAGCGGTCCCCCACGCGCAGGACGGTGGGGTCGGGGTAGTCCCCGCCCATGACGGGGTTGCGGTAGGTGCCGTCGCCGAGGTTGGCGCGGCGCTGGTTCTCAATGCCGCGCCCCCAGGCGGGGGCGGCGGACGGGGCAGTGGCGGTCATAGGGTCTCTCCGGTGGTGCGATAGTGGTTCTTTGTCAGGAGTGCGGAGGAAGGCCCGCTGCACGGGCTCAGCGCGTGACGTCGCTGATAAAGGCGGCGAAGTGGGCGCAGGTGGTCTTGGCCGTGGGCAGGCCGGGCACGGACAGGTGGCCGTGGGTCTCCCCGGGAACGGTGTGCTGCTCGACGTCGACCCCGGCCTCCACCAACTGCTGGGTGAAGCGCTCCCCGGAGGCGCGCAGGTCGTCGGCCTCGCAGTTCTCGATGTAGGTGCGCGGGTAGCCGACCAGTGAGTCCGCGTTGCCGGGCATGGCGTAGTCGAAGTGCTCGACCCCGGTCATCTCGGGGCCGAGGAGTTGCCCGATGAGATGGTCATTCTGGGCGACAGCGGCCTCGCGACCGGCCCACAGGAGCGGCGGGAGCGTCTCGAGGACGGCGGCGAGCTCGGCGGAGGGTGCGGGCATCGGGTAGTGGACCAGCGGGTAGGCGAGGAAGACGCCGGCGGGTGGGCAGTCCGCGTCGCGCCCGTGCAGGCCGACGGAGGCCGCCAGGCAGGCGCCGGCGCTGCCGCCGCCGACGGCTACGCGTTCGGGGTCGGTGGGCAGGCCGTGTCCGCCGGCGCGGACCCACTGGTAGGCGGCCCAGCAGTCGTCGTGCGGGACGGGGTGGGTGATGCCGTCGACGGCAAGCCGGTAGTCGACGCTGATGACGGGCAGCCCGGTGGCGTCGGCCAGGCGGGCGGCGGTGTGGTCGGCCTCGGCGGTGTCCAGGTCGCCGAAGATGAAGGCGCCCCCGTGGATCCAGACGATGGCGCCGCGGCGGCCGTCGGTGTCGGGGGTGGTGAGCTCGCGCGGGGTGTACACGCGCACGGGCACGTCCCCGTGCGGGCCGGGGGCGACGGCGTCGCGGCGCTCGACCGCGGGCAGGTCGACGGGCTCGACGAGCAGGTCGTAGAGCGCCGCCTGAGCTGGTGCTCTGCGGTGAATTCGGGCCCGCGCGGGGGTAGGCCGTCCAGGACGTGAATCCGCTCGCCGTGGACGCCGGAGACACCTCCGACCTTCTCGGGGCCCTCGGTGACGACGACGGGTGCTGCTGAACTGTTCTGGCGCATGGTTGGTCGTCAGGCGTGGTGGTGGTTGATGACGTCGTTTATGAAGGCGGCCAGGTGCGCGCACATGCGCACACCGGACTCCAGGCCGGGCACGTTCAATGGGGCGTGCAGCTCGCCGGGGCAGGTGTGGACCTCGACGTCGACACCCGCATCGGCGAGCTGCTGGGCGAAGCGCTCCCCGGAGGCGCGCAGGCCGTCGAGCTCGCAGTTCTCAATGAAGGTGCGCGGGTAGCCGGTGAAGTCCTCGGTCATGCCCGCGAGCGCGTACTCGGGGTGCTCGATATCCAGCATGTCCGGGCCAAGCATGTTGCTCATCAGCCAGTCGTCGCCGTCGGGGTTGTCCTGGAAGGCGTCGGGCAGGACGGCCAGGGCGGCGGTGAGCTCCGCGGAGGCCGGCGGGCGCGGATAGTGCACCAGCGGGTAGGCGAGGAAGATGCCGGCAGGCGGGCAGCCCGCGTCGCGCCCGTGGTGGCCGACGGTGGCGGCCAGGGCCGCACCGGCGCTGCCACCGCCGACGAACGCCAGCCCGGGGTCGGTGGGCGTTCCGTGGCCGCCGGAGCGCGCCCAGGTGTAGGCGGCCCAGACGTCGTCGTGGAGCACCGGGTGGTGACGTCCCTCGGTGGCGAGCCGGTAGTCGACGTTGACGACGGGCAGGCCGGTGGCGTGCGCCAGGCGGGCGGCGGTGTGGTCGCCCTCGGGCATCTCCGGGCTGCCGCCGAGGAAGGCGCCGCCGTGCATCCACACGATGACGCCGCGGCGGCCGGCGGAGTCGGGCTCAGCAAGCCTCTTCGGAGTGGTGACGATGACGCGGATATCCCCGTTGGGGCCGGGAGCGAAGGCCTCGCGGCGATCCACCGCCGGCAGGTCAATGGGCTCGACCGGGGCATCGAAGCGGGCCAGCCGGGCGTTCTCCTCCGGCCCCCAGGCGGGCCCGCGCGGGGGCAGGCCCTCCATGAGGTGCAGGCGCTGGGCATGTACGCCGGTGAGGTGGCCGACCTTCTCGGGGACGCCGTCGTCGACGACGGGCGCGTGGGATGAGTTGAAGCGCATTGCTTACCTCCTTGTAGGCGCGACAGGTCAGTCGGTGACGGTCAGGAGCAGCGGCTCGGCGTCGGGGTCCGGCCCCAGCCGGATCTCGAAGTCGCCGGGCTCCACGCGCCAGCCCTGCCCGTCGTCATCCCACAGGGCCAGGTGGCTGCGCTCCAGCCGGAAGATGACCTGGGCTGTGGTACCTGCGGGGACGGCGACGCGCTGGAAGCCGGAGAGCCTGCGCACGGCGGGGGCGAGCGAGGCCAGCACGTCGCGGGTGAACAGCAGCACCACGTCTTCGCCGTCGCGCTCGCCGGTGTTGGCGACCGTGACGCTCACCTCCACGGCCTGGCCGGCGTTGAGCTCGGCCCGGGTGATGGTGGCGCGGTTCAGCTCGGCGTCCCGGTAGGTGAAGCTCGTGTAGGACAGGCCGTGGCCGAAGCGGAACCGGGGTCCGAGCTCCAGGTCGCGGTACTTGGAGGTGAAGAACTCCTGGAGGTTGGCGGGGCCGTCCAGGCCCATGTCGAAGGCGGGCTTGATCATCTCCCCGCCGCGGGTGGCGGGACGGCCGGTGTTCTCGTGGGCGTCGTAGGTGGCGGGCAGCTGCCCGCTGTGGCGGGGCAGGCCCATGGGCAGGCGCCCGGAGGGGTTGACCGCGCCGGTGAGGACGTCGGCGATCACCTCCGGGGCGGTGGTGCCCAGGTGCCAGGCCATGAGGACGGCGCCCGGCTCCTCGATCCAGTCCTCGACGACGAGCGGGCGCCCGGCCACGAGCACCACGGCCAGGGGCGTGCCGGTGGCGGCGACGGCGTGTACCAGGGCGGCCTGGTTCCCGGGCAGGTGCAGGTCGGCGCGGGAGGTGGCCTCGCCGGTGAGCTGGCTGGGCTCGTCCAGGGCGAGGATGACCAGGTCGGCGTCGGCTGCGGCCGCGGCGACTTCGGCGATCTGCGCGTCGGTGACGCCGAGCGGGTCCTGGCCGCCCAGCACCGTGAGCTCGGGTGCGGGCGTGCTGGTTGCCGCGGCGCGGTCGGCCAGGGCGGCGGTGAGCGCGTCTGCCAGCGAATGGGCGGGTGGGGCGGCGAAGTGCTGCACCCAGGCGCCCAGGTGGTCGGTGTGGGTGGCGGCCGGGCCGGCCAGCAGGATGCGGCGGGCCGTGGGGGCGATGGGCAGGGTGCCGTCGTTGGTGAGCAGCACGGGGCACTTCTCGGCGGCGATGCGGGCGGCGGACAGGTGCTCGGCGGTGGGGGCGGTGATCTCGGCTGCGGGGTCCACGTAGGGGTTGTCGAACAGGCCGAGGGCCGTCTTCAGGGTCAGGACGCGGCGCACGGCGTCGTCCACCCGGGCCACCAGGGCCGGGTCGTCCCCGTCCAGGAGGGCCGGGTGCTCGGGGCGGGCTGCGGGGTCGTGGAGGTGGCCGCCCATTTCGACGTCGAGGCCGGCGGCCAGCGACATGCGGGCGGCGTCGGGCAGGTCGGCGGCCACGCCGTGGGGGATGAGGTTCCCCACGCCGGAGGCGTCACCCACGATGGCGCCGGTGAAGCCGAGCTCTTCCTTGAGGATGCCGGTGAGCAGGCGGCGGTTGGCGTGCACCGGGCGGCCGTTCATGGTGTTGAAGGAGGCCATGACAGAGCCGACGCCGGCCTGAACGCAGGTGGCGAAGGGCGGCAGGTAGACGGAGTGGAGGCGCTGGTCGGACATGTCCACGGTGTTGTAGTCGCGGCCGCCCTCGGCGGCGCCGTAGCCGATGAAGTGCTTGGCGGTGGCCACCATGGTGCCCGGCTCGTCCAGGCGCTCGTGCTGGTAGCCGGAGACCATGGCGGCGCCCAGTTCGGCGGTCAGCAGCGGGTCCTCGCCGAAGCCCTCGGCCACGCGGCCCCAGCGCGGGTCGCGGGAGACGTCCACCATGGGTGAGAAGGTCCAGGTGACGCCGCCGGAGCGGGCCTCAGCGGCGGAGACGACGGCGCAGGACTGGGCGACGGCGGCGGAGAAGGAGGCGCCCATGGCCAGTGGTGTGGGGAAGGTGGTGCGCTGGCCGTGAATGACGTCCAGGCCGATCAACAGGGGGATGCCGTGCGCGGTCTCCTCCACGGCCACGCGCTGGACTGCGTTGGTGTCGGCCGCGTTGCCGGGCCAGAACAGGGCGCCGATGCCGGAGCGGGCGGCATCCAGACATTCCTCCTGGGTCATCTTGAAGGTGACCTGGATCTGCGCGAGCTTCTCCTCCCAGGTCAGGGAGGCCAGCAGGGCCTCGATGTGCTCGCGCTGGGCGGCGGTGAGCTGGGCAAGGGGGCTCTTGGTGCTGGTGGAGGCGTTGGCGGCGGTCACGTGGGGCTCCTCGTTGAGCTGCAAAACTGCGAATAGTCGAGCGGTCATGAATGAGTAAGGGCGGGCACAGGAGGATGTCGGCCCCAAGGTCGATCATTCACCTGTGCCCACCCGTAGGGCTATCAGATCTCGCCGCGCTCCTTGGCGGCCCGTTCAGCAGCCTCGGCGAGTCGCTCTGCCTCGTCGCGGCTGACGCCTTCGGCGAGCGCCTCGGCCTGGGCGGCGCGCTTGACCTCGAGCTCGGCGGAGATCTTCGCCATCGTCTTGGTGTCCAGCTTCCAGAAGCAGAGCGGAATGAAGGCGAGGAAGGCCATGATGGCCGGGACGAGGTTCGCGGCGATATTGATACCGGCCAGGGCGGTGTCGCTCTGCACCTTGAGCGCCCCGTCATAACCGAACCAGCCCATGATGTACAGGGCAACGGCGGCGCCGAGGGCGTTTGCAAGCTTTGTGGAAAGGGAAACGGTCGCGTAAGAGGTGCCGTCGGCGCGGATACCGGTCTTGTGCTCGTAGTAGTCGACCGCGTCCGGGACCATGGACAGGGCGATTGGGGAGGCAAAACCGGACAGGCCGTAGAGGAACTGCAAGGCGAGGAGCACCGTGAGGTTCGTCTGACCGAAGAAGAAGATGAGCAGCAGAACGATCCCGCCCGAGAGCACCGAGATCATCATCATGTTGCGCTTGCCCAGCTTGAGGGCGAAGGGCGGCAGCACGACGCCACCGATAACGCTTCCTACCTGGAAGGCACTCATGACACCCACCATTACGAGCGAACTCCCCAGGATCCAACGGCAGTAGTAGAACATAACGCCGATGCGGCCGAAGAGGCCGAAGAGCTGCAGCAACAGCGTCAGGAACACGACCATCAGCTGGCCATTACCGAGGACCGCCTTGACGGTCCGGCTGAAGGGCACCTTCTGCTGCTCGGCGGTCATGGTAATGCGCTCGCGCACGTTGATGCCGGTAATGAGGAAGCACGGCAGCGCAATAAGCGCATAGAGAAGCATTGTTATGAAGTAGGAGCGACTGTCCAAGCCGCGCTCCCTGCCGGCCTCAGAGGCAACGAAAAAAAGTAACAGGAAGGGTGTCGCCACGTTCATAATGAGCTGAGCGGCCTGGGAACCGATATTGCGGATCCAGTTGAGGGTGACACGCTCGCCGGAATCTGTGGTCATGACACCCGCCAGCGAGCCGTATGACATGTTCGCCACGGTGTAGAGGAAGCACAGGAGGACGTAGGTGATGCCGGCCCAGGCGATCTTGGCGCCGTTGCCACCATGGAAGGGCATCCAGAAGGCCAGAATCATGGAGATAGACAACAAGGGGGCGCCGAAGATGACGTAGGGGCGGAAGCGGCCCCAGCGGCTCTTCGTGCGCTCGGCGATGTAGCCGAACCCAAGGTCCTGGATGCCGTCTAGCACGCGGGCGGCGAGCAGGATGTTGCCGGCGGCCGCCGCCGGAATGAGGCGACGTCGGTGTAGAAGGTCATGAGGTAGGAGCCGACGGTCGTCCAGATGAACTGGGAACCGAACTCGGCGAAGCCGTAGGAGATCTTCTCCTTGAGGGGAACCTGTGCTCCCGTCGTGGTGGGCGCCTCTGACTGGGTCGTCATGACAGGCCTTTCTGTGATCGAAGTACGGGCTGCTCTGCCCGGAACTCCCGAGGCCAGGGACTGCGACGTCCGCACCTCGTTGCGTTCTGATACACAGTCAACGCGGGACCGCCGGGGGCGACAAGCACACCAACCCCCGCTTCCGCACCCCCCGTGCATAAGGCGAGCAACTGCGACTGCCCCGATCAACACGCCCACTCGCCTACCACGCAACTAAACCACTCCCAGCAGGCAGCCCTCGGGGAAATGGCGGGGAAATGTCGGCGGCCGGCCAGGCCCATCTCAGTTTTGCACGGCCGGGGCATAAGTCTCGGTATTGCGGCTACTATTCCGGTTGACGCAACCGAAAGCGCGGCGGACACTGCCTACGTGACACCCCAAGACAGCAGGCACAATGGCGTGCGGCCACCTGCCTCCTCACCATCCTCCCGGCACGCGAGCACGAGTACGGCTGCTCCACCCCGCGCCCCCTCCTTCGCCCACGTGTCTCAACTGTCCGAGCTCATCGCGGAGACACGCCAGTATCCGCATGGCGTCTCACGCGCCGACCTGTGCGAGACCCTCACGCTGGGCCGCAACGCCGTCGATCGACGGCTCAAGACCGCCGTCGGGTTAGGACTGCTCTCTCCCGCCGGGCGTGGCATGTCGACCGGCGGCCGCGCGCCGGAGATGTGGCGCTTCAATCCGGAGGCGGCAACGGTCCTCGCGCTGTCCATCTCCTACCGGTCCAGCACCGCGGCACTGACAGATCTGAATGGCACGATTATCGATCGGGTCAGCTGGGATGAGGCATTCTCAGCGATCCCCAGGCGGTCACCAGTCACGCCCTGGAGCACTTCGCCGCTCTGCGCAACCGCCACCCGGAGCTTCCGCCGGCATGGGGCCTGGGCGTCTGCATACCGACCGCCGTCGACTTCCGCGACGGGACGCTCATCGCCCCGGCCACGGCCAGGACCGGCGGCGCTTCGGACACCCTCATGTGGACCGGCTTCCCTCTGCGCCAACAGCTCACCCAGCAGCTCAACCTGCCCGTATGGCTCGACGACGAGGTCAACGTCATGGCCTTGGCGGCCGCCAAACGCATCGGCGCGCCTCAAGACCTGTTGTATGTGCGGCTCAGTCTGGGGCTGGGCATGGGCATTGTCTCGCACGGCAAGGTTCATCGGGGTGCCGCGGCCGCCTCCGGGGAGATCGCCCATATTCAGATGGCGGGCTCCGGCGGACGCGCTTGCCGCTGCGGTCGCAGGGGCTGCTTGGAGACAACACTCTCCGGCGGCGCCATGGAAGATGCGGCTGTCACCCCTCAGGCCTTGAAGCGTTCCCCCTATCTGCGCCGCCTTGACGAGTCCAGCGGTATTCGCTGCGAGCACGTCTTCCACGGCGCGGCGGAGGGGGACCCGGTGTGCGTGCGTCTGCTCACCGAGGCGGCCGACCGGCTCTCGGTGGTGCTGGCGGTGCTGACCACCACCTACAACCCGGGCGAGGTCGTGCTCGGTGGTGGCGTGACACAGGCCGGCGAGTTCTTCTCCCGCGCGGTCGGTCAGGCGTTGCGGCGCCGCGTCTTACCCGCCACCTCCGAACGCCTGCGCGTACGCATGGGCAAGGAGGACGACGCGTTGAATGGCGCGTGCCGCATGGTCACCGACTGGTTGTTGTCCCCCCACGTCATGCACGTCTGGCTGCCCCACGGCTCCCCCGCAGGAGTACAGGAGCTGGTCACCCACCGCCGCCAGGACGCCTGACCACCTCCCAGTTCCAGCTACTCACCACCCCTCATTTCAGCGAGACCGGCACCAGTGACACACCGAAACCGTGCGTTGTTACGAACAACCGAAAGATCACCGAGACGCCGGCCGCAGCGGACGTCAAGCTGCCGACAAATACAGAGCGATCGGCCAACGCCGACATCCGCCGAGGAACGCGAGGACTTCAGACGCGCCCGGGATCGTCAGCATTGTCTGAGATGGTCACAAACGAGCCCATGGCCTCAAGGGCTGACTCGGCAGTCGTTGAAATCATGCGGTTCCAGAAACCAGCGCGATCATCCGATCCGACGTTTGTGACCATTTGCGACAATCAGCGTCCGTCAACGCCGCAGCACGCGCACCCGCACGGCGCCAGGCGGCACCCAACACGTCGACCCTCGGCCGCTGTAAGCCACCGCGCATCCTCATTCAACACCCCTCCAGCCTGCTATCATCTTGATGATAGTTCATCGCTGTTGAGAGGTCGAAGACTCCCATGCCAGTCATCCGTCCGATCTCGGACCTGCGCAACAAGTTCACAGAGATCTCCGCAACCGTCCACGAGTCCGACCGCCCGGTCTTCCTGACCCGCAACGGAGTAGGCGACATGGTGGTGATGAGCATCGAGCACTACGAGGCGCTCACGCTGAACCAGGAGATCACCGAGGCGTTGGCCGCGGCGGAAGTCGAGATGGCAACGACCACGGAGCGGTTCACCTCGGAGGAGGTACTCGCGTACGCACTCGCCGCGATCAAAAACGCCAACGAATCCAGGCAGGCCAGCACGACGAGCCCCGTCGAAGCATGAGAGCGTACGTAGTCCGCTACCTCCCCAGAGCGCAGCGGGACCTCGTCGACGCCGGACTATCGGTACTCGAGGTGTCTGGAGACGCTGATGCCGCAGCGCGAACAGTGCGAGGTATTGTCGCTGCCATAAACTCGTTGAGCACCATGCCGAGCCGCCACCGCGTCTATACGCCATCTCGTTCGCTCTCACGCGAGTATCGCTATGTACGCGCCGGTCAGCACCTCGCCTTCTACTGGGTCGACGACGAGTTAGCAACCGTAACCGTGGCCCGAATTGTCCATGCGCGCGCGGACGCCAATCGCCACCTCGCTGACGGGCCACCACAAGACGCCCTGCCCACGCCGCTAACGGTCGATCAGACGAGCAATGCACCGATCCAAAGCGACACGTTCACGTCGTGCCCCGACTGTCTCCCCCGATCACCCGCGCCGCCGCAGCACACGCACCCGCACGGCGGCCCGGTGGCAGGTGCCGACCGGGCCGCCGTCGAAGCGTCAGATGGTGACGGTGCGCTTCATCTCGCCGGAGAAGGGCACGGGGATGTAGGCCACGCGCGCCGAGACCCGTAGCAGCACCTCGTGCTCGCCGGGGCCAAGCCCGCCGTCCTTCAGCACCCGCACAGTGGCCTCATCGGCGTACTCCCAGCGGAAGAAGGTGACCGTCTCCATCTCCTCCAGGGTGAACCAGTGCTCGCCGTCGTCGGCGGTGAAGCGGATCGAGTCGCGAGGCACGGCCTCGCCGTCGACCTCCACCTCAACGTCATGCACCATCGACAGCGGAATGCCACGGTAGTAGGGGATGCGAGTGCGCATCTCGAAGCCGATGGTCTTGCCGTCTTCCTCGACGTTCGCGAGGGAGTTCTCAGTGAAGATGTATCCGTCGAACATTGGTCCTACTCACTTTCCGTCGTTCTTGCCGTCGTTGAGGTGCCGCTCCATGAGCTCCTGGTGGCGACGCACCTGCTCCAGGTCCTTGATCTCCTCGCCGGGCAGGGTGAAGCGCTGCCCCTCGTACTCACTGCACACGTAGCCGTCGAAGCCCAGCTGGTTCAGCCGGGTGAAAATGCGGCCGTAGTCGATGGAGTACTCCTCGCCCTCATCGGTGACCTCCCAGAACTTGCCGTGGAAGGACTTGATGTAGGCAGGTACTCGTCCAGGGTCTCCAGCGGGGTGTTCTCGTACCCGGTGGACATCATGGCGTAGAAGCGGTCCTGGAAGCTGTGGAAGTGGCGGGTCAGCTCCTCGGGGAACATGTAGTCGTCCGGGTTGTCCGGGTTGCGCGGGAAGAACTGGCGCGGGTCGGTGCCGCGGGCGAAGATGTCGTCGATGTACTTGATGACGTCGTCGTTGACCCCGAGCGTCTCACGGAAGTAGTTGGTGGACACGCGCGGGTGCCGCTGGCAGTAGATGCCGAAGTCGACCACCAGCCCGACGTGCGGGTTGTCGACCTCCTTCATCTCCTTGATCCAGGCGGCGGTCATGGGGTGGTCGTAGCTCATGCCGGCATGCACCTCCACCGCCATGGTGATGCCCAGCTTCTCCGCCAGCGGCAGGGTCGGGCGGATGACGGCCGGGTCGGTCTGGGAGACGATGCGCACCAGCGGGAAGCCCAGCCGGTGGGTCAGGCGCAGGTCGGCGCTAAGCAGCTCGACCTGCTCCTCCAGCGTCAGCCAGCGGTTCTTGTACAGCGAGGAGTTGATGAAGATGTCGTTGGAGACGCGCTCAAGCGGGTGCCGTTCCATGATCGCGTCCCACTCGGCGAGGGTCTCCTCACTGGCGCGTGCGGCGCCGCGGATCATCTCGTCGGAGAGGATCTCAATGCCCTGCGTGCCCATGTCCTCGACGGCGGCAACGGTGCCTTCCAGGCCCAGGCCGCCGCGTCCGTAGGCGTCCTGCAGCGAGTACAGGGAGACGCCCTTCTTGATAGTCATGTATCCGTCCTCTCTCCGTCCTTGGAGGGTTCCTGGAGGGTGCTGAGTTCCAGCGCGGCCGGCAGGCGCCGCGGGCGGGATTGCCCGTGGGTGGTAGCCGCGGCTGTCTCGGGATGCCCCGGTTGAACCGAGGTTATGGCGCGGCGGCTGCCGGCGGCCAGGCACCCGGGTGCCGCTTCTGCACGATCACGGCATTAGGTCGGACACCGCCGACGACGCCCGCGGCACTGCGCGAATCGATTGCATCGACTCCGCGAGAACCATTGTCGGAACGGCGGCAGTGCCCTCCCTTGAGCCACCTGCGGCCACCTCTGAATTAGGCTGAAACCACGTCGACGCCCCTCCCCCGCGGCGCCGTGGTTACTACCCCGGGAGGCAGCCGTGTCCAGCCCCATCGCCGCTATCGACACCGATGTGCTCACAACCGTCAACCTCATCCGCACGGGCCGAGCCAGCACCCGGCAGGAGCTCGCCCGCCAAACGGGTATGGGACGCAACACGATCTCCTCGCTGATCAACACAGCCATCGACGCCGGGCTCATCGCTCCGGACGGGTCCGCGCCGTCGACGGGCGGCAGGGCTCCGGCCACCTGGCGCTTCCGCCAAGAGGCCGGGCTCGTGCTCGCAGTGGGGGTGCACACCTCCACGCTGCGCCTGGCGGTCACGGACCTGGCCGGCCAGCCGCTCGAGCGCCGCACCCTGAACTGGCCCATCACCCAGGGCCCGGAGGCAACCCTGACACGGGCGGCTGCCGAGTTGCAGGACATGGTGCGCGGCCACGACCTGCCCGTATGGGCCGCCGGTATCTCCCTGCCCGGCCCGATCAACCAGGAGACGGGGCGCCCGTCCAGCCCGCCGATCATGCCGGGCTGGGACGACTTCGACGTCGTCGGCACGCTCACTCGCTCCCTTGAAGTACCGGTCGCCACGGGCAACGACGTGAACATCATGCTGCTGGGGTACGCATCCACACTGCCCGATCAGATCGGGCGGAGGCCGGCGAACATCCTGTACCTGCAAGTCGGCACGGGCATCGGCGTGGGCATCATCTCCAACGGGCGACTTCACCTGGGCTCCGCGGGAGCCGCCGGCGATATCGGGCACGTACGGGTGTCCGGCATGGACTCGGTGATCTGCCGCTGCGGACGCACCGGCTGCCTGGAGCCGTGGCGGGCGGTTGGGCGCTGCTGCGCGACGCCCGCCGAGCCGCAGTGGAGGGTCTGAGCCCACACCTAAAGGAATGCCTCGATCAAAGCGGTGAACTGACCACCGAGGACATCGTGGCCGGCGTGAATGCGGGCGACACCGAATGCGTCACCCTGATGGTGCGTTCAGCGACGGCCGTAGGCGACGCCCTGGCCATGCTGGTGAGCTTCTTCAACCCCGGTCAGGTGGTGCTGGCCGGGCCCATGCCACAGGGCTGCCCCATGTTCCTCGACGTCGTCAAGCGGATTGTGGATGAGCGCGCCCTGTCCCTGGCTACGGCCGGTCTGGAGATCCTGCCTGCGGCCAGCGGCCTCGACGACGAGCTGCGCGGCTGCGCCCTGCTGGCCGTCTGCTCGGTGTTCAAGGCAGCCACCGCCTGATCCGCCCGCCCCCATCCGCCGAGATCGGTAGAAGTAACATGCCAGAACCGACAGTTGTTACGCGCCGACCCTCGAGGGAGTTCCCGTGATCCGCATCATCGCCACCTTCACCGTCCGCCCCGACGCCGTCGAGGAGTTCACCGCCAAGGCAATTCAGTTGGTGGCGGGCTCACGCGCCGAACCCGGCAACATTTCCTACGAGTTGCTGCGCGCCCGCGGCGACGCTACCACCCTCACCTTCCTGGAGGCGTGGGCCGATGACGCCGCCATCGAGGCGCACAACAACTCGGCGCACTTCACTACGCTCATCCCCCAGCTGATCGCTCTGTCCGACGGCGACCCCGCCATCGTCCAGTACGAGCCGGCCTGAGTGCGGACCGCTTGTCAAACCGTCACGGTGCGCGTCATCTCCCCGCCCACGGGCACCGGGATATAGGCCACCCGCACCCGGATGCGCACCGTGATCGCGTGCTCCCCGGCTGGCAGTCCGCCCGCGCGCAGCACACGCACGGTCGCCTCGTTCTTGTACTCCCACCGGAAGGCGGCCACCGTCCACATCTCCTCAAGCGTGAACCAGTGCGCGCCGCCGTCGGCGGTGAAGCGGATGTCCTTGGCAGGCACGGCCTCGCCGTCGACCAGGACCTCCACCGCATCAACCATGGACAGAGGAATGCCCCGGTAGTAGGGGATGCGAGTGTCTACCTCGAAGCCGACCACCTCGTCGTCGACTCCGGTGACGTTGCGGAAGGAGCCGGGGGTGAAGATGTATCCGTCAAACATGGTGATCTCACTTTCCGTCGATGAGGGTCTGGAGCATCTGCTGGTGGCGGGTCAGCTGCTCGACGTCGGGAATGGGGTCCCCGGGGACGATGAAGCGCTGGCCCTCGTACTCGCTGCACAGGTAGCCGTCGTAGTCGAGCTGCTTCAACCGGGCGATCACAGCCGGGTAGTCGATGGAGGCCTCCTGGTAGCCGCCGACGCCGTCGGGAACCATCTCCCAGAACTTGGCGTGGAAGGACTTGATCCACGGCAGATACTCATCCAAGGTGTCCAGGGGCGTGTTCTCATATCCGGAGGCGTTGGTCGCATACACCGCGTCCACCGGCGACTTGAACAGGCGGGTGAGCTCCTCGGGGAACTCGTAGGCGTCCTGGTTGCCGTCTCCCGTAGCGCGGGGAAAGGCCCGGCGGCCGTCGGAGCCGGATGCGTAGATGTCGGCGATGTACTTGACCACGTCCTCGTTCAGCCCCTGGGCGCGGAAGTAGTTGGTGGCGATCTCTGGGTAGCGTCGGCAGTAGATGCCGAAGTCGACCACGAGCCCGACGTGCGGGTTGTCGAGGTTCCGCATCTGCTCGATCCAGGCGGCGGTAAGGGGATGGTCGAAACTCATGCCGGCATGCACCTCCACCGCCATGGTGATGCCCAGTTTCTCCGCCAGTGGCAGCACGGGCGGCACCACGGCCGGGTCGGTCCGGGATACCAGGCGCACGAGCGGGAAGCCGAGTCGCTTCGCCAATCGCAGATCCGCCTCCAGGGAGGCGACCTGCTCCTCCAGGGTCAGCCACCGATTCCGGAACAGGGAGGAGTTGATGAAGATGTCGTTGGCGACGCGCTCAAGCGGGTGCCGGTCCATAATCGCGTTGAACTCATCAATGGCGGCTTCGCTGGCATTCTGGGCGCCTTCGAGCATTTGGTCACTGAGGAACTCGATGCCCTGGGCACCCATGTTCTCAACCAGGGCGATACACCCCTCCAGCCCAAGGCCACCGCGGCCGTACGCGTCCTGGAGCGCGTACAGGGTTACTCCACGTTTGAGAGTCATGTTTCCGTCCTTTCTTCTCAAGTGGTGGAAGGAAGGCGGTCGGGGCCGGGCACGCGGAACTGCGAGCGCGGGACGACCGCACAGTTCCGGGGGAATAGCCCTTTCAACCCCGGTACCCGGGAGCCTGCGTCGGCTCCCGGCCAGCCCGGTCGCCATCGGTCCGAGGCTGGAGTGCCCCGACGCCATCGACGCCGAACACGAAAGATGCTAGGACCCACGCCGGAGCGCGGCCAGCGGACGGCAGCGGACATACGCACGTTCAGGAAAGAACGTCGCTGGTGTCAGTGGTGATCAAGTGGCTCCGGGTGCCGCTTCTGTACCTACTTGTTGTCAAAACGCCCACCTGAGCCGCACAAGACGAGTCATGGGCGCAGCGCCTCCAGGGGGAAGGTCAGCGTGCCGTCGGGCAGCGTCGCAGTGAAGCCGGTTCCGGTGATGACGGCCCGGAACGCCGGTGGCGGCGCGTCGATCTGCGCCACCGCCTGTGCCAGCCGTGCTGCCCCGGCGGAAACCTGACCTCCCCCAAGCTTGACCTCCACCGCGGCACACGATCCGTCCGGCATGGTGATAACGGCATCGATCTCATGCCCGTTCGAGTCTCGGTAGCGATGCACGCGACCGCCCACCGCCTCGGCGTAAACGAGCAGATCGTGGATGACGGCGGACTCGAACAGGAATCCGAGCGTCTCCAGGTCGCGAGTCAACCGCGCGGCGTCGGCCCCCAGCGCGGCTGCGGCCAGGGCCGGATCGGCGAGGTGGTAGGCATTACTTCGGCGCAGCTTCGCCTTCGAGCGCAGCGCAGTCGCCCACGGCGTCACGGCCTCAACCACAAACACGCGTTGCAGCAACTCGAGCAGTTTCGAGACGGTGGCCTCGGACGGCGTCGGAAGCACGCGGGCGATGTCTCGGCGCAGCGTTGCCTGCGAGACCTCGCTCGCCGTGGAGCGCGCCAGCGCCACCAGCATCTGTTCTACGAGGACGGGCTCTGAGCGCAGCGTGGCGAGTCTCCCGAGGTCCGTGGTAGCAGTGTCCTGAAGATAGCCGTTCAACGCACGGGTACACACCTGCGCGTCGGCTGTGCGCAAGGCCGGGAAGCCCGGCGTAGCACATTGTTGACGACATCGGCGAGCGGGCTGGTGTGCATTGACGGGGTCGGGTCCGAGCCGGAGAAGAGGTCTTGCAGCCCGATGCCCGGCGTCGTCAGTTCGCCGGCCTTCTCCGCCCAGGTCATGGTGCGCTGGCGGATGCGGATGAATCGGCTCGCCCCGGTGTGCCTCACCGAGTCAGCGGTAGGCACAGCCGAACCGGTGAGGATGAAACGCCCGGGCTGATTTGAGGAGTCGACCGCCCGGCGCGCAAGGTTCCAGAACTGCGGGACGGTCTGCCACTCATCGAGCAACCGCGGAGCCTCGCCCTCGAGCAGCATGCGCGGATCGACGTCGGCGGCGGCCTGCGCCTCGGGAGTGTCGAGCAGCACGTACGATCCGGCGTGGTGTAGGCCGGTCATGGTCTTTCCGCATCCCCGCGGTCCCTCCAACACGATGGCGCCTACCGACTTGAGGGTCTCGGCGACCGCCGCATCCACGGCGCGTGGGAGATAAGCGATACCCACCTCCTGTTCCGTGTCCATGCCCGCGGCATAGACGAAGGTAGGGATTTGCAGGACTCGAAGGTAGGGATTTGCGGGAGCTGAAGGTAGGTATTTGCAGACTCCTTCCGTCCGGGGCGCGCAGTTCTGCCCGCACCCAACCTGGCCATGCCGGTCCACCCGCGCGAGGATTGGGGTGCCGATCAAGGAGGATCCCACCATGCCAGCTCCCAGCGTTCAGCTCTATGCCGTCCGCGACGCCCTCGCCGCCGACCTGGAGGGCACCCTCACCCGGGTCGCCGAGATCGGCTTATACCCAGGTCGAGGCCTTCGCCTTCGTCGAGCAGGCCAGACGCCTACACCGTGCCCTGGACCCCGCCGGGCTGACCGCCCCGACCGCGCATGCCTCAATCATCGACGTCGAGGAGCTCGAGCCGGTGCTGGAGGCGGCGCAGCAGATAGGCGTCGAGCTGCTCGTCGCCCCCTTTCTCGCCCCGACCGCTGGCGGACCGCCGACGACGTGGCCCGCCTGGCCGAAAAGGCGAATGCGCGGCAGCCGTGGCGACGCGGGCGGGGATGACACCCGGCTATCACAACCACTCCTGGGAGACCTCCACGCTGATCGGCGGCCGGCACGCGCTGGAGGTATTCGCCGAGGCGCTGGAGCCTGCCGACCGCGGTGAGGTCGACGTAGCTGCATCATTGCGGGCGGCACCGCAGGCGCTGCGCGTGGTGGAGTTCGACGATTACGCGGGCGAGATCTTCGAGGGCATTGCGACGTCGCTGGCCTGGCTGCGCGCGCACGATGTCTGAGAGACCTCGTCCTAGACCTTCTGCACCGTGCGCGCAAAAGCGGGGTAACAGGCTCTGTCCACCACCGGACCCGCGTCGGTAGTTTCGTAGATGTCGGGGGGCTCGGGTCGTGCGACGCCGCCGCATCAGCCTCCAGACGACCGTTCGTCTGCGAAGGAGCTTTGTTATGCCGCGTCCGATCAACCTGTTCACCGGCCAGTGGGTGGATCTGCCGTTCGAGGAGGTGTGTACCCTGGCGGAGCAGTGGGGCTTCGACGGCCTGGAGGTTCCCGTGGCCGGGGACCACCTGGACGTCTACCGCGCCGCTGAGGACGACGCCTACTGCCAGGAGTGGAAGGACACCCTGGCACACCACAACCTGAGCGTGTACGCCATCTCCAACCACTCCACCGGCCAGTGCATCTGCGACGACCCCATCGACTTCCGCCACCGCGGCCTGCTGTCGGACAAGGTGTGGGGCGACGGCGACGCCGAGGGCGTACGCACCCGCGCCGCCGAGGAACTCAAGCTCACCGCCAAGGTGGCCGCCAAGCTCGGCGCCAAGGTCGTCACCGGCTTCACCGGCTCCAAGATCTGGAAGTACGTGGCCATGTACCCGCCGGTAGGCGCCGACGTGATCGCCGACGGGTATGAGGACTTCGCCCGCCGCTTCAGCCCGATCATCGACGTCTTCGACTCCGAGGGCGTCAAGTTCGCCCTCGAGGTACACCCCAGCGAAATCGCCTACGACTACTGGACCACCAAGGCCACCCTGGACGCCATCGACAACCGCGAGGCCTTCGGCATCAACTGGGACCCCTCCCACATGATCTGGCAGCAGATCGACCCGGCCGTCTTCCTCACCGACTTCGCGAGTCGCATCTACCACGTCCACTGCAAGGACACCAAGACCCACTTCGACGGACGCAACGGCCGCCTGTCCTCCCACCTGCCCTGGGACGACCCGCGCCGCGGCTGGACCTTCGTATCCGCCGGCCTGGGCGAAGCCGACCTGGACGGCTACTTCCGCACCCTGAACCAGATCGGCTACACCGGCCCCATCTCCATCGAATGGGAGGACTCCGGCATGGACCGCCTACACGGCGCCCCCATGGCCCTGAAGTTCGCGCGCGAGCACGTCTACGACCTACCCGACGCCGCCTTCGACTCCCACTTCGACAACCGCTAAGCGTCTCAGACCCGCTGACGGAAGCGCTGGTACAGGTGGGCCAGGGGAGCTGGCGCCCACCAGTTCCAACGGCCGAGTACCGTCATGGTCGCGGGCACCAGCAACAGCCGCACTAGCGTTGCGTCAACCGCGACCATGACGGCCAGCCCGACCCCGATCTCCTTGATGGAGATCATCTCTCCCGATACAAAGCCGAGGAACACCGCAATGATGATCACCGCGGCGGAGGTAATGATGCGCCCCGAGCGCTGAAGGCCACGGGCAACGGCGTCGTCGTTATCGTGACCGGCCTCCCAGTACTCGTTGATGCGAGCCAGCAGGAAGACCTCATAGTCCATGGCCAGCCCGAATCCGAAGGCCATCAGGCAGGCCACCACGAAGGTTTGCAGGCCTGGGGTCTGCGGCAGGCCGAGGCGGCCATGCTCGAAGAGCCAAGAGGTGGCGCCGAGGGCGGCGATCAGCGAGGCGCTGTTGATCAGCAGCGCCTTGAGCGGCACCACGAGCGAGCCGGTCATGCAGAACAGCAGCAGGAAAACTGCCGCGACGACAATCAGTGCCGCCCAGGGCGCCCGCTCGGCCATGGAGTCGATGAAGTCATCCTGCTGGGCCGCCGCGCCGCCGACCCAGTAGTCATATCCGGGTTCCATGCCACGGATGGTCTCGACGGCGTCGCTCGCCTGCTGACCCACCGGGTCCTCCACGTCCATGAGGACGCTGATCAGCGTCATGCCCGCATGCCCGGGAAGCTCCGCGGCGGTGACCCGAGCGACGTCGTCCAGTGCCCGAATGTCGGAGACGAGCCCGTTTGCGTTGTCGGCGTCGGTCTGGGCCACGACGCTGATAGTGGGCGTGGCCAGCGCGGGGTAGTCGTCCTGGATGATGTTGTAACCGGTACGCACCGGTGCGTCTTGCGGCACGTACTCGATGATGTTGGTGCGCATACGCGCCGACCCAATCGGCGCCACCATTACGGCCAGGACGGCGGCGATTGCAGCCATGACGATCCACGGGTGCGCCACCACGCGATGCGACAGCCGACTGAATACGCCGTGATCCGAGGAGGAGTCGCCGACGGCGCGCAGCACGCGGCCCACCCCGGGAACCCGGCTCAGCGCACTCGGGCGAACCAGACGGCCGCCCAGCAGCGTGATCACGGCGGGCAGAAGCGTTATGGTGCACAGCACCGCCACCAGTGCCACGGCGATCGCGCCCGTGGCGATCGTCTTCAACATGGGGGAGCTCATCACCAGCAGCCCGGCGATCGAGCAGGCGATCGTCAGTGCGGAGAAGGAGACCGTGCGTCCGGCGGTGGCAACAGTGCGTTGAACACTGACGCGCACCAGTTGCTTCATCTGCTCGCCGGCGGGCAGCTCCTCAGCCCGCACGGCGGTCCCATGGCCGGCCTTCGCGAGTTGAGCGGCCACTTCTTCGCGGTAGCGGCTGACGAACAGCAGGCCGTAGTCGATGGACAGGGCGAGGCCGAGTATGGAGATGACGTTGAGGATAAAGGACTGCACGTCGAGTACGAAGGTCAGGCCCCACAGCGCCGCCATGCCGATGACGATCGAGGCGAGCGCGTTGACGAGGGGGAGCCCGGCCGCGAGCAGACCACCGAAGATGATCACCAGCAGGATCAGCGCCACCGGGAGGCTTACCGACTCTCCTTGCGCCAGATCCCTCTGCACCAGCTCACCGATGGAGTCGCCGATCAGCTTTGAGGACACGGCGTACGCCTTGGCCTGCGGCGCATACTCGCGCAAGGAGTCGAGATAGGCACCCTCCGCGGTCTCGGCCACATGCTCGGAGACGGACGCGACCTCCTGCTCGGACAGGCCGGCATCAAGCGTGATGATCTCGACGTAGCCGTCGCCGTCAGTTGACAGCACGGCCCGCGCCTCCTGTGAGGTCGGGTCGGGCAGGGCGAAGGCGTCGACCACCGAGGCGACGCCGTCCAGATCGCTCAGCTTCTCACGGGCGGCCGTGACCGCCCTGGCCACACCGGCATAGTCGTCGACGACATCCACCCCCTCGACGACGACCGTGATCCTCTCCCCCTCCCCTTCATCGCTTTCGGTCAGTTCGGCGACGACGCTGGACTCGGTGTCCGGGGTGGTGGCGTCGCCGCTGGCCAGCCTCTGGAACAGACCACCCGCGCCCCAGCCCTGAAAGACAAAGGAGGCCGCGACGGCGACCAGCAGCACCCAGGCGGCGACCACGGTCATGGGGTGACGGGAGACGACGCGGCCGATACGACTGAACATGAGGGACCTTTCACGGAGGCGGCCGTTCCGGCTCGGGCGATGCACACACGAACCACCGCAGCCATAAAACAACGATCGTTTTTGTTTGCGCCTCCACGGTAAGCCGCGTGCAAAGTCGTGTCAACACCCTGCGGCCACGCAAGTACCCGAGCAGTCAGTCCCATCGCCGGGCCGTGACACCTGGTGACAACCTGGGACCGTGGATGCTTCCCCCGTCGACGACGACGCCTCTCCCACCCCCGCCTCGGTCGCCCCGGCCCCGCGTCGCGGCACAGCGACGCTGCACGGTCTGCGCTTCGGCGCTCTGGTCATCGGCTATGGCTACTATCCACTGGAGACTGTCCTGCTGACGACTCGGTCGTCTGCCGACGACGTCATCCGCCGGCAGGAGCCGGACAGTGACCTCTCGGCGGTGACCACGGTCCGCGGTATCGTTCCCTCCTCTGAGAGGGGCTGGGATGCTGACCCTGTGGTGGCGGACGGGTGGACCGTGCGCTACGCCGACCCCGACGCCACTTACGAGGAGCTGAACCGGAGCGACCAGGCGGCAAACCCGAGCTCCCTCAGCTTCCCACTTGAAGCCGTCAGCCTGGACGCCCTGGCAGGAGCCGATGATACGGAGCCCGTTGCCCTCGGCGACCTCAACCGCCCCGAACGCAATGAGAGCGCCCGCACCCTCACCGTCCTAGGCACCACCGAACCGAAGACGCTGACGCCTCGCACGCACTTCGACCCCACTACCAAGCAGGTCTACACCGACACGGACACCCCATCGGCTGGCCCCGGCAACCGCGTCCAGCACGAGCAATTCACGACCGGGGGATGCTACAGGGATTTGCAGGCCGTCATCCCTACCCCGATGGGCAGACCACCCCCTGGCGGCAAACACACCAACCTGCCACGCTCTTGCCATGAGCACCCCCGACAACGCGCCCGCTCAGTCCGCACCCAGCACCCCGACTCGGCGACCGTGTCGGAGCCAGACCCGAAACCAAACCCGGCGAACCGATATCCTGCGCGGACTACGCGCCGGCGGCCTCATCACCGCCGTCGGGTCCGGCGTATGCGGCATCTGGGTGCGCCGGGGTCTCGCGATCGATATCGATTTACCCAATAGTGTACTCCCGAGTCTCGGAAGCGAACCCGCGTTGTTTTCTCTGGGGCTGTTGTTCATCCTGGGCTTGATCATATGGACAGTGGTGAGCGCACTTATTAAGGACATCCGAAAGCCATTCACCAGACGCGGCAGCCTGGCCACACTATTGCTCGGAGTGCCGCTCACTGCTGGCACATATCTGTCGCTGGTCGGAATACTATCACCCGACGACATATCCATATTGGCCATCATCAGCGTCCTTACCCCGGTCTTCTGGACAGCAGCCATATCCATCACGGCAGATCTCCACGCGAATTCTCGTCCGACACGCATATCCGTCCCCGTTATCACACTAGCATCGGGAGTGCCGATCGTTATAGGCTCGTTGTTGCTTGGCATGTGGTGGTGGCAGCACTCGCAAGACGTCGGGCTACCCTATCCGGTATTATGGCAGTTTACAGTCGCAGCCGCCGGAGTCGGAATTAGTGCAGTGGCGGGGGTTCTGCTGTACTCTGCGGAGACAGCACACCCCAGGCCGCCGCGCCGCAAATTCATGCGTGCACGCCCTTCCTGGACGACTATGATCGCAGCCACCGCCACAATCGTTATTGCAGCCGCAGTTCTCACAGTACCTGCTCGGATCTACGTGCCCGTATCATCACAAGTCGCCCCCGTCGAGGCAGATCCCGTTCCCGACGAACTCGGCGATCATCTGCTTTGGCAGCGGGTCTTCAATGATCAGGAGTCGGTGCGTGGCGTCGTGTCAGGTTCCGTAGGGCCGATTGTCATAACCGAGCACGGAGCGCAGGGCCTGGATTCTAGCACCGGCGCGACCACCTGGTCATACAGCCGCCAGGCCCATACCATTCACCTCACTGATTACCTTGATCCGACATGCGACAAAGATCAGCAAGCGCAGTGTTACGCGGCACTATCCCCGGACCGCACCCACCTGGTGATCGTCTATAGCGGCGGAGTGGGCGGAGACCTGTTCGTCGCGCTTGACACCGCCACCGGCGAAGCCACCTTTGAGCACCGTGCGATCGACTGGCGGAAGCAAGGAATACCAATCCAGATCACCGACCACGTCATCGCCGTCGGCACCGAGTTGATTTCTCTGGCGGATGGGAGCGTCGTCGCCGAACTTCCAGGGCATGACACTGCGAGCAGACTCGGCGACACACCGGAGCCGACGTACGCGCACACTTCAAATTCCGAAGCATCCCGCATTCATTCACCCTTCCTCCAGGGCGGACACTCCACATTGATTCTTGGATCAAGCTGCACAGCAATCGGTTTTGACGCCGACCACGCCACCTGGTGCGAAATCACCATAGCACCCGACAACAACCCCACAGCCACAATGACGGTGGACGGCGTTGTTCCCATATTCGAGGACAGGGAATACGCGGGGTTGACTGTCGTCGACGGCTGGACGGTGCGCTACAGCGATCCCGAAGCCACCTATGAGGATCTTGAAGCTCGTTTTAACCTCGATTCCCTCGGATACTCCATAGACGCGGTCAACCTTGATACCCTCTCGAGCTCCGTTACCGACGTACAGTCCGTGACGCTAGGGGATCTGGATCGCCCTGTTTTACCCGGCAACGCGTATACGCTCGGCATTCGCGATCCAGACACGTACTCCTATACATACCAAAGACCTACTCTCTCGGTCGTATTCGATCCCGTGACTGGGCAGGTGCAGTCCGCTGCCGAGCTGACCGAGCACGCGGCTGGCGTTGGTTACCTCGACACCCTTATCGTCGAGGGAACCGAGGACTTGGCTCTGAACGTCCTCGACCTCAACGATGACGTGGTATTGCGTCTGGACTCCGACGATATCGCCACCCCGGAATACACCTTCTCGGCAGAGGACACTCTGTACGTCCGTGGCGGCTACCTAGCGTCGGCACCCGGAATCGTGGCACTCACCTACGAGCGCAGCACCGTAGACGCAGACAAACACTCAACGGGTCGCGAGTTTGTCGTCTGTGGCCTCGGCTAGGCGCCTTCTCCCGGCAACCTCAACCTTGCAGGGCATTCCACGGCCTTAGGGCACTGTATGGATTTGCAGGCCATTGTCCCCTCCCCTGGTGGGCAGTGCGCCCCATGGCCAGGTGCAGCGCCTACTGCCACCCTGAAACCATGCGCACCTCCTCCCGCGACGACGACGCCGCCTCCACCCCAGTCACCCCGCCCCGACGCCGCGGTACTGAAATACTGCGCGGTCTGCGCGCCGGCGGACTGCTCACCGCCGTGGGCGCAGGCGCCTGGGCCTGGTGGCAGACCGCGCAGTATCACGGCGCATTCCGGCTCTCCGAGGACATCCGAAACTTCGCTCTCGGCTGCGGACTTCTCCTGGTTGCGGTCACGTGCTGTGTCTGGTTGCTGCTCGCTTCCACGACGTCGCTAGTAAAACGGCCTCGCGCACTGATACGTGCGCTCGTGCCGACAGTATTGTTCGCCGCCGCTTCGTCACTGTTCGGTTGGATGTGGTGGCGAGAGTCGCAGGACATCCAGATGGGCTATCCGGTGGTCGCGCAACTCGCCGTCGCTGCCGCTGGACTCGCGGTCGCCGCCGGCTCAGACCTGCAACTGCGTAGGACCAGTCCGCGAGGTCCCAACACCCCGGCGCGCGCTGCTCGGCGCCTTGGCATGACTGGCGTCTCGGTCGGCGCCGTAGTACTCACGCTCACCGCCGCAGTCGCCTCGCTGGCCGGTCTCCCCACCCTGTACGCCCCCACATCGGTACAGGTCGTCGCAGCCGAACCAGCGCCGATCCCCGAAACCTTGGCCGATGAGGTGCGCTGGCAACGAGTTATTGAATACGACCGTGACGATGACATCAAGGGCGTGATCGCCGGAGCAGCAGGGCCCATCGTCGTCACCAAACACGGCGCCATGGGGCTGGACCCCAACACCGGCGAGACCACCTGGTCCTACACCCGCCCCGCGACGCTCGCTGGGATAGGCAACAATTGTTCCACACGCGAGCAGGCATACTGCACCGCGGTATTGACCCCGGATCGCACCCGGCTGGTCCTGGGCTATGGATACGAGCCTTTGGAAACGGTATTTGTTGTGCTCGACGCCAGCACCGGGGAGGTCATCTTCGAGCACCAGTACAAGGATCTCTCCAGACTTGAAGAGAACCGCGGTAGGCGCTGGGTCTATTGGCACCCCAGTGTGCAGGTCACCGATCATGTGCTCGTGGTCGAGCAGGAGGTGCTGTCTCTGACCGATGGCAGCCTGTTGAGCACGCTGCCGGACGAACGCGCACCGAAACTAAACCTAGGCAATCGCTCCGACTGCCCTCGCAACGATTCTCTGCGGTGTGGAGGTTATCTGCCCCCGTCCCGCGCTGGACACTCGACCCTCATCCTGGGGATCACCTGCTGGAGCCCGGACAATGATCCAGAGAATTATGTCGATTATCCCTGGTGCGAAATGGAGGTGGCGCCGGACAGCGACCCCTCGGCGGTAAGCACGGTCGACGGAATCGTTCCGCCGACCCATGACCGCTGGGAAACCGATTCTGTGGTCGTGGACGGCTGGACCGTGCGCTACGCCGACTCGGACGCCGCCTATGAGAAACTGAGTCAACACAACCTGGTGGAGGAAGCGGCCTCTCTCAGTTTCCCTCTGGAGGCCGTTAGCCTGGATGCCCTGGCCGGAGTCGATGATGCCGAGCCCGTTGCCCTCGGTAGTCTGAACAGCCCCGAACGCTATGAGGGTGCACACACCCTTGCCGTCCTGGGCGCAGCCGAACCGAATGAGTCGGCCACCGTCCAGACCTGGTTCGACCCTGCCACTCGGCAGGCTTTCACCCGCGACGACGTCGACACCCGCGCCTCCGGTCCTGGCTATCTCGACTCCCTGTACCCCACCGGATCACGGACGGACGACGGGATCGACCTGCTTCGTCCCGACGGCACCATCGCCATGCACGTGGACTACCCCGATCAGCAGGAGAATCTCAACTACCAGGCCGGGTACACCCCGTACCTCGTACAGGCCCCCGGAACAGTAGCGATTGTCGACCACCGCAGCATCTGGCGCACAGACACCGATGACTCCGCACCCATCGGCTATGAAACTGTCATCTACAGCGTCGGCTGATCCACCCGTGGGCAGTCCGCCCCATGGCCAGGTGTCGCCCCTACTGCCACGCTGGGAGCATGCGCACCTCATCCGCCAACGACGATGGCACGCGAGCCGGTCTATACCTCCCGGCGCGGACGATCCGCGCCACCGCCCTGACTACCGCCGTCGCCGTCGGCTTGACGGTGCCCACGCTGGCGGGCTGCGCTGGATCGGCCCCGACGGCCACGCCGTCGACGGCCTCCCCTACCCCCACGACGGCGACGGCCTCCCCTCACCCCCACAACAGCGGCCGTCTCAGTCACCGCGCCCGCCGGCATGGCCGCAGACATTCCGGAGGCCCTGGGGCAACAGGTGCGCTGGCAACGCGTTATCGACAACAACGACGCCGAGATCTACCACGTCGAGGGCGTGCTGGCCGGGGCCTCTGGGCCCATTATCGTCACCGGCCACGGCGCGATGGGGCTCGACCCCGAAACCGGCGAGACCACCTGGTCCTACCGCGATCCCGAAACCACCGTGTCGGTCACCGGATACGGCGTGGTCTCCGCCGAACGGGCCCACGGCCAGGCGGTGCTGAGTCCGGACGGCACCCGCCTAGTCCTCGGGCTGAGCACGGCCACCGACAATTACGCCACCCGGCTGGTCGGGCTCGACACCGCCACCGGAGAGGTGCTGTTCGACCACACGGTGACCGGCTACGCGATCCTCACCGAGCGGGCCGTAGACCTGCACATCCAGGTCACCGATCACGTAGTCATGGCCGAACGGGAGGTGATCTCGCTCGAAGACGGCACCGTCCTGGCCACCCTGCCGCCGGACCCGGCCGTCGTTGACGGCAACCGGCAATGCCTGCGCACCGATGTGGAGTCCTGCGACAGCTACTGGCCCGGCTCCCAGGGCGGGCACTCCACCCTCATCCTGGACTCGACCTGCTGGAGCCCCGGCCTCACCGCAACCAGTTGGTGCGAATTGACCCTGGCGCCCGATGACAATCCCACTGCCTCACGGCGCGTCGGCGGCTTCGTACCCATCGACCGGAGCACGGGCGACGCCGAGGGGCAGAGCAATGTCGACGGGGACAACCTTGACGACGTCTATCCCGTTCTGACACCGCCCGTGCTTGACGGGTGGGCCATCCGCTATAGCGACGCCGACGCCGCCTACGCCGCTATGCGCGACGATGAGGCGGACCCGCTCTCCCTCCCCCTGGAGGCCGTGAGCCTGGACGCCCTCGTGGGCACCGACGACATCTCACCGGTGCCGCTGGGCGCCTCGGGGCAGACCGTACGGGACTACGGCGCCCGCACCTTGGCCGTGGTGGGTGCGAACGCGGACCCCGGCGACACGGTGGTCTTCGACCCGGCCACGCGGCAGGTACAGGGCGTCGACCAGGCGTTAGAGCAGGGCACGGGGCCCACTTATCTGGATGCGCTGACCGTCACCAGATCTGGCAGCGACCTAGACATCACTCGCCCCGACGGCTCCGTTGCCCTGCACCTGGCCGAATACGACGCTCGTATCGAGCACACCGACGCTACCTGATGCCGGCGCCCGGCGTGATCGTCGCCGTAGAGCAGCACCGCACTACCACAGAGGACGGGAAGACCGATGAGTCGGAAGTGGTCATCTTCGGCGTCGAATAGCGGCTCCGCGCCCGCCCGCGGCAGCGGAGCCCGGCGCCGCGCGCGTCCCAGCCGACTAGCGGTCATCGCCACCGTCCTCGTACTCGCCGTCGGGGCCGCGGCGCTGGTAATCGCGCAGAGGATGCACGCGTCCGAATCCGTGCAGGTGCCGGACGCCGCCGTCGCCCCCATACCCGACGTTCTCGGCGAGGAGGTCGCCTGGCAGCAGGTCATCCGCTACGACGACCGCGACGCCATAACCGGCGTAACCGCCGGAGCGGCCGGCCCCATCATCGTCACCACCCACGGCGCCTCGGGCCTGGACTCCGCAACCGGCGAGCAGACGTGGTCCTACACCCGCCCCGATTCGCTCGTCAGAATCGGAAATCCGTGCGACTCCAAAACCGGCCTCGATGGGCTGCCCGAACCATACGACGATGCGTCGTGCTACGCGGTGCTCACTCCGGATAGAAGCAGGCTCGTGTTGGGTTACGACGCCGACCAGGGCCTGCTGCTGGTCGTGCTCGACACCACCACCGGCGAGGCCGTCTTCGAGCACACGCACACATACGGAGGAGGCGAGGGCCGTAACACCGGCGCTAGGAAACGCAGTTATGTCCACGTCACCGACCGGGTGCTCATGGTGGGAGAGAAGGTACTGTCGCTTGACGATGGGAGCCCGCTTGCCACGGTTCCCACTAGTGCGCTTCCCGACGTCGGCCTCACCAACGACTGTCCCCGCGACGACGTGGAGCTGTGCGAGAGGTTGGAGGGGCCGTCAAGCGGCGGTCATGCGACGCTCATCCTCGGACTAGCCTGCTGGCGTCCCGACCATGACTATGACAAGAACTCGACCTGGTGCGAGGTGCAGATCGCCCCGGACGACGACCCCACCGCCATCCAGACCGTCGCCGGGGTCGTCCCCGCAGAATACGGCGGCCCGGAGGCCATCGAGGGGTGGATCGTGCGTTACGCCGACCCCGATGCCGCCTATGCGGAGCTGTCCCAGAGCTCCCGAGAGGGCACCGAACCAGCGGAGGAGGCCGCCGGGCGTGGTCTCCCGCTCGAGGCTGTGGACCTGGACTCCGTCTCCGGTTCCAGGCCCGCGGAGACGGTGCCGCTGGATGGGCTCGGCGGCACCGTGCGTTCCTACCGCATCAGGCATCCGTATCGAGTGCTCACCGCCGAGGGCAACCCCGAGGAGACAGAGCAGGCGGCCGAGGCCTATATAGTCCCGTCCGCGGATGAGGCCTATACCGGTGAAGAGCTAGCGGGGCAGACCTCCGGTGCCGCCTATCTGGAGACGCTCAACGTCCACAGGTCGAAAGACGAAGGCGTAAGCGTGGTACGCCCGGATGGTGAGGTCGTCCTGCACCTGGATGACTACCCCGCCGCCACCGATTGGCTTCCGACTTCCGGGTCTGGCTACGTACTCCGGGCGCCCGGCGTGGTCGCCGTCGTCGATCAGCACGCGGCAGTGGAACAGGCAACCGGAGACGCCTCTTACGAGCTCATCATCACCGCGCTGCGCTGACTACGTGGCGAAGCCGTACCAGACACATCGGCGCTGGAGCACGCGCCACACGGGCAGCTCGCCCCATGGCCGGGTGCGGCACCTCCTGCAATCCTCGACTCATGTCCACCGACGACGACGCCCCGCCCTCCCAGCCCATGCCCGGGTCGCGGTCCCCGCGCCGGAACCAAACCCGGCGCGCCGATATCCTGCGCGGACTACGCGCCGGCGGACTACTGGCCGCCGCCATCGCAGGCATCTGGGCCGGGTGGCAGGCCAGGCGGAACCCGGGCGTGTTAGGCCCACACAGCAGCAGCTTGGATCCACTCTCGCTCTCCTTCATCCTGCTCCTCGTAGCTGCTACGGTCTGGGCCTTTTACGCCTGCATAGTCGAACCGGCAGACAGTCCCCGTCCCCGACGCACGCTCCTACTCGCCGCCATGCTTGTGCTGGTCCCCACCACCATCGCCGTAGTTCTGATCGGCAGGTACTGGTGGCAGCGCTCCCAGGCCATTGGTCTCCCCTACCCAGTGCTCTCCCAACTAGCCGTCGCCTCCGCCGGAATCGGCGCCACGGTCACGGCCAGCCTCCTGCTGCACCTGGAACGCGGCAGTCTTACGCCCTCCAAACAACCCCTACTACGCCACCTCCGCCCCACCCGAACCACGACGGCGGTCGCCGTCCTTACCATCACCGTCGCCACCACCGCGCTCGCCCTGCCCGCCAACACCTTCCAACCCCAATCCACACAAGTAACCGCCACCGAAGCCGAACCAATCCCCGAAACGCTCGGCAACCAAGGCATCTGGTGGCACACCTTCGACCACAACGATTCCGATTCACTTAAGGGCGTTGTCGCCGGAGCAACCGGCCCCATCGTCATTACCGAACACGGGGCCCAGGGCCTGGACCCCCACACCGGCGAAACCACCTGGTCCTACACCCGCCCCGCAGAAATACAACCATTTGAGGGCGGCAAATGCAGGGCGAGCGACACAGTGGCCGGTTGCTCCGTGGGTTTGAGCCCGGACCGCACACACCTCGTGCTCGGATATGGCACCGGCGGTGAAGCAACCCTGCTCGTCGTGCTCGATACCACCACCGGGGCGGTCGCCTTCGAGCACATGCACGCCATCGACGACGTCGACCGGACCTGGCGGTCCTGGGGAACTCACATTCAAGTCACCGACCATGTTCTTGCGGCCGGGGAGGAAGTCCTCTCCCTCACCGATGGCAGCCTCGTTGCCTCTCTGCCCGAGGTCGACATTGCAGCATGCGACAACGATTCCATGTGCTACTCCTACGGCGGAGACGAGCCGTCGTACCAATCCGAATGGGTCTTCTCATCGTTCTTCCAGGGCGGTCACTCGACTCTCATCCTCGGGGCGTACTGCCCCCACACCGATCCCCTCACCTCCAGTGCCGTTTGGTGTGACGTGACGCTTGCCCCGGACAACGACCTCACGGCCGTCACCACCGTCGGCGGCATTCTTCCCGAGTTCGACAGCGGCCCGGTGGTGGTTGACGGATGGACCGTGCGCTACGACGATCCCGAGGCCACCTACCAGGATGTAGGGGAACGCCCCAAGGACTTCATCGACACTCATCCGGTTGACGCCGTCAGCCTCGATGCCCTGTCCGGCGCCGGCGACGCCGCCCCGGTGCCCCTCGGTGACCTCATCTATCCGGAACAGGTCAGGGCCTCACGCACGCTAAAAGTGCTGGGGATTTCTCCGACCGTGGTCATCTTCGATCCCATCACCGGCCAGGTGAACGACCTCCAGAAACTCACCGAGCAGAGGTCCGGCCTCGGCTATCTCGACGACCTCAAAATACGACAGCCACTGGAATATGGGAACGTAGAGGCCCGGCTTGAGTACATACGTGAGCACGGCCTAGAGGAAAGCCCAGAGGAGTTAGGTTACAAGGATTGGAAGGACCTCGAGGCGCGCAACCATGATTACTCCGCGATACAGCAACTGAATTACGAGGACATCACCGATCCGGCCGACATCGCGGCCGCCGACGGAACCCTGGCCTACTACCACGACGGCTACCTCGTACCCGCGCCCGGCGTCATAACCCTGGTCCATGACCGAGCCGTCGTAGACGACAATGACGGAACCAGCAACCACCAAACCGTGGTGGTCGGACTCGGCTAGGAAGCCGCTGCGGTCGCAGCGGATGAGGCCTCAGCCGTACTCTGCACGGCCTCGGGCGGTCTTGCACGACCTTGGTGCCTGTTCCACGACCACCCCGGGGTCGTGCAACGTACACCGGGGTCGTGCAGCGCACCCCGGAGTCGTGCAACGTACACCGACTCTCCCGCCCCGTAGCCTGACATTCTTAGATCATGCGCCCCTCCGCCGAGTCAGACGAGCCCGCCGCCGACATCTCCCCGCCTCCATCCAGCCCCAACGACGCGCCCCCGTCCACCCCGCATACCGAGCTCCCTCCCCCGCCGACCCCCGGGCCCGGTTTCCCGGCGGTTGCCGCCAGGGGAACGGCAGAGTTCCTGCGCGGCCTGCGCGCCGGTGGCCTGATCACCGCCATCGGGGCCGGCGCCCGGGCCATGAGCCAGGCATCCCACAACCCCGGCATGCTGGAAACGGCAATCGATGGCTCATCCCCACGCTCGTCCTGCTTACACCGGTGGCCCTGCTGGCCTGGGCGTACTACGCGCACCTGATCCGGGCGCTACCCCGCGATCACCGCCTCCGGGCCGCCACCCTCCTCGTGCTGCTGCTGACGGTCATACCGGCATTCGTCGTGGCAGGCCTCTTCGGCAGACTGTGGCTGCGGCAGTCCGGGGCGATCGGCATGGATTACCCGGCGCTGTTCCCACTCACCGTCACCGCCGCCGGGATCGCCCTCATGGTCGCCGCCGACGTCCCGCTGCGCCTGCTCAGAAGGCGGCGCCCGGCCGATCATCAGCCCTCCGGCGCCGCCTGCGCCCCACGCCGACGGCGCTGGCCGCCACGGTTCTCGCCCTTGCCATCGCAGCCACGGTGCTCCTGCTCCCGGGGCTTTCCTTCCCGGATCGCGCCCGATCCGTATGGCTGACCGCCGTCCGCCCCGTATCCGTCCCCGTCACGCTCGACGACGACGTCGCCTGGCAGCGGGTGTTCGGCGAAGACGAGCCGGTGCTGGGGGTCATTGCGGGAACGTTCAGCCCACTGGTCATCACCGACCACGGTGTCCTCGGCCTCGACCCCAACAGCGGCTATACCGATTGGATCCAAACCCGACCGGCGTCAACCATAAAGCTCGGCGACTGCGACGGCGACCAGCAGGAGGCCTCCTGCTACGCCGCCCTCAGCCCGGACCGTACGCACCTGGTGATCGCCTACGGCGCCGGCCCCACCCGTACCCTGTTCGTCGGCATCGACACCGCCACCGGGCGCATCGCCTTCGAGCACATGCACCACCACTCCAATCACGATTGGTCGGGCGACGAGAATCGCCTGCAGATCACCGATCACGTGCTCATGGTCGACGACGAGGTGTTGTCACTGACGGACGGCTCCGTCCTGGCCACGGTGCCGGATACGCGTTTCCCGACATGCGAGGACGACTGGGGCTGCGCGACCTCCGGCTGGGAGCACGCGTCGTTCTTCCAGGGCGGACATTCGACCCTGGTCCTGGGTACCTACTGCCCGAGCGACCGGGAAGGATGGTGCGAGTTGACCCTCGCGCCCGATGACGACCCCACGGCCATCACCACCGTCGGCGGCGTCGTCCCCGCCGGGAGTCAGGCCGGCCCGGTCGTCGTCGACGGGTGGACCGCGCGGTACCGTGACCCCGACACCGTCTACACCAAGCTCGCGGAGCAGGATCCGGGCGCCGCCGGGGCCGTTACTCACCCTCTGGATGCCGTCAACCTAGACGCCCTGTCCGGCGCCGCACCCACGCCCGCGGTACCTCTGGGAGACCTCGCAGCCCCGGTACGGGACCACGCCACCAGGACACTGCGAGTCCAGGCCGGTTCCTCGGCCGGCTCCGCCGACGTCGTCTTCGAACCCGCCACCGGGAAGGTCGGCACCGTCCGGGAACTGACCGAACGGGCATCCGGTCGCGGGTACCTCGATGCCCTGACCACAAGCCGCTCCGGCGATGCCTATTCCCCACAGGGCATGGGCTTCGACGTCGTCGCCCCGGACGGCGACGTCGCCGTGCACCTGGACGGCGAGGACATTGAGGACGACGCCACGATCTACGCGGCAGACCAGCATTACCTCGACGACGGCTACCTGGTGCCGGCGCCCGGCATCATCGCCCTGGTGTGCTCCCGCACGGTCACGGCCGAAGACCCTGATGAGTCCGCCCGGACCGCCTCCGGGACCGGGAGTTCCGGCAGTGCTGAGACCGTCGTCGTCGGACTCAGCAACCGGCCGGCGGCGATCATGGACCGCCCCGCCTGAAGCGCCCACCGTATTCCCATTACGGGCCGTCGGCCTGAGCGCTCAGCCATGGGCGATAACTCTAGGCTACCCTAAAGCGTCAGGCTAACCTCGTCCCATGACCACTAATTCAGTAAATGCGAATGAGACCCCTGACTTCGACTCCCGCTCGGTGGCCCGTGTGGCGACTGACAAGCCGGCCGACTACGGGCGCCGCCTTGTCAGTCACATGAGCCGAAAGATCGACGGCGAGTGGAACGGGGCCGAGTCCACCGGCCACCTGGTCTTCAACCGTGAGGGAGCCGTGGCCGGCGTCGCGGACCTGACCTGCGAGGACGGAGCGCTCGTCCTGACGCTTTCGGCCTCCGCACAGGAGCTGCCGCGCCTGGAGAACATCGCAGGTCGGCACCTGGCACGCTTCGGCTACGAGGATGGCTTGGTCATCTCCTGGACGCGCCAGGACGCTCCGCCGGCACCACGCAGGGCCCGCTGACCAAGGAGGACCTGGACCGCCTGCGCGCCGAGTACGAGGACCGCGCGGCACGCGGGGGCGAATCCGACGCGGCCGAGGACTTCCCGGATCTGCGGAGCTGACATAGCTTTCAACGCACTCGATGTCTTATCGCGTCAGACGCCCACGCTGAGTCTGCGTCCAGTCGACTCCCAGCCCGACGCGGTAGGACATCCGCACCACGCACACCGCATAAGAAGGTCCACCATGCCCGAAGCCGTCACGCCCATTTACACCGTCGAAGCCCTGGCCACCGGTGATGGCCGCAACGGCCATGTCGCCTCCGCCACCGGCCGCATCAACACCGACCTGGCCGTACCGAAGGAGATGGGTGGCTCCGGCGCGAACCTGCCCAACCCCGAGGAGCTCTTCGCCGCCGGCTACGCCGCCTGCTTCCACTCCGCCCTGCAGGCCGTCGCCCGCTCGCAGAAAGCCGACCTGGGCGACTCCAGCGTCGGCGCCCGGGTGTCCATTGGCTCCAACGGCGAGGGCGGCTTCGGCCTGGCCGTCGAGTTGGAGGTCGTCATTCCCGCGCAGCCGCATGATGCGGCTCAGGCACTGGCCGACGCGGCCCACCAGGTGTGTCCCTACTCCAACGCCACCCGCGGCAACATCCCGGTGACCATCACCGTCTGCGACGACTGACGCCGCCTGCCAGCGACATCGACCGACCTCGGTGAGGGGACAGCCTCGCCCGCTACTCGGCGACGGTAATGCGTCCGGCGGGATCCTGAACCCGCAGCATGAGCAGCAGACCGACGGCAAGCACCGTCACAATCCCGAGAATGCCCCAGTAACCGGCGCCACCACCGGCCACTTGCGTACCCACCCAAATGGATAGGCCGTACATCATGGGCGCCATGAAGGACACGGCCCGCCCGGTGGTGGCGTAGAGGCCAAAGATCTCGCCCTCCCGCCCCTGGGGCGCCAGTCGCGCGAGATAGGAGCGGGCGGCGGACTGCGCCGGCCCCACGCAGCCGGACAGCACCAGGCCCAGCACCCAGAACACCCGTGCGCCCGCAGTGTGCAGCACGAACACAAGCAGGCCGGCAACCACGAGCACCGTCAGCGCGCCGAGGATCACTCGCCGCGGGCCGAACATGTCATCGAGCCGCCCAGACGCGATAGTGGCAACACCGGCGACCACGTTGGCGGCAACAGCGAATATGATCACGTCCCCGGAGGAGAAGCCGAAGGTGTTCTGGGCGATGATGCCACCATAGGTGAACACCCCGGCCAGCCCGTCACGGAAGACGGCGGCCGCCAGCAGGAACCACAACACCTCCGGATGCGTGCGATACAGGCCCACGAGGGTGCGCCACAGTTGCTTGTAGGAGGCCAGCAGCGACTCGCGGCGCAAGACACGCGGCGGTGACACCACGGGGTCGACGGGCTCGGTCTCCAGCCCGGCCATTGTCCGCTCGTCGTCGCCATCGGCACCCGCGATCGCGGCCCACCGCCGCCAGGCGCGCTTGCCGGACTGGGTGACCAGCACCGGGACGGCGCACAGCGCGAACCAGCCGGCCGAGATGAGCATCGACACGCGCACGTCCATGCCATTCTCATCGGTCACCCCGAACCAGCCGACCTCCGGGTTGATGAAACCGACGTACAGAATCAGCAGCAGCACGATGCCACCGAGGTATCCCATGCCCCAGCCGAGCCCGGAGACGGCGCCCACGCGGTCTTTGGTGGCCAGGCGGGACAGCAGCCCGTTGTAGTTGACGGAGGCCAACTCGAAGAACACGTTGCCGACCCCGAGTAGGACGATGCCCAGCCACAAGTAACCGGGCTCGGGCAGTACGAAGTACAGGGCCGCACTGACGGCGACGACGATCGCCGTGTACACCCCCAACCAGAAAACGGTGCTGCCGGCGCGGTCGGCGCGCTGCCCGGTGACGGGGGCGAGCAAGGCAATGCAGGCGCCCGCGATGGTCAGCCCCACCGAGAGGGCGGACTCGTTGGCAGCGGGGTCGCCGAATGCGGCACTGGTCAGGTACACCGAGAAGACGAAGGTGGTGATCACCGCGTTGAAGGCGGCCGAGCCCCAGTCCCACAGCCCCCAGGCGAGCACCGGCCAGGTCAGCAGCTTGCCGTGCGCAGACACGGCGTGGTCGCCGCCTGCTGCGCCGGCCGGGGTGAATTCGGCATCCCGTCCCGGAATGTGTGGCCTCATGGCGTAGAGCCTAAGACCGATCGTCCTCCCGGCGGGCGAGGACTTCGGCCACAGCCAGGTCCAGCGGCGTGGTCACCTTCAGGGCGAGCGGGTCCCCGGCGACGACGGCGACCTGGCCGCCCATGGCCTCCACCAGGCTGCGTCGTCGCGGGCGGCGTGGGCCTCGTCGGCGGCGCTACCCGCCCCGAGCCGGTGCGCGGCCTCCAGGGTGGTGCGGGCGAAGCCTGTGGGGTCTGGATCGCCCGCAGCCGCGCTCGATCTGGAGTGCCGACTACTCGTTCGACCCGCTCCCCCATGTCCGTTATCTCCTTGACGGTGTCAACGACGGGCAGGCCGGGGACGACGGCGTCGTGCCCGGCGCGCACAGCGGCGACAATGCGGCGGATCAGCTCGGGCGGGGTCAGGGCGCGGGCCGCGTCGTGCACCAGCACCACTTCGGCGTCGGGGCACGCGACCAGGGCAGCGCCCAATCCAAGGGCAACCGAGGCCTGTCGGGAGGCCGGCGAACCGGCGACGACGTCGATGCCCGCGCCACCCATCAGATCGGCGATCTCGGCGGTGAAGCGGTCAACCGCGGCGGCGGGCGCAGTAATGGTGATGTGGTCGACGACGCCGGAAGCGAGCAGGCCGCGGGTGGCCCGGTGCAGCAGGGACTCGCCGCCGACCTCCACCAGCGCCTTGGGGCCATGAGCGCCGAGCCTGGTACCAGAGCCGGCGGCGGTGAGTACGGCGACGGCAATCCCAGCAGTCATTTCCGACATGTCCGGGACCATACCAGCGTTATGGAAACGCGCGGCCGCCGCCCGACTTCAGGTTGGGAAGAGTCGGGCGTGAGCTCGGGGAGGGCCGTCCTCAGGCCGCCGTGCCGGAGGCGAGGACCTCGTCGAGCGTGTTCTCGCTTCTTCCTCGGGGGTCTTCTGCGCGAGCGCGAGCTCAGAGACGAGGATCTGCCGGGCCTTGGCCAGCATGCGCTTCTCCCCGGCGGACAGGCCGCGGTCGGTGTCCCGGCGGGACAGGTCACGCACAACCTCGGCGACCTTGATGACGTCGCCAGAGGCGATCTTCTCCTGGTTGGCCTTGAAGCGCCGCGACCAGTTGGTGGGCTCCTCCGTCAGCGGCGCCCGCAGCACCTCGAAGACGCGCTCGAGTCCGGACTCATCGACGACGTCGCGCACACCGATGAGGTCGACGCTTTCGGCCGGGACCAGAATGGTCAGATCCCCCTGGGCGACCTCGAGCTGCAAGTAGGTCTTCTCCTCGCCTCTGACCTTGCGCTGGCGGATGTCAATGATCCGGGCGGCTCCGTGGTGGGGGTAGACGACGGTCTCGCCGACTTCAAATGTCATGTGTGAGGTCACTCCAGAATTTGTCGCGGGGTCTCATTTTATCAGGAAATGACGCCGCAAGATCGGGGAGCTAGCTCACATGGGTGGGCCGCCCCCGCAGTGTCGAGACCAGGCCCTCGGCGCGTCACTGATGCCGGTCTCGCGGGGTGGGGGCGGGGACGAGGCGGTAACCAACCCCGCGCACAGTGGTAAGCAGGGTCGGGGAGCTGGGGTCTGTCTCGATCTTGGCGCGGATCCGCTTGACGTGTACATCCAGCGTCTTGGTGTCACCGACGTAGTTGGCCCCCCACAGGCGTTCAATGATCTGTGCGCGGGTGAGCACCCGATCGGGGTGACGCAGAAACAGTTCCAGTAGTTCGAACTCGCGCTTGGGCATGGGCACCACCTGCCCGGCCACGCGCACCTCGTGGCGGCCCACGTCCATGGTGACCCGCCCGGCCGTCAGCACCGGCTCCTCGGGTGCCTCATCCGCGGTGCGGCGCAGCACCGCGTGCACACGGGCCACGAGTTCCCGGTAGGAGTAGGGCTTGGTGATGTAGTCATCGGCGCCCAGCTCCAGCCCGGCGATCTTGTCCATCTCCGCATCCCGGGCGGTGAGCATGATGACCGGCACACGCGAACTGCGGCGGATGCGCCGGCACACCTCCGCCCCGGACATGCGCGGCAGCATCAGGTCCAGCAGAACCAGGTCGATGGGCCCGCTGCCACCGGGCGCGCCCGCTCCCTCGAAGCGCTCCATGGCGGCCACGCCATCCTGCGCCTCCACCACTTCGAAGCCGTCGCGGCGCAGGTTCAGCGCCAGCGGCTCACGGTAGTTCTCCTCGTCCTCCACCAGCAGGATGCGCGTCACGACTGTTCCTCCCCCCGGGCGGGCTCGTCGGAAATGGCGGCGATGGCGGCGAACGAGGCGCCGGCGGCCCCGCTGGCCACGGCCTGGACCGCCTCGGGGTCCGGCCCGGGGCGGTCCGCCTCGGTGCGGTGTCTGGGCAGCACCAGCGTGAAGGTGCTACCGCGCCCGGGCGCGACCACAGCTCCACCGTGCCACCGTGGTCGGCGGCCACGTGCTTGACGATAGACAGGCCCAGTCCGGTGCCGCCGGTAGCCCGCGAACGCGCCTTATCCACCCGGTAGAAGCGTTCAAAGACGCGCTCCTGCGCCTGTTTGGGGATGCCGATCCCCTGGTCGACGACGGCGATGCGCACCAGCTCCGGATCGTGAGCGTCCACACTCAGCCCCACGCTGACGCGGGTACGTGGATCGGAGTAGCGGATGGCGTTGTCCAGCAGGTTGCTGACGGCCGTGACCAGCAGGGAGGCGTCGCCCAGCACGTGGAGGTTCTCGGCACCGCCCGCAACCAGGGCCACCTCCTTCGCCTCGGCCTCCACCCGCACCCGGTCCAGAGCGTCGACGACGACGTCGTCCAGGCTCACGTCTTCGGGCTCGACCAGGGCGTCACCGTCCTGCAGGCGGGAGAGCTCAATGATGTCCCCCACCAGCAGTTCCAGGCGGTGCGATTCCCGGCTCATGCGCGCGGTGTAGTCGACGACGAGCGCGGAGTCGTCGGCGTGCTCGCGCACGGTTTCGGCCAGCAGGGAGATGGCGCCTACGGGGGTCTTGAGCTCGTGAGAGGCGTTGACCACGAAGTCGCGCCGCATCTCCTCCACGCGTCGAGCGGCGGTGCGATCCTCGATGAGTACCAGCACCCGGCCCCGCCCGATTCCGGCGACGCGCACCTGCAGGTGGAAGTTGCCCGCACCGGGCAGGCGGCCACGAGCCACCGTGATCTCGGCCTCCTCGGCCTGGCCGGAGGAGCGCACACGTTCAACCATCTCGGCGATCTGCGGCTCGCTGACCTCGTCGTCGCGGACCAGGTTGTAGGTGTAGGCAGCGGCGGAGGCGCGCAGGACCTCGCCGTCGTCGTCGAGCAGGACCACGGTGGAACTGAGCGCGGCCAGCACCGGGATCAGACCGTCCCGCTCCAGCGTCGAGCCGGCGATGATCCCGTTGCCCTGTGCGTCGCGGGTGGCGTGCCCGAGCGCGAGTCCTGCCGCCGCGCCCACGGCAACTCCGGCCACGGCTACCGCAATGATCAGCCAAACAGTTCCCACGCCCCCTAGTAGAGGGGTGGGCGGGCCGTTTGCGAGCCCGAGCGCCGACACGTGGGAGGCAGCCGTGCGCGACATCTTCAACCAGGAGCTCAAGCAGCTGGGAACCGACCTGGCATCCATGGCGGAGCAGGTGGCCACCGCCATCGAGCGCGCCGCGGAGGCGCTGCGCAGCGGCGACATTGTGGTGGCCGAACAGGTCATCGACGCCGACGAGCGCATCAACGACCTCCAGCGCGACATTGACGACATGTGCGTAATGCTGCTGGCCCGCCAACAGCCCGTGGACCGGGACCTGCGCAACGTCATCTCCGCCCTGCGCATGGCCCAGACCCTGGAGCGGCAGGGCGACCTTGCCCGCCATGTCGCCGCGATCGCGCGCGGGCGCTATCCGCTGCCCGCGGTACCCGAGCCGGTTTTCGGGCTGATGGTGAAGATGGCCGACGCCGCCGTACGCGCCGGCCACGACTCAGTCGTCTGATTCAGACCCAGGACCTGCAGCTGGCCGCGCAGATCCAGGAGCGCGACGCCGAGCTGGACGCACTGCACCGGCAGTCCTTCCAGATGATCCTCGACCCGGAAAACGAGCTGAGCCGCCAGCAGGTGGTAGACGCGGTGCTCATGGGCCGCTTCCTAGAGCGTTTTGGTGACCACTCCACGTCGGTCGCCCGCCGGATGGCTTACCTCGTCTCGGGTATCACCCCTCCCAGCCCCAGCGAATCCTGAAAGGGACTCTTCCGGTTTGAGGGTGTGGTAGTTCGAGTGCGTGGGGTCGTTGTCGCTTGCGGGCCGGGATCGTTCCAGGACGTGGGGGAGACCTCCAGGACGCCGACCAGCCGTAGAGAACCCCCTGCCGTGCGGCGTCCTGAAGGGCCGAACCACGTCATCGCGGGCTGACCCGCGTCTTCGACGCGTCCCCCCACCGACTCGCCGCCCGCGCATACAACAACGCGCAACACTGACAACGACCTCATCAGCCCGACAACCTCCCCGCCCACCCCCCCGACACCGACCTCGTCGGCCCGAAGACGTCCTCGCAAGCCTCAAAACGACCCGGCCCGGCCAGACGAACACGACCTCCTGCGCCCGAACACGACCCTCACACCCCAGCCCGTGCCGAACCATCACGGGATATCGACACGAACGTGGTACTCCGGCCCGGCGGGTTGTGGGGAGGACCACGGTCAACTCCCTCGGTGTTTGGACCGGGCCCCCCGCGGTCGGACCGGGTTCCGTCAGACGGACCGCCTTTC
>NZ_MTPX02000008.1 GCF_002154335.2 Actinomyces ruminis
CCCAGGTCGAGGGTGGTCGCCAGGTCCGCGGGGGCTGGCGTCGGCGCGGCGGTGGCGGCGGGCACGGGGCGTTGTGCGCCCGGCACCGCGGCGGGCATAGGCAGCGGCATGACGGATGCGGCAGTGCCGGCGACGTCGGTCCAGCGTGCGGTGGAGGTGAGCACGTCGATGCGTAGGTCGTCGCGGGCCAACAGGGAGCTGATCGGCCGGGTGAGGCTGGGGTGGCCGGCGACCACGATGCGTTCCGCCTGCTCGGCCAGCCGGGCGCCCGCGGGAGCCGCCAGCAGTTCGGCGTAACGGGTCACGGCCTGGGGGCCGCCGCGCGCGCCGGAGGTCGGCTCGGCCAGCAACGGCCAGTCGAGGTACTCGGCCAGGGCGCGCGCGTACCGCCCGGCGGCGTCGACGCTGTCCCCGGCGACGACGATGCCGCGTTCCTCCCGGCGCCCGTCGTGCGCGTCCTCCCGGGGCTGTCCCGCAACCACCTGGCGGAGAGGAAAGGGCCCGGCAGCGCCCGGCGCGGTGGCTCCCGCTGGGGGCTCCGGGCCATCCGCCTGCATCAGCGGTGCGGCGCCGGGGGCCGTCCCGGTTCCGGCAGGAGTCTCCACGCCGGGCGCGGGTGCTAGTGGCGGCCGGAAGCGGAGGTTGAGCTGGACCGGCCCCGGATCGTTGGTGAGTGCGCCGGCGGCGGCATCCACCGCTCGACGCACCTGGCCGGCGATGGCGCGCACGCCGGCCGACCCCAGGTCGGCGGTGATGTCCGCGGGCAGGTCGACCACCAGGCGTGGGGCCGCGCCGAAGATGCGGGTCTGCTCGGTGGTCTGGTTGGCGCCGGTGCCGACCGCCTCGTGGGGCCGGTCGGCAGTGACCAGGAGCAGGGGCACGCCGGCGGCGTCGGCCTCGGCGACGGCCGGGTGCAGGTTCGCCACCGCGCTCCCAGAGGTGGTGATGACGGCGGCGGGTCGGCGGTGCCCGGCCAGCAGTTCGGCACGGGCGCATCCCAGGGCCACGAAGCCGGCGCTGCGCTCGTCGAGGACCACTCGCACCCGCAGCTTCCCGCCTCGTTCGGCGGCGGCCAGGGCCGGCACCAGGGGTGCGGAGCGGGAGCCGGGGGCGAGGATCACCTGGCGCACACCGGCACTAATCAGGGCGCCAACGACGGTGCGGGCAGCCACGAGCGACGGCGGCTCGGGCTGCGGACCCACCCCGAGGCGCACGGAATCGGCGGCGGTGCTCATAGAGGCAGTCCGGCCACGGCGCTTCCGGGGCGGGAACCCTCGCGCTCGCGTCGGCGCTGCAGGGCAGCCGCGATATGGCTCAGGCGCAACTGCCAGCGGGCGGTGAGTTCGGCGTCGGCGGCGGCCGTGCGCAGCAGTGCCCGTGAGACGTGTACGGGGCGCACCGGCAGGACGCCGTCGGCGGGGATGGCGGCAGGGGCGGCGACGTCGCGGGCGAGCAGTCGGACCGTGCCCAGCCCGCAGGCGTGTTCGAGTCCCGGTAGGGCGGCCGCGAGCGCGACGCCCGCACCGATGCCGACGCTGGTGTCGATGGCGGAGGAGACGACGGTGGGCAGGCCCAGGCGCTCGGCCAGGGCCAGGGCGCGGCGTACGCCGCCGAGCGGGGCGACCTTGAGGACGGCCACGTCGGCGGCCGCCAGGCGGGCCACGGCCAGCGGGTCGGCGGACAGGCGGATGGATTCGTCGGCGGCGATAGGAATGTCCACCAGGCGGCGCAGGTCGGCGAGCGCCTGAGTGGAGCCACAGGGCTGTTCGACGTACTCCAGGCCCTGGGCGGCGGCATCCATCAGCGGCAGGATTCTGCGCGCGGTCTCCAGGTCCCAGGCGCCGTTGACGTCGATGCGAATGCGGCCGTGCGGGCCGATGGCGTCGCGCACGGCCTCAATGCGCTCCAGGTCGGCGGCTAGGGCTTGGCGGTCGGAGACGCGCGCGCCGGCGACCTTGACCTTGACGGTGACGGGAAGGACACGGGGAGGTGTGGCGGCATGCCGAGCCGGCCCGGCGGCGGTGCCCGCCGCCGCGATCAGGGCGCGCGCCTGGTCGGGTTCGACGGCGGGGACCGTGATGTTTACGGGGACCGTTTCCCGGTGACGGGGCAGGTCGGTGCTGCCGACGGTGGCCTGTTCCAGGCCGGCGGCCAGCCAGGGGGCGCAGGCGTCGGCGTCGTAGTCCCAGAAGGGAGCGACTTCGCCCCAACCGGCCGGCCCGTGTAGGAGCACGCCGTCGCGGCGGGTCAGGCCGCGGAAACGGGTGCGCAGGGGAACGTCCCAGGCGACGGCCCGGTCGACGTCGGCCAGCAGCGCCCCGCCGATGCCGGCGCGCAGGGCGTCCAGATCGAGTTCGCCGCGCACGCGGACGGACGCGGGATCCGGGCCGCGGTTGGGGATGGTCACGCGGACAGGATAGCCAGGCGGCAGGGCCGTGGCGGCCGAGCGTGACGATCAGTGCCTAATGGCAATGATTCGGCCATCACTCCTCATCCATGCCGTAGAACACCTTGCTGGCGGTGTCGCCGGCAACGGGTTCGGGGGTTGAGTAGGAGGCGCGCAGTCCAGTGAGCAGGAGAGTATTACCAAGGTGGCGGACCCGCGAAGAACGGCAGCAGCCAGCGGTCCCAGACCAGGACGAGCAGCACCGTGCCAACCAGGTATACCGCCATTGGAGACAGACAGCGTGCCCAGAGGCTGATCCGGTCTGCGAAGCATGCCATCACCGCGAGCGTCAACAACCCGGCAAAGAACGGTGCCGCCAAGACAATCCCGTCCCACGGAGCCGGCCAACAACTCGGGTAGGTGCATGTCCCATAGGTCCCCGCACCCGCCATTAGAAGAATAAGGAACGCCATGCAAACAGCACTCAGCGCTACCACAGCTACTGTCACAACATCATAACGACACTTGGCGTGCCACTTCGGAATGAGAGCGAAACCGAGCGCCGCCTCCAGCGTGGAGCGCCACCAAACAAAAGTGAACGTTCCATCCCCCTTCATTATCCGTGTGACCATCCCGCTGTCGGCTGCCGTATTCGGCCGAACCCTCGAAAGGCCTAACGGCATGGCGGCCCACTGCGCCCCCCATATCAGCAGCGCGAGCCCGGCCAGCACCATGACTGTCCGCAAGATGAAACAGAGCCCAACCAGAAGCCACTCGTGAACCTTTGCGTCAGTCCTCATCTGCCATCCCCTATATCGATATTGGTCCAGCCGCCTCCACAGCTTCCCTAAACCCTCTGGATGACCGGACGTCCCAGATCAGCCGGCCTGCGCCGTCGCGGCCGGCTCGCCGAGGGTGGCGACCATGACGGCCTTGATGGTGTGCATGCGGTTCTCGGCCTGGTCGAAGACGATGGAGCGCTCGGACTCGAAGACGTCCTCGGTGACCTCCAGGCCGTCCATGCCGGTGGCCTGGTAGATCTCCTCTCCGATCGTGGTCTCGCGGTTGTGGTAGGAGGGCAGGCAGTGCATGAACTTGGCCTGCTCCCCCGCCTTGTCCATTAGGGCGGCGTTGACCTGGTAGTCGCGCAGCAGCTCGATGCGCTCGGCCCACACGTCCTTCGGCTCCCCCATGGATACCCAGATGTCGGTGTGCACGAAGTCCACCCCGGTCACGCCCTCGTCCACGGACTCAGTCAGCGTGATGCGGGCGCCGGTGTCGGCGGCCACGACCTGGGCGGCGGCGACGCATTCGTCGTCGGGCCACAACTGCTTGGGGGCGACGATGCGTACGTCGGCGCCGAGCAGGGCACCGGCCACCAGCAGGGAGCGACCCATGTTGAAGCGGGCGTCCCCGACGTAGGCGTAGGCGATCTCGTCCGCGGGCTTGTCGGTGTGCTCCAGCATGGTCAGGCAGTCGCACAGCATCTGAGTGGGGTGCCAGTCGTCGGTGAGCCCGTTCCACACCGGCACGCCCGACAGCTCGGCGAGCTGGTCGACCTTGGCCTGGGAGTCGCCGCGGTACTCGATGCCGTCGAACATGCGGCCCAGCACGCGGGCGGTGTCCGCCACGGATTCCTTGTGGCCCATCTGGGAGCCCGACGGATCCAGGTAGGTGGTGTGGGCGCCCTGGTCGTGGGCGCCGACCTCGAAGGAGCAGCGGGTGCGCGTGGAGGTCTTCTCGAAGATCAGGGCGATGTTCTTGCCCTTCAGGTGCTGAGTCTCCCGGCCGGCCCGCTTGTCGGCCTTCAGCTGCGCCGCCAGGCCGATCAGCGTCATCCATTCCTGCGGCGTGAAGTCCTGTTCACGCAGGAAACTGCGGCCCTGCAGGGACGCAAGGACGGCGGGGGCGGGGGCCGGGATGACGGCGGGCATGCGGGGGTCCTTTCGACACAGTGAGTCCAGCCGAGACTAGACTACCGGCTCCCATACCAGTTTCCCGTTACTCCCCCGCCAGTAGCCCCGGCGCCAGGGCAGAGTGTACGACGTCGCCCGACTTATGGTAGGCATTGCACGACCTTAGGGATGTCGTGCGCACTACCGGAACACCCACAAAGAGCGTCTCTCTTAGGACAGCAGCCACCCACCACCGCCTGTGAGCTCACGAATGCCGGAAACGAATCAGACGAGGGCGCGCCCGGGACGGTGTTCCTGAGCGAGAAAGGCTTCCCGGGTGAAAGGCTGCACGCCCTCATGCGAGGCAAGGCTGGAACGGACCCGATTCAGCGCCAGGAGCGCTGCCCCCTGGGCCGAGGAGAACTGGTCATTCGCCGAGACCACGACCTTCGGGGGGCGCCTGACCCCTGCAGCGAGCGCGGCCCTGATGTCGTCGAGGAACAGGTGTGCGACCGGGGTGAGGGCACCAGCCATGACAACCAGTTCGGGATCATCAATCGCCACCGCAGTCACCAGAGCGGGGGTGATGTCCTCCATCAGCCGGCGAATGCGCCCCAGGGCGACTTGGTCTCCCGCGCTAGCCTCGCGCACGGCGCGTCCCAAGGCGTCCGCCCCCTCGCTGAGCTCGCCCAGTCCGCCGGACGGTGCTCCGTAGGCACACGGGCATCTGCCGACAGGTCGCCAGCCATCCCGTGAGCACCGTGCCTGAGACGACCGCCGTGCATGATGCCGAGCGTAGGACGCCGACCGGTTTGCAACAGAAGAACGTCATCGTAGCCGGACGCTGCTCCCCTGCAACGCTCTGCATACACGGAAGCACACACGTCATTGACGATGAGGCACCCGGGCCCGAGAAGAGACTCGAAGCGCTCAAGGGGACGTGTACCGTTCCAGGAGGGAATTGCCACACTCTCCACCAGAGTTCCGTCTTCCTCAACGAAACCGCCGACGGCGAGCACAGCCGACCAGCACTGCGATCCTCTCAACGCCTGCTCGACGACCTGCCGGGCAGCAACGTCACGCTCATCGTCCTCCCGCCCGGCGGTAAGACGAATTTCGGATTGCGCGAGTTCTTTGCCTTTTAGGTCGAGACACTGAGCTCGGACCGCGTGTGCTCCGACATCCAAGCCGAGCACACACCCGGACGGCACTCGCAGTGAGTATGTCTGAGCGGGCCGCCCCTTAGCGCCCTGAGCCGACGTCCCCACCGCGACCCATCCCTTGCTCCGGAGATCACGCAGCACCGTCCCGAGCGTGGCTACCGTCAACCCCGTCGTCTGCCTCAGCTGCGATGCGCGCTGCGGGCTGGACTCGCGCAGCGCAGTGAGAACTGCGTACTCGTTCCACCTGCGCAGCGCACCTGGGTCGCCGCGGCCTGTACTCGCCCGTTGCGCGTAGCGCTGCGATCCGGCCAGCGCGGGCCGCGGTTGGGCAAGGGTCGTGTCCTCCACAGCAGTCATCCTTCCAGGCACTTCCGCACACGTCCAAGACATGGTATCTTTTCTTTAAGCAGTTTACTTACTACCTAACAAAAAACAACTGCTCACCGTATGACGGTCGCTGCATCCCAAGGGAGGGACCATGCCAGGCATCCGCTTCGAAACGGCGGTGATCCCCATGACGCCGCTCGGCGAGCTCGGCGAGCTCATCCTCGATGGTGGGGACCGCCGAGTTCCAACCGCCGCGGATCTGGAGCTGCTGCAGGTCGGGGAGAACCACATGAGCGGACCGCCGACTCTCCTGCCCTACCGTTACCAAGACTCCTACGACGGCAGCGTCATATCGTCTGAGTTCAACGTAGCGATCCTGGAGAACCAGCGGCTGCGCGCCGAGTTCCTGCTTGACCTCGGTGGGCGACTGTGGCGACTGACAGACCGCCGTTCGGGCCGCGAGCTGTTACACCGACCCGAGCGAATCGACTTGGCCAACCTCGCTCTGCGCAACGCCTGGTTCGCCGGCGGCGTCGAGTGGAACCTTGGCACCACCGGCCACTGGGGTCTGACCAACGAGCCCGTAGCTGCGGGAACCCTCCCTGATGGACGCGGGGGACGAATCCTGCGCATGTGGGCGTACGAGCGCATGCTCGGAGTCACCTGGCGGCTGGACGCTTGGCTGCCCGACGACTCCGAGTCCCTCTACACCCACATCCTGCTGGAGAATCCCACCACCCGGGATACTCCCGTCTATTGGTGGTCCAACATTGCCATTCCACAGAGCGCCTCCACCCGAGTCATTGTCGACGCCGACTCGGCCTTCCACTTCGGCTACGCCGACGCGCTTGACGTCGTCAGCGTCCCCGAGTATCGCGGCCGCGACATCACCCACCCCCAGCGTCAGACTAGCGGCGCAGACTACTTCTATCGCATCCGATCGCGCATCCCGTGGATTGCTGCGGTGGACGGCGACGGCCTCGGGATCTGCCAGTACTCGACACCCGAGTTGAGCGGACGCAAACTCTTCACCTGGGGAAGCGGCATGGGCGGGAGGTCATGGCAACGCCGACTGTCCGGGACACGCCGCTACGCCGAGATCCAGGCTGGGCTTGCCCCCACCCAGCTGGAACACTTACACCTCTCTGCGGGCGCCTCCATCCGCTTTACCGAGTGCTACAGCCCCGTGGTCATCGACAACCCTGAGGACCACTGGGAGGCACTCGTAGCGCACACAGCGCGGGCCGTCGTCAATCCCGCACGCCTGGAGGAAGCCTCGGCGCATCTCACTTCCCTTGAACAGTCCCGAGTCGTCCCCGCCCCCCTCAAATACGGCCCGGAGGAGCACGCAGCGCGAGAGGGATGGGGAGCCCTCGAGGTGCTAGCGGGACATCGAGCTGCCTCCTGGGCCACGCCCTTCAACACCGACGCGCTTAACGCCGAGCAGAGCGCTTGGCTCAAAGCTGCACGCACAGGCCAGCTGGACCCAATCCTGCTCGGGTCAGCGATGATCGGATCCGATTGGATCGCCGTCCTGCGACGTGCAAAGCCCAGTTGGTTGCGTGACTACCTTCTTGGGATAGCACTTCATGCCGCCGGTTACACGCACGAGGCCCGTGCGCTATGGCGAAAGTCAGAGCGCACGCACCTTACCGCCGACGTCCTACGCGCTCTGGCCCTCACCGACTCCGACGGTGAAGCACGCGCCCTTGGCCTGCTCCGTGCCCACACTCTCGCCCCAAGTCGTCACGGCATCACTATCGAAGCACTCACCCACCTACTCGACATAGGCCTGATCGACAAAGCCCTCACCCTCATCGACTCTCTGCCCTCCGCCGTGCGCGACCTGCCCCGGGTGCAGTATCTAGAGTGCGTCGGTCGGGTACGGGCAGGGCATCTTGCCCGGGCTCGCGAACTCATTGAGGCCCCACTCATCCTCCCGGACCTGCGTGAGGGTGACCTGGGCCTGGAACGCCTGTGGTGGGACTACCAGCGCCTCGCCGGAACCCACGACCCTGTCCCCGAGGCCTATGCCTTCTCAATGACCACATCACCACAGGAGGAGCGCTACTGAGACAGGAAATCGGCGCTCGACGGCGAGCACCTTCCCACCCCGGCCTGGCTGCACCGACTCACCACGACTACGACACACAGCTGTAGCACCAAATACACGAACAAAGGAGATCGTGATGACACTCACGCGACGTGACTTCATATCATTGTCTAGCATGGCGGCGCTTGCCACCACACTGACCGCTTGCGGCAGTTCCGGAACCGCCAGCTCAGGCGGAGGGCAGAGTTTCACCTATTGGTCCATGTGGCAGCAAGGAGAGCCTCAGCAGGTGCTCCTGGCAGAACTCTTCGAGGACTTCACCGAGAAAACAGGCATCCAGGTTGAGGCCCAGTGGGCCGGCCGCGAGGTACTCACTCAGGTGGTCCCGCGGCTAAACTCGGGCAACCCGCCAGACCTCGTTGACCAGGCCGCTTCGGATTTCCCCGCCAAGCTCGGCCTGGACAATCTCGCAGATCTGACCGACTTGTGGGCCACGCCCATCGACGGCGAGGACATAACCGTGGGCGAGTCGATCCCCGAATCGCTTATGGACGCATTACGCACCGACGGCAAGATCTTCTGTTTCCCCTACTCCGTGGCCGGTGAGACCATCTTCTTCAACAAGAGAATCACCCCCGAGTTGGCGGAGAACCCGCCCCAAAGCTTCGATGATCTGCTCGCCTATCTCGATGAGCGCAAGGCGGCGGGGCGCACACCGATCGCCCTCGACGGTGACATCAAGGACTACGAGGCCTACTGGCTCGAGTCCGCGCTTCTGCGCGCTGGCGGACGTGGCGTCATCACAGAGGCGGCACAGGACGCGACCGGCGAGAACTTCGGGTCCAAACCGTGGGTGGACGCGACCGAGGCTATCGGCACACTCATCGCTGGGGGCTACTTCCCCGCAGGGTTTCAAGGCACCAAATTCCCCACGCAACAGGCTTCCTTTGCCGACCAGTCAACTAAAACCGACATGATTCTCATGGGCACCTGGCTCCCATCCGAGGCCTCCTCCTCTCTTGAGAAATCTGGAGACGATCCAGAATCAGTCGAGTGGGGTTCCTTCAAGTTCCCGGCCGTCGGCGACAACGTCGGAGCTGGCATCGCGATCTCCGGTCCGACCGGTTTCGCAATCCCCATCAAGGCCCGCAACCAGGAGGCAGCCAAAACCTGGATGGCCTACTTTGCCAATAAAGAGCGTTGCGGACGTATCGCCTCCGATGCCAAGAACCTCACGGCTCGAACTGACATTGACCAGAGCCCCGAGCTCGCTGACTACGGCAGGGAGTACGCCGAGGCCTCCGAGATCGTGCCCTTCACCGACGGCGTAGGCGTCGCCGAACCGCAGTGGGTCACCGACGTCTGGCAGCCCCTCATCAACGACTTCTTCGGTGCGAAGATTGACGCCGCCGAATTCCGGGAACAGCTGGCGGCCAACACAGTGACCTACCACGGGAACCAGTGATGGCCTGGCTACGCACATCCGCGTCGTCCCCCGGGGCAGGGGCGACAGTGTCCACTGCCTCCCCCGCCCAGGTGGCTCGACGGAGGCTCTACTGGCCCCTGCTCCTTCCGGCCCTCGTCGTATATGTAGGGCTCCTCATCGTCCCTGCCCTCTACGGCGTCTACATCTCCCTAACGACCTGGACGGGCCGCGGCGAAGCACCCCAGTTCATCGGGCTGGGGAACTATATACGACTGTGGAGGGACGCTCTGTTCCGCCAGGCGTTCACCAACACGCTCCTCATTCTCGCGATTTGTGGCGTCGGCATATTCACACTGACCTTCATCTTCTCCGCAGTCTTCCGTGAGGTGCGTTGGGGCCGGGCAGCACTGTCGTTGATGTTCTTCCCATACCTGCTCTCCGCGATAGCCGTTGGTATTGCACTGAGTCTGTTGCTGTCCCCCGACGGACCTCTAAACGCCGGACTGCGCGGGCTGGGGCTGGGATCGTGGGCGCGGATGTGGCTGACGCCGGACTACATCTTCAAAGTGATTGTTGTCGGTATCGTGTGGGTAAGCGTAGGGTATTACCTCACCCTCATGATGAGCGCGATCGGGCGCATTCCAAGATACTACTACGAGGCGGCCGATCTCGACGGCGCCGGTCGACTACGCACATTCTTCAACGTGACTTTGCCTCTGACCTGGGACGTCCTGACGGTCTCAGTGGTGCTATGGTGCATCAACTCGATCAAGATCTTCGAGTTCATCTATGGCATCACTGGTTCCGGGGATGCGCCGGCGCCAGAGGCCCGCACCCTGACCATCGCCCAGTTCCTGGCTACCACGGGAGGACGCAATCCCCAGTACCAACTCGGTTTGGGTAGCGCCATGGGGGTAATCATGGTCATTCTCATCTCACTGTTCGTCATCGGGGTACGGCGACTCATGCGGCGCGATTCCTTGGAGTTCTGATGACAGAAGAAACGATTGATCTCACCGCGACAACACACGTCGCCGCTGAAGGCGCCACCTCCTTACCCGGACACTCTAGTCGCCATCGCATACGACGCGCACTCGGCACCCTGACATGGCAGGCCACCAAACTCGTGATCGCGCTGTGGTGCCTTTTCAACATCGTTTTATTTGGATGGGTCATTCTCAATTCGTTTCGCGGGGGGTCTGCCATCTTCAGCCGTCCACTCGAGCTACCCAAGACGCTCTCGCCCACAAACTACGTCTCCGCCTGGACTGCATCATCGCTGGGCCGGGGCCTGTTCAACACGCTGACCATCGTCGTCACCTGCACGATTATAACCGTGGTACTCGCCTCGATGGCAGCCTATGTGCTTGCGCGCACCAACGTCCCAACAGCGGGCCCAATCACGTCCTTTTTCGCAATAGGACTCGGGATCCCCGTTCAAGTGGTCATGATTCCCTTGTGGGTAGCCATGAATGCGGTCTCCGGGTTCATGTGGGATACCATCGGCTGGTGGGACGAGCGGATTAGCCTTGGTATGCTGTATGTGGCGACATCCCTGCCTTTGCCGTATTCCTGCTAACGGGATTCTTCCGGTCCTTGCCAACCGATCTCGAGGAGGCGGCGGCTCTGGATGGAGCCTCTGCGTGGATCACCTTCGTCAAGATCATGTGGCCCCTGGCACGCCCTGGGGTACTGTCGGCGGCAATGCTTACCCTCATGGGCCTTTGGAACGAGACACTCCTTGCCCTGGTGTTCATCACGGACGACAAGAAGTACACCCTGCCACAATCACTGCTGGCACTCCAAGGCACCATGCAATACACGTCCGACTGGGGGGACTATTCGCCGGAATCGTCATCGTCGTCATTCCCACCGTCCTACTCTATGCCATTCTTGGCAAACGGTTAGTCGAGGGGATGACGCTCGGCTCAGGCAAATAGCAACCAGACCTTTTACTGTTCCACTTTCCATTCCCTTTCCCAGCCCATCGTCTTTGAAAGGCTGACAATGATTCAGTTCGGAACCGGCGGTTGGCGAGCCATCATCGCGGATGGCTTCACCCGCGCCAACGTTCGCTACTCACTCAGGCACTCGCGAATCGCATGGCCCTAGAGGGCTCCACTGACCGCGGCGTCGTCATCGGCTACGACCGCCGCTTCCTGTCCGACACCGCCGCCTGGTGGGCAGTTGAGGTTCTCGTGGGCAACGGGGTGCCCACCACCGTCCTTGACCGTCCCGCCCCCACCCCTACGACCATGTGGACCGTACGAGACACCGGAGCCGCCTACGGCATGGTCGTGACCGCGTCACACAACCCTGCTCTGTATAACGGCATTAAAGTCGTTCTGCCAGGCGGACGTGACGCCGACCTCGCCACCACCGACGCCTGAGCGAGCACGCCAACGCCCTAACGGAAGCGGACGTGCGCGCCGTCGCGCCCGAGAAGGCCCGCTCCCACCCTCTCGTCATCGTCCAAACCTCGCTTAACCAGTACCTCGACGCGATTCTCGACAAGCTGGACACCGAGACAATCCGCCACGCCCACATGCACCTCGTCCTCGATCCCATGTTCGGCGTCTCCGAGACGAGCCTGCAAACCATTCTGCTCACTGCCCGCTGCCAGGTTGAGGCTATCCACGACCGCCACGACCCGCTCTTCGGCGGGCACGTGCCTTCTCCCACTGAGGACACGCTCACGGCACTGCGTCATGCCGTCCTCGATTCGGGGGCAGATATGGGTATCGCCACCGACGGCGACGCCGACCGTCTGGGTATTATCGACGATAAGGGAGCTTACATCACCGCCAACCAGGTACTGGTCCTGCTCTATGACTATCTTCTCACCCGCAAAGGTGGAGCGGCCCGGTGGTGCGCAACATGTCGACCACCCACATGCTCGACCGCGTGGCCGCCGCCCACGGCCAAACCTGCTACGAGGTGCCCGTAGGTTTCAAGTGGATCAGTGCGAAGATGGCCGAGACAGACGCCGTCATCGGCGGGGAGTCTTCTGGGGGTCTGACCGTGCGCGGTCACATACCCGGAAAGGATGGCGTCTACGCCGGTTCCCTGCTGGTGGAGGCCGTGGCTGCCTCCGGCAAGTCTCTGTCCGAGCTGTATGCCGACATTATCGAGCGCTACGGCGAGCTTGTCATGGTTGAGGCTGCTTACGGCTTCACCGTCGAGCGCCGCAGCCAGCTGGCCTCGCTGATCTTTGAGGATCATAACCTGCCGGACTTCACTGTTCTGGGTCATAAGACCGAAAAGGTCATCTGGGAGGACGGCTGCAAGGTCTACTTCACCGATGGCGGATGGACGACCATCCGCTTCTCGGGGACAGAGCCCCTGTTGCGTGTGTTCTGCGAGATGCCCACCCGCAACCAGGCGCAGACCGTTGCCGACGCCATCGCCACCTACTACGAACTGAGCTGACGACATGACCGACACGACCACCCGCACAGCTCTCATTCTCGCCCGAGGCTTGGGCACGCGGATGCGCGCCGTCAGCGGCGGCTCCATCATCAAGACTGACCAGGCTGCCGCTGCTGTCAGCGGCTACAAGGCCCTCATGCCCATCGGAGAGCACCGCCTCGTCGATTACTCCATGAGTGCTCTGGCGGATGCCGGCATCGAGCGCATCGTACTAGTCGTCGGTCCGAAACACGACGATTTTTCAGCACACCTACGCTCGCTCAGCCTGACTCGAATTGCCGTCGAGCTTGCCGTCCAGGTCGAGCCGCTGGGCACCGCCGACGCCGTCGTATCGGCCGCCGGGGCCATAGGTGATGAGCCCTTCCTTATGGTCAATGGCGACAACTACTACCCACCGGAGGGAATCCGGGCTCTCGCCGCCCACAAGGGCAACGCCTTGCTCGGTTTTGACCGCGCCGCTCTCGTGGCTGATTCCAACATCCCAACCGAGCGAGTGGCGTCTTTCGCACTAATATGTTCGAAAGATGGCCGGCTAATGGACATTGTCGAAAAACCAACGCCAGAGGCGGTCAGTTCTGCCGGGCCACATGCACAAATCTCGATGAACTGCTTCACCTTCATGCCAGATATCTTCGAGGCCTGCCGCCGCATCTCACCATCGCCGCGTGGTGAGTACGAGATCGTAGACGCCGTGCGCGCCCTAGATACTCCAGTGACGGTCATCGGTTGGAGCGGTCCGGTACTCGACCTGACATGCCGTGACGATATCGCGGATGTCGAAGCCCGTCTCGCCACCACTGAGGTGTTCCTATGAATGAGCACGGTATTCCCGCAGTCGCGACCTACCTCAGCAGCTCCGCCCCCGTACGCTCGGCCTGGCGCGTACCCGGGCGTATCGAGATCCTGGGCAAGCACACCGACTACGCCGGAGGACGGGTCTTGGTGGGTGCCGTCGACCGGGGAATCACCGCCTGCGCCGAACGTTCCAACAACGCGGAAGGTACCATCACGGCCACAACGACAGCCGGCGGTGAACCCGTGTCGCTGACAGCCAACGTCAACGCGGCTTTGCCAGTTGGCCACTGGGGGCACTACCTGCAGACGGTACTCGATCGGCTGACCAACAACTTCGGCGCGTCGGTACCCGCATGTCTGACAATCACCTCGGACCTGCCGCCAGCGTCAGGCATGAGTTCTTCCTCGTCGCTTGTCTGCGCGTGCACCCTCGCCCTGGCAGATCTCAACGGTTGGTCCTCCACGGAGGTGTGGAAGCGCAACAATCCCGATCGCCTGTCACTCGCCGGCTACTTAGCCAGCGTCGAGAACGGGAGAGATTGGCGCGAACTGCCAGGCACAACGGGTGTAGGAACGCAGGGAGGCAGCGAAGACCACACGGGCATACTGTGCGGAGCAAGAGACAAGTTGATCTACGCCGAGTTTGCCCCTGCGCAAATACTTCGTCTTATCACCTTTCCCTCACGGTGGTCGATCGTCGTAGGTATCAGCGGCATACTAGCTGAAAAGAGCGGCGCAGCGCTTGCGGACTACAACCGCGGTCCGGCAACGCTGCAGACAGTACTCGCGCGCTGGAACGAAGCCAATGGGCGCAGTGACGCCACACTGGCGAGCGCGGTCCGTTCACTTATCGGCGACGCCACCGGAAGTGAAGCCATAAAAGACCCACAGCTGAAAAAGCTACTTAATTTCACACAGTCAAGTTACGAGAGAGGACGCGTCGAACAATTCCTCATAGAGTCGCTAGTCCTTGTGCCCGCTGGAGCCGACGCTATCGCAGCAGCCGACTCTGACGCAATAGGAGCAATAGTCAATCGCTCGCATACCTTAGCAAACGAGCGCTTGCTCAACCAAGTCCCGGCTACAAACTCAATGGTGTCTCTGGCCCGACACATGGGTGCAATCGGGGCCTCAGCCTTCGGCGCAGGATGGGGCGGTTCAGTTTATGCCATCGTGCCGAGCGCTGATGCCTACGCCTTCGCAGACGAATGGATAGAACGGTACAGAGAAGACTACGACGCGCCTCCCTCAGCCGCAGCCTTCGTTACACGACCGGGGGACAGCGCTACACAGCTGGAGAATTATCCATAGGGGGTGTAGGAAGATCCAGCGCGCCAGAGTCCAGGTTGGTGAGACGACGTGTCTTTGAGACGACGCGGAGGTCTTAGCCCGAGCCTCTCAGGAAGCAAGCCGCCTGCGATGACTGCTATAGCACAAAGCTGGATCGCCACCAGCTTGAGGCCCCACCGCGCCACGCCACCGACACACGCGCGCCAACCGCCATCCGTCAGCCCACCAAACCCCCAAACCGGAAGAGCCATGTCGCCAATAAGCTGGCGACATCCCCCTCCCAATCGCCTGGGCATCAACCGGCGTCCTGGCGGACTGTCCGGTTGCCGAGGTCGGCGTCGAGGGTGACGCGCGTGGCCGAGGTCAACGCGATCGCCGGGCAGGCGCCGGCGCCCGGCAAGGAACCGACGCTGAGGTTGATCGTGACATCCTGTTCGGTCTCGATGACCTCCACACTCACGCCCTCGCACTGCGCGGAACCGGCCAGGAAAGTCACCTCGACCGTCCGCGGGTCCACCAGCTCCCACGAATCCCACGCCACACTGGCGGGCGAGACGAGGTCATCGCGGGGCTGAAGCACCTGGACCGATTCCGTCGCATCGTCGGCCGGCGCGGGAACGCTCGTTGACCCCGCCGTTCCAGAGTCACCGGTGGATGTGGCCTGGCCTGCGGACGAGTCCGTGCCCTTCGGACCGGTCGAGTCCGTGGAGGAGGTGGGAGAGTCCTGCGCTTGCGTGCAGCCTCCCGCGCCCATGCCTCCTGCGAGTGCGACGCCCGCGGCAAGCGCGATCCTGGTCATCGTGCGGCGTCTGATAAGCGACATGATCGCCCCCTGTGCTCGGTGGTCGGCGTCGATGCACGCCGAGTCAGTCATGGTTTGAGGCGTCCACCATCTTCTTGACATCGGTGTTGAAGTAGGGCCCCCAGTTCTGATCCGAGGAGTCCAGCCATGTGGAGGTCACCGACCGAACGTACCCCAGCCCGGTGCTGTTGTTGTACCAGGCGAGCCAGGGCCCGCCCGACGAGCCGCGCCCGAAGTCGCAGCCGGTGACCGTATCCCGATCGCTGTCGCCGCGGGTGGCGCCCCAGCATGCCCACATGCTGTAGCGGCCGTTCGGATTGCTCTTGTTGCTCGGGTAGCCGAAGATCGAGACGTCGAAGCTCTTGGAGCCGTTCCACATGAGGCCGTGTCCACCTACCGCGTCCACGATCCTTCGGTTATCGTCTCCACCGTTGTTGAGGGTAATGACACCGACGTCGTGGGACAGGTCCGCGTCGTTGATCCAAGAGTTGAATGTGCGCAGGGTACGCGCGGTCCAGATTCCCACCGGATCGGGGTCCGCGTTCCGGCCGTCGTAGGCGGGGACGAACACGACGTTCTGCGACCAGGATCCCTGGTAATACACGCAATGGCCCGCGGTAATGATCACGCGTCTGGTCGGGGTATTGAGCGCGGACGCCGAACAGTATCCGTTGTTTTTCTCGTAGCCCTCGAAGAACAATTTGCCGTTGGTGACGGAGAAGTTTGTCACCGGAGGCGCAACCACGAGAGTCTCCTCATCTGACTCCGCGGTCCGCGTTTGCAGGTCCTCGTCGAAAACGCCGGCGGCCTCCGCCTGCGCCAGCACGTCGTCGGAAGGCTGGACGGGATCGGTGGCGCCCGCCTCCCCCTCGGCGGACGCCAGCACCGACGCCTCGGCCTCGGCGAGCTGTTCGGGGTCCGCTACGACGTCGACGGGCTTAGCCTGCGCCATCCGCTCGGGCGTCCAGTAGTCGATCACGTCCTGGTTGGATTCGGCGTCGGCGTTGTCCAGCGCGGCCTCGTCCGCGAGCACCGCCTCTTGGCCGAAGCTGTTGGGCGCGACGACGGCGGTTGAAGCGGCGTCGTCATCTTCAGCAACCGGCGCGGCAGCCCCCGATGGCGCGGCCACGCCGCCCGGGGCGGGCGCGGCGGCGGTTCCGGACGTCGACGTAGCCGCGACTGCGGGGGAAACCGCCAGGACCGCAATCGCAGTCAACGACACAAACGCCGCTATCGGGGTTTTGATGGGCTTCTTTCCGGTGAGTCTCGCGTTCATGGGATCCTCCCATACCCGCCCCACGGAATCGCCTCGAGCAAATAGCGCTGCACACTTAGGCGCCAGGGCGGATATTGGATATTGCAGGGTTCAGAGGCACGACCGCGCAAGCGATCAAAACTCACGGTAATGGCATGAACACATTGAGTCAACCGCTCGCGGAGGTCCACCGCGGGCACCCGCAAACATGGCGCGGCACCTCATACGGAGGCTAAGGCGCACAGACTCCTGTCCGCGAGCATCTCAGACGGCGTCGCGAGTAACGGGGCAGGTCATGCAGTGGGCGCCGCCGCGGCCGCGCACCAGCTCGACGCCCGGGGTCTCAATGACCTCCACACCCGCCCGGCGCAGCACGTCGTTGGCGCTCTGGTTGTGGGCGTAGCCGATGACCCGCCCCGGTGCCAGGGCGACGACGTTGCAGGAGTCGCGGGACAGCTCGCGCAGCGCCTCGGCCTCGTCGGACATGTCGGGGCTGATGACCTTGAAGGCGTCCACGCCGGCGGCGCGCGCCAGCACGGCGTCCATGTCACCGCCGTCGTGGACGGTTACCCGCAGGGCGGAGTCCTTGGTGGAGCCGTGGCTGGCACCGGGCTCGATCTCCACGGTGGTGACGTCGTTGAAGCCTGAGAAGCGCAGGTAGGTGTCGGGGGCGACCATGGTCATGAGCGTGTCCAGGTGCATGACCGCGTCGAGCTCGGTGTAGAAGGCGCGGTCGGGCATGTGCACGCCGAGGACCCGGTCGGCGACGCCGTCGGCGAACAGACGGGTGGCCAGGCGCTCCACGCCCGCTGCCGACGAGCGGTGGGTCAGTCCCATGACCAGGGTGCGGTTGCCCAGCACCTGGAAGTCGCCGCCCTCAACGGTGGCCGGAGAGGCGCCGTGCGGCTCCACCCACAGCGGGCCGCGCTCCCCCGGAGCCCGCTCCGACGACGTCGACGACGGCGCACCCGGGAGCAGGGCGAGGTCGAGCCGACCGGCGAAGGCGGGGTGGAAGCGGTAGACGGCCTCGTAGTTGACGGCCTCGCGGCGGCGCGGGGCCAGCGCCATGGTGTTCACGGACACGCCGCCGTACAGCCAGGAGGAGGTGTCTCGGGTGAACAGGTGGTTGGGCAGGGGGGTGACCACGAACTGCCCTTCGAGGGTGGACAGGTAGGTGGTGGCGAACAGGGTGGCGGCGTCGGCGGGGTCCAGACGCTCGCGCAGCTCGTTGCGGGTGATGCCGGCCAGGAGGACCTCGGCGAGTTCGGCGTCGGGCAGGCCGCCCAGGAAGTCGATGAGCACCTCGGAGGTGGACACGCCTACGGCCTGCGGGCCGACCGTCTCCTCCAGGACCAGGCGGCGGGCCTCGGGGACGGCGAGGGTCTCGGTGAGCAGGTCGCGGAAGTCGTGGACGATCACGCCCTCGGCGCGCAGGATGGCGGTGAAGGCGTCGTGCTCGGCCTGGGCGCGGGCGATGTTCAGGGCGTCGTCGAATAGCAGGGAGTTGGCGTTGATCGGGGTGATGCGGGCGATCTCCTGCCCGGGCCGGTGGACGATGACCTCGCGCAGGCGGCCGGTCTCGGAGTCGACGCGGCCGCCGCCGGCTGAGCGCGGAATGACCGTGCGGTCGGCGGGATCCGGGGCCGTCTGGGGACTGGTCGTCATGAGCGTCATGGGCCCAGGCTAGCCGGGTCCAGCGGCAGCCGCGGCATGTGGGCGGCGAGGGCGGCGAGCCGGGCATGGAGCGCGCCGTCGGGGTACGCGCCTGCGCTCACGGAGCGAACGCAGGTCTGGTCACTTGCAGCCGCACAGCTCGTTGAACGAGCTTGTCCGGTTTGTGGGCGTGGCGGGTGGTGAGTGTTGCTGGCCTGGTGGGTTGGGGCTGGTGGGGATCCCGGGCACCCCGCCGTGAGGCGAAATGTCCAAAATCGGCAGTAACGGCCTGCGGGCGCGGAGCGGCCCGGCACAAAACGTTGGAATGACGCCAATCGCGATTCGCCGTCGGCGGGTATGAAGGCTGTTCCTGCCGATTTTGGACACTTTGGGCCGCCGCACGGGACTCGGCGCCAACGGCGGGTCGCGGGCCCCAGCCCACGCACCCGAGCTAACGCCGGAATCCAACGCCAACCCCGAAGCTGGAAGAACCGCTGAATGCCGGTCCGCAGCGATAGAGCACCACCGTGGGCCGACAGCGAGGGGTGTGAGCCGACGGTTCGGGCGCTCGACGGCCGTCGCCCGTCAGCCAGGCTGGTCAATCATCGAGTCCGAGTCTGCTTGCCGCGTCACCGAGAGGGAACGTCCCGGCATCACTGCTTCCGGCAACGCCGTCAGATACCGGGAACACACCCTGATCCGCCGAGGTGAGGAACACGTCCCCATCATCGGAAACCTTGACGAAGATCGCATACTCGCTACCAGACACCATCTCGACCGACTCGGCCGTACCGGTGTCCGCCGGAATCTCCAGGATGACAGCCTCATCGCTGAAACTGGGATCACTCGCAAGCACGTCACCGTGGACAACATCCCACGTCGTGTCATCCATGACACTCGTCTGGACGTCGGTCACCGAGATGCGCAGCGCATAATCCGAGGCGGCCTCCAACTCACTCAACGAGCCGTAATAGGGCGAGTCCTCCGCGGCATCATCATCGCTTGAGCCACAGGCGGTCACCGCCACCAGGCCAAGCGCGGCGCAGGCAACGACAAGGATCTTCTTCACGGAAGACATCTACAACCTCCTTGTCAGGGAACGCCACCCGGTGCAGACAAATCTACAGCAATACCTTACAAGCATGGTTGCGACACACCCCGGACTACAGTCAGCCAGGGCTCCGACGACGGGATGGTTAACGACCACCCGTACCGGCGAACAATTAAGTCTACGGTCGGCACTGTGAGAGCCGTCCACGTTGCACCGCCCGAGCACGCGCCCGCCGACACAGGAACAAGCCGCTGAACGACCTGACGAAGATCAACTGTTCGAGGAGACGCGCGCGACATACAGTGAGGTGGGGGTGTCGGCACAGCTGCCGCCCCCGACCGGAGCGTCGAAGCCAGCCCACGCGCGCGCCCGAAGGATCAACGAGGAGCCGGAAATGAAAACCACCTACCGGGCCAGGGGGAGAACGATAACGATACTGGTCGGGAGCTTTTGCCTCGTATTCACGCTTTCAGTGATCGTGCTTACGATTCTCGAGGCCATCAGCCTACGCACGGCCGCGCTCACGCCCGTTCCTTGGATAACCGCGATTCTAGGGACGTTCATTCAATGGCTTCAGCTTCGAAGGAACGACGCTAGGACATGTCGATGCACGAGCCAAACGCCCGAATTCTCTTACCTCGGGTCAGCTGAATGAAAGAACTATTTGGAGAGCTGCGGGGGTACGTTGTGTTCGTAGCCATGGTTGTCATGGTCGCGGCACCGATGTACCTAGCCCTGGCAGCAGTGACCCTTCTCGATATAGGCAGACCCAAGTACGGCGGTCTCACGCTGGTATGGCTGCCGCCGGTTCTGATGCTGGCCTGGCTGGCGGCGGTGATCCTCTGGGGTGACTTCGTTTCCAAGTCACACGTGGGCCAGTTCCTCGGCGAGGCGCTGGAACTCGTCGTGCAGGTATCTGCCATGGCGCTCATCGGGGTGCTGCTGGTGGAGCCCCTGCCCGCGGTCCTGGTGTTCGGCGCGACGGCGCTGGTCTCCTTCCTGCTGCTCTACTGGCTGTACGGGAAGATCCCCACGCCAGAAGGAGACGACCGATAGCACCCCGGTAGGCAGCAGTGACGCCGCCGGAGCGAGGCATCCGGATTGCGTAGTGGCTGGCAAGCGCGACCCTGACGAAGATCAGCCTACGATCTAACTCGCACCTTCCCTACACTGACCTGCGTAGACATCGCCCGACCGCATGTCGGCGGACGAACTCCGGGCAGGAGGACCCATGGCCACTACAGCGCAGGAGCCCGACGAGCACTGGCATCCGGCGATCCCGCTTTGGGCCATGGTTTCGGGGAGGGCCTTCATGGCGCTGGTCGAAGGCATTGCCCTCGCGATCGTCGTCGGAACCTGGTCAGCGTTGACGCATGCAGGTTTGAATGCGGATCGCGCCATTGCGTTCGCCATCGTGGCGGCCGCGATACGGGAGACGCTCGGGGGAACCGCGTCGAGACTGATCATGCGAGCCAAGCGCTCGCAGGACCCCGAGGGCCCCACTTTGGCCGTAGTATCGTTCGTCTTTCCAGCGGCGGCGGGCGCAATCTCTGCCGCACTTCTCGCGCCCGCCTCGGTGCTCCACCTCACCCTGGCGACCTGGATCTTCTATTCGGTCATCATCATTACGCTCGACAAGCCCTGGGACACCACCCTCAACCACAAGGAAATGATGAAGCGCGGCCGCCAAGTGCGCTTGATGACACGCGAACACTTCGCCGAGGAGATTCAGGACGGCCGCTTGAGTTTCTCGGAAATCGACGATGAAGGCTACTACGTTGACGAAGATGGCAAGCGGATCGAAGAAGACGACTGAGCCAAGCAGAAACAGGCTTAGATTCACCTGCTTTGCATTGATGACAGCCCTCGTAGTTACACCAGTAACCACTAGCCCAGCAAACCGGACTCCACCTCCCTGGTGCACGCTTTTACCGTCATCCTGGTTGTGCCAACGACAATGACTCGAGTATTTCACCCACTGGCGCCGACACAGGTCAGACCCCTGTCTCTAGCTCTGATCACAGCCATCATACTGGCGTTAGACTTGCATACGCTTATCACATCACGTGACCCTATCTCCGCGTGGTGGGAGGCACTCCAGGTTGCCGCTTTCATCGCCTACATACGAAGCGAACGCATTGGCGTACTGATATTCACAGCCACTCTCGCCACGACGCTTTTGCTCCCTGACGCATACCTCGTTTGGACACCAGTTCTCGCCTACGTGGTGGTAATTGATCTCATTGCGCGGCGACGAGCACTCGTCGCCGTCGCGGTCTTCCTCACCGTCCACATCGCCCAACTCCCCTGGGCAGATACACCCGCAGACGTTCTTACCCCAATGGCGCTCTGGGCCGGCATCTGCACGGGCGTGGGGCTGCTGCTCCAATGGGCTGGCGGGCGCATGCATGCGCTAGAGCGGGAGCCAAGGCGTCCCGCGAGGCAGCCGATGCGCTCAACCGCCAACTGCGGCATGACATCGCCGACATCCTGCACGACGACCTCGCCGCAGACCTGACTCACCTCCTGATCCTGACCCGCCAGCTGCGAGAGGCGGTCCCGGAGCACGACTCCGAGGCCGCCGCCGTCGAGGCGAACGCACGGAAGTCCCTAGGCCACCTGCGCGCACTCATCGACAACCTCGCGACGCCCCCGCATTCCGAAGCCGAAGAACCCGCCATCCCCGAACTCGTCGCCACCAGCAGGAAGGCACTCGCTCAGCGCTCCATCACCCTTGATGCGGACTTGGACAATACCGAACGTCTTCTCGCGCAATACGGGCGCGAGGCAAGCAGATTGCTTGCGGCACTCATTCGTGAGTGCACCGTCAATGCGCTGAAGTACAGCGACGACGACGATCTGCTTTCGCTGGTCGTCGAGCCGACTGAGGAACAGCTGGCGATCACCTTCACCGCGCCGTGGCGCGACCGCGAGGTCCCCGCCGAGCTGCACGGCGGACACGGCCTGTCCACCTTGGCGAGCCGCTTCAAGAAGGCCGGTGGCGAGCTCGTCGCCAGTCGGGTAGGTGACTCCTGGACCGTCCTGGCAACAATCCCGATCGCCCCGGTCCCCGATCACACCGGCGTTACCCGTCCCACCGAACTACCGGAACACACTGGAGCGTCCCATGTCTGACGGCACCCCGTCGCTGCGGATCATGATCGTGGACGATGATCCACTCATCCGCACCGTATTCGCCGAGCAGATCGATGCGCAGCCACCCGTCGCCGTCGTCGCCACCGCCGAGGATGGAATGACTGCCCTAGACCTGCTCAGCCGCGCCAACCTGGACATCGATGCGGCCCTCGTCGACATCGACATGCCCGGACTGAGCGGCCCCCACACCGCGCGCGCGATCATTCAGAACCATCCCGCATCGCCGTCGTCATGTTCACCGTGTTTCGGCGCGAGGACTCCCTCCGGGACGCCCTCGCCGAGGGAGTCAGCGGCTTCATCACCAAGGACGAACCACCGGAGGCGGTTGCCCACGCCCTGGTGCGTGCCGCCCGGGGCGAGCCCGTCATGTCATCCCGCCCCACCGAGCTGCTCGTCGAGGCCTACCGGGTGCAGCAGGACCGGAGCGATGCCGTGCGGCAGGCGCAGGCCGCCGTCGAGAAGTTGCCGCCGCACCTCCAGGCGGTCCACGCCTGCCTGCTGAAAGGGTTGACCAACAAGCGGATAGCGACTCGCCTGAACCTCTCGCAAAACACGGTCCGCCTCTACGTGTCGGATGTGCTCCGCGAGCTCGGCTACAACTCGCGTACCGAACTCATGGCCGCCTACATCACCGGCTGACAGGATCGGTACGCCGCACCCTTACCCTGTGTGCATGAGCCAGACGTCCTCAACCGCACCATCGCCCCACCCGCTGCCGCAGCGGGTCTCGGAGATCTTCGACCCCCTCCGCTGGCGCAACGTCGACGGATTCAGCAACCGCGGCGACGGCCCGGGCGCGCTCACCGACGTCACCTACCACCGCGGCTGCGAGCGCGACGCCGACGGCGCGTGGGTGCGTGACCTGCCGGTGGTGCGGGTGGCACTGGACCGGCCCGAGCTGCGCAACGCCTTCCGCCCGCACACCGTCGACGAGTTGTACCGGGTGTTGGACCACGCGCGCATGAGCGGCGACATCGGCGCCGTCATCCTCACCGGCAACGGCCCCTCCCCCAAGGACGGCGGCTGGGGCTTCTGCTCCGGCGGAGACCAGCGGGTGCGCGGCCGGGACGGCTACCTGTACGAGAAGGCGGACGACGACGCCGAGCATGCCTCCCCCGTTAGCGACGCCGTGCCCGCGGACAACCACGACGCCGCCGTCGCCGCCCAGCGCGAGCGCCTGGACGCCGCCCGGGCGGGCCGACTGCACGTCCTGGAGGTGCAGCGGCTGATCCGCACCATGCCCAAGGTCGTCATCGCGGCCGTCTCCGGCTGGGCGGCCGGCGGCGGCCACTCCCTGAACGTGGTCTGCGACCTGTCGCTTGCCTCCGCCGAGCACGCCCGCTTCAAGCAGACCGACGCCGACGTCGGCTCCTTCGACGCCGGCTACGGCTCCGCCCTGCTCGCCCGGCAGGTCGGGGACAAGCGGGCCCGCGAGATCTTCTTCCTGGCCCGCACCTACGACGCCGCCACCGCCGAGCACTGGGGCGTGGTCAACGAGGCCGTCCCGCACGCCGAGCTGGAGCAGCGGGCCCTGGAGTACGCGCGTATCGTGGCCGGCAAGTCGCCACAGGCGATCCGCATGCTCAAGTACGCCTTCAACCTGGCCGACGACGGCCTGGCCGGCCAGCAGGTATTCGCCGGGGAGGCCACCCGGCTGGCCTATATGACCGACGAGGCCGCCGAGGGGCGTGATGCGTTCCTGGAGCGCCGCGAGCCGGACTGGTCGCCCTTCCCCTACTACTTCTGAGCGTCCTTGTCCGGCTCCGCGGCCGCCTGGCGGCGGTGCTGCGCCGCATCCTCGCGCGCTCGCTCACAGGCCGCCCATACCTCGTCCAGCCGGGCCTCAACGGCGCGGCGCGCGACGGCAGGGTCGTCGTATCGTTTCATGTTCTCCAGCCCGCGCATGCGCACACGGCCGAACGCGGCGTTGTAAACGGCACGATGGTGCGGGCGTCTGACCAAACGCCGCCTTTCGACCATGATCAGTTCCTCGCGCCGCCGCGGCCAGGGCAGGTAGTCCCTGGCGATGTGCATGCCCCGTTCAGTCACCTGCACGGTCCGGGGAAACAGCAGAAAACGGTGGGAGCCGTACCAGGCGGCTCCAAGCGCCGCGAAGTAGCACAACAGTATGAGGGCCCCTGTGGCCGCCATGTCCACAATGACAAAGATCGCGAAGAACGCCAGCGCCAGCCGCAGACCGCATACTAGGCACACCGCCAGCACCGCGCACACAACACCCAGCGCGGTTCCGCCGCGCTCATCGTCCTTTTGGTAGTAGATCACGGACTCACCCTATGTGCTCTCCAGAGGTGTGTTGGCGAGTTCGGCACCCGCCGCTCCCGCCGGGTCGCTTGGACACCGGCACTGGAGCGTGAAATCGTTGCGCCGACCCCGAGGAGCGAGCGCCGCAGGCGCCCCCTCATCATCATCGCGGCGTCCCCGCCGCAATACCCGGAGGTTCCCATGCCCACCTGGATCACCCGCCTGCTCGGATCGACCGAGCCGTCCCGCCGTCGCCTTGGCGTGGCCACGCTCGTCGGCCTCATCGCCGGCACCTTCTCCGCCCTGGTCAAGTTCGGTTGGGAGGTGCCCTTCCCGCCGCGTACGCCCGGAATCCGCTCCGACACGAACCCGCCGCAGGCGATGCTGGAGTGGTTCGGCATGTCCCCGGAGACCTCGCACCTGACGATCACGTTCTCCAACAACGAGCTGCCGATCATGTCCTTCATCGTGCACTTCAGCTTCGCGATCGTCTTCGGCCTGATCTACTGCATCGCCGCCGAGTACTTTCCGCGCATCAAGCTGTGGCAAGGCGCCGTCTTCGGTGTCTTCGTGTACGTGGGCGCGCACGTGATCGTCATGCCGCTGCTGGGTTGGGCCCCCAACCCCTTCCCCTGGATCGACGGCGCCCAGACCTGGTCGGAGCACTTCTCGGAGTTCTTCGGCCACATCGTGTGGATGTGGTCTATTGAAATCGTGCGCCGAGACCTGCGCAACCGGATCACCCATGAGCCCGACGCCGAGGTCGCCCTGGAGGCCGCCGCGCGCTGATCGCTCAGTTCCCGACGACGGCGCCCGCCCCGACTCTTCTGCCGGGGCGGGCGCCGTCGTGGTTCCCTCAGCGCCCCAGCAGCGCGAGGATGTGACGACGCAGCCGTTGGAACTCGGGGGCGGCCTCGTCGCTCCCCAGCCCCGCGGGGACGCGGATGTCCTCCACCACGTGCGCGGGCCGCTCGGACAGCACGATCACGCGGTTGGACAGACGCAGCGCCTCCTCCACGTCGTGGGTGACCAGCACTGCGGTGAAGCCCTGCGAGGCCCACAGCGAGGCGATCTCGTCCTGCAGGGTCAGCCGGGTGAGCGCGTCGAGCTTGCCGAAGGGCTCGTCGAGCAGAAACAGGCGGGGCCGGTTGACCAGGGCTCGGGCCAGGGCCGCGCGCTGGGCCATGCCACCGGACAGGGTGGTCGGGTAGCGTCGGCGAAGTCGCGCAGCCCCACCACCTGCAGCGCCGCCTCCACTCGCCGCGGCTCCACGCGTCCACGAGCCTGCGGTCCCAGGGCGACGTTCTCCCGCACCGTGCGCCAGGGCAGCAGCGTGGCGTCCTGGAAGGCCAGAGCGCGCTCGGGTGCGGTGCCGGTCACGGCCTCGCCATCAACGACGACGCTTCCCCGGCTGGGGGTCTCCAGGCCGGACAGCAGCCGCAGGATCGTGGACTTGCCACAGCCGGACTGCCCCACCAGGGAGACGAACTCCCCCGGGGCGATGTCCAGGTCGATGTGGTCCAGCACCGCCAATTGCTGCGGCTTGGCGGCCTCGGCCTCATGCCGGGCCCGGGCGGCCGGGGAGAACAGGCGCATAAGCGCCGGCACCCAGCCGTGGTCGACGTCGTGGCGCAGCGGATAGCGGTGGCTGATGCCGGCCAGGCTCACCCGTGCCCCGCGGGAGGCGGGGACGGCACCGGTGGCGGGGGTGCCCGCGGCGTCCGCCTGCGTTGATGCTGAAGTCGAAGAAGCAGCCATGACCTACCACCTCACCAGGTTCTGCTGCCAGGCCAGCAGCGAGGAGCGCAACTTGAAAAGCAGGATCATTAGGGCGCGGCAGAAGACGATGAGCACGGTCAGGCCCACGTACATGCGCGGGTAGTCGGCCCAGCCTTTGACCCAGTTGATGTACCAGGCGAGCCCCTGGTCGACGCCGACCAGCTCCGCGGTCATCAGCGCAGCCAGGCTCGTGCCCAGGCCCGTGAACAGTCCGGTGAGCATGTCCGGCAGGGCCGCCGGGATGGCGATGCGCCGCACCAGGAAGGCCCCGTTCGCCCCCAGGGTGCGGGCCACGTCGAAGTAGGAGCGCGGCACGGCGCGCACGCCGGCGCGCGTCATGGTGGCCATGGGGAACCACGCCCCGAAGGCGACGATGAAGGCGGCCGAGGCGTACGTCGTCGGCAGGATGAGCACCGCCAGAGGCAGTAACGAGGCCGCGGGCACCGGCCCGATCGTCTGCAGCAGCGGGTGCAGCCAGTAGTCGGCCCGCCGCGACCAGCCCATGAGCAGCCCGGTGGCAAAGCCCAGCAGGGAGCCGACGGCGTAGCCGGTCAGGAACAACAGGGCGGAGGAGCCCAGGCAGCGCGCCAACAGCGTCCAGTCGCCGAGGAAGGCCTCGATGAGCACCTCCGGGGCCACGAAGTAGGGCGGGTCCAGCAGCCCGGACTTGACCGTGGTCAGCTGCCAGACGATGAACCAGGCCCCGAAGAAGATGATCCAGGCAGCCGGTGCGCCAGCGCCCCCGCAGCAGCGGACCCGGGGCGTGCCAGGCGGCCGCCGTCCACAGGCCCAGCGTTACGATCCAGACGCGACCAGGGCCAGCAGCGGCGCCGTCGCGGCGGTACGCGCGCCGGCCGCGTCGGGCACTGCCGCGACGACGGCCAGGTACCCGGCCCAGATGACCAGCCCCAACCCGGCGAGCCGGGACAGGCGGGCGCGCCGATCCGCATCCTCAGAGGGGTGCGGCGCCGCGGAACGGGCGGGCGCCGTCGTGGGGGTGCCGGTCGAGGTCGATGTCGCGGCGGAGGTGGGCCGTTCCGCCGCGACGGTCGTATGGGACGCGGCGCTCATCGGTTGATTCCCAGGTCGGCGTAGACGGTGTCGGCGAGCTCGCCGGCGTCGATGCTGGAGTCGATGTAGCCGGTGAGCTTGAAGTCCTCGATGCCCGGCTCGATGGCCTCCCGGAAGCGGGTGGCCGAGGCCTCCCAGCCGTAGGTCTCCAGCACCTGCTCGATGAGGGACTGGTCGGCGGCCACGTAGTTGTTGTCGACCTCGATCTTGGCGATCTCCTTGCGGTTGGCCTCGGAGGCGGCCAGGTAGTCCGAGCCCTTCAACCACGCCTCGGTCAGTGCCTTGGCGTCCTCGGGACGCTTGGCCACGAAGTCGCCGTTCAGAGCCACGGAGCAGCAGAAGGGCTCCTGCTCATTGGACTCGATCACGTGCGCGGTGCCGTTGAATACGGGCAGCAGCGGGGCCGGGTCGGAGCCCATGATGGCGTCGACGTCGCCGTTGGTCAGACGGGTGCCCAGGGAGTCCTCGTCGATGGTGGTCCAGGTGATGTCGCCGTGCTCGGGGTCCACGTCGATGCCCGCCTTGGCCAGGCCGATCGAGAAGTAGGCGAAGGCCGAGGAGGACAGTGAAGGAACGCCGATGGTGGCACCCTTCAGGTCCGCATAGGAGGTGATCGGGGAGTCGTTGTTGACCACCAACTCCAGGCAGCCGGAGTGGAAGCCCGCGGTCAGCCTGGCGTTGATGCCGTTGTAGATGGGCTCCAGCCAGGAGAAGAAGATCCCGGGGGCACCGATGTACTTGCCGGCGCTGACGGCATCCTTGGTGTCCTCGGTGCGCTGGGTGCGGGCCAGGGTGACGTTCAGGCCCGCGTCATCGAAGTAGCCTGGTGATAGGCGGCGTACAGCGGGGCGGCGCAGATGTCGCCGCCGATGACCAGCGGCAGCGGCTCAGCGGCGCCGACGACGCCGGAGTTGGTGCGGCGCAGCGTAAGCCAGGCCCCACCGCCGACGGCGGCCGCGGCGGCGAGCCCGCCGACGGTGAGCAGGCGGCGACGGGTAAAGCGCGAGGTTTTGGAGGACTCTGCGGCGTCGGTGTCGTCTGCGGCGAGGATGTCGGCGGCGTTCTCGGCGGTGACGTCGCCGGCCTGGGGATCAGCGGTGCCGCCGGCCTGGGGTTCGGGGGTCGAGTCGGGCGTGTGCTCGGGGTTGTTGACGGGGTTGGAGGGAGTGGACATGGGGGTTCTCCTCAAGGCGCATCGACGTGATCGTTGCGCGGCTGCGGACGGAAATGGCGTTGTCCGAAAGGGAGAATCGCTGTCAGGCACAGGCGGACGGCGGCAGCAATGGCTCGTCCCAAGGTTTCCGCGGCGCTCGATCCAGGTCGGGTTTGCGCCCCGGCGGGGCCTCCGAATGATGCAGAAGTCGCGCGGAGTTGAGTTGGGGTTGAGTCGGGCTAGCGGCGGGCGTCGCGCCTCACGGACAGGGTCAGCGTGCCTGACAGCACCGACACATGCACACCTGACACATGACCGCGAGCGCCTGGGCGCTGCCAGCGGTCCGGGTCATCAGGTGAGTGTCAGCCATGTCCTGGACGCTAGCCCTCGCGATCCGAGCCGTGCAAACTGTCGGGCCGAACTCCGGCGGATCTCACACCAGCGCGACCAGGACGACGGCCAGGACGATGCCGTAGGCCAGCTCGTACAGACCGGCGTCGCGCAGCGCGGGGATCAGCGCCCGGCCGGTGGCCCCGGCCAGCACCGGCCGCAGCGTGCGAGCAGCCATGGCGGTAAGCACCACGAGCAGCACCGCGACGAGGGCGAGCAGCCTCCACACCGAGCCCGGTTCCACCGCCCGCGCAGCCAGGTCGAAACGCGCCCAGACCAGCGCCAAGACCGCCATGACCACCGGGGCGCACACCATGACCACGAAGGCCCGCCGCGCGCCGCGCTCCCCCAGGCGCACCGCCAGTGTGCGCTTGCCGTGCTGCGGATCGGTGTCGATGTCCCGCAGATTGTTGACCATCAGCAGGGAGCAGGCGATCAGGCCGATCCCGCTCGCGGCCAGCCACACCCACCCGGGCACGCTCCCGGTCTGCACGTACACGGTGCCGCCGGTGGCCATGAGCCCGAAGAAGATGAATACGAAGACCTCGCCGAGTCCCATGTAGCCGTATGGGTGGGAGCCGCCGGTGTAGAACCAGGCGGCCGCGACCGCGGCGGCGCCGGCTGCCACCAACCACCACTGGCCGGAGAGCGCCACGAGGGCCAGTCCGAACAGCGCGCCAAGGCCGAAACACCCGAAGGCCGCGTACTTCACGCGGCGCGGAGCGACCTGGCCGGAGGCGGTGAGCCGGGGCGGACCGGTGCGGTCATCATCGGTGCCGCGCACGCCATCGGAGTAGTCGTTGGCCAGGTTGGAGCCGATCTGCAGCGCCAGGGCCACGCCCGCGGCCAGCAGGGTGCGCACCAGCGAGAAACCGCCCAGGGCCGCGGCGGCACCGGCGCCGAGAATGACCGGGGCGACGGCAGCGGGCAGTGTGCGCAGGCGCACGACCTCCATCCAACTGGTGGCGGCCGGGCCCGTGGGGCTCTGACCACCGCGCCGTGTGGATCGGTTGCCTTCCGACGCCTGCCGCTCGCTCATGGTTTCCTTTCTCGGGTACGGGCAGAGCCTACTCGCAGAGCAAAGTGTCACAATCTGCACCACTTTCCCAAGTGGACCGCTCGCGCCACACCAGGAAAACCCCGTAATCACACGGGTCAAGAGGCGAGCCGTGGTTACGGGGACGGGGAAAGTGGTGCATTTCGTGTCACCGCGTCGGCCGTTCCGGGGCATCGCCTTGCCCCAGAGGGTGCTCGAAGCCCTAGCGTTCAAAGTTTGGATGCGGACCCCTGAGACCCGCATTGCCTCCCGTTCCCGATTCGTGATTCTGCGGGCCGTCGGTTATGGTGAAGCGTCGTCAACCCATCCGGAGGCTCTCTTATGACCAACGGCCCTGCGCCCAACCAGCAGTCCCCGTATACCGACAACGGCGGACGGCAGCGCAGCTACGACGTGCCGACCTGGCGCAAGGTCGCCTACTACGGCGGAGCCGTGCTCCAGGGCGTGGGCCTGCTCTTGTTCTTCAGTGTCTTCGTCGTCGGCTTCACCGGCTTTTCCGCGTTCGGCGCTTCGGACACGGGCGAGAGCATCGGCCGCGTATTCCAGTTCTTTCCCCTCTCATTCGTGGGTTTCATCCTGATCGGGATCGGCCAGTGGATCCGGCGCGTCGGCAAGGAGGGCCTGGCGGGTTCCGGCGTGGTGCTGTCACCCCAGGGCGAGGCCCGCGACGCCGAGCCGTGGAAGCGGTCGGAAGGCGCCCAGGATCAAATGCGGCTCGAGGAGGTTCCCACCCTGCAAACGGCGCTGGGCGGCTCCGCCAAAACCGCGTCGCCGGCAGAGGTGGTCCGGCTGCGCTGCCGCTCCTGCGGTTATTTGGAGACCGAGGACGCCACCTTCTGCTCCCAGTGCGGCCAGCGGATCTGAGATCGTTCCGGCGGTCTGCCCCGCAAGAACCTCAACCCGGTCGGACCACGCTAGCGACGAGCTAGAACCCGGCTTGATTCCGCGGCGCCGAGCCACTGTTCATAATCCCGGCCCGCGCCTACTGTGGAGACATGAGCGAACACGCCACCTCCCCTGTGAACGCCAATCCGTACCTCGGCCTTCTGGAAGCCTCACTGGACCGCTCCCGCGAGCGCTTCGACCGTGCCCTGGACGGTGTCAGCGTAGAGCAGGCCAACACCCAGCCCACCCCGGAGCTCGCCCCGCGCATCGACTCCCTCAGTTGGCTGGCCTGGCACACCGCCCGCGAGATCGACATGCAGATCTCCGCCCTGGCCGGCAGCGAGATGCTGTGGACCGCCGCCGGCTTCAAGGAACGCTTCGCTCTGCCACTGCCCGACGACACCGAGGACTGGCGCCACACCCCCGCGCAGGCCGCGCTGGTGCGCGTGGACAGCCTCGGCGTCCTGACCGACTACCTCGACGCCGCCTACGGCCTCGCGCGCAACTACCTGCGCTCCCTGCCCCCGCGGGCGCTTGAGGAGGTCATCGACCGCGCCTGGACGCCGCCGGTCACCCGCGGAGTGCGGCTGGCCTCGATCATCGACGACGCCGCCCAGCACTCCGGCCAGGCCGTCTACACCCGCCGCCTGCTGGGACTGCCCGGCTGACTCCGGCGACCGCCGATGTACCGACGGTGCACCGAGACCGGCACAAGTCACGCACCCAGGCCGCCACTAACGACGCGTTCAAACCGTCACGAATGACGCTCTGCCTGGCCATGTCCCTCCACTCGTGTCAATCCGGCTCTCCCGGTCTGAGGGGGGTGGTAGAGGCAGGCGCATCGCGGAAACGGCAGGGCGCCGGATGGGTTCACCGTGCCGGGATTGACTGCCTGCGTCCCCTGGACCTGCCAGCGAGGCCATCTACAACGCCACTTCGTGGTCTACTACGCTACTTCGGGGTTAACAACGCCGGTTAACGGTCTGCTGAAGGGCTCTGAGGTATACAGCAGAACGTTAAGTAGCGTTGTTAACGCCCAACCGGCGTAGTAGACGGACTCTTCCGGTTTCAGAGGCATGGAGACGGGATACCTGCATGCGGCTGGGATGCTGGCCTGTCCGTCTGCGGGTGTGGTGGATAGCGGCGGGCGGCTCACCGTCGGCGCGGAATCCACCGGGCAGCCTTCGCTTGGCGCCTGCCGCCCGCCCCACCACACCCTCACTAGGAGATCCCTCACCCGTGGCCTTGCCTTCGAGCGCACTCAAAGTCGTAGCTTCCAGGTATGGATTCGGAAGCCTTGGGACGAGCTCTGCGTCTTGCCATCGACCCGCCCGGCGAAGTCAGTATCGAGGCACTGCAGGAGTTGGCCCGCGATGATCGAGCAGCGGACTGGGACATCGGCACCACCGCTCGACACCTGCAAGTCAGCCCGCACACACTTCGCTACTACGAGCGAGTCGGGCTGATCACTGTTGCGCGCAACGCCGTCGGCCATCGGCGCTACACCCCAGCAGTTGTTCGCCGCTTGGTATTCCTCACCCGCATGCGGGCGTCAGGAATGTCGATCACTGATCTCCGGCGCTACCTCGAACTAGTCGACGCGGGCCCGGGCACGGTCCCCGACCGCGTTGAGCTACTCGCAGAGCACCGCAACACGCTGCGCCGCCGGATCACCCAACTTCAACTCGCCATGCAGTCACCGAATTCAAACTCGCCACCTACGCCGAAGGGCCCCGTCCATGAACTCCAGTCAGCACGACATCTCCTCCGCTGATAGCCTCGCCCGGCGTCGGCATGGCCAACACGTCTTGTCCCAAATCGACGGCGACCAGGGCGAAGCAGTCATAGACTCACTCGCCGACATCAATCCGGCCATGGCCCACCACATCGCCGCATTCGCCTTTGGAGATATTTACGACCGTCCAGGCCTGGATCCGCGCAGCCGACAGTTGGTGACTCTCGGGGTGCTGACAGCCTTGGGCGGCTGTGAACCCCAGCTGAAAGTACATATCGGTGCTGCCCTTAACGTCGGAATCACACGCGACGAAATCGCCGAAGTGATGCTGCACGCCGCCGTCTATTGCGGTTTCCCGAAGGCTCTCAACGCCACCTTCGCGGCCCGCGAAGTGTTTCTCGACCGAGATCGTAAGCGGGAGCATGCGGGATGAAGGGCACGGTTGTGGCAGGTACGCCACCATGGACGACCTCATCCATATGCAGGTCCGGCACCGACCGCGCTCCCCGCATCAGACCTTACGTCGACTGCTCAAAGCGCCGAGCCCCCTTGTCAGCCCACCGCCGCGCCGCGGCGGATGACCGTGACCGGGTTCAGGTTCGCGTCGGTGACCACCGCGTCTGCCCACAGCCCGGGCTCCAGCGCACCGATGGAGACGTCCCCGAGGATCTCGGCCCCCTGGCAGGAGGCGGCGAAGACGGCGTCGACCAGGTCGACCCCGCCGCGCCAGGTGGCACGCACGACGTCGATGAGGTGCGCGGTGCCGCCTGCGATCGCACCGCCCTCGGTCAGGCGGGCCACGCCGTCGGCGACGGTGACGGCGAGGGAGCCAAGCACGTAGTCGCCGTCGGGCATGCCGGCGGCGGCCATGGCATCGGTGATCAGGACGACGTTCTCCCGCCCCAGTGTCTCGAACATGTCCCGCACGATGGCGGGGGCCAGGTGCACTCCGTCGCCGATTAGTTCGACGATGCACTCGCCGCGCGCGGCCGCGGCCAGGAACTCCGGCACGGGGCCGGGCTCGCGGTGATGCATGGGCCGCATGCCGTTGAACAGGTGCGTGGCCGTGGCGCGGAGGGAACGGACCGGAGCTCCGCTCTCCAGGCGCGCGCCGATGCGGGCGGAGGCCTCGGCCAGGCCGACGCGCACGGGTGCGGCCTCGGCGTCGGTGTGCCCGAATGAGGGCAGCGCACCGCCGTCGATCAGGGCCGCCACCACGCCGTCGTCGCCGGTGATGTGTGGCTTTTCGGGGGCGATGGTCATGGTGACCACATGCTCGCGGCCGAGCTCGATCAGTTCGCGGGTCAGCGCGGTGTCGGGGTCCGTGATGTAGGTGGGATCCTGGGCGCCGCAGCGCTCGACGGAGACGAAGGGCCCCTCGAAGTGGATGCCGGCGAGTTCTCCCGCATCGCACAGATCGGCCAGTACCCGGGTACGGGCCCTGAGCGTCTCCGGCGCCGCGGTGACGCAGGAGGCGACCAGGCTGGTGGTGCCGTGTCGCCGGTGCTCCCTGACGGCGGTCATGGCCTGCGCGGCGGTTTCGGCGTTGGGGAAGGACTCCCCGCCGCCGCCGTGGCAGTGCACGTCGACCAGGCCGGGCAGCAGATAGCCGCCCTCCGGCGCGCTGTGGGCGGCGGTGAGCAGATCCGACCAGCCGGCCCGCGCCGCCTCCGCGGTCGGACCGACCCAGGCGATGTGCCGCGCGGCGATGACGACGATGCCGTCGTCAATGATCTGCAGCGGGGTGACCACCCGCCCGCGCAGGGCGAACGGGGCGTCGTCGGTAGGAGCCGCACCGGGATCGGTGATGGGAGGGGTGGTGCTGACGGGCATGGCGGCATTGCTCATAGGGTGAGCCTACCGCAGAACCCCGTAGACATCAGACGTCTGCTGTCTTTATTGATGGTATTCACTGGCGCAACCTGCGCTCAACGCGCCGCACCGCCCGGTCAACTGCGGTCTCCAGCCGGGCCGAGCGGCGGGCGTCGTCGGCCCACAGCAGCCCCTCCCCCACGGGCCGCACCGCCACCACCCGCCCGCGATCCACCAGCAACGGCCGGAACATGCCATTGCTCGCCGGACAGATCAGCCGCTCCCCGGCGGCATCCGTAAGGCAGAGCCGACCCTTGTAGCCCACATGCAGCTCATCGAAGGAGGGCAGGAACAGGGTGCTGCCGGCGGCGCGTCGATTCGTCTCCAGCAGCTCGGGCAGGTCGGCGCGCAGGTACAGCACGTCGCGCCCGGGCGTCGCCCCGGCATCCGCTCCAAGCAGCCGGACGGTCCCCCGCAGTCCGCCCTCGGCACGGGCGCGCGCCAGCGGTACCCGGGCAGCGTCCGCGTCGGTCTGATAGGCGGCAGCGTTCGTGATCTCGACGGCGTCCTCCAGGGCGCGAGCGGCCTCCACCAGCGGCAGTGTGGTCCAGCGGGACAGGTCGGCCACGCTCACGGGACCGTGACTGGTGGCGTAGCGGCGGGCGATCTCCGCCAGGGCGGCGCGGTAGCCGGGCGCGCCGTGCGCCACTCCCCCGCTGCCGCCGGGACCGGTCTCCGCGGCGGGCAGGTCACGCGCATCCACGATCAGGTGCTCGTTTCTCTGCCTCGGTCCTTGTACGAGCACGCCCTCGCGCTGCAGCCGCGTCAGCAGGTGGCGCCGACGCCCCGCACCGGTGGCGAAGGAGTCCGGCCCCTCGGCGGCGTCCAGTAGGCCGGCCTCGACCCAGGCGGAAACCAAACGTGCCCGCGGCACCGGTCCGTGTACGGAGATCAGTTCCAGGGCGACGGCGGCAGCGCGCTCAATCAGGCGTCGTCGAGGCCGAGGTTCTCCGCAGCGCGGAGGGTCCAGGCGTCCGAGCGGTGCTTAAGCGCCACCCGCAGCCAGTGGTGGTCGGCCGCGGTGGTGATGTGGATGGTGCCGCGCATCGGCCATGAGCGCACCAGGCGACCGGCGGCGAACGCGGCGTCAACATCGGTTCCGGTGGCACCATCGGCGCGGACGATCAGTGCATGAGGCACCGCGGAGGGCTGCTGACCCTGCACGGCCAGCTGACGGCGCACTGCTTCGACGACGTCGGGGGCGGTGGTGGCGGGAACGAGTCCCTGGGCGAGGATGCGCAGATAGGACATCTCGCGCGGGGCTGCGACGGGACGAGAGACGGGCATGGGCAGATGGTATGTGCCGCCTGGTCGGACTCGCTCACCGGGCGTGGCACGGGCGAGTTAGAACAGCCGGGCGGAGGGATCGTCCAGGCCCCGCATGGCGTCGTAGTCCAGCACCACGCAACGGATGCCGCGGTCCTCGGCGAGCACCCGCGCCTGCGGCTTGATCTGCTGGGCGGCGAACACGCCGCGCACCGGGGTGAGCAGCGGGTCGCGGTCGAGCATGTCCAGGTAGCGGGTCAGCTGCTCGACGCCGTCGATGCCGCCTACGCGCTTGACCTCCACAGCCACGGCGGCGCCGGCGGCGTCGCGCACCAGCAGGTCGACCGGGCCGATGGGAGTGGGGTATTCCCGGCGCACCAGGCGGAAGCCGGGGCCCAGCACCTCCACCTGCTCGGCAAGCAGCTCCTGCAGGTGGGCCTCGACCCCATCCTTGGTCAGGCCCGGGTCCACGCCCAGTTCTACGCTGTTGTCGGACACAACGTCGAACAGACGGATGACCAGGCGGTCGTCGCTCTTGGCGGCGGTCACCTCCCAGCGGGCCGTGACGCCGGCCTCGATGTCCTCCTCGTCGGGAGCGACCTCGGCCAGGCGCGCGGGCGGACTCATCCAGTTCAGCGGCTTGTAGGAGCCGCCGTCGGAGTGAACCAGGACCGAGCCGTCGGCCTTGACCATGATCAGGCGGGTGGCCCGGGGCAGGTGGGCGTCCAGGCGGCCGGAGTAGTCCACGGAGCAGGAAGCAATGACGACGCGCACCCCGGCAGCTACCCGTTCACCTCCGTCCCAGTCCCCTTCGCCGAGGTCGACGACGATGCGGCCTCCGTGATGACACAGCGAACGGGCAGCCCCAGCGGCTGGGCAGGCACCACCACGTCGACCGACCTCGGCACACAACTTGTGCCGGTCTCGGCGAGGGGGGGGAGGTAGCGGGAGCCGGAAGCGCTAGAAGAGCGTGGGTTGGGAGGGGGCGGCGGACTCGATCCAGGCGACCAGCGCGGAATGGGAGTCTTCCACCATGGCCAGTTCAAAACGCTCACCGCGGTAGCGGCAGGGCACGTCCACGACGTGCCCGCCCTCGCCACGGCGGTGCACCGGACCCAGCTCAAGGTCTTCGCGCAGCAGCCGCCGCCGCGGCCGCAACGACCAGGACACCAGCCGGTGCCACTCCAGGTCATCGTCGCCGAAGACGGCAATGCCACTGATCCAGTGCCGCCCGCCGGCCGGGCGCAGGGCGCACTCGAAGGCGCCCACGCGCCCCGCCAGGTGGCGCAGCCGCGTGAGAAACAGGCCGGCGAGGATGATCACGACCAGCGCTACCGCGCCGACAATTCCCCACACCGGCATGCTCATGATCAGTCCCGTATGCTCACGCCGGGGATGACGATGGTCTCGGCGATCACGTCCGTGACCCGGGTGCTGGACTCGAGCGCCTCCGCCCCCGCGACGTCGGCCGCCACGGTGACCACGTCGCCATCGACCGAACAGAAGCCGCCGGCCACGGGCACCGCGACCGCCTCACCGTCGAGCGGCATGATGCGCACATTGCCGCGCCCGAGCACCGCCAGGATCGGCTGCCGCCCGGGCAGCACACCGAGCTCGCCGTCGGGCAGCGGGACCGAGACCCGAGTGGCTGTGCCGACCCAGGCCTCTCCCCCGAACCGGGAGACCACCTCCACACTCAGGCTGTGCTCGCCGGGCATCAGGCGTCTGCCATTTCCGCAGCGCGACGCTCGAGGTCCTCGATGCCGCCGATGTTGAAGAAGGCCTGCTCGGCAGGTGGTCGTAGTCGCCCTCGGTGATGCGGCGGAAGGCCTCGATGGTCTCCGCCAGCGGCACCGTGGAGCCGGGCACGCCCGTGAACTTCTCCGCCATGTAGGTGTTCTGGGACAGGAACTGTTCGATGCGCCGGGCCCGGCCCACCGTGACCCGGTCCTCCTCACTGAGCTCATCCACACCGAGGATGGCGATGATGTCCTGCAGCTCCCGGTTCTTCTGCAGGATCGACTTCACCCGGGTGGCGACGTCGTAGTGCTCCTGACCCACGTATTGGGGGGCAAGCAGCCGGGAGGTGGAGGCCAGCGGGTCCACCGCCGGGTAGATGCCGCGGGAGGCGATGTCGCGGGACAGCTCCGTGGTGGCGTCCAGGTGGGCGAAGGTAGTGGCCGGGGCGGGGTCGGTGTAGTCGTCGGCGGGCACGTAGATCGCCTGCAGGGAGGTGATGGAGTGGCCGCCGGCCGAGGTGATGCGCTCCTGCAGCTGGCCCATCTCATCGGCCAGGTTCGGCTGGTAGCCGACGGCGGAGGGCATGCGGCCCAGCAGGGTGGAGACCTCGGAGCCGGCCTGGGTGAAGCGGAAGATGTTGTCGATGAACAGCAGCACGTCCTGGTGCTGCACGTCGCGGAAGTACTCCGCCATGGTCAGCGCGCTCAGGGCCACCCGCAGACGCGTGCCCGGCGGCTCGTCCATCTGCCCGAACACCAGCGCGGTCTTGTCGAACACGCCGGCCTCGTCCATCTCCCCGATCAGGTCGTTGCCCTCACGGGTGCGCTCACCGACACCGGCGAACACGGACACACCGCCGTGGTTCTGGGCGACGCGCTGAATCATCTCCTGGATCAGAACCGTCTTGCCGACGCCGGCACCACCGAACAGGCCGATCTTGCCGCCCTGCACGTAGGGGGTCAGCAGGTCGATGACCTTAATGCCGGTCTCGAACATCTGCTCCTTGGCCTCGAGCTGTTCGAAGGTCGGCGGCTGGCGGTGGATGGGCCAGCGCTCGTTGATCTCCAGGTGCTCTCCGTCGGCGAGGTTGAGCACCTCGCCGGTGACGTTGAAGACGTGCCCGAGGGTGACATCCCCGACAGGCACGGAGATGGGGGCACCGGTGTCGCGCACCTCGGTGCCGCGCACCAGCCCGTCGGTGGGCTTGAGCGAGACGGTGCGCACGATGTTGTCGCCCAGGTGCTGAGCCACCTCGAGGGTGATCTCGTGGGTCGCATCGCCCTCACCGGTGGCGTTCACGGTCACCTTCAGCGCGTTGTACATCGCGGGGATCGCGTCCGGCGGGAACTCGACGTCGACGACGGCGCCGATGATCCGGGTGACGTGCCCGATGGCGGGGGTGGTCCCTTGGGGGGTCGTGTCGGTCATGATGCGTTCTTCCGTGTCCGTTCTGCCAGAAGCTGCTGGGGTTGATTGGCTGTGAGTCGGGTGGTGCGACGGGCCGCTATTGCGAACCGAGGGCGTCGGCGCCCGAGACGATCTCGGTGATTTCCTGGGTGATGTCGCCCTGGCGGGCGGCGTTGGCCAGGCGGGTGTAGGTGGCGATCAGGTCCTCGGCGTTCGAGGTGGCCGTGTGCATGGCCTGCTGCCGGCTGGCCAGCTCGGAGGCGGCGGCCTGCAGCAGGGCATTGCGGATGCGGCTGCGCACGTAGCGGGTGAGCAGGGCATCCAGGACGGCGTCGGCGCTGGGCGAGAACTCGTACAGGGGGCGGGCGCCGGTCCGCTCGGCCCGGACTCGTTCGACGTCGGCGGCCAGGTCCTCACGGCTCAGCTCCCCGGGGCCGTCTACGTCCACGACTTTCAGCGGCAGCATGCGGCGCACCTCGGGCACCTGCGAGACCATGGAAACGTAGCGGGTGAAGACGATGTGGACCTCCGCTACGCCGCCGGCCTCGGGGCTGGACAGGAAGTAGTCCAGCAGGACCGTCGCCACCTCCTCGATGGAGGTGTCGCTGGGGCGGTCGGACTCGCCGGTCCAGGAGAACTCCACGGGACGTCCGCGGAAGGCGAAGTACGCGCTCGCACGGCGCCCGTAGGTGAACAGGACCGGCTCCTTGCCGTCCGCCACCAGCTGCTCGATCAGCCGCTCGGTCTCCCGCAGGATGGTCGCGGAGTAGGCGCCGGCCATGCCCCGGTCCGAGGTGAGCACGAGGACGGCCACCCGGTTGGTGTCCTCCCGCTCCCGGGTGAGCGGATGATCCAGGGCGGCGTGGGTGCCGACGGCGGCAACCGCCTGGCTCAGGGCGTGGTCATAGGGGCCGGCCTCCTGGGCGTTGTGGCGTGCGGAACCGATCCGGGAGGAAGCGATCAGCTCCATGGCCCGGAAGACCTTCTGCAGCGTCTGGGTAGACCGGATGCGCTGCTTGTAGATGCGCTGGTTCCCTGCACGTGCGTCAGCCCCTCTTGACCACGATCTGCTCGGCGGTGTGCTCCGCGGGCACCTCTTCCTCAAGTGCCTCTACCTGCCCGGACAGCATGCGCCCGCCGGACAGGTAGGTGGTGCGGAAGGCCTCCACGGCCTGACGCAGGGCCGCCTCGGTGTCTTCGTCCAGCTGACCGGTGTCGCGGATGGTGTCCAGGATGGAGGTGTTGCGGCGCAGGTGGTCCAGCAGCGCACGCTCAAAGGGCAGCACGTCGGCGACGGGGAGGTCGTCGAGGTAGCCGTTGGTGCCCGCCCACACGCTGGCGACCTGCTCCTGGACCGGATAGGGCGTGAACTGCGGCTGCTTGAGCAGCTCCATGAGCCGCTCGCCGCGCGTCAGCTGCTGACGAGTAGCAGCGTCCAGGTCGGAGGCGAACATGGCGAAGGCCTGCATGGAGCGGTACTGCGCCAAGGTGATCTTGAGGGTACCGGCGACCTTCTTCATGGCCTTGATCTGCGCGTCACCACCGACGCGAGACACCGAGATGCCCACGTCGACGGCGGGGCGCTGGTCGGCGTTGAACAGGTCGGACTGCAGGAAGATCTGCCCGTCGGTAATGGAGATGACGTTGGTGGGGATGTAGGCGGAGACGTCGTTGGCCTTGGTCTCGATGATCGGCAGGCCGGTCATCGAGCCGGCCCCCAGCTCGTCGGACAGCTTGGCGCAGCGCTCCAGCAGCCGGGAGTGGAGGTAGAAGACGTCACCGGGGTAGGCCTCGCGGCCCGGCGGACGGCGCAGCAGCAGGGAAACGGCGCGGTAGGCCTCCGCCTGCTTGGACAGGTCGTCGAAGACGATCAGCACGTGCTTGCCGCCGTACATCCAGTGCTGGCCGATGGCCGAGCCGGTGTAGGGCGACAGGTACTTAAAGCCGGCCGGGTCGGAGGCCGGGGAGGCGACGATGGTGGTGTACTCCAGGGCGCCGCGCTCCTCCAGGGTGGCGCGCACCGAGGCGATCGTGGAGCCCTTCTGGCCGGTGGCCACGTAGATGCAGCGCACCTGCTGGGAGGGGTCGCCGGTCTCCCAGGCGGCCTTCTGGTTCAGGATCGTGTCCAGGGCGATGGCGGTCTTGCCCGTCTTGCGGTCGCCGATGATCAGCTGGCGCTGCCCGCGGCCGATCGGGATCATGGAGTCGATGGCCTTCAGGCCGGTCTGCAGCGGCTCGTGCACGGACTTGCGCATCATCACGCCGGGTGCCTGCAGCTCCAGGGCGCGGCGTCCCTCGGCGGCGATCTCACCGAGCCCGTCGATGGGACGGCCCAGGGGGTCGACGACGCGCCCGAGGAAGGCGTCCCCCACCGGGACCGAGAGCACCTCGCCGGTGCGGTGCACGACCTGCCCCTCGTCGATGTCGGAGTAGTCGCCCAGGATGACCACGCCGATCTGCCGCTCGTCCAGGTTCATGGCCAGTCCGGCGGTGCCGTCCTCGAAGGTGAGCAGCTCGTTGGCCATGGCGCCGGGCAGACCCTCCACGTGGGCGATGCCGTCGGCGGCGAAGACCACGTGCCCGATCTCATCGGCGGCAACTTCCGCCGGCCGGTAGGAATCGACGAACTCGTCCAGGGCGGAGCGCACGTCCTCCGCGGCGATGGTCATATCAGCATCTGTCGTCTCCTTCGCTGTGGCTGGCTGCGTTCTCGCAGCGGTTCGTTTGGCTTGTGTGTGGCGTCGGGTCATCCGGTCAGTGCGGCGCGCAGCCCGGCCAGCGAGTGGCGCACGGTGTTGTCCATGACGAGGTCGCGCACCATGACCCGCACGCCGCCGATGACTTCCGGGTCGACCTCCAGGTTGAGTTCGACGTCGTATCCCAGGCGGCGGGCCAGGATGTCACGCAACCGGGCCTGCTGCTGGGTGGTCAGCGGCACGGCGGTGACGACGTCGGCGATCACCCGGTTCTGCATGGCGGCGGCCAACTCGGTGACGCGGCGCAGGTTGTAGGGCACCCCGCCGACGGCGACCTCCGGCTGGTGCCGCACGCACCAGACCACCAGGGTCATGGCGGGGTGAGAGATGCGGGAGGCGAACAGCCGCTGGGCCAGGCGCACGCGGGCCTCGGTGCTGGTGCGGCGGGCCGGCTCGAGTGCCTCGCGGATCTCCCGGTTTGCGGCGACCTGCCGGGAGACGGCGAAGACCTCCTGCTCGACGTCGTCGAGGGTGCCGCCCGCCCGGGCGCCGGCGAGGATCGACTGGATGCCCAGGTCGTGCAGCGCACTGATCAGGTCGACGGGACGCGACCAGCGGCCCCGGACCATGCCCTGCAGCAGCTCCACCACCCGCGCGTCAACCCGCCCGGCGAATAACCGTGAGGCCAGCGCGGCCTTGTGCTCCGGCTCCCGGTTGGGGTCGGTCAGCGGCCCGCGCAGCGGGTTGGAGGCGATCGCGTGCGCCATGGCGAGGATCTGTTCGCCCAGTTCCTGGCCCTGCGCGCCGGCGGCGGCCAGGACGGGCGCCCAGGCCTCCTCGGCGTGGGCGCGGGTGGTGGCGGTGCCGGCCTTCACCGGACCGACCCCGCTCTCGCGGACCAGGCTGTGCTGACCGGGGCGTCCTCCAGCTCGTCGAGGAAGCGGTCGATCACGCGGCTGGACAGTTCGGTGTCGGTCAGGTGCTCGCCGACGAGTTTCTCGGCCAGGTCGGTGGCCAGCAGGCCAACCTCGGAGCGCAGTGAGATCTGGGCGGCCTGCTTGTCCGCCTGGATCTGCCGCTCGGCGGCCTCCATGGCGCGGCCCGCCTCACCGGCGGCCTCGGCGCGCGCGTCGGCAATGATCTTGTCCGCCTCCGCCTGCGCGTTCTCGCGGATCTTGGCGGCCTCCAGACGGGCGTCCTCCACGAGCCGAGCCGCACGGGCCTCGGCTCCGGACTGCTCCTCCTTGGCCTTCTCCGTCAGGGCGAGCCCCTCCTCGATCTTCGCGGTGCGTTCATCGAGCACCGCGTTGAATCGTGGCAGGGCGTACTTGACCAGGACGACGGCGATGATCAGAAAGCAGATCGTGCCCCAAACCAGGTCGGCCAGGTCAGGGATGAACAGACCAATCCCCTCCGGAGTCCCGGCCGCCGGCAGCACGACGGTACCGACAGACATGCTGGTCACTCCGTATCGATCACGAGAAGATGAAGCCGGCGACGAAGCCGAGCAGGCCGAGGGCCTCGATCAGGGCCGCACCGATGAACATGTTGGTGCGCAGCACACCGGCGACCTCGGGCTGCCGAGCGGTGGACTCCTGGGTCTTGGCCACGACCATGCCGATGCCGAGGGCGGGACCGACGGTCGCCAGGGCGTAGCCGATCGTCGCGATAGAACCGGTGATTCCCATGGGGTTTCTCCTCAGTGTTGGTGGGTGGTGGTGGATTATTCGGGCGTGTCAGTGCAGGTGCACCGACGATTCGATGTAGACGGCGGACAGCAGGGCGAAGATATAGGCCTGCAGAGCGGCGATGAACGTCTCGAACAGGATGAAGACGATACCCGCCGCCATAGTGACGACGCCAACAGCCTTCAGCTGCGCCGACGCGTACACGAACAGCGCGTTGGTGGCCAGGAACCACAGCGACAGCAGCAGGTGTCCGGAGATCATGTTCGCCATGAGTCGGACGGTCAGCGTGAACGGTCGCATCACGAAGGTGGACAGGAACTCGACCGGGACGATCAGGGGGTACAGGAAGCCGGGCACGCCCGCCGGCACCAGCGAGCGCAGGGTGAACTTTCCGACCCCGTTCGTACGCACACCCGCATAGATGAAGGTGATGTAGGAGACGATGGCAAACACCAGCGGCATGCCCACCACGCCGGTGGAGGCGATCTGCAGGCCGGGGATCACGCCGGAGAGGTTCAGGAAGAACACGCCCAGGAAAATCGTGGTGATGATCGGGGTGTAGCGCTCGCCGTACTTCTCGCCGAGGATCTCGACCGCAATGTTCTTACGGACGAACTCCAGCAGCATCTCCAGCACGTTCTGGAAGCGCCCAGGCACCACCTTGGCGCGGGACGCGCCGATGCCGAACAGGGCCACCAGCACCAGCGTCATGATGATGCGCACCAGCATGACCCGGTTGAGCTCGAAGGGGGTGCCCAGGAAGGCAAAGGGCTCGGGATAGAAGTCGTCGATCGACGGGGCCTCGAAGCCGCCCTCATCCGCTGCCGGGACGATCGCGGCCAGACCGGATGCGAGGATCGCGCTCGTTGTCACCGGACCTCCTCAGGAACGATTGCGGACTGCGGAATGCTACCGCGGTGCGCCGTAGCAGTGATGCCCGATGGCATTCATCACCGCATCCGGCGCCAGCACCTGGCGGTCATGCTACTCCCCTCATGGGGCAGTGACCCAGCCCTGCTTCAACCCCGGTCGCACTTTCGCCAATGTCGGTAGACGTTACGTGCCGAGGTCGGTCGATATGGCGGCGTGCAGGTGAGCCATGCGATTCGGACTCTGCCGGAACGCGGGCGGGCTGACGGTCCGCGCCGTCTAAGCGCCCGGGTTCGCCGCGTCCTTCTCGCCGCCATTCCTGCCCGACCGGCCAGAGGGCGCGTGGCTGCCGGAACCGAGCGAGACGACCTCGACGGCGGTCACCCCCAGCAGTACTGCGGCGAAGGCGCAGAAGAACCAACCCGGGGCCAGTGCCTCCCGGTGCGCTCCGAGCACCAGCACCACCCCGATCATCACCAGGATCTTGGCGGCGAATGAGGCCATGACGCCGGCCGACGCGAACATTGGGAAGCGGTCCCAGGGGATGAGCAGGGCGCCCACGGTGATGAGGGTCAGCAGAACCCCGATCAGAGCGCCCCACGCCGCCCCGGCCCAGGCGCTGCCACCGGCCAGGGCGCCGGCAATCAACGCGGCTGCGGCGATTACCCCACCCGTCCATGCCACGCGCACGGCGGTGCGGCGGAACAGCGACTGCTGCGACATCCGCTGCGACAGGGGCTGCTTCTTGCTCTGTCTCGGTTTCTGCTTCAACGTCGGCTACCTCTGCCGTGCCGGGGGCGGGCATGACGGGCACCCAGGTGGCGGGCCCAGGCCTGACGGACGCCGGGCATCAGATCCGCCGTGACCACCAGGCGAGGGCCACGCCGACGGCGGCGCCCGCCAGCACCCAGCTCAGGGGGAAGAAGGCCATTGCGGCCACGGAGTACGCGGCCACGGCCGCCCACACGTACATCACCAGCACGGCGCGGCGGTGGGAGTGGCCGGCGGCGAGCAGTCGGTGGTGCATGTGCATGCGGTCGGGGTGGAAGGGACTGTGGCCGGCGCGGGTGCGGCGCACGATTGCCATGAGCATGTCCATCAGCGGCAGCAGCAGCACCGCCAGGGGGATGAGCACGGGCAGGAACACGGGCACCGCCGTCGGGCCCCCGAGCGTACCCGGGTCGACCTGCCCGGTGACGATGATGGTGCCGGCGGCACTGATCAGTCCCAGCTGCATGGAGCCGGAATCGCCCATGAAGATGGTGGCGGGATGGAAGTTGTGCGGCAGGAATCCCAGGCAGATGCCGATCAGGCCGCCATCACCGTGGCTGCCAGGGAGGTGTAGGACTCCGGGGAGGTGTGCCGGGTGAGCACGTATATGTATAGGAAGAAGGCGGAGGCACCGATGCCGATGATGCCGGCGGCCAGCCCGTCCAGGCCGTCGACGAAGTTGACGGCGTTGATAACCGCCAGCACCACGATGATCGTGGAGAACAGCGATAGTCGCGAGGAGCCGAGCGTCAGCCCGCCGACGGGGAAGGTAATCAGCTGTACGCCCTGCCACGCCATGACGCCGGCGGCCAACACCTGCCCCACCAGCTTGGTCATCCAGTCCAGTTCCCACAGGTCGTCGATAACGCCGAGGGCACACACCAGGCCGGCCCCCAGTACCACTGCCCAGGCCGAGGAGTCGATGACTCGGGACAGGTAGGGCACCTGTGAGGCAACCACCATCGCGGTGGCGAAGCCGGCGAACATGGCCACACCACCCAGCCGTGGAATGGGGGTGGAGTGCACGTCCCGCGCCCGCACCGGGGTGAGGGCACCGCTGACCAGGGCGAGGTGACGCACGATCGGCACGGCCACGTAAGTGACGGCCGCAGCGACCAGCAGTACCAGCAGGTAGACCTTCACGCGCCCACACTCTCCAACTGCGCCCAGGTAATAACGCCCTCGCGCAGCAGCTCGGGGCCCCGGGCGGTCGCCCCGGCCAGGGACACGATGGTGGAGGGCACTGGCCCGGGGGTGGGGCCGCCGTCCAGCAGGAGGATCTGCGTCGGCACCGCTCCCATCTCGCCCGGCCGGGGCGCGTCAGCGACGTCGACGACGCGGCCCGGGAAGGCGGCGCGCACGCCGACGGCGTCGGTGGCCGGTGGCCGTCCCGTGGCGTTGGCGCTGGTCACGGCCATGGGGCCGGTGGCGCGCAGGAGGGCCAGGGCGACGGGGTGGTCGGGCATGCGCACGGCGATCGTGCCGCCGGTGTCCCCCAGGTCCCAACCGAGGCCGACGGCGGCGTCGAGCACCAGGGTCAGCGCCCCGGGCCAGAAGGCATCCATGAGCGCCCGGGCAGCGTCCGGGACGTGGGCGACGACGCCGTCAAGTTGAGCCGCGTCGGCGACCAGTACGGGCGGCGGCATGGAGCGGCCCCGTCCCTTGGCGGCCAGCAGTCGGGCCACGGCGTCGGCGTCGTCGGCGCGCACGCCCAGGCCGTAGACGGTGTCGGTGGGCAGGGAAAGAAGCCCGCCTGCGGCGACGTGTGCGGCGGCCCTGGCGATCTGCTCGGGCATCGACTGCTGGGCCTGCTCTGTCACGGCCGTCATCTTCGCACGATTCACCCCGTTACGCGCGCACGCGCCGCGGTGACCGGCTCAGCGGCCGGTCGGCTCCTTCCCTGCGGTCAGCGCACTGTGCCAGATCAGGCAATGCCGAGGATCGACTGGAGCACGAATATGCCTGACGGGACTAAGAATGGTATGACCTCGGGCAAGAAGGCCTGGATCGCGAACAGCACCGCGCAGTCGAAGAACATGAAGCCCATCAGCAAGGTGGCGTTCGCGGAGGCCGACTGGATCTGATACCAGTCCTCCTCGGAGCGGTAGGCGCGGGGGATGCGCACGCCTGCGAAGGAGTTCGGTTTCAGGGTGCCTCGCTTCATCTTGACGCCGATGACTGTGACCGTGAGACCGCCTGCGACACATGCAACAACTAACAACATACTTGTCAGGAAGTCCGCCATGTGGTCACCTCGTTCTACTCAGGGCACGGTTCCTGCGGGACAGGCCACAGTTTACCGTCCGCCGGGCCGCCTACACGATGCGGCGGGCGGCGGCCCAGCGGGTGAGCTCGTTGCGGTTGGACAGCTGCAGCTTGCGCAGCACGGCGGACACGTGGGTCTCCACCGTCTTGACGGAGATGAAGAGCTCGGCGGCGCACTCCTTGTAGGTGTAGCCGCGGGCGATCAGCCGCATGACCTCGCGCTCACGGGCGGAGAGGCGGTCCAGCTCCGAGTCGGCCACGGCCACCTCCCCGGCCCCGGCGCCGAAGGCGTCCAGTACGAAGCCGGCGAGCCTCGGGGAGAAGGCGGCGTCCCCGGCGGCGACGCGCCGCACCGCCTGGGCCAGGTCGGTGGAGGAGATGGCCTTGGTGACGTAGCCGCGGGCGCCGGCGCGGATGACCCCGACGACGTCCTCGGAGGCGTCGGAGACGGACAGGGCCAGGAAGCGGGTGGCCGGCATGTCCCGGCAGGCGGTGACGACCTCGGCACCGCCCCCACCGTTGCCGCCGGGCAGGTGCACGTCCAGCAGGACGACGTCGGGGGTCAGGGCGTGAACGGCGGCGATGGCGCCCTCAACGTCGTCGGCCTCCGCGATCACCTCCATGTCGGGAGCGTCGGCGGCGAGTTCGGCGCGCACGCCGGCGCGTACCAGGGCGTGGTCGTCGACGACGAGGATGCGCAGCGGGGGCTGGGGCGGCTCGGAGGTGGGCGGCTGGGTCATGGGGATTCCTGGTTCTGGATGGGGTGGGCTGCGGCAGGCGATGGCTTGGGCCGGCCGGTTTAGTACGGAGAGGGGGGCCCGGCCGAGGCCGCGGAGGCGGTGGACGCCGGCGTGGACGGGACGGCCGGTGCGGCCAGGGACAGGTGCACCTCGGTGCCATTCTCGCGGCAGCGCACGGTGGCGTGGCCGCCGTGGCGCTCCATGCGTCCGATGATCGACTCCTTCACGCCGTGGCGGTCGGGGGCGACGGTGGCGAGGTCGAAGCCGGTGCCGTGGTCGCGTACGAACACGTCCAGGTGGTCGACGGAGATCTCGGCGTAGGCGCTCACCGGCGCCGCCCCGTGGCGCACGGCATTGGACAGCGCCTCCCTGGCGGCGGCGACCACGACCTCCGTTGCCGCGTCTGGGGGCCGGTCCCCCACAATCACGAGCTCCACCTCGACGCCGTGGCGATCCTCGATCTCGGCCACCAGGTCGCGCAGGACGTCGGCGGTTGAGGTGGCTGCCTCGGGGCGGTCGGTGTACAGCCAGGCACGCAGTTCGCGCTCCTGGGAGCGGGCCAGGCGGGCCACCGTCTCGGGGTCGTCGGCGCGCTTGCGGATCAGGGTGAGGGTCTGCAGCACGGAGTCGTGCAGGTGGGCGGCGATGTCGGCGCGCTCGGCCTCGCGGGCCTCGGCGGCCCGGGTGTCCGACAGAGCGCGGTTGGTGCGCAGCCACAGGGGCGCCAGCACCAGGCCGATGCCGAGCACCAGCGCACCTCCGGTAAGTACGCCTTTGAACAACTCACGCGGCGGGGTGTCGTCGCCGATCAGTAGCAGCACGCCGACGGCGGTCAACACCACGCGCCGGCCAGGCGCACGACGGTGCCGGAATCCCGTTCCGGGCCGGTCAGAGCATCGGCCTGGGACCAGGCCAGGGCGGCACCAGAGGTGACCAGGATCAGCGGCAGCAGCCAACCTGCGCCACCGGAGAAGGCTCCCTGCCGCCAGGCGGCGATAAGGGCCGCCGCAACCAGTAGCGCAGCGCCCCCGACCAGGCCACGCAGTCTGGGCGTCAACAACGGCCGATCGGCGGTGCGACCCGCCAACCGGGCGGCGAGCCGAGCTCGCGCGGGTGGCAGCGGTGCCGGGCTGAGCGGGTTGCCGGTGGGCACGAACGCCCACAGCAGCAGATACAGCAGGATGCCGGCGCCGCTCATGACTCCCGCCAGCACCATGCCCAGCCGCACGACGCCTACCGGCAGCCCCAGGTGGACGGCGAGTCCCGCGCATACGCCGGCAAGGACCCGCGACGGGCACGGCGCCACGGCCCGGAAGGGTGGACGCAGCAGCGGCGGGCGACCGGACGACGGCGCACCCGCACCTACGCCCGCAGCAGCGGCCGCCGACGTCGGCCGCTGCTGCGGGGGCGCGGACGGGGTGGGCGCAGACCGCTCCCCGAATGCGGGGGGCGTGCCGGAGGCCGTCTGGGTCATGGCCCCATGGTGGCACGCCGTTCCGTCTCCCATGCAGGGCCACGGGCGGAAATCAGGGACCCCCGGTGTGGGAATCGGGGGAGGCTCAGGGGGGACCCCCATCGCCTCGGCGTGGCCGACGAGCCGAAGATAGGGCCATGAGCGAAGTGCCCCCTCCCGAGCCGTCCGCCGAGCAGCCTCAAGAGCAGGCGCCCAGCCCCGGTGCCGGGCAGCCCGCCCAGCCCGGTGGGCCGGTCCCTCCACCGGGTGCCGTCCCCCCCGGGCAACCTGCCGCCGGGCACCGATCCCCTCGGCACTGTGCCGCCGCAGGGCGCCTTCCCACCCGACGCCGGCGCGTCCGCGCCCCTACCACGCCGGCCGCGGCAGGGTTCTTCGAGTCCCTGCGCCGCACCGGCCTGGTACGCACCAATGAGCGCTGGATCGGTGGTGTGGCCGGCGGCGTCGCCCGCCGCCTTGGCCTGGACCCCACCCTGGTGCGTTGCATATGGCTGGTGTTGACCATCTTCAGCGGGGTCGGGCTGGTGCTGTACGGCCTCGGCTGGGCGCTCATGCCCGAGGAGTCCGACGGACGCATCCACCTGGAGCAGGCACTGAACGGCGACTTCGACGCCGGACTCGCCGGGGCGCTGGCCACCTTCATTGCCGGCTGGGTGCTGCTCGACCACGGCCTGGTCCCGTCCTGGTACATCACCGGCCTGGCCCAGTCGGACCTGTACAACGGCTTCTGGCCCGTGGTGTGGAGCTGCCTGGCGGTGGGGCTGGCGTACTGGGCCTACCGCGCCTTCCAACGACGTCATCACCAGCAGCCGACTCCGGGCGCCGGGCTCGACGGCGCCGGGCGGCACCGCGTCCCACACCGCACCGCCGACCACCGGGG
>NZ_MTPX02000007.1 GCF_002154335.2 Actinomyces ruminis
CGCGGCGGCGGGCACGGCCCCGGGCGCGGTCGCCTGCCTGCGGCGCGGGCGACTCGATGTCTGCCTGCGCGGCGGGTGTCTGCGATGCCGGCGCGGTGACGGCGGCATCGGCGCTAGTCTCCGACGCGGGGGGAAGGTTAGGGGTGCGAGCGCGACGCCGGGTGGGAGCGGCGGGCTCGGTCGACTCGGTCGGCTGCGCCGCCGGGGCGGCGGTGTTGCCGGACTGGTGTTCGCGAATAGCGGCGATGAGTTCGCTCTTCCGCATACGTGAGGTGCCCTTTAGCCCCATGGATGAGGCGAGCTGCTGAAGCTCGGCCAGCCGCATGGTGGACAGCGAAGGGCGGGCGCTAGAGATCTCGGTCACGAGTGTCCTTTAACGGTGTGAGCATCCGCCGGTAAGGCAGATGTATCTGGGACTGCCCCGGAATGTCACGGGATGAAGTCGTGCACCAACGAGGTCCATGGCAGGGCCTGCGGCCTCAGCCTGGTGCGCATACGGCGTGCCGCTTCGTTTCGGCTCACCGTCGAGGGAAACAGTAGCAGACCTGCCGCGCGATTCGATTCGCATTTCGCCGAGCAGGGGTGTGAATCCTCTCCCCTTTAGGACAGCGACGAGACCAGTTGCGCGCCGTCCAGGTCAATCCCGGGGCGCAGCACCGTCCACCCGTGCCGCTCCAGGGTGAAGCGCGTCTGTTGCGACAAGGCCGCCAGCACGAGCACCGTGGGGCCGGCGCCGGATATGACCGCCGGGTAGCCCTGTTCGCGCAGCGAATCCATGACGGCCATGGAGGCGGGCAGGACACCGCGCCGGTACTCCTGGTGGAGCCGGTCCTCGGTTCCGGCCATCAGCAGATCCGGCCGGCCCGCGAGGGCCAGCATGAGAATGGCGGCGCGGGAGGTATTGAACAGGGCGTCGGCACGCGGCACCACATCGGGCAGGACCTTGCGGGCCTCTTCGGTGCTCAGTCGGGTTGTCGACGGCGGTACGAGCAGGCTCACCGCCAAACTCGCGTCCACGGGCATGGGCGCAGCGCGCGGGGTGCCGTCCGCCTCGATCCAGGCGACGGTGGCACCCCCGAATACGGCCGGTGCGACGTTATCCGGGTGTCCCTCGAAGCCGGTGGCGATCCGGAAGATCTCCCCATCCGGCAATGCATCCGGGTCCGAGAGCAGTCCGCGGGCGAGCATGAGGCCGGCGACGGCGGCACTCGCCGAAGAGCCCATGCCGCCGCCGTGGGGGATGCGGTTGACGCAGTGCATCTCGAATCCGGCCTGGGGGGCGCCGGCGGCCTCTAGGCCGGCGCGCAGCGCCCGCACCACCAGGTTGGAGTCGTCGGTGGGGACGATGCCCTCCCCCACGCCCTCCACGGTGACGTTGGTGGCGCCTACGATCGGGCGGACCTCGACCTCGTCGTAGTAGGTGAAGGCCATGCCGAAGGAGTCGAAGCCGGGGCCCATGTTCGCGGTGGTTGCGGGCACGCGCACCGCCGCGTGCTCGTTGGCCAGTCTCATTTCGGCGTCACAGTCCTTCGACGCGGCGGGTGGAGACGACCTCGGCGACGCGTTCCTGGGCGCGCAGCCCGTCCACGGCGGCCTCGAGCCGAGATACGGGGGCGGCGTGGGTGACGATGGTGACCAGCGCCAGTTCGTCACCGACGTCCACATAGCTGGCCTGGCGCACCGAGTTAATGGAGACGTCGTGATCGCCGAAGACCTGGGCGACGGCGGCCAGTGATCCGGGAGCGTCGGCCACCCGCAGCTGGATCTGGTAGCGGGTCAGCGCCTGCTCGGGGGGCAGGATCGGCAGGTCGGCGTAGTTGGACTCGCGGGGCGCCTGCCCGCCATTGACGCGGTGGGCGGCGGCGGCGACGACGTCGGAGAGTACGGCGGAGGCGGTGGGGGTGCCGCCGGCGCCCTGGCCGTAGAACATGAGCCGCCCGGCGGCCTCGGCCTCCACCAGTACGGCGTTGAAGCCGCCATGGACGCTGGCCAGCGGGTGGTCTGCGGGCACCAGGGCGGGGTGCACGCGCACCGAGATACCGCTGGCCTGCTCGTCCTCGCGGCGCTGGGCGATGGCCAGCAGCTTGAGCTCGCAGCCGGAGGCGTGGGCCTCGCGGATGTCATCGGCGGTGATGGAGCGGATGCCCTCGACCTCGACGTCGTTCATTCCGACGCGGGTGTGGAAGGCGAGGGAGGCAATAATGGCGGCCTTGGCGGCGGCGTCGAGCCCATCGACGTCGGCGGTGGGGTCGGCCTCGGCGTAACCGAGCTCCTGGGCGGCGGCCAGGGCCTCCTCAAAGGACAGGCCCTTGGTGCTCATCTCGTCCAGGATGTAGTTGGTGGTGCCGTTGACGATGCCGAGCACGCTGGTGACGCGGTCCCCGGCCATGGACTCGCGCAGGGCGTATACCACGGGGATGGCGCCGGCGACGGCGGCCTCGTAGTAGAAGTCGGTGTTCGCCTCGGCGGCGGCCGCGTACAGCTCGGGTCCGTGGGCGGCGATGAGGGCCTTGTTGCCGGTGATCACACTGGCGCCGGAGGCGAAGGCGGCCAGGATGAGGGTGCGGGCCGGCTCGATGCCGCCGATGAGTTCGATGACGATGTCGTTGGAGGTGGCGACGGCCTGGGCGTCGTCGGTGAGCAGGTCGCGCGGGACGGCCTCGTCGCGGGGTGCGTCCACATCCCGTACGGCGACGCCGGTGATCTCCAGTCGGGCGCCGGAGCGGGCGGCGAAGTCGTCGGCCTGCTCGAGCAGCAACCGGATCACCTGGGTGCCGACGGTGCCGGACCCGAGGACGCCGACGCGCAGTGTGGGGCGCTGCTGCCTCGCCGCGACCGGAGCGGTCGGCTGCGACGTTTCCTGGGCTACCTGCTGTTTCACGGGAACCACCTTGCGAATGTGTGCGGGCTCGCCGGGCGGACGAGCATGACTCGGCACAGCATAGGCGGCGAGTGGAAGTGGCCGCCCCCTCCTCTCACCCATGTGCATCACCAACGCGTCGAGGTCGGTAGACGTTACGTGCCGAGATCGGTCGGGGAACATCAACGCAGGCCGCGTACCACCCGGGCGCTGAGGACGGACCAGGCCAGGAGAGCCGACAGGCTCAGCGCGAGCCCCGTGGCGGTATACAGGGAGGGAGTTACGGCGACCACGAGTAGCAGTCCGACCAGTATGCAGGTGGCCAGCGCCCAGACGACGACCAGACCGTCATGCCGCGGGTGGCTTGCGCTACGGCCGTAGCCCGACACGTCGTCGTATCGTCCCCACGCCGGGGGTGGGGTCTCCAGGGAAGAGCGCGTCATGTCCATATACAGACCGTAAGGAAGATCTCACCGGCGCAGTACGTCCCCGGGGCTGAATCGCGGCACCCCCTCCTCCTCCCCAAGGAGTAGGGATCTTCCCCTAATGGATCACCGCGCATCGCACGCCACCGAGCAGAGTCTTGTAGAGCGTGTAGAACATTCGGGACAATCCAGTCATGAATGCGCAACCCGTAGGCAGTCCGCATGGAGCCCCTGCGCAGTCCTCCGACTCCGGTCCTGGCGTCACCGCAGGCGCCCGCACTGTCAGCCTCCGCGAGCTCAATCAGCGCTCCGGGCGGATCGTGGCCGACGTCGTCTCCTCCGGTCGCCCCGTCACCGTCACCGACCGTGGCCGCCCAGTCGTCCGCCTGGTGCCAATCGACCCCGAGGAGACTCCCTACGAACGTCTGCTGTGCGAAGGTCTCATCGAGAGGCCGAACACGGACGAACCGGTCCGCTGCCCAGTATCGATGTTCCAAATGGCGCCCAGTTGTACGCCGACTTCATGACTGAGCGAGAGGAAGACCGGTGATCTATCTTGACGCCTCCGCCATGCTCTTGGCGCTCCTGGCCCAACCCGGTCATGAGGCCGTCTCCGCTCACCTCGCCGCTACGGATGACAAGCTGCTCTCCTCGGTGTTACTCGAACTCGAGGTGTTTAGGGCATTGCGCCGGGAAAAGCGTGCTCCGGCCGTTGCTGACGCAGCGCTGCGGATGATTGGACTGTGCGCAATCAATGACGCCGTAATCGGCCGAGCCAAGGAACTGACCGGCGAGCTCAAGTCACTGGATGCGATTCACCTGGCTACCGCCACCATCCTGGATGACCCGCGTGACCCGGTGACAGTCCTCACCCATAACGCACGTCTGGCCGCCGCCGCCCGCGCGCAGGGGCTGCGCGCACTCGACCCGGCAGATCCGTCGGCCTAGTCCCCCTCCAGGGCCAACAGGTCCGCGATGGTCTCCGGGCGCAGCACCCACCCCTGCCGGCCCGCCTCTACCCAGGCGACGCCGGGCCGGGTGAACAGGTTGTAGTTGCTCGCCATGGAGCGCCCGTAGGCGCCGGTGGCCGGCACCGCCAGCACGTCGCCGACGGCGAGGTCGGCGGGCAGGTCCACGTCGCGCACCACCACGTCGCCGCTCTCGCAGTGCTTGCCGACCACGCGCGCGCGCACCAGCCCGGCCTCCGGGTCGGGGCGACGGTTGGCCACCAGCGCGGTGTAGGCCGCGTCGTACAGGGCGGGGCGGATGTTGTCGCTCATGCCGCCGTCTACGCTCACGTAAAGGCGGGCGGCACCCTCCCCCAGCTCCACGCGCTTGAGCCCGGTCACGGTGTACAGGGTGACCATGGACGGGCCGGCGATGGACCGGCCGGGCTCCACCGACACGTGCGGGACGGCGTCGCCCAGCTCGGCGCACAGGGAGCGGACCGCCTCCGCCAGGGCGCGGGCGACCTCGGCAGGCGACGGGGCGACGGGGTCGGCGCCGGTGTAGGCGATGCCGTAACCGCCGCCCAGGTCCACCTCCTGGCACAGCACGCCGGTCGCCTCGGCGATCTGGTGGCGCAGCCTCAGCACGACGCCGACGGCCTCCCGGAATCCGGCCAGGTCGAAGATCTGGGAGCCGATGTGGGAGTGCAGCCCGTGCAGGGTCAGCTCAGGGGCGGTCACGACGGCGCGGGCCGCGTCGAGGGCGGCGCCGGTGGCCACGGAGATGCCGAACTTCTGGTCCTCGTGGGCGGTGGAGATGAACTCGTGCCCGCCGGCGTGGATGCCGGTGGTCAGCCGCAGCATGACCGACCCGGTCTCATCGGGTGCGTAGTGACCGGACTCGCGCAGCTCGCGCACGGCTGCGGCGGCCAGGTCGATCTCCTCGGCCGAGTCCAGGACCAGGTGGCCGACCCGGTGAGCCAGCGCGGTGCGGATCTCGGCGCAGGTCTTGCCGTTGCCGTGCAGGCCCAGCCGGGTGGCGTGGGCGGTAGCGGCCTCGCCGTCGACCTCGGCCAGCGCGGCCACGCCCACGGCCAGCTCTCCGGCGGAGGCGGTGTCGATGCCCAGCCCCTCGGACAGTACGGTGCGGGCCACCCGGGTGGTCAGGAAGGCCTTGCCGGCGTAGTAGGCTTCACCACCGTTCATGCCGTAGCCCGGCCAGAACTCCTCGGCCATGGCGGCGGCCCAGGTGGCGGCGCGGCCGCGCAGGTCGGCCTCATCCAGGACGAACACGGGGGTGGGAGCGTCGGCGAGGATCTCCCCCACGCTGCGCCCGCCGATCTGCAAGGCGCCGTCGGCGCCGCGCCCGGTGGTCGAGGGCCACAGGTCGGGACGAACCTCGGGTTCGGGGGCGGCCAGGGTGCCGAGGGGAGCCTCGCTCGCGGGTACGGCGCTCATCACATGCGCTCCGGAGCGCTCACGCCCAGCAGGCCCAGCCCGTTGGCGATGACCTGCCCGACGGCGTCGTTGACCCACAGACGGGCGACGTGACCGGCGTCGACCGGATCGGTGCCGCGTGGGGTGACGCGGGTGGCGCCGTACCAGGTGTGGTAGGCGGCGGCCAGCGTCTCCAGGTAGCGGGCCACGCGATGCTGCTCGCGCAGGGCGGCGGCCTGGGCGACGATGGCCGGGTACTGGGCGAGTACGCCCAGCAGCTGGGAGTCGTGGGGAGTGTCCAGCTGGGCAGGGTCGAAACCGGCCTCGCGGCTCACGCCCCGCTCGATGGCATTGCGGGCCACGGAGCGGATACGGGCGTGGGCGTACTGGACGTAGTAGACGGGGTTGTCGTTGGAGGTGGAGGCCAGCAGGTTCAGGTCGATGTCGATCATGGAGTCCATGGAGGAGCGGGCCAGGGCGTAGCGGGCCGCGTCCACGCCGACGGCGTCGACCAGGTCCTCCAGGGTGACCACGGTGCCGGCGCGTTTGGACATGCGCACCGGCTGCCCGTCGCGCACCAGGTTGACCAGCTGGCCGATGATGATCTGCATGTTGACGCCGGGCTCGTCGCCGTAGGCGGCGCACATGGCCATCATGCGGCCAATGTAGCCGTGGTGGTCGGCACCGAGCAGGTAGATGGCGCAGTCGGCGCCGCGGGCACGCTTGTCCAGGTAGTAGGCGACGTCGGCGGCGAAGTAGGCGGGGTCGCCGTCGGACTTGATCAGGACGCGGTCCTTGTCGTCGCCGAAGTCGGTGGTGCGCAGCCAGGTGGCGCCGTCGGCCTCGAAGATGACGCCGCGCTCGCGCAGGCGGCCGATGGCGCGCTCGACGGCGCCGGAGGTGTGCAGGGAGTCCTCGTGGAAGAAGACGTCGAAGTCGGTGCGGAAGTCGTGCAGCTCGGCCTTGACGGCGGCGAACATGAGGTCGACGCCGCGGGCGCGGAAGACCTCGGTGGCCTCGACGTCGGGCAGGCCGGCGGGGTCGGGGCGGCCGGCGGCGGTCTCGTCCGCAGTCACGCGGGCGGCGATCTCCCCGATGTAGGAGCCACCGTAGCCGTCCTCGGGTGTCTCCTGGCCGCGGGCGGAGGCGAGCAGGGAGCGGGCGAAGCGGTCGATCTGGGTGCCGTGGTCGTTGAAGTAGTACTCACGGGTGACCTCGGCGCCGCAGGCGGCCATGATGCGGGCCAGGGAGTCGCCGACGGCGGCCCAGCGGGCCCCGCCCAGGTGTACCGGGCCGGTGGGGTTGGCGGAGACGTACTCGAGGTTGATGTGCTGGCCGGCCAGGGAGTCGTTGGTGCCGTAGGCGGTACCTGCATTGAGGATGGTGCGGGCGAGCTCGCCGGCGCTGGCGGCGTCCAGGCGGATGTTGAGGAAGCCAGGGCCGGCGACCTCGGCGGAGGCGACGCCGTCCAGGGCGCCCACGCGCTCGGCCAGCAGCTCGGCCAGGGCGCGCGGGTTGGTGCCGGCCTTCTTGGCCAGCTGCATGGCGACGTTGGTGGCCCAGTCGCCGTGCTCGCGGGAGCGGGGGCGCTCGACCTTGGGCAGCGGCACCTCCTCCACCGGCAGGGCGAGGCTGCCGTCACTGGCGGCGGCGAGGAGGACGTTGCGGATCGCTTCGGCGAGCTCTTCTGGGGTCACGCGCGCCAGCGTACCGGCACCGCCCCGACCCGCCGAAACCATCCCGAATCCCGCACCGAGATCGGTAGCAGTTACGTGCCGAGGTCGGTCGATACGGCTCTGTCACGCCGCCTGAGCGCAAATACCCTCACAAGGGAGTAGAGTTTCGGGTAGCCGAAACCATGTGAGGAGGCCGACCGTGCCCGATCCCGTCGACTCCGCCGCTGGCGCGGACGCCGCCGTCGAGGCCATCGTGCGCAAGCACACGCCGCGGCCGAGCCCTCCCCGGCACCGGCTGCTGGCGCTGCTCGGTCCGGCATTCGTGGCCGCGGTCGCCTACGTGGATCCCGGTAACGTCGCGGCGAACATCACCGCCGGCGCCCGCTACGGCTACACGCTGGTATGGGTACTGGTACTGGCCAACGCCATGGCGGTGCTCATCCAGTATCAGAGCGCCAAGCTCGGCATCGTCACCGGCCGCTCACTGCCGCAGTTGCTTGGGGACCGGCTCGGACGCGGCACCCGCCTGGCCTACTGGGCACAGGCCGAACTGGTCGCCGCCGCCACCGACCTGGCCGAGGTGATCGGCGGTGCCGTCGCCCTGCACCTGCTGTTCAACATCCCGCTGCTGACCGGCGGCGTGATCATCGGCGCCGTCTCCATGCTGCTGCTGGCCCTCCAGGAGCGCCGCAGCCAACGCACCTTCGAGGGGGCCGTGGTCGCGCTCCTGGTGGTGGTGACGATCGGCTTCGTTTGCGGGCTGTTCATCTCCCCGCCGGACTGGGGCGAGACCTTCGCCGGTCTCATCCCCCGGCTGCAGGGCTCGGGCAGCCTGCTGGTGGCCGCCTCCATGCTCGGCGCCACCGTCATGCCGCACGCCATCTACCTGCACTCCTCCCTGGTGCGCGACCACCACGAGGAGATCGGCGAGGGGCACGCCGCCCGTCAGGCCGCTGGCACCACGCCGATTCCCGACGCGACGCACCAGCCGCCGCCAGCCCCGGCCCCACCGACGATGCTGCTCTCTCCGGGCAAGAGCGCACCGGTCGACTTATTCGCGCCACCCGCGTGGATGTGATCTGGGCGCTGGCGCTGGCGGGCGCCGTCAACATTGCCCTGCTGCTGCTGGCCGCCTCGGCGCTGTCCGGCGTCGGCGGCACCGACACGATCGAGGGGGCGCACGCCGCCATCACCGCCTCGTTGGGGCCGGCCGTCGGGGCTGTGTTCGCGGTCGGGCTACTGGCCTCCGGATTGGCCTCGACCTCGGTGGGGGCCTACGCCGGCAGCGAGATCATGGCGGGGCTCCTGCACGTGCGGGTGCCCCTGCTGGCACGCCGCGCCGTCACCCTCGTGCCGGCGCTGATCATCATTGCCGTCGGGGCGGAGCCGACCTGGGCACTGGTGCTCAGCCAGGTGGTGCTCTCCTTCGGGATCCCGCTGGCGATCGTGCCGCTCATGCGGGCCACGGGCTCGAAGCAGATCATGGGCCGGTGGCGCGACGGCGTGGTACTGCGCTGGACGTCCCACGCGGCGGCGGCGCTCATTATCGCGCTCAACCTCGCGCTGGTGGTGCTGACACTGACCGGCAACGGGTGAGGCGCAGCAAACCCGACGGCGCCGTCGGCTCGTCGAACGCCACAGCCTCTCGGTTTCCATCCGGCGCCCGAACGCTGGTACAGTCGCGCCTCGGGCCCCGGTAGCTCAGTGGATAGAGCGTCTGCCTCCGGAGCAGAAGGCCGCAGGTTCGAATCCTGTCCGGGGCACCAGCCCCGAAGCCCCCGCCCGACCCCGAGTCGGCGGGGGCTTCGTCGATCCTGAGGGCCGCATTTGCACAATGCCCCGATAGACCAGGGCGCCATTGTCAGCAGGGCACGGTAGCACGTCGGACGTTATCGGCGTGATTGTGTGTGCGGTCGGGGTTAGTTCCTCCTAGTGCGGACGACCAGCAGCACGCCCACGCCCACCCGACCGAGCCGACGTCGCCGGTGGTGACAGGGCGTTCAGTCACCGGACCGCCCGGTGCCGAGACCCTCCCCGACCCCACCCTCCGCCCGGCCAAGCGCACCTCCAGCCCAGCCACTCATGGCACCGCGCCACCCCGAGTTTGGACCGCCCAAGTCGGTTTGGACCCCTTACCTCGGTTTGGACCCCTTACCTCGGTTTGGACCGCCCCAGTTGCACACAACGGCGGTCCAAACAGGGGACAGCGGTCCAAACAGGGGACAGCGGTCCAAACAGGGATTCGGGGTCCAAACCGAAAAGGTCGCCGGCAGGCATCCCCCCAACACGCCGGTCTGAAGCACCACGATCGCGCCGATGCCCCGACAACCCCGCAACACACCCGAACCGCACACGCATTCGCGCCGACAACCCCCATGTCCAAGCCGAAAGGCCGACATGTCAAAGTCCGCAAGGACAAGGGAATGGCCCGGCAGCTGAGCGAAGTGTTCAAAGCTCTCGCTCATCTAGCCCGGGCCATTGGTGTCCTTGTGGATGCCCTCGGCAGGTGGCTCAACTGAACCGCCTGCCTCGGGGAGCCATCCGGTTGCCGCCGGGTGGCTCGCCCGCCCGCCTACGCGGCGGCCTGGCAAGCAGAGGCCGCGAGCTCCCGGTCGGTGTCGAAGATGACGCGGTCCTCGGCCACGATCAGTTGCCCGGAGCGGTTGTCGCCGAAACGGCGTCCGATACTCCGCCCCGTCCACGGCTCCCAACCGGGCTCACCGGTCTCGATGAAACGCACCCAGGCGGAGTGCATGGCGTCCGCGAGCGCCTGTGGCGGCGCCGCGCCGAGCGTGTGCTCGCAGTAGGGCTCGCTCAGGCAGTCAAAGGCGAAGGGGATCTCCATGCAGTGCGTGGCCAGCTCCATCGGTCCACAGCAGTAGCTGAACTCATAGGCGTAGCTGCCGGCCGGACCGTCAACGGCATCCGCCGCCTCGGCGCACTCCGCACGCGCCAGGAACCACCCCGCTAGCGGGATGTGGAAGACGCCGTCCGAGATGAAGTTGCCGATCACCATATGCGGGGCGCCAGCGTGCTCGGGGTGCGCGGCGATGAGCCGATCGGCCAGCTGCTCGCTCATGCCGCCGGCGATCAGCACCTTGCGCGGGTCGCGCCCGGACATCGCCTCTGTGTAGGCCATGCCCGAGAAGGCGAAGTCGTGCGTGGTGGAGCCGGCGAGGATCGGGACCTGCGCCCCGTCACCCCGGCGCAGGGACTGACGGATCGGGGCAGTGATGATCTCGTCGTCGACGGTCGGGCTGAACGGGATACCGGTATCGGGCTCACCGATACCCGCCAGCACCCCGGCCACGGCCGCGACCGGGTCCGGTCCGGCCGCGGTGGCGCCGCCGTCGTCGGCATGCTCGTCAACCGCGTTCAGGGCGTTCTGCGCGGTGAAGATCTCGTCATAGCTGCAAGACCGGTAACCGGCCAGGTTCGCCTCCACCCCGAGTGCGGCGGCCATGCGCGCGGCGTTGTCGGCGTTGCGCGCGGCCGACAGGTCCGGGACCGCACCGGACTCGGAGATGACGCCGCGGAACAGGCCCCGGGCGCGGGGCACCGACAGCAGCACCATGGAGTTGCCGCCGCCGGCGCTCTGCCCGCCGATCGTCACCCTGGCGGGGTCGCCGCCGAAGCGGGCAATGTTGTCGCGCACCCATTCCAGCGCCATGACCTGGTCCAGGACCGCTCGGTTGTAGGGGGCGTCGGAATCGGGAATGTATCCGTAGCCGTCGAATCCGAGCCGATAGGCGATCGACACGGTGACCACGCCGTCGCGGTTGAAGGCGGCGCCGTCGTACCAGGGCGAGTTGTGGGAGCCGGAGGTCCAGCCGCCGCCGTGGATCCACACCAGCACCGGCAGGTGCGCCCCCTCGTCGCCAGGAACGGGCGTGAACACGTTGAGAGTCAGGAAGTCGTCCCCGGGCACACTCGGCTCGGGGATGGCCGGGTCGGCGAAGATGGAGCCGCGCTGCGGCGTCGCAGCCGGGACGACGGCGGCGCGCTCCTCGCCCCAGGGTTTCCGCCGTACCGGCGCCATGAAGCGCCGCTCCTCCACCGGCGCCTCGGCGTAAGGGATGCCGTAGAAGGCGGCCGAGCGCTCATAGCGGGCGGCGGGACCGACGCGATCCGGAGCGGAGACGATCTCGCGCCACACCCCGCGCACCGGCCCGGCGGTGGTGTTCACTCGCGGGCCGGGCGCACCGGTGGGAACTGCGATCGGGGTGGCGGCGACGTGTCGGACGGGCTGGGGGCGGCTGTCAGTCATGGCGCTATTGTCGTCCCAGCCACACCCGCCTTCTCAACCGAGCACGTCCAGCGCCAGGGCGGGAAGGTCGGTGATGATGGCGTCGACGCCGCTATCCACCAGTGCGCGCATCTGCTCGGGATCATCCACGGTCCACACGTGCACCTCCATCCCGAAGGCGTGCGCCTGGGAGATGAGGCGAGGGGTGACCACGGGCATGCGGTGGAAGCGGACCGGCACCTGCACGGCGTCGACTCGTCCCCTGCTTCCTGCCCGTCGGCCGGGCCGTACCGGCAGGGCAGCCTGACTGCGCGCCACGAGCCGGGCGACGTCACCCACCCCCAGGGAGGTAACGGCCCGCGGCTCCTGCCGCCGCAGCTTGGCCAGACGACGCGCCGAGAAGGAGGCGAAACGGACCCGTCCCAGGCGTCGGCATCACGTACCACCCGCAACGCGGGCTGGACGACGGCGGAGTCCTTCAGGTCTATGTTGAAGCGAATCCGCGGGTGGGTGGTCAGAGCCTGGTCAAGGCGCACATACGGGCGCCCGTCGCCGGCGTCCACCTCGGCCAATTCCTCCCAGTCAACTCGGCGATGCGCCGTGGGTCACCGGCGGTGCGCACCAGGTCGGCGTCATGGGAGAGGACGACGACGCCGTCGGCGGTGGCCCGCAGGTCGGTCTCCATCCAGGTCAGGCCGAGCGCGGCCACGTGCTCGACGGCGCTCCAGGTGTTCTCGGCAACCTCACCGCCCCCGCCCCGGTGGGCGAGGACGGCGCAGCGGCGGGTCGGACTCATGAGTCGGATTCTTGCAGGCGGTTGTCTCTCGCCCGGACATTCAGGAGCAGTCGGTGGTCAGTTCGACAGCGCCGTGCTCCTCGAGCCATTCCGCCGGGTCCACGGTAGAGGAGTCCTCGGTGTTGTTGGCGGTGCGCACCTCGAAGTGCAGGTGCGGGCCGGTGGAGTAACCGGTGGAGCCGACGCCGGCGATGAGTTGGCCGGCCTCCACCTGGTCGCCCTCGGATACGTAGATTCCGTCCGCATACATGTGCAGATAGCTGGTGTACCAGGTCTGGCCGTCGATCTGATGCTCGATGATGATGGTGCCGGTGCCGGATGACATGCCGGCGGCGACGACGGTGCCGGCGGCGGCTGCGTAAATGGGCGTGCCGGCGGCGGCCGCCCAGTCCTGGCCGGCGTGGAGCTTCATGTAGCCCAGGGTTGGGTGCAGCCGGTAGCCGTATGGCGAGGAGACCGTGTAGGTGCCCGAGATCATGGGGTAGAAGACCTCGGGGGTGGAGTTGAAGGCCGCGGTGTCCCCGGAAGCGCCCGTAGTCTGGGCGGCACAGGTGGCTGAGGCGTTCTCATAGGCCTCACGGATGCGCGCCAGAGTCGCCGCGTCAGGCACGTTGGACAGTTCCGGGTCGGAGGCGGTGTCGACGTCGGCATCCGAGCCGAGTACGGCGGCCGCGACCGAAGATGATGGATCAGTGCTGCTGCCCGCACTCGTAGGTGCGGCGCTGCCGAGATCCAGTGCCGCAAGCGCCTGCGGGGCAGTCAGCAGGTTGGAGCGCAGCGGGGCGACGACGGTGACCAGGGCGAGGACCACGAGCACGCCGGTGCGCCCGACCGTGCCGAGGTGGCTGCGGTGTCGCGGCGGGGAGACAAGTCCTGCCGGTGCGGATGCATCCGGCGGCGGGGCGGGGCGCGGCGCGGGTGGGGGCCGCCGCGGGAGTCGACCGCTCGACGACCGCCTGCCGGCGTTCGGCGGCGCGTTCCGCTTCACGACGCTGGCGCCGTGTCATGGGCTGTTCAGCACGCAGTGCCTCCGAAGGTAGTGCTCACGGCCGCCCCGCGGGCCGCGCACCGCACTTTAGCTAAACGTGATGCTCCCGTGCCAGGACGGTGGTCACACCGTAGGCACGCTCACGCCTGCCCATGTTCCCGGCGCTGGCGCTCGTCGCGCTGCATGACATCGTGCACCTCACCGACGAGTTCCTCCAGGATGTCTTCCAAGAAGACCACTCCCAGGGTACTACCGGCCTCGTCCTGTACTCGGCCCAGGTGCGCGCCGGAGCGCTGCATGGCGGCCAGCACGTCCTCAACCTCGTCGCCGGCGTGTACCGGCACCAGGGCCCGCACCCGCCACTGCGGCACCGGCTCGGTGCGGCTGTCGTCCTCTGCGTACAGCACATCCTTCAGGTGCAGGTAGCCGACCACGCCCGCGTCCGCCGCATCGGCATCGAGCTGAGTGCCGCGCAGCACCAGAAAGCGGGAGTAGCCGGTGGTGGCCACCGCGTGCTCGACGTCGTCCGGGGTGAATCCGGCGGGCAGGGTGACCAGGGCATCCACAGGCACCATCACGCTGCCGGCGGTCTCCTCGGAGAACTCCAGGGCACCGGACAGCAGGCCGGTATCGTCGTCGAGAACACCCTCGGCGGTGGAACGCTCCACGATGGAGGCGACCTCGGCGGCGGTGAAGGCGGCCGAGACCTCGTCGCGCGTCTGGATGCCGAACAGATGCAGCACCCCGTTGGCGAAGCGTTCAGGACGGTGATGATGGGGCCCAGCAGCCGGGACAGCCGCACCAGGGCCGGCACCACCCAGCGGGCCGCGGTCTCGGGCGCGGAGATGGACACGTTCTTGGGCACCATTTCCCCGGCCACCACATGGGCGTATACGACCAGTACCAGGGCCAGTACCACGGCGATCGCGTGCGCCCCAGCGCTTCCCGCCCCGAAGCGCTCGAGCAACGGGGTGAGTAGATGAGCAATAGCCGGCTCGGCCACGACGCCCAGCCCGGTGGAACAAACGGTTACGCCCAGCTGGGCGGTGGCGAGCATGCGGGAGACGTGCTGGAGTGCCCACAAAGCGGTGGCTGCGCGCCGGTCACCGGTCTCGGCGAGCGGTTCGAGGCGGGCACGGCGCGAGGAGGTGACCGCAAACTCGGCGGCGACGAAGAACGCGTTGCCGGCCAGCAGCACCACGGTCAGGATCAAGGCGAGAGAGGTGCTCATCACTGCGGCTCCTCTCCCCCGGTGCCGACTTCCGTGCCCCCGACGGGGGTATCCGGGGTGACGAGCGGGTGAATGCGCAGACGGGTTATGCGGCGTCCCGCCATGGCCTCCACGGTGAGCACCGCCTGCGGGGTGGTCACGGCATCGCCGACATCGGGGATGCGGCCGAGCTCGGTCATGAGCAGGCCGGCCAGGGTCTCGTAGGGGCCGTCGTCGGGCACCTGCACGCCCGCCCGGTCGGCAAGTTCGTCGGGGCGCAGCCAGCCGGGAACCAGCCAATCACCGGTGGCGTCGGCATGGGCGCCGGAGCGGCGCCGATCGTGCTCGTCGGCCACATCGCCGACGATCTCCTCAACCGCGTCCTCCAGGGTAACCACGCCAGCGGTGCCCCCGTACTCATCTACCACCAGCGCCATCTGACTGCCGGTGTCGCGCAGTTCTACCAGCAGGGCGGCCAGCGGCATGGTTTCCGGCACCCGGTGGGCGGGAGTCATCAGGGAGGAGGAGGCCACCGGCACCTCCGCGCGTTTGGCGTAGGGAACGGCGATCGCGCGGCGCAGGTGCACGATGCCGAGCACGTCGTCGGCGTCGTCGCCAATAACGGGGAAGCGGGAGTGGCCGGTGGCGCGGGCCAGGTCCACGACGTCGGCGGCCGTGTCCTGCTCGGTCAGGGTGTGCAGGCGGCCACGGTCGGTCATGACGTCGACGGCGGTCAGCCGCCCCACCCCGATGGAGCGGGTCAGCAGCGCCGCGGTGGACACGTCCAGCACCCCCTCCTCGGCGCTGTGCCGCACCAGGGCGGCCAGCTCGGAGGCGGAGCGAGTGCCGCTGATCTCCTCGGCCGGCTCGATCCCCATTCGGTGCAGCACCCGGTTGGCGGTGCCGTTGAGCACCGCGATCACGGGTTTGAGCGCCGCAGTGAAGCCCATCAGAAAGGGGGTGACGGCACGGGCGGCCCGCATGGGGTCGGACAGGGTGGCGTTTTTGGGGATGAGCTCGCCGACCACCATGGAGAAGGCGTTGACGAGGATCAGGGCGGCGGCCGCGGCCACACCGGTGGCAACCGCCTGCGCCAGCCAGGTGGACAGCAGACCGGTTAGCAGCGTGGACAGCGCGGCCTGCATGGTGTAGCCGAGCAGGATGGTGGTCAGGGTGATGCCCACCTGGGCGCCGGAAAGCAGCGTGGACAGGCGGCCCAGAGCTCGACCGACCCGGGCGGCGCCCCGGTCGCCGGCGGCGGCGCGCGTCTCCACGGTGGAGGGATCCAGGGCCACCAGAGAGAACTCTCCGGCTACGAACAGTGCGGTGCCGGCCGTCAGCAGCACGCCGACGGCGATCATCAGCCACTCCCTCACGGGCGGCCTCCCGTGGGCCGCCGGGCCGAATCGGGGTGGGGGTGGTCGGAATCTGAACCGGTGCGTGCGGGGCGCTTGCGCGTCCGGCGAGCGTGTCGTCGCATAGTGCTGGCACGTTATCACCTTCGCGTACCGCCGCGGCGCCCGCGCGGCGCAATGCACACCAGTCGGACGATGGCAGGATGGGCTTAGCAGTTACCTACCAGTGAGGAGCAAACCGGGACCATGGACAACACGAGCCTGTGCTTCATCGGCGACGAACTGGTATCCGGTTACGGGGACGCCCGCGCCCTGGGGTGGACCGGCCGAGTAATGGCACGCACGCTCGCGAGCTCGGCATCATGTGGAACACGCTGGCGGTTCCGGGCGAGACCACGGCGCGACTGGCCGAGCGCTGGCAGGGCGAGGTGGCCCGCCGCACCACGGCCACGGGCGTCAACCGGCTGGTCATCGGTCTGGGCGTGGCGGACGTGCTCGCCGGAGTCTCTCACGCCCGCTCCCGCCTGGCCATCGCGAACGTCCTGGATGCCGCCACCAGCGAGCACCGCTCCTGCTTCGTGGTCGGTCCACCACCGCTGCCGAATGCCGACCCCGACGGCACCGCCGCCCTGTCGCGCGCGGTCGGTGAGGTATGCCAGCGGCGGGGCATCCCGTATGTGGAGACCTTCGAGCCGCTGCGCAATCACGACCAGTGGCTGACCGACGTCATCTCCGGCGGCGGCGGACACCCGGCCCAGGCCGGCTACGGGCTACTGGCCTGGCTGGTGCTCCACCGCGGCTGGTACGAGTGGCTGGGCGTGCCGGCGCCGCGATAAGCACGATCGGCCGGTCACCGCAGCGGTGACCGGCCGATCTTCATTGCTTGGGCGTGCGCCTACAGACTCAGGCGTTGGGACGCTTGCCGTGGTTGGCGCTGTTCTTGGCGCGTGCACGACGCTTCCGACCGCGCTTGCTCATTCCTGCCTCCTCATGTCTGGTGTTTTCTAATCCGCCCCGAGGGGCACGGAACGCCGGGTATCTTCGCACATCGCAGCCGCTCGCTGCCAGCCGGCAAGCCCGCAGCGGCGGTGAATGCGAACACAGACCGCGTGAACGACGGCGCCGCCGGGAGGCTCAGCCGCGCTCAACGCGCTCGGTGCGCACCACCGTGACCCGGGTGGTGGAGACAACCGACGTCGTCGCGGAGCTGATGCGCGCCGCGGACAGATACCCCAGGACGCGGGCGCGCAACGCGGGCGGAGCCTGCTCGGCGCAGCGGGAGCGGACCAAATCGCGCAGGTGCTGCTCGGCGTCGGCCTGGCGGGAGCAGTGCTCGCAGGAGGCGACATGCTCGGCCAGGCGTACCTGCAGGTCCTGGTCAACCTCATGGTCGAGGAAGCGCTCCAAGTGGGTACGGGCCTCGGCGCATGAGCAGGGCTCGATCGGGTTCTTCTCCCCCATTAGTTCTTCTCCTCCGCGCTGATATAGCCCAGCTGGCGGGCATGGTCTGCAAGTAGCTCACGTAGTTGCCGGCGCCCGCGGTGCAGGCGGGACATGACCGTGCCGATGGGAGTGCCCATGATCTCGGCGATCTCCTTGTAGGAGAAGCCCTCGACGTCGGCCAGGTAGACGGCCAGACGACGTTCCTCACTGAGCTCTCCCAGAGCCGCCTTGATCTCATCGTCCGGCAACTCGTCCAACGCCAGGTTCTCGGCGCTGGGCAGCCCGACCGAATCGTGGGAGGCGGCCCGGTGCAGCTGCCAGTCCTCGACCATGTCGGCGTCGGATTGCTGCGGCTCGCGCTGCTTCTTGCGGTAAGTGTTGATGAAGGTGTTGGTCAGGATGCGGTAGAGCCAGGCCTTCAAGTTTGTGCCGGGCCGGTACTGATGAAAGGCGCCGAAGGCGCGGGCGTAGGTGTCCTGCACCAGGTCCTCGGCGTCGGCCGGGTTGCGGGTCATGCGCAAAGCGGCGCCATAGAGCTGGTCCAGATAAGGAAGCGCGTCGGCCTCGAAGCGGGCCGCGCGGGCCTTGGCGGACTCATCGGCCGGGGCACGGTCGAGCTCGTCGGGGGCTGCCTCGGCGGGGGACTGTGCCACGCCAAGTCGGTCCGTGGGGCGGTGATCGTCGGTGTCCGTCATCGACCACGAGCCTATCCCGGTCGCACCAGTAGTGCGCCGCGACTGGGTGGCCCGTGGCAGCGAATTCATCGCGGACACCGGGCCCGGGGCGACGCCAATGCCGGACGTGACCGTGGGGGAAGCGCCCGGGGTGGGACGAGTGTCGGAAGCAATCATCGCCGTCCTAAACGACTTCGTGGGCCCGCACATTCCCGGATATTGTCGCCTGCCACTGGCATCGGGCTCCGTGGTGCGCGAAGATGGGGGCATGGACCTTCTGCGCACCGTTGCCCGCCCGGCGCTTGCCGCTCCCTTCGTTGTCGATGGCATTGATGCCCTTGCCCGACCCAAGCGACACGCGGAGAAATTCGAGAAGGTGCAGCCGGTACTGGAGAAGGCCGGACTGCCGCCGGTACTGCACTCGGACGCCGAGTTGCTCACCCGTTTTAGCGGCGCCGTGAGCGTGTTGGCCGGGTTGGGGCTGGCCACGGGACGGGCGCCGCGCACCTGCGCAGCCGTACTGGCGGCGCTCAACGTTCCACTGACGCTGGTGAACAACCCGGTGTGGGCCGTCAAGGGCCAGGACGCGCGCAAGCAAGCCCTGTCGGGACTGATGCGCTCCGCCGCAATCGGGGCCGGACTGGCCCTGTCCGCGGTGGACCGCGAGGGGCGCCCGTCACTGGCGTGGCAGCGCGAGAACCGACGCCGCGTCGAGACTGCGATTGCCGCCGCCGAGGCGCAGGTACGCGCCCAGTACGAGCCGGCACCGTCGGCCTGAATCCCCCACGCAGCGGAGTCGCGCAGGCCGGACCGCCCACGGCGCCGGGCGCGGCCTGGCGGTTTGGACCGCTTACGTCGGTTCGGACCGCCCACGCGGCACACAACGGCGGTCCAAACGGACTTACGCGGCCCAAACAGGGGATGGCGGTCCAAACGTGCGCGATCGGGGCCAGCCGGCCCGCGAAACCGCCCAGCACCCGGCTGCGACACAAATCGCGGCGGCGCCGCGCTACCCTCAAGGTCGGGAGCCCCACCCGGCCGCTGCCGGAGACACGGGCCAAAACCCAGCCGACCTTACCTTGAAGAACACGAAGGAACACGACCGGTGACCGACCAGAACGCCAACAGCGCCCCCGCCGCGACTCCCGACATCATCTACACGCTGACCGACGAGGCGCCCATGCTGGCGACCCGCTCCCTGCTGCCGATCATCGAGGGATTCACCCGCGCCGCCGACGTAAGCGTGGGCACCGCGGACATCTCCCTGGCGGGCCGCATCCTGGCGGCCTTCGGCCTGGCGGACGACGACCTGGCCCGCCTCGGCGCCCTTACCCAGGAGCCGACCGCCACCATCATCAAGCTCCCCAACGTCTCCGCCTCCCTGCCGCAGCTCAAGGCCGCCATCGCCGAACTGTGCGCCAAGGGCTACGACCTGCCCGAATACCCCGACGAGCCGACCACCGACGCCGAGCGGCAGGTACGCGAGGCGTACGACGCCGTCAAGGGCAGCGCCGTGAACCCCGTGCTGCGCGAGGGCAACTCCGACCGGCGCGCCCCACAGGCCGTCAAGGCCTACGCCCGCAACCACCCGCACTCCATGGGCGCGTGGAGCCCGGACTCCAAGACCCGCGTGGCCACCATGGACGCCGACGACTTCCGCCACAACGAGCGCTCTGTGGTGATTCCCGAGGCCGGCACGGTGCAGATCCGGCTGGTTCCCGCAGACGGCGGCGCGCCCGTGGTGCTGCGTGAGGCACTGCCGGTGACTGCCGGAGAGGTAGTGGACGCCACCTTCATGTCGGCCCGGGCGCTGGATGAGTTCCTGGTGAAGGCCAACGCCGCCGCCAAGGCCGACGACGTGCTGCTGTCGGTGCACCTGAAGGCCACCATGATGAAGGTCTCCGACCCGCTCATCTTCGGGCACGCGGTACGGGCCTTCTTCCCCATGACCTTCAACGCCTACGGCGCTGCCCTCGCGGCGGCCGGCCTGCGCGCAGAGGATGGGCTGGCCTCGATCCTGGCGGGCCTGGATGCCCTGCCCGAGGGTGACCGGATTCGGGCCAGCATCAATGAGGAGCTGGAGCTCGGGCCGCGGCTGAACATGGTGGACTCCACCCGCGGCATCACCAACCTGCACGTGCCCTCCGACGTGATCATCGACGCCTCCATGCCCGCCATGATCCGGGCCGGCGGCAAGCTGTGGGACGCCGACGGCTCCATGGACGACACCCTGGCCGTCATCCCCGACTCCTCCTATGCGGGCGTGTACCAGGCCGTCATCGACGACTGCAAGGCCAACGGCGCCCTGGACCCGCGCACCATGGGCTCGGTGCCGAACGTGGGGCTGATGGCCCGCAAGGCCGAGGAGTACGGCAGCCACGACAAGACCTTCCTGATTCCCGCCGACGGCACCGTCGAGGTGGTCGTCACCGCCGGCACGGGCAACCCGGTGGGCACGGTGCTGCTGTCCCACGACGTCGAGGCCGGGGACATCTGGCGCGCCTGCCAGGCTCAGGACGCGGCCATTCGCGACTGGGTGCACCTGGCCGTGGTGCGGGCCCGCGCCACCGGGGCACCGGCCGTCTTCTGGCTGGACCCCGAGCGCGCCCACGACCGCGCCATCGCCTCCCTGGTGGAGCGCTACCTGGCCGAGGAGGACACCGCCGGCCTGGACATCCGCATCCTGGACCCGGTGGCGGCCACGCGGCTGTCCCTGGAGCGCGCGCGCCGCGGCGAGGACACGATTTCGGTGACCGGGAATGTGCTGCGCGACTACAACACCGACCTGTTCCCCATCCTGGAGGTGGGCACGAGCGCCAAGATGCTGTCGGTGGTGCCGCTGATGAACGGCGGCGGCCTGTATGAGACGGGCGCCGGCGGCTCCGCCCCCAAGCACGTGCGCCAGCTGCTTCAGGAGGACTACCTGCGCTGGGACTCCCTGGGCGAGTTCCTGGCGCTGGCGGAGGCGCTGCGGCACGTGGCGCAGGTGAGCGGGAACGCACGCGCCACGGTGCTGGCCGACGCCTGGACCAGGCCACCACCACCCTGCTGCAGGAGGAGCGCTCCCCCGCCCGCCGCCTGGGCGGCATCGACAACCGCGGCTCTCACGCCTGGCTGGCCCTGTACTGGGCGCGCGAGCTGGCGGCGCAGACGGCAGACGCCGACCTGGCCGCCCGCTTCGCACCCGTGGCCGAGCAGTTGGGCGCGGTCAACGACACCGTGCAGGCCGAGTTGGTGGCCGTGCAGGGGCACCCGGTCGAACTGGGCGGCTACTACCTGCCCGACCCGGCCCTGGCCGACGCCGTCATGCGCCCGAGCGCGGCGCTGAACGCCATCATCGACGCGCTGTGAGCATGGGCACCGCGTCGGCCTGGCCCGCACCGGCCGCCACCGGCCCGCTGGACACCGTCGTGGACCTGCCGGGGTCGAAGTCGCTGACTGCCCGGGCCCTGGTCGCGGCGGCAGTGGCGGAGGGCCCGACGACGCTGCGCGGGGCCCTGCGCTCGCACGACACCGCGCTCATGCGCGCCGCCCTGACGACGCTCGGGGCGCGCTTCGAGGAGCTTCCCGACGAGTCCGGCAGCTGCGCCGACGCCGCGCTGCGGGTCACGCCCGCGCCGCGCCCGTTCCCGACCCGCGCCGACGGCAACGCCGTGGCCCGGATCGACTGCGGCCTGGCCGGCACGGTCATGCGCTTCATCCCGCCGCTGGCCGCGCTGGCCGATGCGCCGGTTCTCTTCGACGGCGACGCCGCCGCCCGCCGTCGCCCGCTGGCCCCACTCCTGGAGGCGCTGGCCGCCCTCGGCGCGAGGTTAAGTACCTGGGTGAGCCCGGCTTCCTGCCGGTGCGGGTCGGTCCCGGCGACGGCGCCCTGCTGCGTCCGGCCGACCCGGCCCGCCCCGAGGCTCCGCACCAAGTGGCCGTTGACGCCTCCGGTTCCTCCCAGTTCCTGTCCGCGCTGCTGCTGGCCGGGTGCCTGCTTCCGGGCGGCCTGGCCATCACTCCCACCGGGCCGGTGCCGTCCCTGCCGCATGTGGCGATGACCGTGGAGTTCCTGCGCGGGCGCGGCGTCACCGTGGACGAGCCGGACGCGGACACCCCGGTGGGCGCGCGCACCTGGACGGTCCACCCGGGCGCTCCGCAGGGCGGCACGCTGGTCATCGAGCCGGACCTGTCCAACGCCGGCCCCTTCCTCGCGGCGGCACTGGTGGCGGGCGGGCGCATCGGGGTGCGCCACTGGCCGGCGCACACCACCCAGGCCGGGGACGCCTGGCGGTGGCTGCTGCCGTGCCTGGGCGGCGCCGTCGAGGAGACTCGTGAGGCGGACGGCTCGCTGACGCTCACCGCCGTCGGCACCGGTAAGCTGCACGGGATCGACGCGGACCTGTCCGCCGTCGGGGAGCTGACCCCCACGGTGGCGGCGCTGGCCGCCCTGGCCTCGGCGCAGGGCCACGCCTCGCGCCTGCGCGGCATCGGCCACCTGCGCGGACACGAGACCGACCGCCTGGCCGCGCTGGAGGCCGAGATCAACCGGGTCGGTGGGAGGGCCCACCAGACCGATGACGGTTTGGAGATCGCCGCCCTGCCCGCCGGGGCGCGTCTGCGCCCGGCCCGGCTGCGCGCCTACGCCGATCACCGGATGGCGACCTTCGCCGCCGTCGTCGGCCTGGGCGTGAAGGGCGTCGAGGTGGATGACATCGCCTGCACCACCAAGACGCTCCCCGACTTCCCCGCCCTGTGGGCCCGCATGCTGGGCCTGCCCTCCTCCGCCTCCCCCACTTCCGGAGACCGGCACTTGTCGCCCACCGAGACCGGCACGAGTGACATACCTAAACCGGTAGCCATGCCGGACGCTGCCGAGGAGGCACGCTGATGGCCCGCCGCGACATCGGCACCGACGATCCGCGCGTGCGGGTGCGCCCCGGCAAGCGGTCGCGCCCGCGCACCAAGCAGCGCCCGGTTCATGCCGACGCCGTGCCCGGGATGGTCACCCGCATCGACCGCGGCCACTACCGGATCCGCCTGGAGGACCCCGCTCTCACCGCCGACGGCACCGGGGACATCACCGCGATGAAGGCCCGCGAGCTGGGACGCGGGAAGGTCGTCGTCGGGGACCGGGTCGCCGTCGTCGGGGACACCTCCGGCCGCAAGGACACCCTCGCCCGCATAGTGCGCGTGGAGGAGCGGCGCACCCTGCTGCGCCGCAGCGCCGAGGACGGGGACGCGGCCGGCACGGAGAAGCCGGTGGTGGCCAACGCCGACCTGCTGGTGATCGTCACCGCCCTGGCGGACCCGCAGCCGCGCCCGCGCATGATCGACCGCTACCTGGTGGCCGCCTACGACGCCGGCATGGAACCGCTGCTGATCCTGACCAAGTCGGACCTGGCCGACGCCGCCCCGCTGCTGGCCCTCTACGAGCCGCTGGGGGTGCGGTCGGTGGCGACGCGGCTGGACCCGTCCAGCCGGGCGGAGGCCACCCGCGCCGGCGGCGACGGCGTGGAGGCGGTGCGCGAGCTGATCGGCGGCCGCACCTCGGTGTTCGTCGGTCACTCGGGGGTGGGCAAGTCGACGCTCATCAACGCGCTCGTGCCCGGGGCGGACCGGGTCACCGGCGAGGTCAATGTGGTCACCGGCCGCGGCCGCCACACCTCCACCAACCTGCAGGCGCTTGAGCTGCCGGGCGGCGGCTGGGTGATCGACACCCCCGGGGTGCGCTCCTTCGGGGTGGCGCACGTGTCCAGCGCCGATGTGCTGCGCGGCTTCCCCGACCTGGCCGAGGTCGCCGAGGACTGTCCACGCGGCTGCACCCATGAAACAGGCGTCATCGAATGCGCCCTGGACGAGTGGGCCGCTGCTGGCGACTTGGAGCCGACCGAGCGGGAGCGGCGGCGCGCCCGTGTCGACTCCTTCCGACGGCTGCTCGCCCCCGCCCTGGAGGCGGAGGATCCGACGAGTCCGCCGGCGCACCGCCGATGAGACCGTACCGCCCCCGCAGCGAGCCGGGGCCGGCACGGATACGTTCGGGCGGGACCTACGGCTGAGCGGCCGCAGCTTTTTCCCGCTGCGCCTCGGCTTCCGGGCGCGACCGCACTCGCGGCAGGAACCAGACGTACCCGGCCAGCAGCGCCAACGTAAGGGAGGCGATGCCCAGAGCCCAAGCCGGTGCTGTCGCCGCACGCAGCCCCAGCGCCGCCCAGCTGCCGACCACCGCGCCGAGCGCACCCGCGGCCTGGCACCGGACCATGTCCTCGACAAAGTCACGTCCGCTGAGCTGCACCTGCCGCTCCCCTATCAGTGCGCTGCCCAGGCCCCACAGGCAGGCCTCCGCGATGACCAGGCCGGCGGCGCCCGCGAGAAGGCTCCCCGCGGGCAGGAGCACGGCGGCGAACAGCAGGGCGAATACACCTGCAAGCGCGCAGCCGGCCACAGTGACGGTCCCCCAGCCACGTTGCGCCCCGCACGCGCGAGCTGGGGTCCCACGGTCGCCCCTATTCCGGTGGCGACGAGCACCCACACGTAGGCCCCGTGCCCGTAGCGCGTGCCGATGAACACGACCACGTAGGTGCCGGCCAGGCTGACGGCGATAGAGCGCAGCAAGATGCTGAGCGGGGACACCAGTGGCCGGGTGATAAAGCCACGCAGCAGCACCAGCGTCGAAAAGCGCAGGCCGCCCTCCTCCTCGGCGTCCTCACTGCCGCCGCCGGCGGTGGCCTCCTCCTCGTAGGCGACGCCGCGCAGGCGCAGAGCCACCGCGGCTATCGACAGGACCAAGTTGATTGCGAGCACCGCCGCAGGCGACAAGGTAGCACCAGCGCGACCAGCAGCAGCGCAACGTCGTATACCTCGCACGCGGTCAGCACCCGGCCCGGCCGCCACCGCGCGACCGCCTTAACCATCAGTGGCGCAAGCAGGTCCTCAATGTTGGTCAGGGTGGAGTAGAAGGCGATCCAGACCGCCGGCAGGGTTGCGGCGACCACCAGTGCGGGTGCGGATCCGGTCACCACCGCCGAGCCCGTGGCCGACAGCACCCACCCGAAGAGCATGGCCTGCCGCGAGCGCCGGACCAGGCGACGCCGCGCAGCTGCCGGTAGCAGGCGATCGCCACCGGGTGCTTCAGCAGTTGGCCGCCGCAAAAACATGCCCTGAACCATATCCGAGTCGACCGTGGCAGATACCCCGTGCCTTGTCGAGGGTCCGGGGCCGGGCCACCGCCGCAGTAAGCCGGGGCCGCGCGAGCGAGGCCGAAGTTCCGGCAATGGCGGGCCAGACGTGGATGACGGTTCCCGTGCTTCCGCTCAGCATGCCGGCTGTCTCCATGAGGCTGCAGATAATGGCTCTCCGCCCGGGCCCGGCGGCGACGAAGGCCCGCGCAGCGAGCACCGTTGGCAGCATGGAGGCAGTGGCGAACCGTCCCTGTGCGACACACCGATCCAGTTCGGCCAGGGACATCTCCGCCAGCTGCACCTGATGTGCACGGGGCCAGCCGGACTGGTCGGGCGTGTGGTGGGTTGAGGTGTCTACTACGCCGGTGGGGCGTTAACAACGCTACTTAACGTTCTGCTGTATATCTCGGAGCCCTTCAGCAGACCGTTAACAGGCGTTGTTAACCCCGAAGTGGCGTTGCAGAAGGCCCCCACACCCGCAAGCACAAAGAGCCCGTCTAATCTCTGGGTGATACTCGTGCCGGTCTCAGCGAGAGGAAAGCAGCCATGGCCCGCGTGTCAACCAGCACCACCACCCCGGTGATCCGCCCCGGTAAGACAGCGGACCTGGATGCTGTGGCCGAACTACTCACCGCGGTGTTCGCCACCGACCCGCTCATGCGCACCATTGCCGCGGCAGCTCCTGACCCGCGGGCGGCCCTGGACCATCTGCATCGCTGTGAGCTGGGCGGCCGCTATCTCTCCCCCGATCCCGCCCGCCGCGCCGGCGCGCACGTGGACCTGGTGACCGACGACGACGCCTGTCTCGGCGAGCGCGTGCTCGGCGTCGCGCTGTGGGACGCCCCTTCCCTCGGCGAGGAAGCAACCAGCGCCTTCGGTCCCGACTTGTCCACCGGTCTCGATCCGAGCCTGCTCGGCGACGCCTGGGACCTGGTGCGACTCGACATCGCCCAGTGCGCGGCCGCCCAGCCGCCCCATCCATACTGGTACCTGTACATGCTCGCCGTCGTTCCCGAGGCCCGCGGCAATGGCACCGGCACCGCACTACTGCGCCACGGTCTTAAACGCGTGGACGCCGACGGCATGACCGCGCATCTGGAATCGACCACGCCTGGCTCGCGACGGCTGTACCAGCGCCTGGGATTCGGCTTGACGGCAACGCTTGCTGCTCCACCGCTGCCGGTCTACTGGGCCATGACCCGCCCCGCATGTCCGCAGCGGTGAGGGACGGCCGAGGACGAGGAAACACATACTGTGTTCAGCCGATCGTTTTCGCGACTTCAGACTTTGACAGACGTTAGCCTGTGCATATGTCCGTCCCAGCGGTGCCTCTTCCCCGCCCCGCATGGACGGACCTGTCTGCGCGGGCCGAACTGTCCCAGGCACGCCGTCGCGTGCTTGAGGAGGTAGAGCACACGCCCCATCCGCTGACGGCGGCCCAGGTGGCCCGGACGCTGAACCTGCACCACAACACGGTGCGCGAGCACCTGGACGCCCTGGCCGAGGCGGGCCTAGTCACCGTGTCCACCAGCTCCACGGGGCGCCGTGGTCGCCCCGCCCTGCGCTATGCGCCGGCCGGACCCGACCCGGCGCAGGTGGTCGGCTCCTATCTGACCCTGCTCGACGCCATTGTCGAGCAACTCGGCGACGGCGAACAGGCCCGGCTCCGGGCGCTGGCGATCGGCCGTCGCTGGGCGCAACTGACGCCCGCCGATCCTTTGGACCCTCCGGCACAGGAAATCCTCTCGGCGGCGCAGCTGACGGCGCTGCTGCCGCATCTGTCCCGCATGGGTTTCGCCCCCGATTTCGACGGCGAGCAGGTGATTCTCAAGGCTTGCCCCTTGATGACTTCATCGCGCCCGCCCCACCCGCTGGTATGCCTCATGCATGAGGGATTCCTCAACGAGCGCTACGCCGGGGCGTCGCCGGATGTCTCAACGGCCGACGGCGCAGCGGCCGTCCCCGTGAAATCGATCCAGTTCTCAGTGGCTCCGCTGTGCGCCGATGGCTGCCATGTCACGGCGGAAACAGCCACGACGAGGTCTGCTCACGACCGCTGACGGCGGTGGTCAAAGCCGCCCAGGTGCGTCTGGTGCCCGCAGCCCCAGCAGCCACATGAGGTACAGCCCGCCGCAGGCCGCGGCCAGCAGCCCGACCGGGATCTGGAAAGGTGCCAGCAGCCGCTGTGCCAGCAGGTCGGCGACCACCAGCAGGGCGGCGCCCATGGCGGCGGACACCCCGAGCGTCAGCCCCGCCGTCCGCGCCAGTCGCCGCGCCAGCTGGGGTGCGGCCAGCGCCAGGAAGCCGATGGGGCCGGACACGGCCACGCATACGGCCGCGAGCACCACCCCGTAGCCGACCATGGCGGCCCGCAGCCGCCCCACGCCGAGCCCGAGGGAGGTGGCGGCGTCGTCGCCCAGCTCGAGGACGGCGGCCGGGCGGCCGAGCCAGATGGCCATGGGGATCAGCACGGCGGCGGCCACCGCCAGGGGACGCACCTGCGCCCAGGTGATGGCGTTCAGGGAGCCGTACTGCCAGGCGCGGGCCACCTCGGCCTGCTGGATGGTGGCGCGCGAGAGCAGGTAGTCGTTGACCGCGGACAGCGTCTGGGACAGGGCGACGCCCGCGAGCACCAGATTCTCGCCGGCGCCCCCGCGGCGCATGGCCACCACGACCACGACGGCGGCGGTCACGAAGCCGCCCACGGTGGTGCCCAGGGCGATGGTGGCGGTGGAGGAGGCCGCGGACACGAGGATGACCAGCAGGCCGCCCGTGGTGGCGCCGGTGGTGAAGCCGACGATGTCGGGGCTGCCCAGCGGGTTGCGCGACAGGCTCTGGAAGAGGGCGCCGGAGACGGCCAGCATGGCGCCGATCAGGACGGCGGCGACCACGCGGGGCAGCCGCTGCCCCAGCACGATGAAGCGGTCGACCCGGTCGCCCTCCCCGGCCAGCACCCGCAGCGTCCGCGACGGACAGCTCGTAGGCGCCGGTCAGCAATGTGTAGACGCCCACGGCCGCCGCGATCGCCACAAGTGCTGCCGCCACGGCCAGGGCCCGACGGCGCGCCAGCAGGCTGCGACCGCCGCCCGGGTGCAGCAGCAGGTTCCCGGCGGGCGGGCCGACGGCGGACCGGGGATTGGAGCAGTCGGAGCCGACGCCGTCGGGCGCTGCCGCCGTCTCCTCCGGAGTCCCGCGAGCGGCGCTGCGACACCAGTTCTGCCTCATCGACGTCCCTCCCCACGCCGCAGCACCATGCCCAGTAGCACGGGGCCGCCGTTGAAGGCGGTGACCACGCCCGCCTCCAGCTCGTCGGGACGGATCAGGACGCGTCCCACGATGTCCGCGGTCAGTAGCAGGATCGGCCCGGCCACCAGGGAGGCGGTCAGGAGCCGCCGCTGGTCGGCGCCCAGCACCAGCCGCAGCACGTGGGGCACCACCAGCCCCACGAAGGAGATGGGGCCGACCGCCGCCGTCGCCGCCCCGCACAACAGGGTGATGGCGAGCAGGGCGAGCGCCCGGGCCCGCCCCAGCCGGGCACCCAGCGCGGTGGCCTGCTCCTCCCCCAGGGCCAGGACGTTGAGGGTGTGCCCGGAGGCGAGGGCGAGGGCGAGCCCGGCTGCGAGGAACGGGGCGACCCAGGCCAGCAGGGCGGCGTCGCGTCCCTCGAGGGCGCCCACCACCCAGAAGCGGTAGGAGTCGAAGGCGCTGGTGTCGTACATGGTTATGGTGCCGGTGATGGCGTTCAGGCTGGCGCCCAGGGCGATGCCGGCCAGCACCAGCCGGGTCGGGCCCGCCTCGGCGGATCGGCGGGCCATGAGCTGGACCAGGGCGGCCGCGAGCGCCGCGCCGGCGAAGGCGAACCAGAGGTGGCCGGACACGGCGGTGATGCCGCCCAGCCAGACGGACAGCACCACCGCCAGGGAGGCGCCGGCATTCACGCCCAGAATGCCGGGATCGGCCAGCGGGTTGCGGGTGAGCGCCTGCATGACCACCCCGGCCACGGCCAGGGCTGCGCCGGTGACGACGGCCAGCGCGGTGCGGGGCAGGCGCAGCCGCCAGACAATGAGGGAGGCGACCGTGTCGTCGTGGGCGCGCAGCCCGTCCCAGGCCTCGGCGAGGCCGAGCGGCCGGGAGCCGACGGCGAGGCTGAGCAGGCATAGGGCGGCCAGTAGGCCGAGGCCGCCCAGCAGCGCCCAGGCGTTCGGGGCGAGGGGACGGACGCCACTTGCACGATGCACAGTTCCTTAGGATAGCCTCACCGCATGAGTTCTCTGTTCTCGCGCCGCACCGCCCTGGGCGTGCTCGGCGCCGCCGTCGCTGTCCCCGTCCTCGCCGCCTGCTCCGGCTCCACGACCTCTACCTCCACCGGCTCCGCATCCGCAGACGCCTCCGCCGCCGCGGATGCGGCCAGTGCCGCCGCTGGCAATGCCACCGTCCCTACCACGATCCCCGACGGCATGGGCTCCGGTCAGGGAGACGACGTCTTCCCCCGCACCGTCACCCACTTCCTGGGCGACACCACCATCGAGGCGTCCCCGCAGCGGGTCGTGATCATCTCCACCGGCCAGCTGGACGCCGCCCTGACGCTGGGTGTCGTGCCGGTCGGTGCCACCTCCGGCGACGGCGCCGGCACCGTCCCCGACTACCTGCCCACCGCCTTCCCCGACGCCGCCGACGCCCTGGCCGAGATCACCGACGTCGGCTCGCGCACCGAGCCGAGCGTGGAGGCCATCGCCGCCCTCTCCCCCGACCTGATCCTGATGAACATCGCCGGTAAGGACGCCGAGTCCCTTTACACCTCCCTGAGCGAGATCGCCCCCACGGTGGCCACACAGGGCACCGGACAGTACTGGAAGCAGGACTTCCTGCTGCTGGCCGACGCCCTGGGCAAGCCGGAGGAGGCCCAGGCCTGGCTGGACACCTTCCACACCGACGCCGCCTCCGCCGGCCAGGGCATCACTGCGGACACCACCATCTCGCTGCTGCGCAAGAACGGGGACCGCACCCGCATCTTCGGGGCCGTCTCCTTCGCCGGCTCGGTGCTGGCGGACATGGGCGTGGCCCGCCCGGACACCCAGACCTTCACCGACGACACCTCTCAGGACATCTCCGAGGAGCAGCTCGACCAGGCCGACGCCGACTGGATCCTGTACGGCGTGCAGGGCGGGGACGAGACCGAGCTGACGAGCATGTCGCTGTGGTCGACGCTGGCGGCGGTGCAGGCCGGTCAGGCCGTGCAGGTTGAGGACGACCCCTTCTACCTCAACGCCGGCCCGACGGCGGCGCGCGTCGTCCTGGATACGGTCAGCCGGACGGTGAAGTGAGCGCGGGCCACGAGCAGTAGCGCGTTTACCGTGGCCGTCACGGTCAAGACCGCCATGGGCGGCAGCACCCCGACCGGGACCGCCCCGGGCCGCAGCGAGTTGCGGGCCCGGGGCGTGTCCCTGTCCTACCACCCTGAGCACCCGGTCATATCCGACCTGAGCGTGCGCGTGCCCCCGGGCGAGGTGACCATGATTGTGGGGCCGAACGCCTGTGGGAAGTCCACGCTGCTGCGGGCCCTCAGCCGGGTGCTCGCCCCCGACTCCGGGCAGGTGCTGCTCGACGGCGAGGACATTGCGAACCTGCGGCCGAAGTCCTTCGCCCGCAGGGTGGGGATGCTGGCCCAGTCGTCGATCGCGCCGGCGGGCATCACCGTGCACGAGCTGGTGGCACGGGGCCGCTACCCCCACCAGTCGCTGCTGCACCAGTGGTCGGTGCACGACGATGCGGCGGTCACGGAGGCGATGGAGCGCACGCAGGTGACCGACCTGGCCCGCAGGCGGGTGGCCTCCCTGTCCGGCGGGCAGCGGCAGCGGGTGTGGATCGCCATGGCGCTGGCCCAGCGCACCGACGTGCTGCTGCTGGACGAGCCCACCACCTACCTGGACCTGGCCCACCAGGTGGAGGTGCTGGAGCTGTGCCGGGAGCTGAACGCCGAGCTCGGCACCACGATCGTGGCGGTGCTGCACGACCTGAATCAGGCGTGCCGCTACGCCGACCGCATCATCGCCATGCGCTCGGGCCGCATTATGGCCAACGGCGCCCCGCGGGAGGTGATCACCCCGGGGCTGGTGCAGGAGGTGTTCGGCCTGGAAGTGCACGTGGCCCCGGACCCGCTCACCGGCACGCCGCTGGTGCTGCCGCTGCCGCGCGGGTGCGACCCCGACAGGGGCGAGCCTGCCGCAGGCTGACGCCAAGAACCACCCGGCATGTTGCCAGGCCCTGGCAATACCTGGCGGACCGGAGCCCGGCGGCCTTAGTCTGGACGGTGACGAACAACCGGCGTGGGCTGTTCGCCCCGCATCATCCCGAATCTAGGAGTATTCGTGACTGCCACTGCCCTGCCCGAGACCATGCGCGCCGTCGTCATGCGCGGCCCCGGCGACGTCGTCGTCGAGGACGTGGAGGTGCCCCGCGTCGTCAAGCCGACCGACGTCGTCATCAAGCTGGCCGCCGCCTGCATCTGCGGCTCCGACCTGTGGCCCTACCGCGGCCTGGAGCCGGTGGAGAACCGGCCCATGGGGCACGAGTACGTGGGCACCATCGTGGAGGCGGGCGAGGAGGTCAAGACCCTCAAGGTCGGCGACTTCGTGATCGGCTCCTTCATGCTCTCGGACGGCACCTGCGAGATCTGCCAGGCCGGGTACCCGTCCCGCTGCGCCAACGCCGGCCACTACACCGGCTCCCAGGCGCAGTACATGCGCGTGGAACTGGCCGACGGCTCGCTCGTGGCCGTGCCCGGCGGAATGCCGGACGACCCCGACCGCATCGCCGACTACCTGGCCGCCTCCGACGTGCTGGGTACCGGCTGGTTCGCCGCGGTGGCCGCCGAGGCCGGCCCGGGCAAGACCATCGCCGTGGTCGGCGACGGCGCGGTGGGCCTGTCCGCCGTGCTGGCCGCCAAGACGCTCGGCGCCGAGAGGGTCATCGCCTTCTCCCGGCACGAGGACCGTGCCGCCCTGGCCCGCGAGTACGGCGCCGACGTCGTCATCGCCGAGCGCGGCGAGGAGGGCGCCGCCAAGGTCAAGGAGCTGACCGGCGGCTACGGCGCCCACGGCGTGGTCGAGGCGGTCGGCAACCAGGTCTCCATGGACCAGGCCATCGCCTCCTGCCGCCCCGGCGGCTATGTCGGCTTCGTGGGCGTGAGCCACGACCAGCAGATTGACGGCTTCAACCTGTTCTTCTCCCAGGTGCACCTGCACGGCGGCCCCGCCCCGGTGCGCCGCTTCCTGCCCGACCTGATCAAGCGCATCCAGGCCGACGAGATCCACCCCGGCAGGTCTTCACCTCCCGCATTCCGCTCGACGCCGCCGCCGAGGGCTACAGGGCCATGGACGAGCGCCGCGAGATCAAGGTCCTGCTCGAGGTCTGAGCCGCTCCCGCAGTACGGCGCGCGCGCCCGTCTCTTTCCACCATCGGTGACGACGTGTGGATCGGGGCGGGCGCCGTCGTCTGCCCGGGGGTGAGCATCGGGGTCGGCGCGATCGTCGCCGCCGGGGCGGTGGTAGCCCGGGACGTGCCCGCGGGCGTTGTGGTGGGCGGTGTGCCCGCCCGGGTGCTGCGCGAGGTGAAGACGTCGGACTAGCGGCGACCAGACCTCCCGCCGCTCCCTGCATCCCGCTCATCCGAGAACAAGTCCTTGCAGACGCGGAGACTCCTCATGCAGCGGCCTGACCGTACGCAGCCACTCGATCAGGTGAAACACCACCACGGCCCCTGTCTACGAGTCACTTGATACAGAACCCCACAGGCGGCAGTTTCTTGTTATTCAAGCACTGTAAGAGACTAGAGGGTGCCACTACATAGGAAACAGCGCCACTTTCACCCATAAGCCGTTCACCATTCGAGACCGACACAGGCGAGGACATCGAACATACAATGAGTGCCACACTGACAAACATGGCAAAAACGCTTGAACGCACGGACATGCTTACCCTTCCCTCTGCACGAGATGACGAAACCATCATTCCTGCCATGCGCCGAAAACGCTATACCACGTAAGTCGACACTAGTCAGCGACTTTAGTAGCACACCTCAATCGAAATTCACGCCCAAAGTAGTAGACACCTCACCGAACGATCGCCAATTACTCCAATAGCCCTATTTTGAAACCTGCTGCGCGGTGTGCAGAGGTACTGTGAAGACCACTGTCCAGCGCCCCCCACCCCGGTTCGTAATAAACTCACCACCAAGGGCCTCCACTCGGAGGCGCGCCCCTTCTAAACCGACCCCAGACGAAAGCGCCTTGTCCTTCGAGCGGTTTGCATCAACAGAATTCGTCACCATACACTCGAGCACATCGCCATTAACCTCGGCCACTACCCGCGCGCAACCATTGACAGAAGTGTATTTCGCCGCATTGCTTACAAGCTCTCCAATCACGCGAACCACCTGCTGTCGCGTACCCGGAGTGAAGACTCCATCCTCGTCAAACAGATCGACTCCCTCCGCCTCCAAGGAAGCTTGGCGCCCCGCCAATACACGTCTAGTATCGTCGAGCACTTGGATGACGGGACGCGGCGGCACAACAGACAAGAGCGCCAAAGCAGCATCATTATCAGTCGCATTCATGCTCCGCAGACTGCGCCGCAACTGGGCCGCGGCTGTACGCACAGGTTCGATCACTCCGTTCAACTCACGAGCCAGATCACTATCGTCCGGACGAGCGATTTTCAAACGCTCTGCAGCCATCACCGCATACGCTAGATCATTAGCAACCGTGTCGTGAAGCTCAGACATAAGAAGCGTCGTTGTCGCGCGAGCAGTTTACGCCGCTGCCGCGACACATCAATGGCTCGTTTGCGCTGATGACGCAACAACTCTCCAAATATGACACACGGAACACCGATTATCGCTATCCAGACTAAAGATGCACCGAATACTTCCTGCCTGGTGTCATAGTAGACAATAACCGCTACAGCAGCAGCTATATAGCCATACACCAATTGCCGCGACAACCCGCGCGCAAGAAGCATAGCCGCAGCACCCCAGACAGCCATCGATGGGATTACCCCGGTAGTTTGCGGAACCGCCGAAGCGACCCACATCACTACAAAACTCGCCCCGGCGCCCAGACCAAATATGACCGAAGTGAGAGGCAATGCCAATAACGCTACAACCGTCAATACAATAGCCGTTGTCTCGAGAGGCGTACCTAGATAAGGCGATAGAACTATCAGAAACACGGCCACACCGAGGTGCAGCAGGTGCGTTCGGGCCGTTGGACGCCACAGATCCGGGTCATCTTGATCAGGAAGCGGAGATGAGCGCGACAGCAATGAGAGGGACGAACGTAGCGAAGAGAACAGGGACGAACGTAGCGAAGAGAACACAGACACGGCAACAGCTCCCGACGGGAACGGGTTCGGGCTTAAGCTTAGGGCATGCCTAGCCCTGATGCACTTCCGACGGAGGGAGCCGGCGACGCCCCCATCCGGGTGGTCGTGGTGGACAACGACGTGTACGTCCTGCACGCACTACGCAACTACCTGGAGAGCGCGCCCCAGATCGAGTTGCTGCACGTCTTCGAGTCCGCCACGGATGCGCTTCGGTTCCTGCGCGGCAGGCGCGTAGACGTTGTGCTCACCGATGTACGGATGCCCGGCATGGACGGCCTCGAGCTGCTGTCGCGCATCAAGCAGGAGTCTCCAGAGATAGCCGTGGTGGTCCTAACCGGCTTCGACGATGACACTGCCATGTTGACTGCACTTACGCAGCACGCCAACGGCTTCCTGTACAAGACCGCGGAGCCGGACGACGTCGTCCGCGCCATCGTCGCCGCGCACCAGGGCGGCACCGCCATCTCCCCGGACGCTGCCTCCAGACTGGTCGCCGAGCATCTGCGCCCGGTGCGGCAAGGGCATGCTCCCGACGGCGTTACTCCTGCTGAGCAGAACGTCTTGGACCTACTGTGCGAGGGCATGTCCAACGCAGAGATCGCGGAGAAGCTGTTCATCGCCGAGAGCACCGTCAAACGCCACGTGTCAAGTCTGATGCACAAGTACGGCGTGGACTCACGCCTCAGGCTCGTAATCGAAGCCACCAAGGCTCAACAGTAGCCTGGAGCTCGGTCACCACCTCGCGAATCTGCCCAGTCGAAGGGTCCCGGAGCCGTACCAGGTGTTGCCTCCGGCTGCCCGGTCCTGGCACAGCAGTTCGCTGTCCTGCGCGGGACAGCCGATCGGTGAGGCCAGGGCCAGCAGCTTGTTTCCCGCTCGGGAGGCGGGCGTACCGCGTGCGATCAGTATGGCCGCGGCCGCAGCCACTTGTGGAGCGGCATATGAGGTGCCGCACACGTACCAGTAATAGCGGCACGTGTCGGTGCGCTGGTCGCATTCGGCGATGACCTCCGGGGACGTGGAACTGCCGTCTTCGGCGAGAACGCCGGCATCGCGGAGCAGCCCCTGGGGAACAGTGGTCAGGATGGCCGTATCCTGCCCATGCGGCACCCCGTCTTCGTCGTACCAGAGCGGCTCGCCGCCGGGAGCGACGATATCCACGGCCTGGCCGATGTTGGCGTAGCTGGCACGCTCGCCCGTAGCGTTGGCCGCGCCCACAGTAATGACGGCATCGGACTGGGCAGGCATGGTGACGCAGCTGTCGTTGACCTCGCGTGGTCCCTGCCCGGAATAGCCGGAACTGAACCAGTCAGCGGTGCCGTGGTCCAGATCGAAGCCCTCGTTGCCGGCTGCCGCGATGAGGATGGTCCCGTGAGCCGCCGCATAGTCGAGCGCGGACTCGATCTCCTCCAGATCGGCGGCCTGTTGGGCGCGTTCCTCGGCGGTGTCGCCCGGGGCGTCTGTGCAGTATCGGAACCACGGGTCGGTGGTGAAGGCCATGACCAGTATGTCCAGTTCGGTGTCAGCCCCGTAGCGGATCGCTTGGGATACGGCCTCGGTGGAGAAACTGCCGGTGGCGTCGCCCGCCTTCAGACTGACCAGGTCAACTCCGGGTGCTGCCCCACCGATGCCGCGGCCGTCCCGTGCCGCCGCGATGATGCCGGCGACGCCGGTACCGTGCCCGAGCGGATCCACTCCGGGATCGGCACAGTCGGGGTCCATGCTGCAAGCCTGGTCCGGCAGGAAGGAGCGGCTGTCCTCGGTGTTGTAGGCGGCGGCCAGTTCCGGGTGGGTGGCGTCGACGCCTGTGTCAATGATCCCCACCGATACTCCGGCGCGTCCCAGGGCCGGGTGCCGCGTTCGTTCCAGTTCAGGTACCACTGCTGGGATGCCAGCGGCTCCGCACGCCGGTATTCGGTCCGCGGCGTGGCCGAGGCGAGCGGCATAATTTCCAGCGCCAACACGAGCGAGATCACGGCGGACATGAGGCTGCCGCCCGACCGGCGCCTCGGGAGCGACAGCGGCAGCGGTGAATTGGCCGTCACCATCGGGCGACCTTTTCATACAGCTGTCGCACGGGCGCGGTGGTCAGTGCGACCTCGCCATTGTGCTCGATCCACGACAGGAATCCGGCCTCGCCACTGTAGGGTGCACGTTCCCTACCGATCACCAGGTCAATGATGTGGCCCTGGCGTCTGGCGGCGAGGACGACGGCGGCGTCGCGTTCCACGTCCCCGACGAGTTCGCGTCCTTCCTTCTGCAGCAGATCGCGTAGGCGCAGCAGTGTCGCTTCAACCTGTTCCAGGGATTCATGGGAGGACTCACCGGTGCGGGGTATCCAGTCCTGCATGCCTGCTTCCTCCCGGGAGGAGCGGACGGTGCGGACGGCGGCCTTGAGCTCGGATCGCATGCTGCGGTTCATAATGTTTACTGTCCTTCAGAGTCAGAGGTTGTTCGGTGTTGTAGGTACGCGGTTTGGCTGAAGCTCTGGGAGCTGACGCCTGACTCACCAGCCCGTTCGGACATCCATTCGGCTTCGAGCCTGCACTGCTCCAGGATCGACTGCCTGGCAGCGAAGACGTGCCCCTCTCCGCCGAAGACGGCGAGGGTGGCGTCGGCGCCATACAGCGTCAGGTTCTCGTAAAGGATCTGGGACTGGCGGGGGGTGGTAGCGGAGTTCTCATCGTCGCCGCCGCAGGTGATCAGGAACGGTATGCCCCGGTGTGCGTGCGCTCGTGAGACCACGCTCATCAGGCGGTACAGATCGGGGGCGGAGGCGACGGTGCGCCGGTCGTGCTCGAATCCGCCGGGAGTGGCGTAGCGGTCGTAGGCACCACTGCGCAGGATCGCTCCGGCAGGAGACACCAGGTCACGGAGCACGGCCACGGCGGCCAGCGCAGCCCCGAAGCTATGGCCTCCGAGGAACGGTGTGCCGGTATTGCCGGGGAGCGTCTCGGCGATCACGTTCAGGGCCGCCTGCCAGGCCTGGTTAGCACATTCACGATTCCGTCTGTGTCCGTGCGGGCCAGGGCCTCGTAGTCGATACCGATGCGGATCACCGGGCGCGAGCCGGCGTGGCACCACTGGGCGGAGCCGATCGGCAGCGAGCCGATGTCGATGCACGTGAGATGCGGGGCCAGTCCGGGGACGGTCCAGGATGAGTCGAACCAGACCAACGGTGCGACGCCCTGCGCCGAATCACTGGCAATCGCCTCAACCTCATGTCCCAGCGTGCTGCGAGTAACGACCGATGCGGAAGTGCCTGCCACAGGGTCGTCAACGGGAGGCACCCATAGCGCCCGGCCAGGCCGGGATATGGATTCGCGCCTTCCGTATGCCGTTGGCGCTTCGTCGGCAGGAACAGGTGGTATGTCGTAGTGGTCGGCAAGGCCTCCGGCTTGGTCGGATGTGATCGCAATCTGCCGGTAGCCGCGAGTACGTCCGGTCATCACCCGCACCCGGCCGCGGTCGTCACCCGGGAGGAGTCGTTCCACTTCGGTTCCGTCACTCCACCAGCCTCCGGGCCAGCGCACGGTGTCCGGCCTCCGACGCTCGACCCAGGCGCCGTTGAGACCGGGCACGCCGGTGTAGTGATCCACCGCCTCCCCCAGCGTGGCGACGACCGCGCCGTCCGCCACCATGTAGGAGGTGGTCCGGCCCGGCAGGCGCTCGGTGAAGACCACGGCCCTGCCGCCCCCGGTGTCACGGTGGGCCACCGAGCTGCGGGGTAGGTCTCCTATAGGCGAGGACTCGCAGATGTCTCCTTGCGAGGTCGCCGATACGACGTAGTGGTTGACGTGGTCTTCTCTCAGAAATGCCGCCAGCTCGGTCGCCGTGGCGGCGATACCGAGGATGAGCGAGTCCTCCGCCTCGAGCAGGACTGCTGCTCCGGCCGGCAGCCCGGTGAGTGGGACGTCATCCATCATGACGGTGCATGCCCCGGCGCAGAACAGCTCCTCAACGACCGCATCCGGCCACGCCCCCTCCCCCGTGCTGTGCCGGGGAATCGTCCGGCAAACCGGGTACTCCCGGCGGAGCCAGATCACGTGCTTGCCGAGCTGCCACAGGCGGGTCCGCCCGGCATTGTTCGGACGCAGGCCGAGCAGTGAGCGAGTGGAGAGGCCCCAGCCGACAGGATCCGCCTCCATATGCTCGCGCGCGCTGGCCTGTACTCGCCCGTCACCTTGACGGTGGCAGTAGACCCAGCCGTGTTCGCCGTGCCGGCGGGGCAGGCCCTGCGCGGTGTCTGCGAGCAGTGTGCTCTTCCCGTCCGGTTCGACGACGCCCAGGTATCCCTCGGGCACGGGGGTGGGGATGAGATCGCCACTGATGAGGTCGTAGGCGATGCCCCGGTGGCGCAGCAGGTCCGTGCGCGGGCGCGCCACAGCCGGGTGCGTGGGCTGCTCCAGCCGGACCTGTGCACCCGTCCGGGCGTCGGTGAGCGTGTGGACCTCCACACGTCCCAGCCCCTTACCAATCGCTTCGGGATGCTCCCCCGGGCCATGCCCGGCCGCTTGCCCCGTCATGAGGGGACTCCGGCGCCCACTGCTCCCACTGTAGCGGTGGTCATCGGTGTGAGTCGGCCGGCTTCCATGCGGTACCTGCGGTCGGTAACCGGTGTGAGGCGCGCATCGTGAGTGGTGACGACGATGCAGTGGTCCCGGCGCAGGTCGAGCAGGGTGACGATGAAGCGGTCAGTGGCCTCGTCGTCGAGCGCAGCCGTGGGCTCATCAAACAGCAGCACGTAGGGGTCCAGCGCAAGCATCCGGGCGATGGCCAGGCGCGCGCGCTCACCGCCACTGATGCGCATGCCGTGCTCGCCGAGCATAGTGTCCATGCCCGAGCGGTCTCCCAGGCGGTCCAAGTCCAGGCCGACGCGTGCGCAGAGCTGCCGCACGTGCTCCTCGCTGATGTCAGGTCGCACCGCGCGGAAGTTCTCCAGCAGCGTCCCGCTGCGGAAGAAGGGCTCCTGCGGACACAGCTGCACCATGCCGTTCCAGGCCTCGGTCCCGGTTTCGGCCGGGGAGTAGCCGCCCACGGTGATGCTGCCGTGCGTGGGGCGGTTGGCTCCGGCAATAAGGGTCAACAGCGTGGTCTTGCCGCTGCCTGACGGTCCGACCACGGCGACGACCTCCCCGGGGCTGGCAGTCAGGTCGACGGCGTCGAGCAGCACGGTGCTGCCGGTGTCGGTCGGGACCGAGTAGTCGACCTCGCGGACAGCCAGACTCTCACTGCCGTGCGGCGTGATGGCGGTGTCTGCACTGGTCGGTTCGTACCAGTGCTCGTCCGCCTCCAGGAACTCGTTCACGCGTGAAAGCGCCGCCCAGGAGGTGGCCAGACCGGTACGCATCCCCGAGGCACCCTGCAGCGGCGCGTACAGCTGGGGGACGAGGACGGAGAGCGCAGCGAGTTCACCAACGGTCATCTCACCACGAATGACCGAGCGACCCCCGATGACGAGCACCACCACGGTCCCCACCGTGCCGATCAAGTCCAGCGCCGTTGAGAAGAGACCATCGATCGTGATCATGCGCGTGTAAGAGGTGCGCACCCCCGCCGCTGTCTGCTCGGCACGACGGTGATCACCCCGGATACTGGCCGCGGTGCGGGCGAAGAGATGCCCGGATACTCCCATGCGGTCGGCGACGGTGTTGCTGAAGGCGGACATCGCCTCAAGCATGTGATCGGTCGCGGCACTCAGCGTGCGTGAGACCTTCTCGGTGGGCACCATGAGCACCAGCGCCAGCACCAGGACGGTCAAGGTGATGGTGTAGGAGCGCGACCACATTACCCCCAGCAGCACGCCCAACCGCGTCACCAGCCCGGTCAACTGCGGGAGAATGCCGGAGACGAATGACTGGGCCTGCGCGGTGTCATTGGTGATGCGCGAAAGCGCGTCTCCATTCGGCGCAGCCGCAACGGCCGAGGACGGCAGCCGGGTGAGCTTGTCCAGCATGAGCACCCGCAGGTGCTCCTGGAAGCGTTGCCCGGTGACGACGGTTATTCGTTGTGCGGCAAAGCCGACGACCGCGTTCGCCAGTGCGGCGGCCGCGGCGAGCAGCCCGGGGATGATGACCACCGTGACGGAGACGCCCGGGCCGGCGGCGTCAATGATGCGCTGCAACATGAGTGGCGAGACCACGGCCAGTCCGGCCTGGACGGCCAGCAGTAGGGAGATGCCGATGATGGCGGGCAGGATGGCCCGTGTGACCCTGCCGCAGGCGGAGGCCCAGAAGTGCCGCACGGAGCTCACGGCTGGGCGACGAGGTGACGTTCCCGCCATGATTGCAGCACCTCCCGGCACTCCTGTAGTCCTGATTCCACGTGTGCGTCGCTTGGGTCCGCAGTGGACATGGAGACGACGGCCGGGAACGCGGATACGTCTACGCCGACCTCACGCAGGCGAGTGGCGGGTTCGGAGTCGCGATCGACCCAGCGGATCGTGCCGCCCGCCTCGATGTCATTGACCTCGTGCTTCTCCATGATCTTGAGCGCGGAGCAGGCGGTGCAGGTCGGGGAGAGCACCACTAGGAGGCGGTCGTGCTCCGCGCTGGGCACCTGTGCCTGCTTGCTGCGATTGTTCCACAGGGCGATAGCCAGCGTCATGACCAGTGCTGAGGCCGCCGCGACGGCCAGGCGCGCCAGCAGAGGTGAGGCGGCTCCGTCGCCGAGCACGGCGGCCGCGGTCAGCGCCACGGCAGCGAGCGCGCAGCCCCAGATATGCAGCCTGCCGACCTTCATTCCGGCCACGCCGAAGCAGCCGCATTCCTGCCCGCGCAGGGTGGTGGCGCCGATGACGAAGGCGGCGTACACGCCGGCGAGTATGAGGCAGGCCAGGCGCGCACTCGGTAGGGCGAGCGCGGCCGCCGCGGCCAGGATCTCCACGGCGATGACGAACCCGCTGGACAGGTGGAGGTTGAGGAAGTTGGCGCCTTCGGGCCAGGCCAGGCGCATGCGCGCAGTGGCCCAGAGCTTGGCGCCGGCGGTGCCGAGCAGGACCCCTGCCGCTCCCCCGATCAGGACGGTGATCAGTACATCCATGATTGTGTCTCCTTGTTCTTCCTCATTGCTTCGAGTCGCTGGGCTCGGTTTCGGATGTCCGGTTGCTGTCCGTCTCAATCAGAACCCCGGAAGTGACCGCCTCCTGGAGAACCGGCGAGTCTATGGGCACGAGGTCTCCGAGCAGGGCCTGCTCGACCAGTTCGCCGGTGCCCTCATCGAGCTCATATACGGAAAGTCGGCGCAGGTCGGCAATGGCCCAGCCACCGTTCTCAAGGTGTGTGAGGCTCATTCCTTCAGCGAGCCGCCAGCGTCCAGCCATGACGTCAACCACCTCTCTGTCTCTACGGTGTTCTTCACATCTGGGGCGTACTGCTGCCTGAGGAAGGGGTCCTGGCCGATCTGCGCCAGCCCTTCGGTGTCGATGAGTCCGCGGGCGGCCAGGGCGCCGTCGGCGAGCTCCTCCTGCCAGGTACCCCAGGCGCTTGCCGCCTCGCGCACCGCCTCAAGCCGCGCGGCCGCGCCGTCGTCGATCGGGTCTCTTCCGTAACGTCGGCAGATGACGGCGTCATGGGTGCGCACGCCGGGCCGTACGCTCGCCGAGCGCTCCTTGTAGGGAACAGCGGCGAAGGCGGCGATGACCCGCGGATCGTGGGCGGGGCGGTAGGTACTGGCCCCGGAGGTTGCAGGCTTGCCCGCCGCGGTCCACAGGAGTTGGCACACTCGCGGGGGCAGCCCTTTTATGGCCTCCTGCCAGGAGGCGAGCGACACGATGCGGGCCACATCGATCATGTTGATGGCGTCAACCGTGAGCCACTGCGGGGCGACCTCGATCTCCGAGACGACATCCTCAGACGTGGATTGGTGTTCCTCCTGATCGGGCTTCGAGTTCCGGCGACCGCTGCGCAGCAGCCGGTCGAGAAAACCGCCGCGTGACTGCTGCCGTTCTTGCTCGGCCTCCACGGCGCCAATGAGGTCACGTATACCACGCAGGTCGATGTCCTGTGCTTCCACTTGTACGGGAGGCTCGGATGAGGACGTGGCCGCGGAAGTGACCAGCTCGCTGACGTAGCGAGTTACGAGGTCATCGACTACGTGTGATGACCGGATGTCCCCATTCACACCGTGCTGGTGCAGCGCCTTCGCTAGCACCCGCTCGGCCTCGCCGATAAAACGGGGCTCAAGGTCATACTGCGATTGCTCGTACGGAGTGATCGCGTCTCCTTCAAGGCGGGTTCCGGGGGTGCGGCGGAGCACCCCGGTGAAGAGTGACTGACCGAAGGACGGGCGCACGCCGGCGATGCCGGCGATCACGAACATGAGGCTGGCGGAGGCGTGGTCTGCGGCCAACGCCTCCTCTGTCACGGAATCCCAGGAGCCGGCGTCGTTGCGCAGCAGTTCCGCAGCCTCTGCCCAGGGGGAGGCCGAAGATGTAAGGTTAGTGCTCATTGGTGTGGACCTTGAGGTTGTCAGAGGTTCGGGCCTCGGGCCCATTCCAAGCCGTGGCACCGGCATGGAATGGGCCCGAGCAACACTCGCTACCGATCAGTAGCAGGTGCAGCGGAGTCGCGCCGTCCAGAAGTCGCAGTACCCGCCCCGGTAGTTGACACTCTTGCAGTGCCGGTTGCACTTGTACTCATTGGGACAGCCGAAACCCTCGGCTCCCTCAAGGGGCGCCTGGGTCTCGGACCGGAGCGCCTGCTCGAAGCTAGCGGCGGCGAGGCTGCTGCTGCGGCGAATGAACTTCCTCATGGTGTGTTCCTCTCGAATGTTCCCGGGCGTGATCGCGCCTGGGAGTCGTTGACGCACGGAGGTTTCCGCACGCCTTCCCCGATTTGGGGAAGTCTGTGTGTTCTGTAATGAAGGAACGGATGTGGTGATGGCGAGCTTGTTTATAGCGGCTTCATTCCTGAGCAATCGCGGTCACGGGGACTATGGACGCGGCACGGCTGCTGGGGCGCAGGGCGGCGAGCACACCGACCACCGCCGCTGCGAGCAGGATCGCCACCAGCCATAGCCAGGGCACCCGCAGTACGAGTTCCGAGCCGCTGTCGGCTCCCATTACTGCGGCTACACTGGCCAGCCCAAGGACCGCACCGAGAACGACTCCGATCACACCGCCCAGCAGCGAGGTCAGGACCGACTCGGTGATGAAGAGCCCTCCTACCTGACGCCGTTGTACGCCCATAGCACGCAGTACCCCGATCTCCCGGACTCGTTCCAGCACGCACACATCCGTGGTGTTGGCCATTCCGGAAAGAGCGATCAACAGTGTGAAGGCCAGTACTACGGAGATAACCGCCATAATCCAGTTGAGGTACTCCGTGAATGTGGTGCGGCCTGCTGCCGTGGTCGTAATGGAGTAACCCTCCCCTTGCAGGAGTTGACGCACCTCCGAACCTACCGCAGTGTCACTACCATCACCGATGACGCGCACCCACAGAGATGAACCCACGGGATTGTCTCTGACCAGATTCTTTGCGACCGCAGCCGTAATAACCGGCCCGAAGCCGCCTTCCTCCACGTGTACGGTCAGTTCGGCACTGCCCGCAGGTCCTGTGAGCGTCACAGGCGTTCCCTCGGGCAGGTCATAGATTTCTCCGACAATCAACGTATTGTCGTCAAGACCCTCCAGTCCGTTGTGGGAGCGTACGACCGGAGCGACCTCAGCCACATCCACTGCGGACACAGTGATCGTATTGTCCGCCGTCATATCCGAAGAAATACTCACATCGAACGTCGGCACCAGGACCGTCCGATCAACGTCGTCCACGTTCTCTACCCGGGCGGTCAGCGTGGACGTATCAGCATCGGCGGGAATACCGCTGACCTGGATGTCTATGGGACTGCCGCTATTAATGTATCCATCCATTGAAGCGCGCGCACTGGTGATGCCGGTGATCAGGGTGGAGGCGACGGCCACGGAAACCAGCAGTGAGGCGGTGGTTGCCGCCGCGCGCCCCGGATTGCGGGCCAGATTGCGGGTGGCGAGTTGCAACACCGGCCGACGCGCACCGCCTGCGAGTCGCTCCGCGGCGCGGGAGGCACCGATAACTAGCAGCGGCAGTCCTACTAACACACCCAGTACCAGAAGCACTGCGCCAGCCGCCGTGTACTCGATAACTCGCGCCTGAATGCTCAATCCGGTTATAACCAAACCGATTACGACTACCACCAGCCCCATGATGGCGCTGATCACGCGCCGACGGCTTAGCGAGCGCTCATTGGCCACCTGCCCGGTCAGGGCCACCAGGGGCGAGACGCGGGTGGCGCGACGGGCCGGACGCAGCACCGCCACCAGTGTCACCGCGGTTCCGAGGAGTACACCCAATAGGAGTGAACGCCAGGACACCGTGAAATACTCCCGTTCCAGACCTTCGATCAGGCCTGCACGTGATACCAACGCTGCCAATCCCACGCCGAGTCCGGCGCCCAGAACCGAGCCCACCAACCCGGTGATAAGCCCGGTGCGCAGCACCGCTCCGAGCACCTGGCGGCGGGTCGCACCGATGCAGCGCAGCAGACCGGTCTGGCGCGCCTGCCGGGCCACCATCGTACTGAACGTCGTCGCGATCACGATTCCCGCAACCACGGCGCACACCGGCCCCAGTAGCTGGAACAGTGTCATCGTCACCGAATTCACCGAACTTTGTCCGGAAGTCCGCATGACCACAATATCGGAGGCGTCGTAAACACCCGCACCCGGTTGAGAGGCCTGCACAACCTGCTGGACCGAATTCATGAGCGTAGCGGTATTTGCACCCGCAGAGCCCGTCACATATAGAACAACAGGAGTCTCCGGAACACCGAGCACCGCACGTTCTTCCGCTGTCGCAAAGACATAAGCCGCGTCTGTCCCCTGCCGAGTGATCTCGGCACCAGGCTGGATTATGCCCACAACCGTCGCAGTTGAACTCGCTTCGGCGTCAGAATCCGGTTGGAAGGAAACGGTGCTCCCAACTTCAAGATCCTGGGTCTGCGCAGCAGCCGGGGAGAGGGCTACCTCTCCTTCCTTCTCCGGCAGGTGCCCCGCCGTCAAACGTGTGCCACCGCGTATCTCCGGCACCTCCAGCACGAACGAATGCGAGTCGTACGCAGAACCGGCTGGATGCACAATCCACGTCGAGCCCTCGATATAGGGACGCACACTGGCCACGCCGTCGGCGGCAGCGACGTCCCGGACCGCCTGCTCGGGCAGGGTTCCGCCCGTGGCGTCATCGTGACTGTCGGCGATGACGACCACATCGGCGTCGCCGACCGAGGCGCGAGCTGCCGCCGTCATCTGCGCGGTCGAGGAATCGGAGATGATGAGGCTTACAACGATGAGCGCCGCGCTCATGGCGACCGCCACCAGGGCGGCCACGGTGCGGCGCAGGTCAAGCATGGCGGGCATCAGCGCACCCCCTGCACGGCGGCCGCCGGGGCGGCGTGCTGGCCGGTGGGCCGGGAGAGCACGTCGTCGCCGACGATCCGCCCGTCCCGCAGCCGAACGATCCGGTTGGTGGCCCCGGCCGCGTTCTGATCATGGGTGACCATGACCACCGTCTGCCCCAGGGCCTCGCACATGCGGGCCAGCGTCTCCAGCAGGGATGCGGCCGACGCGGTGTCCAGGGCCCCGGTGGGCTCGTCGGCGAAGATCACCTCCGGCCGTCCCACGAGGCGCGGGCCACCGCCACACGCTGCTGCTGGCCGCCGGACAGCTCGCTGGGCCGGTGCTCCAGCCGGTCCCCGATCCCCAGGGAGTCGATGACGGCGTCGTACCAGTCCCGCTCCGGCTTGCGGTGGGCCAGCCGCAGCGGCAGCAGGATGTTCTCCTCCGCGGTCAGCTGCGGCAGCAGGTTGAAGGCCTGGAAGACGAAGCCGAGCTGGTCGCGGCGCACCGCCGTCAGCTGGCGGTCATTCATCCGAGCCAGGTCCTTCCCGGCGATGAACACGCTGCCGGAGTTCGGGGTGTCCAATCCGGCCAGGCAGTGCAGCAGCGTGGACTTACCCGATCCGGAGGGCCCCATGACGGCCACGAACTGGCCGCGGCTGACGGCCAGGGAGACGTGGTCCAGGGCGGTGACCTGCGCGCCGCCGGTGCCGTAGATCTTGGTGAGCATGCGGGCCTCGACCACTTTCGGGGCGGCGGGGTCGGCGCCGGACAGGCCCAGGTAGGTGGATTCGGTGGGGGCGGACATCGGGGTTCCTCCGTAACGGCTTGCTTTGGCTGACGGGATCAACGCTAGAAGCCGGAGAATCCGTTGGAAATACGCTGAAAGTCGGAACTACCGGCCGGCCGCGGACAAAAGTCTCAGCGCCGTCTACTACCTTCGCACCACCCCGCCCTCAACCTCCAGGACGAGACCGCAGTCACACCGCTCGGGGTAGTCCCTGACGCTCCCGCTCCCCGTTCCGCCCGGTACGAGCCGCGGTCCACATCGGAACCTCAGTCTCGCCATTGGGCGGAGGTATGGTCCCAGCGTCCCTGACGACGTGAACCGTTGAGGACCTCATCCAGACACGCAGCGGCCACCTTGAGCGAGGCGTCGAGCGAATAAAGCGCTGCCGGAAACTCGGCGAACTCGCGCGCCTGAATGGAGTAGGCACGCTCCCACCCCGGGGAAGGCGAGACGAGCGCGGTTGGCCTCGGGATTCGCCGGCGACTGGACTCGTGATCCACCACTTCGCTCAGTCTCGCGGCGTCGAAGTCGAGGTTGACAATGATGCGAACGATGTCTGCCAAATCGCGGTAGCGCGTGGAAGCCGTGCGTGTCTCTCCGTGCAGTTCGTATATCGCACAGATCTTGTCCGCAAGATGGTTCTCAACAGGCACTGTGGGCACAGGCGGTAGATCCGCGATCGTCTCATGCTGGATGATCGGTGCTGGGGTAAGCCGGTCAACAGGACCGTTGATGTGGCGCCGGGTGGTTATGTCTATGCTGAAACGGCTGAACTCGGAGGCCCCGAGCAGGACCCGGACGTCGGCCTTTGCCGTCAGAGCGCCGTAGTCGTAGGCGTCGGGCGCGCTGTGCGGCGACACGTTGAGGAGTTCAAAACGGAACGGATCAGAATCAATGGGGCGGCTCAGGGCCGACTTGAGTTCTTCTCTCAGCTCTTTTACGTCAGTCCAGCCATGTGCGCGGGCAAGGTCGACGTCGCGGGTGAAGCGGCCACCCCGAGTGCGTATGAGCAGCGCGTTACCGCCCAAAAGCAGCCACGCATCCGTCTCATCGGCGAACAGGCGCTTAGTCAGCAGCGCGAAGACGTACTGCTGACGAATATCGTCGGCAGTGACTCCGCGGCGTCTGGCTTCAAGCCTGATGCGCGAGTTCAACGACTGCCGCAGACGCGAAGCGGCGAGCCGGTCAATCATCTACGCCCCCATCCCGTGAACAGCCGCAGTCAGACGCCGAGTCGTTGCCTCATCCAGCCCCATCTGCGGGATCAGCGTTGCAGGCGCGTACCGGATAGTTTGGAGGGCTGCAGACGGCGGGCCGGCGATCGTCAGGAGTGCGGCGACGAGATCGGCTCCGGTTTTGTGCCCGTACGCGGATGTGTAGGGCTCAAGCGCTACGGCGATCTCCTCGAGGTCGGCCTGCGAAGTGCCGGCAGCGTCTCTCACGGTTGCCGCAAGATGCTCCACGTCGGTGTGATCAGCGGCCAGGTCGGCAATGGTTCGCGGGACGGTGGTGACCGAAATGCCGTCGACGACGGTTACATCGCTGTCAGTGAGTGGGGCCTGTCGGTAGCGGATATCAGGCTGGCGAGTCTGTTTCCTGGTTGGAGCCGTCAAGGAATGACGACTCGGAATAAGTTCGCCGATACCGTGCAGCGCCGCTGCGGACGTGTGAGAAACGGCGGGGCTGTCCGGGTCATCGACGCGCTCGTCTGCGAACCGCCCCGGGTCCGTACTTAGCCATGCGCCGCGAACATCCTGGTGCAGATCACTTTCAGAGCCGGGCAGTGCGTACACGCCGTGGCGAATACGGACCAGCCCGTCGGAGGCAGTCAGGCGGGTGAGTGTGGTTCGGTCGATGCCGAGCCGTGAGGCCTGAGCCGTGGTGATCAGGCCTCGCTGCGAACCAGTGGCGGAAGATAACGTGCGGAGTGCGTCTGCGGTTCTCATACGACCTCTTGCTGCATTTGCTACATCCATAATGTAGCAAACGCAGCAGGAGGGTGCATGCCAGCACAGTAGCTAAGCGAAGTGCTCCTGTCTCCGACTTGCCTCGCTCGGAGCGGCCGCCCCGAACCCCGGGCCGCTCCCTACTCCTGGGCCAGCGCGCTCACAGGGCGACGGCAGCGGCGCGGCCGGCGGGGCGCAGCGCCGCCAGCACACCGATGGCCGCGGCGGCCAGCAGAATCCCGGCGAGTCCCAGCCAGGGCACCTGCAGCACTAGGCTGTCCGCGGCGTCGAGCCCGAACACGGCAACCACGGCCGCCATGCCGAACACCGTCCCCATGACCGCCCCGAGCAACCCGCCCAGCAGGGAGGTGAGCACCGCTCGGTGATGAACAGGCGCCGCACCTGGCCGCGCTGCACCCCGGTGGCGCGCAGCACCCCGATCTCCCGGAAGCGCTCCAGCACACTCACATCGGTGGTGTTGGCCAGCCCGGACAGGGTGATCAGCAGGGTGAAGGCCAACACCGCCACAATGATGGTGACAATGCGGCTCACCTGGTTGTTGAAGCTCGCGCGCTCGGTGGCGGAGGTGCTGACCACCAGGTCGGGCCGCTGAAGCACGTCGCGCACCGAGTCGACCACGCTCGTGTCGGTGCCGTCCCCGGCGGTACGCACCCACAGAGACAGTGCCGTCGGTTCCTGTCCTGTCAGCTCCTCGGCGACTGCCGGGGTCACTACCGGCCCAAGACCAGCCTCGGCCACGTGCACGGTCAACTCCGCGCTTCCACGAGAGCCGGTGAGGGTGACGGCCGCGCCCTCGGCCAGACCGTAGTCGTTGGCCAGGACGAGGGTATCGTCGTCCAGCCCCTCCAGGCCCTTGTCGGAGCGCAGAACCGGGGCGACCTCGGCCGGGTCCACCGCGGACACGGTGATCTCGTCGATCTCGTAGTCGCTTGGGGTGATGCCCACGTCCAGCACAGGGACCACCACCGCCTGTTCCACACCGTCGGCGGTCTTTGCGCGGGCGGCCAGCGCCGCGGCGTCGTCGGCGGCGGCGATCCCGTCCACGCGGATGTCGACCGGCGCGCTGGCGCCCATGATGGCGTTCATGGAGGCGTTGGTGGTGGCAATACCGGACAGGAGGGTGGCGCCGACCGTGACCGTGACCAGCAGGGAGGCGGTCGTGGCGGCGGCTCGCCCCGGATTTCGCGCCAGGTTGCGGGCGGCCAGGTGCAGCACGGGCCGGCGGGCACCACCACCGAGCCATTCCACCAGCCGGGCCCCGCCGACGACGAGCAGCGGCAGCCCCGCCAGAACGCCCAGCACCATCAGCACCGCACCCACGGCCGTGTAGATGACTACCTGCGCCCACATGCCCAGCCAGGTGATGCCCAGGCCGATCAGGGCAACTACCACCCCGGCAGCGGCGGTCCGCATCCGGCGACGGCTGAGCGAGCGCTCATCGGCCACCTGCCCCGTCAGGCCACCAGGGGCGAGACCCGGGTGGCCTGACGGGCGGGG
>NZ_MTPX02000017.1 GCF_002154335.2 Actinomyces ruminis
CCCCGCAGGCCCGCTCGTGGCGGTCGAGCGTGGCCGGCACGCGGGCCATGTCCGTCACGGGCACGGCCACGGTCACGTCGGGGGCGGTGCGGGCGTCGTCGGCGATGATGCTGACGGGATGAGTGCCGCCAAGGAACCGGGCGATCTCTTCGGGCGGGCGCACCGTGGCGGACAGACCGATGCGCTGGGCGGGCCGGGGCAGCAGGTCGTCCAGGCGCTCCAGCGACAGCGCCAGATGGGTGCCGCGCTTCTCGCCGGCGAAGGAGTGGATCTCGTCGACGATCACCGTCTCCACGCTGCGCAGGGTCTCGCGCACCGCGCTGGTGAGCATCAGGTACAGCGACTCGGGCGTGGTGATGAGGATGTCGGGCGGGTGAGTGCGCAGGCGACGGCGCTCGGCCGGGGTGGTGTCACCCGTGCGCATGCCCACCGCTATGGGGGCGGCGGGCACGTCCAGGTCCGCGGCGGCCGCGGTGATGCCCGCCAGGGGACGGCGCAGGTTGCGCTCCACATCGGCGCCCAGGGCCTTGAGCGGGGAGATGTACAAGACGCGTACCCCACAGTGCGGTTGCCGGGCAGGGTAGTCGGCCGAAATGGGCTCATCGCCCTGGGCCACCTGCGCCCCGGGCCGGGCGAGCCGGTCAATGGCGGAAAGGAACGCCGCGAGGGTCTTACCCGAGCCGGTGGGGGCGATCACCAGGGCGTTCTCGCCGCGGCCAATCGCCTCCCAGGCGCGCAGCTGCACCGGCGTCGGCCCGGCCGCGAAGGCGGCGTCGAACCAGGCGCGGGTGGCGGGAGCGAAGGCATCGGGCAGTGTCGGCGGCATCGGGGCCAGGATAGGCGCGGGCACCGACAGGAATAGAGCCCCTAGATCGCACCGCCGACAGCGCCCACCTCACACCGGGAGCGCCGGAGTTCAAGGACTCGGCCCGTCAGAAGTCTTCCGCGCCTGCGGCCTCATCGATCAGCCGGTCCAGAATCTCCGGTACCCGCTGCGTCACCGCAGCCCAGAACAGGTCGTCATTCATTGATCGGTAACCCGTGTGGGCCGCTATGTTCCGCGTCGTACTGATCGCCAGCCGCTCCTCGCGAGTGACAGCAGTCAGATACGGCACGAACTCGGGTCGCTCGAACAGTGCCGCCAGCCGAATGATCACCATCGATGCGACGTCGTAGGCGTCCGAGCCGTCGTGAAACGAGTCCCGCGAGGTGCCGGAAACCATCTGCACGCGCCTGCGAATCGCCTTCAGCTCTTCCACCAGGTTTTCTCGGTCATGGCTGCGTGCAGCAGCTCTGCGGGGACGCGGCGCGAACCGCCGTTTCGGGTCGGCGTCGTTCACAAAGGCACCGCCTCTCGAACGGCGCTCTTGAGGACGTCGGGCACCGAGGTATCGGCCACCGCCTCGACCGGGAATCCCGTTAGCTCCTCAACCTCGGCGGCAAACAGGGCCAGATCGAACAGGTCAGCACCGGAGGCGGGGGTGACCAGCAGATCAATATCGGAGTCGAAGGTGTCCTCGCCGCGCAGCGCCGAACCGAACACCCGCGGATTCGCCAAGCCGTGCGCCCGGGCACTGGCGATGATCGCATCGGCGTGTGCGGCGAGCGGAATGGATGGACGGTAGTCGGCCGCACGCAAGACGCGTTCCAGCATTTCGTCGGATACGGAACGCCTGCCCGACTCCATCTGGGCCAGACTCGGCTGCCGCAGGCCGGCGCGTTCAGCCAACTGGGTCTGCGTCAACCCCGCGTCACGTCGTGCAGCACGGATGAGCTCAGGCGCCGCATCAGTATCGAAGCGTCTCACGCACCAAGCATATAGCAGGGATGCTATAACGATGTAGCTGTTTGCGTCGGCGACTCCACGTAGCGTGAGCCTCATGTCCACCGCCGTCCCCGCTAACTCCTCCCCCGCCGCCCCCACCTCCATCAGCGTGCGCGCGCCCGCGTCCACAACCTCAAGAACGTCGACGTCGAGGTGCCGCTCGGGAAGCTGGTGACGGTGGCGGGCGTGTCCGGCTCCGGCAAGTCCTCCCTCGCCCTGGGGGTGCTCTACGCCGAGGGCGCCCGCCGCTACCTGGAGTCCCTGTCCACCTACACGCGCCGCCGCCTGACCCAGGCGGCCCGCCCCGACGTCGACGAGGTGCTGCACGTGCCCGCCGCCCTGGCTCTGCACCAGCGGCCGCCCGTGCCCGGGGTGCGCTCCACCTTCGGCACCTCCACCGAGGTCCTCAACTCCCTGCGCCTGGCGTACTCGCGCCTGGGTAACCACATGTGCCCCAACGGTCACCTGAATGAGCCCACCATTGACGTCGCCCTGGATGTACCCCTGCACTGCACCACCTGCGGGGTGGAGTTCCCCCAGCCGGGGGCGGAGTCCTTCGCCTTCAACTCCGAGGGCGCCTGCCCCCGCTGCGAGGGCACGGGCGTGGTGCGCACCGTGGACGAGGCGACGCTAGTGCCCGACGAGTCGCTGACCATCGACGAGGGCGCCGTCGCCCCCTGGCAGAACCTGATGTGGTCGCTCATGAAGGACGTGGCCCGGGAGATGGGCGTGCGCACGGATGTCCCGTTCCGCGAGCTGACGGACCGCGAGCGGGAGATCGTGTTCCACGGCCCCGCGGAGAAGCGGCACATCCTCTACGTCAACGAGAAGACCGGCGTCGCCGGCGAAATGGACTTCACCTACTACAGCGCGGTGCACACGGTGGAGAACGCGCTGTCCAAGGTGAAGGATGAGCGGGGCATGAAGCGCGTGGAGAAGTTCCTCCACGAGGCCGTCTGCCCGAACTGTGGTGGCTCCCGCCTGTCGGAGTTGGTGCGCTCCACCAAGGTGCGCGGCATCGGCCTGGACGAGGCCTGTCGGCTCCCGCTCAGCGAGCTTGTAGAGTGGGCGGCCGGCATTGCGGACACCATGCCGCAGGAACTGGTGGCCATGGCCCGGCAGATTGTCGACGAGCTGATCGTGACCGCCCGCCGGCTGCTGGACCTGGGCCTGGGGTATCTGAGCCTGGACCGGGCGTCGTCGACCCTGTCCACCGGGGAGCGGCAGCGTGTCCAGCTCGCCCGCGCCGTGCGCAACCGCACCACCGGGGTGCTGTATGTGCTCGACGAGCCCAGCATCGGCCTGCACCCGGCCAACCTGGCCGGCCTGACCGGCGTGCTGCGGGACCTGCTGGCCGACGGCAACTCGGTGCTGGTGGTGGATCACGACGTCGCCCTGCTGCGCGAGGCCGACTGGCTGCTGGAAATCGGCCCGGGCTCTGGGCACGCCGGAGGCGAGATCGTGGTCAACGCCCCGGTGGCGCAGGCGGTGGCGGACCCGGCCAGCCGCATCGCCCCGTTCATCACCGGCGCGGCGGAGGTCATCTGCCGCGAGCCCACCGAGGCCGAGGAGGTATTCGCCCACGGCGCCGTGCACCTGGAGACCGCCCCCATCCACACGGTCCATGCGCTCGACGTCGCCATCCCCGAGCAGCGGCTCACCGCCGTGACCGGCGTGTCCGGCTCCGGCAAGACCACCCTGGTGTTGGAGTCGCTGGTGCCGGCCCTGCGCGCGCTCGCCGACGACGCCCCGCTGCCCGCCCCGGCGACCTCCATCCAGACCGAGCAGGCGCAGCGGGTGGTCGTCGTCGACGCCTCCCCCATCGGCACCAACGTCCGCTCGACGGTGGCCACCTACTCCGGGGTGATGGACGAATTGCGGCGCGTGTACGCGCGCACCCCGGCTGCGCGCGAGGCGGGGCTGAGGGCCGGCGACTTCTCCTACAACACCGGCTCGCTGCGCTGCGATCACTGCGACGGCACCGGCCAGATCGTCCTGGATGTACAGTTCCTGCCCGACGTCGACATCGTCTGCCCCGAGTGCGGCGGCTCCCGCTATGGCGAGGCCGCGCGCGACATCCGTCGGCTGCCGGGCGACGGCGACCGGGACGCCGCGGGCCTGTCCCTGCCGGAGCTGCTGGCGCTGACGGTCGACGAGGCCGAGCAGGTGTGCGCCGACCTGCCCAAGGTGCGTCGTCACCTGCACCTGTTGTCGGAGCTGGGTCTGGGCTACTTGACGCTCGGGGAGACGACCACGGCCCTGTCCGGCGGTGAGGCGCAGCGGTTGAAATTGTCCGCCGACCTGGGCCGCGACCAGCACGGGACGGTGTTCGTGCTCGACGAGCCGAGCATCGGCCTGCACCCGCTGGACGTGCGCGTGCTGCTGGGCGTGCTGGATCGCCTGGTGGAGCGGGGCGCCAGCGTGGTGGTGATCGAGCACGACCTGGACATGATCGCCAACGCCGACTGGGTCATCGACATGGGCCCGGGCGGCGGCGAGGCCGGCGGCCGCGTGGTCGCCGCCGGCACCCCGGAGCAGCTGGCCACCGATCCGGCTTCGCTCACGGGGCGCTATTTGGCGGAACATTTGAACCAGAGCGGCGGGCAGTGAACACCCATGGACCTTCATACCTTCTCTTCCAGGTTTCGTCTCAGCGCCGTTGACCTGCCACCCGGAGGACCACCCGACTACGAGCTCGGCAGGGAATTCGGTTCCTATATGGAGACGTATCTGGTGGAACCAGGTGACATCCCTGGATCGAGCCACGACCCATACACTCTCGGCATTCACTCCCCAACGCCGGGGATACGGGCCCTGAGTGGGGCGTTCCCCACTCCGAACCGGTGGATGGCGTGCATTGTTGCCAGGGGTATCCCGTTTCTGGGAGATGCCCGCTATCCGCAATCCTTCATGGAGGTTCGCGAGGCGCGCCGCGACGTCGTCGATACCCGAGTGCTTCAAGATCCGCCCCTGCTACTGCTCATCACCGAACTGAGCATTGTGGCGATATCTTCAACCGGTGTCGCTTGGGCCACCCAGCGCCTGGCACTCGACGGGATCGATGTTTCTATGACGCCGCGTGATGGGTGGCTTGTGTGTAGCCCGCAGAGGGAACCCGGCGCCGTCCTGCTGGTCAACTTGCGGGACGGTCAAGTGGTTCTCCCGGTTTGAGGAAGGGACCGGTTTAGGTCGGCGGTGCCAGGGCCGTTAAAGTCGCCACCCCGACAAGCGCGGAAACTGCATCGGCACCGGACAGTGCCGAAGCGCGGGCGCGGTGTCAAAAACGATGACAAACGCCGCCGGCACCCCGCAGGTACCGATTCGGCGCCCGCATAATTCCAACGATTCGTCCGCAGCGACCGACATCGCCGGAGCCATTTGTCATAGATCCGGACACCCCGACCCCACATCCGGACTGCGTCACGTCAGCCGACTGGTATGACCTCCACGAAGCGGCGGTCCTCCTTCGCGAGAGCAAGCGGGATACGCGCATCGAGTGTGGCGAGCACGGCTCCGGAGCGCGCCGCCAGGTCCACGAGGTAGAAGTCGGTGACCTGACGATGCCCAACCATTCGTTCGAGTTGGATGAGGGGCTCAGCCAACGAGGCCGAGTCCTCTATGAATTCGTGCCCCTTGACCGCACAAAAAGTGCGCAACCCGCTCAGTACCTCCGGAACGCCGATTTCGAATCCGGTGACTCGTGGGTTCAACAGGAGCCGGCAGTACGCAGCCTCGGTGAACGGGCACGTAGCCCAAGACTCCACATCTTCAAACCAATTGCTGGCCGCTTCGTGGTGAGCGTGATTGACAAGGGAAAGAGCAAGCATCACGTTGACGTCGAGCAGACGTAGAGACCGCTCATTCATCGCCATCGCGGTACCTCTCAACGAGGTCCAAAGTCACCGTATGAACCGACTGCCACGTGGAGGCGAGAAGACCGGCACCCCACGGGAGCCCACCTTGGGCCCGTTGCCGCGAATCCCGCACACCGCATAGTCCGACACGGCCCGGCCTAGGGAGACGCCCTCCCGGCGGGCCCTCTCCCGCGCCACCGCGAGAACATCGTCATCGATATCCAGCGTTGTACGCATAAGGACATCACCGCATCACCGCATCACTGCGTCAATGGCGCCTTCCCAACACAGTCGGCCCGAACCGTCTAGTGCGGTCACCCGCCATAGCCGCCGTCACTCCCGACAGCGGTCGTTTCCACGCCGCTCGTACCGTCAGCCCCGGTACCACTCCCACCGGCGCCACCACCCCCGCCAGCCGCACCCGTGCCACTCCCGACAGCACCATCGCCATCCCCGGAGCCGTCGACTTCCTTCCGGGGCCGCCCCCTGCCCCGCATGGGCGCAGCCTTGACGCCCCGACCGGCGTCGTCAAGCGCACGCCGCAGGATGATCTCGATCTGCGCGTTGACCGAACGCAGGTCGTCGGCGGCCCACTTGGCTATCGCCGCATGGACCGCCGGGTCCAGCCGCAGCAAGACCTGCTTGCGCTTACCGCCCGCCATCGGCACCCTCCGAATCCGCGCAGGCGAATCTCAGGCGTACAGGGAGCCGGTGTTGACGACGGGCTGAGTGCGCTGGTCGGAGCAGAGCACCACCAGCAGGTTGGAGACCATCTGGCGCGGCGCTCATCGTCCATGGAGACGATGTCGTCGGCCTCCAGCCGCTTGAGGGCCTGATCCACCATGGTGACCGCACCCTCGACTATCTGCTCACGGGCGGCGATTACCGCGCCGGCCTGCTGCCGCTGCAGCATCGCCTGGGCGATTTCCGGGGCGTAGGCGAGGGAGGATATGCGCACCTCGATGATCTCCAGTCCGGCGATCGCCACGCGCGCGGCGACCTCCTCAGCGAGTTCGGCGGAGACCAGGTCGGTGCCGCCGCGCAGTGAGGTCTCGCCGGGGCCGGGCTCGTCGTAGGGGTGGGTGGTGGCCACGTGCCGCAGCGCCGACTCCGCCTGCGCCTTGATGAAGGCCTCGTACTCCTCGACGGCGAAGACCGCACGGGCCGTGTCGGCCACCTGCCAGACGACGATGGCGGCGATCTCCACCGGATTGCCGTCAAGATCGTTGACCTTGATCTCGTTGGTCTCGAAGTTGTGAACCTTGATGGACACCTTCTTGCCGTATGTCAGTGGCGGCACCAGGACCAGGCCGGTGCGGCGCACGGTGCCGATGTAGCGGCCGAAGAACTGGCGCACGCTGGTCTGCCCGGGGGCCACGATGGTGAAGGAGGTGATCAGCAGGAGCGGGATGGCCAGGCCCACCGCCCCTGCGACCAGGCGCGGCACCCCGCCCGGTTCGCCCCGATCCGCCGCGATGGCGCCTGCAATGAAGACGGCAATGGACACGCCGAAGAGCCCCAGCAACAGGAGCAGTACCAGGAAAGCCGCACCGGACCCCGCGCCGGCAGCGGGCCTCTCCGCTATATCAACACGCCCCTCGGTGGGGACGGGGTCCTGCTGGGGAACAACGACGCGCGGTGTCGTGGACATGGCGACCTCCAGTTCCAGCCACAGCGGCGGAGGCGGAAACCTCTCGACTCCCGCGACGGCTATAGCAATATGATAGCTATTTTTCGCGTGGCGGCAAGTCCCAGCCCTGACCACCACCCGCTACAGGACCGCAACTGTCACCAGATGCACCACTTTCAGCCGCCCCACCCAGCCCCCACTCCGAAAAACGGCACAGTTCCGCGGCAGCACCCGGTCTTCGCGACAGGACCGCACCCTAAAGCGGTGCACTCCGTGCCAGCTGCGCAGTTGGACATTGCCTGCCGCCGCATCCAGCGCCCAACACAACCACTTCCGCCAACCTCACCATTCCCCCAATCATCACCACACGCCCCCTCTTGCCATGTCCAACAATCGCCGTAGTTCATGCAGGTCGCGACACACTATGTCGGCACCCCAGACTCCCCCTACCGCCACCGCAACCATGCCGGCCGCCCGCACCGCCTCCAGGCCGGGCGCGGAGTCCTCCACCCCAGCTACCCGCCGCGGTTCAACACCCAGGCGGCGCGCCCCCAGCAGGTAGCCCTCGGGATGCGGCTTGCCGCGTTCGACGTCGTCAAAGGAAACGATGGTGGGCGGACGAATTCCAGCGGCACCCAACCGCGTGCGAGCCAAACGAAGATGGGCATTGGTGACGACCGCCCACGGCAGAGCCTGCTCGTCCATCCAGGCGACCAGCTCGAGGGCCCCACCAGCCGGATACACCCCTGCGGTATCCGCGCATTCACGTTCCAAATGAGCCATAACATGCTCAGCCACCTCCGCCTCCGACAGACCCGGCAAGAAACGGCGCACGGTGGTGGCGGCGTCCGGGCCGTGGCAGGCCGCGAGGACTTCCGCCCGATCCAGACCGTTGTCGTCGGACCAGGCGGTCCACGCCGCCTCGACCGCCGCAGTGGAGTCCACCAGGTTCCATCCATGTCGAGCAGAACCGCTTGACACAAGGCAAGATGATGCATGAAACAGGTCATACATCCATTAAACTCGACCGACGAGTAAAATGCTAGAGGGAGACCGGATGGAGCACCGCCGTACTACCGCCGAGCAGCTTCGCTGGACACTGGCCGCCGATGTCTGCGCCCTGGTGCGCACCCATCCCGGCGTCACCCGGGCACAGGTTGCCAAGCTGCTCGGCATCTCGACTGGCACGGCCACCGATCTCATCACGAGGATGCGCCAAGCGTCCCTTCTCACCGAGGGAGAGCCAAGGTCTCGCGGGCGCGGACGCCCGACCGCAATACTCACCGCACACCCCGACGGCCCGCTCATCCTCGCCGTAGAGATCACCGCATCCGACTGGCGAGTGGCCGTGGCCGGAATCGAGGGCCGGCCTGCGGTCGTAGCTACCGCATCCCATCACAGCCGTAGCCCCGACGACGTCCTGGTACCGATACGTCGGGCCGTTGCCGCACAGGTGAGCCGCCATGCGAGCAGGGTCAGAGCCGTGTCGGTAGCCGTTGCCGCGACCGTCCGCGACGGAAGTATTGTCCAGTCCTCGGTCCTGGACTGGCAGCGGACGAGCCTCACTCCCCTGGCAGTACCGGGAGCCAAACTGTTCGTCACCAATGACGGTACCTGCGAGGCCTTGGCCGAGTCACGCCGCGGCGCCGGTCGCGGCGCTCGCAGCGCCTTACACGTGACCGTGCTCAACGGCGTTGGCGGAGGCCTCGTCCTCAACAGCACTCCCGTCCTCGGAGCCACCGGCCTAGCATGGAGATAGGTCACCTTCCTTTTGGCGACCCGGATACAGCCTGCGGCTGCGGTGCGCACGGATGCTGGGACACCGTGCTGGGCACGGGTTCGCTGGCCCGGCAGCTGGGGCTTAGCGATTCCACTCCAACTACTGTCGAGGCGGCCATCAACCGAGCCACTCCCCGCGACGTTCCCGTCATTGAAGCCGCCGCAGCGAGCCTGGGACGAGGCCTGGCCGGACTGATCAACACCACCGATCCCGACATCGTCACCCTCGGCGGGATCGGGCCGCTCCTGCGCTCGCATTCGCCGGCAGCCTTTGAAGCCGCACTGATGCGCGGCCTCATGGGCTGCCTGCGCGACGACTGCCCGCGCATCGTCTCCGGCGAACTCGGTTTCGACGCCGCATCGATCGCGCCGCAGAAATCGCCCTGGATGCGGTAACTAGCCCCGCCGGCCTCGCCGCCTGGGCGGCGCATCACCCGCAATAGCCACCCCGCCCGCAGCGTCGGGCTCAGCCCGTAGCCTGGACCCATGAGTACGGAGGACGCCCCCTCGCTCTTCGACGCCGCGGCCGACGACGGCGGCCCCATCGTCGACGACCCCACCCGGCCACTGGCGGACCGACTGCGCCCGCGCACGCTCGACGACGTCGTCGGGCAGGACCATCTGCTGGCGGCCGACGCCCCGCTAGGGCGGATGGTGGCCGCCGGACGCCTGGCCTCGATCATCCTGTGGGGCCCGCCCGGCTGCGGGAAGACCACGATCGCCCGGCTGCTGGCCGACCGCACGGGCCTGGTATTCGAGCAGGTCTCGGCCACCTTCTCCGGCGTGGCCGACCTGCGCAAGGTGTTCGCCGCTGCCGCGCGCCGCCGCGAAGTCGGCCAGGGCAGCCTGCTATTCGTGGACGAGATCCACCGCTTCAACCGCGCCCAACAGGACTCGTTCCTGCCCTACGTCGAAGACGGCACGGTGGTGCTCGTGGGCGCCACCACCGAGAACCCCAGCTTCGAGCTCAACGGCGCGCTCCTGTCCCGCTGCCAGGTCCTGGTGCTGCACCGGCTCGACGACGCCGCCCTGGCCGAGCTCCTCACCCGCGCCGAGGCGCTGCTCGGTCGGAGGCTGCCGCTGACCGACGGCGCCCGCCGGGCACTGCTGGCCATGGCCGACGGCGACGGCCGCTACCTGCTGGGCATGGTCGAGCAGGTCATCGGCTATGCGGATTCCCAGGAGAAGGCCGGCGCCGCCGGCAAGGACGCCGTCGCGCCCACGGGCGGCCCCGTCCCCACAGAACCGGCAGAGCTCGACGAGCAGGCGCTGACCGCCGTCGTCGCCTCCCGGGCGCCCCTGTACGACAAGTCCTCCGAGGAGCACTACAACCTCATCTCCGCACTGCACAAGTCCATGCGCGGCTCCGACCCGGATGCCGCCCTGTACTGGCTGGCGCGCATGCTCGCCGGCGGGGAGGACCCGCTCTACGTCGCGCGGCGGCTGGCGCGCTTCGCCTCCGAGGACGTTGGCATGGCCGATCCCGGCGCCCTGCAGATGACCCTGGCCGCGTGGGACACCTACGAGCGCCTGGGCTCCCCCGAGGGCGAGCTGGCGATCGCTCAGGCGGTCGTCTACCTGGCGACGGCGCCGAAGTCGATCAGCGTGTACCGGGCCCTGGGGCGGGCGATGAAGCTGGCACGGCAAACCGGCTCGCTCATGCCGCCGGCGCACATCCTGAATGCGCCGACCCGGCTGATGAAGGAGCTGGGTTACGGCGAGGGCTACCAGTACGACCCGGACACCCCCGAGGCTTCTCCGGCGCCGACTACATGCCCGAGGGCCTCCCGCCCCGCGAGCAGCGCGAACGCCTGTACGAGCCCACCGATCACGGCCACGAGCGCCGCATCCGCGAGCGCCTGGCCTACTGGGAGGACCTGCGCGCCAAGTTGCGCGCCGACAACTGACGCCTCAACGCCCGCGTCACCCCAGCCTCCACCATGCGGGCCTATCTCGGCATGTCACTAGTGCCGGTTTCGGCGTGTTATTAGTGCCAGTTTCGGCCGGGGGGAGCGGTCAGCGCTCGTACAGGACGGCTACGGTGCGGCCGGGAATAGTGATGGTGCCGGTGTTGGCGTCGAAGCGGGTGTCCTTGACGATCGGGTCGGCGCCCTCCATCTGGATGTCGCTCAGCTCGAAGTAGCGATCCATCAGCGCATCCACCCGCGGCTTGACGGTGCCGGGCGTGGGTTGAAGACCACCAGCAGCCCGTCCAGGTCGGGGTCGATGTCGCTGTCCCCGGCGCCGTCGTCAATCAGCATGACCACCAGCCGGGGACGGCCTCGTCGGCGGTGGGGAAGGACACGCGCTCGCGGATGAGCGCCGCGGTTCCCAGGGAGAACAGGTGGCTGGAGCGCCGTAGTCGCAGCAGGTCGAGGGCCTGCTGCCGAGCCGTGGCGATGTCCGCGGCGGTGGGGCGCAGATCCTCGTGCATGAGGATGCCGGCCTGTACCACCCAGGCGTCGAAGTTGCGGGCGGCGGGCGGCAGGCCCCGCCCCCAACCGTTGTCCTGCCCGGTCCAGTCGATGGCGTTGAAGTGGTCGCCGGAATTGTAGGAGTCGGTGTCCAACGACTTGCTGCGCAACAGCTCGGTGCCCGCCGCCCAGAAGCAGGGGGACTGCCCGAGCGTGACCGTGGCCAGGCACAGCGTGTTCATGCGGATGCGCTCGGACATGGGGGTATCGAGCGGCAGCTTGTAGGCCAGCCGGTCGAACAGGGTCTCGTCGTCGTGGGCGTCGACGTAGTTGATGGAGTCGACCGGCGCAATCCCGTAGGCGGCGGCCTCGTCGCCATAGCGGATCTCCTCGCCCCGGACCCACTGCCCGTCAGGCCCGGGCAGCTCGAAGTCGCGCAGGTTCCCGGCCAGGGCCAGGCGCACCAGGTCGGCGCGCCAGGCCAGGTCGTCGCGCTTGGTCTCCTCGGAGCGGTCGTCGTAACCGTTGGGGTCGGTCAGCTCGCCGTTGCCCAGCCCCTGTGGCGTCCGCGGGTCGGAATCCTCGCTGCGCCCGTGGACGGCGTCGCGCACGCGATCGTTGAAGGTGCCAATGCCGAGCGTGCCGACCTGCCCCTGGGTGGCCTGGGTGAACAGGGCGTTGTCCGCCACCTCCCCCATGTTCCAACCCTCGCCGTACAGGTAGATGGGGTGGCCGACGGCGTCGTCGGCGACCTCTGCCAGGGCCTCCTGCAGCCGCGCCATGGTCGCCAGCGAGTGATAGCCCATCAGGTCGAAGCGGAAGCCGTCCACCCGGTAGTCGACCACCCAGGACACGCAGGCGTCGATCATGAGCCGCTCGGCCATGCGGTGCTCGGTGGCGATGTTGTTGCAGCAGGTGGACATCTCCACGTCCCCGGCGGCGTCGAGGCGGTGGTAGTAGCCGGGGACGATCCGGTCGAGCACACTGTGGGGGTCCTGGCCGGAGGCCCCGGTGTGGTTGAAGACCTGATCGAGTACCACCTGCAGGCCCATGCCGTGGATGGCGCCGACCATCTCCCGGAACTCACGCACGCGCGCCCCGCCGTCCTGGTAGCCCGCGCGCGCGTAGGAGCCCTCGGGCGCCAACCAGTGCCAGGGGTCGTAGCCCCAGTTGTAGGGGTCGGTGTCGCCGACGGCGGCGACGGCGGCCTGGGGGCGCCGGGAGGACGGGGAAGCGTCGGCGGGGATCTCGGGGGTGCGTTGGGCAGCACGCTCCTCGGGCACCGAGCAGAAGTCGAAGATGGGCAGCAGGTGCAGGGTGTCGATGCCGGCGGCCGCGAGACTGCGCAGATGGCGGGTGCCATCCGAGGCGAGGGCGAAGGCCGCATAGGTGCCGCGCAGCTCCTCGGGAACGGAGGCGTCGGCGGCGGAGAAATCGCGCACATGCAGCTCGTAGATGGCGCGGGCCGCGTCATTGGCGACGATGGGGCTGAGGTTCTCCCGCCAGGCAGACGGCTTGAGGGAGCGCTGTCCCAGGTCGACGACGACGCTCCGGCGCGAGTCGACGGTCAACGCCCGCGAGTAGGGGTCGGTGACCAGGTTCGTCTCGATTTCCCCGGTGGCGGGGACGTAGACGCGCACCTCCCACAGGTACTGCGAGCCGGCGTCAATGCCGGCGGCGGCCGCGGCTTGGGCGTCCACTTCCCAGCGGCCGTCCCAGGACTCGGCGTCGGCCCGGTCGGCGGGCACGCGGATCGGATCGCCGTCGACCAGCGGGACGGAGCCCGTGGGGTCGCCGGTGGGCCAGGCGAGCAGGGCGACGTCGACGGCGGTGGGCGCCCACAGGGCGAAGGCAGGGGCGCCGTCGGGGCCGACGCTGGCACCGAGTGGGGCGGAGCCGTCCCGGGCGGCGGCGTCGGCGTACAGGCGGTCCAGCACCGGCCAGATCTGCACGCCGGTGAAGGCCGTAATCCAGCCGCCGGTCGAGGCGGCGGTGCGCTGGACGACCGCCAGTTGACCGGCCAGCAGCATGGTGATGTCCTCGCGCTCCACGCGCCGACTGCCGAACTCGTCCTCCAGCGACAGGGCCAGGTAGCCGCGCAGGGCCGGGTGGGCGCTCATGGCCTCCTCGCCGAGGAGGTCCTCCAGCGAGCCGTGGATGCACAGAGGGATCTCCTCCCCCTCGGGGCCCAACTCCAGGATGCCGTCTACCAGCCGAGCGCCGCCCGCGGGGGCCGTAACCAGGCCGAAGGTAACGGGGGTGTGGGCCGGGGTGCCGACCGGTGGACGCACGCGCAGCGCCTCGACGTCAACCATCGCCGCATCAGGTCGGCCGGCCAGGCCAGGGTGGTTTCATCCACCCAATAGGCACGAGCCTCCCCGACGCCGGGAAGCTCGTGGCGGACCGGGGCGTCGTGATGCACCGGGACGACATTGGCCATGGGAACACCTTTCTGGCTGTTGGCGCTGAGTGTATCCCGATGCCTCCAAGGAAGAGCAACATGTGTCAAGACAGTGAGGTGGTGCCGCACGAACGGGCGGCCCGGTGCGCCCCGTCCACGACGTCGCCCCGAGTGACGTTTGCTACGCCCCTTCGCCGTTAACAACGCCACTTAACGCTCTGCTGAAGGCCTCGGAGGTATTCAACAGACCCCAAAGCGGCGTAGTAGAACGTGAAGTGGCGTAGCAGACGTCGTAGACGCACGCGCAAACGCGGGCGGCGCCCGAAACCGAGTGATTGGTTCCGGACGCCGCCCCTCACTCGAGCGCTGCGGCTCAGGCGCGACGCCGCCGGCGCAGGAGCGCTCCCGCCGCCACCAGCACCACCGCGACTGCGGTTAGCAGCACCACCCCGGTAGCGCCGGTGCGGGCCAGCGGGCTGTGTCCAGTGCCGCCCGCTGCTGGGGTAGTCGAGGTAGCAGCGCTGACCGACGCGGAGTCCCCGGCAGTCCCCGCTCCCGACGACGGCGCGTCCGTCCCCTGCGTGGAAGCAGCGGAAGCCGCGGCCGCAGTAGAGGAGCTCGCCGTACCGGTGGGCTCGGAGGAGGCGACCGCGGTCGGCGCCTCCGTGGCGGTGGCCTCGCCAGTGGGCTCGGCGCTGGGCTCCGCCGTGGCGGTCGGCTCAGTGCTGGGCTCCGCCGTGGCGGTCGGCTCAGTGCTGGGCTCCGCCGTGGCGGTCGGCTCGGCGCTGGGCTCTGCCGTCGGCTCGGTGATGCTGCCCGCCTGCTTCTCCACGTAGACCGCCACGGTGCGCGCCGGGACGGTGGCGGTGCCGGTGGCCGCGTCGAAGGTCGAGTCCTTGACGACGTCGTCAGAGCCGTCGGCCTGCACCTCGTGCAGCACGAACTCCCGGCCGGCCAGATCCGTGATCGTCTCGCTGACCTCCGTATCGGAGGCGTTGAAGACCACCAGCACACCGGCCAGGGAGGTGTCCATGTCATCGCCGACGGTGTCGTCGATGAACATGTCGATCACGCCCGGCGTCGCCTCGGTCCCGGAGTTCGGGAAGGAGAGTTTGGTCTGGATGGCGTCGGCCGAGCCCAGGTGGAACAGCGGCGTCGAGGTGCGAATCCGCAGGAAGTCCAGCATCTGCGCGTTGGAGGTGGCGATGTCATCCGCCGTCGGTTTGAGTGAGGCGTCGGCCAGCAGCGGGCGCATGATGTCCCACTTGGAGCCGTTGGAGGACTCCACCGGCAGCCCGGCACCGAAGCCGTTGTCCTGCCCGGTCCAGTCGATCGCGTTGAAGTAGTCGCCGGAGTTGTAGGAGTCGCGATCCAGCGACTTGCTGCGCAGCATCTCGGTGCCCGCCGCCCAGAACGACGGCGACTGTCCCAGGGTGACGGTGGCCAGCGAGAGGCTGTTCATGCGCACCCGGTCGGCCATGGAGGTGTCCGTGGCCAGCTTGTAGATGCCCAGGTCGAACAGGGTCTCGTTGTCGTGGGCGTCCACGTAGTTGATCGTCTCCTCCGGGCTGGAGGCGTAACCAGCCGCCTGACCGTTGTAGTCGATCTCCTCCCGCGCTTGACGGTCCCGTCGGACTGGGTGAAGGAGTAGTCCTTCAGGTTGCCGGCCAGACCCAGCTTGACCAGGTCGGTGGCGTGGCCGAGGTCGGCCAGCTGCTCCTCCTCGGTGCTGTCGGACAGCCCGTTGGGGTCGGTGTACAGGCCCGTGCCGTACCCCTGGTAGGTGCGCGGATCGTCATCGAAGGGGCCGCCGCCGTGGACGGCGTCACGCAGCCGGTCGTTGAAGGTACCGATGCCGGTACCGTCCAGCTGCCCCTGGGTGGCGGTGGTGAACAGCGCGTTGTCCGCGATCTCCCCCATGTTCCAGCCCTCGCCGTACAGGTAGATGGCCGAGCCGTCCACGCCGTCCTTGTCCACCGTGAGCTCGTCCAAAGCGGCGCGCAGCTTCTTCATGGTGTCCACCGAGTGGTAGCCCATCAGGTCGAAGCGGAACCCGTCGACGTGGTAGTCGCGCGCCCAGGTGACCACGGAGTCGATCATCAGCCGCTCCGCCAGCGCGTTCTCGGTGGCGGTGTTGGGGCAGCAGGTGGAGGTCAGCACGTTGCCCTTGGCGTCCAGCCGCTGGTAGTAGCCGGGCACCACCCGGTCCAGCACGGAGGTGGCGTCCTGGCAGGCGCCGGCCGTGTGGTTGAAGACCTCATCCAGCACCACCTGCAGCCCGGTGGCGTGCAGGGCGCCGACCATCTCCCGGAACTCGTAGGTGCGGGCACCACCGTCCTGGTTGCCCTCGGTGGCGTAGGAGCCTCGGGGGTCGTGTAGTGGTAGGGGTCGTAGCCCCAGTTGTAGGCGTCGGCGTCCTTGACGGCGGAGACGGCCGCCTGCTGCTCGGTGGAATCCGGTCCGGCATCGGCGGGGATGTCGGCGGTCTGCTGCGCGGAGCGGTCCTCCTCGATCGAGGCGATATCGAAGGTGGGCAGCAGGTGGATGGTGTCGATGCCCGCGTCGGCGAGTTCGGCCAGGTGCTTCATGCCGTCGGAGTCGGAGACGGTGAACGCCTTGTAGGTGCCGCGATAGGTCTCCGGGACGGTGGCGTCTGCGGCGGAGAAGTCACGCACGTGCAGCTCGTAGATGGTGCGGCCCGCGTCGGAGTCCACCTGCGGGGAGGCCGTGCTCGCCCACTGCTCGGGGGCCAGGTCCGGGTCCGACAGGTCGACGGCGACCGAGCGCACCGAGCCCAGGGTCAGCCCCACCGAGTAGGGGTCGGTGACCAGGTTGGTCTCCACCTTCCCGGTGGACGGGGCGTAGACCTGAACCTCCCACAGGTACTGGGAGCCGGCGGTGATGCCGCGTCGGCGCCGGCCACCGTCCAGCGGCCGTCCTCACCGCGCACGGCGGGCGTGCGCACGGGATCGCCGTCCACCAGGGCCGCAGAACCGGTGGCCGAGCCGGTGTCCCAGGTCAGCAGGGTGACCGCCTGGGCGGTGGGCGCCCACAGCGCGAAGTCGGGGACGCCGCCCGAGAAGGTGACGCCCAGCGGCGCGTCGGCGACCGCGTCGGCGTACAGGGAATCGATGACGACGGCGGTCTGCACCCCGGTGAAGGCGGTGGCGCCGGTGCCGTCGGCGCCGTGCTGGACCACGGCCACCTGCCCCTTGAGGGCCTCGACGACCTCGTCGGCGGACAGCAGGGCGTTGCCGTCGGCGTCGGTCAGGCTCAGGGCGATGTAGCCATCGAGGTTCGGGTGCGCCGCCAGGACGTCGTCGGGCAGGTTGCCAAGCACGCGCAGCGGCGTCTCGGTGCCGTCCGTCACCTGTCCGTCGCTCAGGGTGGCACCACCGTCGGGGGAGGTGACCAGCCCCAGGGTGATGGGGGCGTCGGCTACGGCAGTGCCGTCGGAACCGACCACGTCCGCGCGGGTCACGCCGTCGGGCAGCAGGCTCACCGGCCAGGCCAGCGTGTGGAGTCGATCCAGTAGGCGCGTTCCTCTCCTGTGCCGGCGACCGGCGGGTCGGCGACCTCGATGGTCAGCAGGTGTGTGGACTCGTCGTAGGTGAAGACGACACTCTTGCCCGCGGTGGCGGAGAAGGAGTAGTTGGCGCCGTCCGCGGCGCCGTCCACCCCGTAGTTCTCCGCCCAGGACAGGCCGACGGCGACCTTAACCTCATAGGCGCCGGTGGGCAGCGCCTCGGTGGAGAAGGTCCAGGTTCCGTCGCCGTTCGGCCGCATGATCGAGGCCAGGCAGGCGGGGTCCCAGTCGGATTCGCAACCGAGCTCGTCCTGGAAGGAGCCGGGCAGGGTCACCGCCGGGGCCTCGGCGTCGTTCCACACCTGGTGGGTGGCGGCGTCGTAGTAGAAGGTGACGGGCTTCTGACCGTCGGTGGTGTAGTAGATGTTGTCGCCGCCGGCGACGGCGTCGGCGCCGTAGTTCTCATCCCAGGTGCCGCCGATGGCGATCTTGTACTGCCAGGTGCCCGCGGGGATGTCGAAGGTGCCGGTGTACAGGCCGGAGACCGGGTCCTGGGTCAGCAGCGCCTGCTCACAGTCGGGCTGCCAGTCGGAGATGCAACCCATCTCGGTGTTGTGGTCACCGGGGATGGTGACCTCCAGGCCGTCGATGGGGGCGTCCGGCTTGGCCTCGGGCTCCGCTCCGGACAGGTCGGCGCCGACGACGGCGAGGGTGGAGGTGGCGGCCCGGTTACCGGCGGCGTCAGTGGTTACCGCCCGCACCTCCAGGACGGTGCCGGCGGGCACGGCCGACAGGTCCGCATACACGCGCGGGGTGTCGTCCTCGGCGGTGCCGACGACGGTCCAATCCTCGGTGCCGAGCGGCCGGTAGGAGAAGGTGGTCTCCGCCCAGCGGTCGGCGGCGGTGGTGGCGGCGATCTCGGCGGTGGAGCCGGACAGGTTGGCGCCATTGGGGGTGGTGAAGGTGACGGCCTGGTCCGCGGCGGCGGCGACGGTGGCGTCGGCCCGCAGGACGACGGCGCCCAGGGCCGGAACCGTGAGGGTGACCTTGCCGTCGCCGTCGGCCGTGACCGCCTTGTCGGTGCCGTACAGCGGGGTGTAGGCGGCACCCGGGGTGAGGCTGGTCAGGGTGACGGTCTGCTCCTCGCCGGCGTTGTTGAGCGCGACCAGGTGCTCTACCTTCTCGTCGCGGTCCACGCGGGCGAAGGCGTACACGCCCGCGGAGTCCTGGGAGTACAGCTCGATCTGGGAGCCGGTGGACAGGCCGAGTAGGTGGCGCGCAGCTGGGAGAGCTCGGCGATGTGCTGGTAGAGCGCGGAGTCGGTGTCGTAGCGATCGGTGGAGCCCGCGACGGTGCCGTCGACGAGCTGCTCGCCTGCGTACTGGTCCACCCGGGTCGCGAACATGTCCTGGCGGGCGTCCTTGTCTCCGCCGGAGCCGGCGAAGCCCTGCTCGTCGCCGTAGTAGATGACCGGCTGGCCGCGGGTGAGCAGCATCAGCGAGTGGGCCAGCTCGGAGCGGGTGAGCAGTTCCTCGCTGCCGGAGCCACCGCCCAGCAGGTAGCCGATGCGACCCATGTCGTGGTTGCCCAGGAAGGTGGGCTCGGCGTAGACGCTGGAGTGAGTGGTCGTGTAGTAGTCGTCGGTGGCGAAGAAGGTGCCGAGGTTCGTCGTCGGCCGGCCCTTGGCGAAGCCCTGGGCGGCGGCCTGGAAGGCGAAGTCGAGGGTGGCGTCCATGCCGGTGCCGCGCACGTAGGGGCTGGTCTTGGTGGAGTCGCGTCGTAGACCTCGCCGAAGGTGAAGAAGTCGGGGTTGGTGGCCTCGGCGTGGGCGTCGATGGCGGCGGTCCAGGCCTGCCAGAACTCGTAGTTGACGTGCTTGACGGTGTCGATGCGGAATCCGTCCACGCCGAAGTCCATCCAGGCGGTGTAAATGTCCTCGAAGGTCTGCTCGACGATCGGATTCTCCGTCATCAGGTCATCCAGGCCCTGGAAGTCGCCCATGGTGGTGGACTCCCCCGTCCAGGTGGAGTCGCCGCGGTTGTGGTAGAGGGTGACGTCGTTCAGCGCCTCGGGGATGACGTCCCCGTTGCGCACGGGCGTGTAGGGGAAGGAGGTGGCGGCGTCGAGGGTCGGGAAGTCGTCCCGGCCGGCCAGGGCGGATATGTCGATGACGTTGCCGGCGCGTCCGTGTAGGGCACGTCCGCGGTCTCGACGTAGGTGTAGGTGCCCTCCTCGTAGCTGATGAGGTCGGCGGTGTGGTTGGTGATGATGTCCAGGTACAGCTTCATGCCGCGCTCATGGAGCGCGTCGCGCAACTGTGCGAGTGCCTCATTGCCACCCAGGTGCGGGTCAATGGAGGTGAAGTCGGTGATCCAGTAGCCGTGGTAGCCGGCCGAGGCGTTCTCACCGGTGCCCTGCACGGCCTGGTTGGTGAAGGAGGGGGTCAGCCAGATGGCGGTGGTGCCCAAGTCCTGGATGTAGTCCAGGTGATCGATCAGGCCCTGGATGTCCCCGCCGTGGTAGTAGCCCTTGTCGGTGGGGTCCAGGCCGGTGATGTCGCTGCCGCCGGTGAGTCCGCCGGCGTCGTTGGAGGTGTCACCGTTGGCGAAGCGGTCGGTGAGCACGAAGTAGAACTGCTCATCGGTGCCCTGGCGTACCGGGGCGGCGGTGATGGCGTCGTCGGCGTCGGTGTAGTCGCCGGTCAGGTCGGCGGAGGCCAGCCCGACGCGGTGGCTGTCCTGGTTCCAGGTGAAGGTGAGCTCGGCGTCGCCGGCGAGGGTGAGGGGGATGTTGTCGGCGCCGCCATCCTTGCCGTAGGAGGTGTCCCAGGAGTCGTTCAGGGCGACCTTGACCTCGTAGGCGCCGGCGGGCACGGTGGCGGTGTACTCCCAGGTGCCGTCGCCGTCGGCATCGGTCATCTCGGTGATGTCGCAGGCGGGATCCCAGTCGCCTCCGCAGCCGAGCTCATCCTGCAGCGAGCCGACCAGGGCCACGGATTGCGGTGCAGCTTCGTCGGCGACGGCGACGGCGGGCTGTGCGGCCAGGCCGATCGCCCCGGTGGACAGAGCCAGGGCTGTGGCGGCGACGGCGCCGAGGGCGCGGGAACGCTTTAGCCGCCCGGTGTGCAAGGAGTGCAAGCGCACGATGACTCCTTCGTCTGTGCAAGTCTCGCCCGCACCTGAGCGGGCGAGGTAGGTTCCGGCCAAAGGCTGACGGGCCGGTTGGGGTCACTTGAGGGTACGACAGGAAGCCACGGCCTGCAACCTCTGCAACTCTTTCACCCGCCTTGCACGCCGAGGCCGGTACTTGTAACACACTGAGACCGGCACTTGTTACGTGCCGAGACCGGCACTAATGACACCCCGAGACCGGCACCAGTGACGCGCTGAGGCCGGTTCTTGGTGTTTGAGGGTTGTGTGGGCCTGGGGGGCCGTGTGCTGACGCGACGGTTCGTACCTTTGCGTGAGGGTTCGTATGTTCTGGCCGGCGACTCGTACCTTCTTGTGACGGTTCGGCACCCAGCGGTACGTACCGTCGTTGGAAGTGCCGAAGCGTTGGTGCCAAGTGCCGAACCGTCACGCGAAGTGCCGAACCGTCACCCGGGGCGCGCGGGCGCACACGCCAGGCCCGCGCCCGGGCGGTCATGTCTGCGCTCTAGCGGTCATGTCTTGGCCCCGGCGGGCGTGTTGAGTAGGGCGTCAAGATCACCCGGTGTGCCTCGTCGATGGTCCCGGTCCGGCGCCTGATGATCCCAACGGCCCCAACGAATCGTCCCCGCAGGCCAACAACGGCCCGAGAACGACCCTGGTTCGGCGAGAACGTCCTCGTAAGCCCGACAACGACCATCAGCACCGCAGCCCCGACCCCAACCACGACACCCTCAAACCGGAAGATCCTTGTTTCCGCCGAGGTCGGTCAAAGTAACGTGCCGAGATCGGTAAGCGCCGCCTGTGGCCCGGCCGCCTACACATGGACCACTCCGCGCCATCGGGACCACCCTCCGGCACCGTCTCACGTACGGCTTTCCGTCTCACGTACGCATTTGGGAGCTTTTCGAGGTTCTAGCGCGGGGAAACCTCCAAAACGCGTACGTGTGAGCCAAACGCGTACCTGAAAGCACGGAACCTGGTCTGCGCAGGTGCATGCGTAGCTGCAGGTGCGTCATTAGTGCCGGTCTCGGCGTGTAACAAGTGCCGGTCTCGCGGAGGGGGAGGGAGGGAGAGGAGAGAGGGGAGCGATGAGCGGCGCTCAGTCGCTGACCCACGCATGCCACAGGCGGGCGTACTCCCCGTCGGCAGCCAGCAGCTCGGCGTGCGGTCCCAGCTCCACGATCCGCCCGTCAATCACCACCGCCACGCGGTCGGCGGCCACGGCCGTGTCCAGCCGGTGGGCGATGGCCACCACCGTGCGCCCGGCCAGCACGGCGTCCAGCGAGCGCTCGGCGGACCGAGCTGCGCTGGGGTCGAGCAGGCTGGTGGCCTCGTCCAGCACCAGCGTGGCCGGGTCCATCAGCACGATACGCGCCAGGGCCACCTGCTGGGCCTGCCCGGGCGTCAGCTGCACCCCGCCGGCTCCCACCAACGTATCCAGCCCGTCGGACAATCCCTGCGCCCACTCGGCTGCACCTATCACTTTCAGGGCGCGCTCCAGTTCGGCGTCGGTGGCGTCCGTGCGCGCCAGGCGCAGATTGTCCGCCAGGCTGCAGGCGAAGACATGGTGCTCCTGGGTCACCAACGCCACCTCGCGGTGCAGGGCGGCCTCGGTCAGGGCGGTCAGATCGGTGTCCTCGCCGACGAGTACGCGCCCGCGCGTGGGCGGGTGAATGCCGGCAAGCATGCGGCCGAGCGTGGACTTGCCCGAGCCGGACGGGCCGACGACGGCCAGCCGTTCCCCGGGTATCAGCTCCAGGTCGACCTCGTGCAGCACGTCGTGCCCGAGCAAGTAGGCGTAGGAGACGCCGCACGCGCGCGGGGGCCGGCCCGTGACCGCACTGTTGGTGGCCTGCCGGTCGGGAGCCACCAGTTCCACGCCGACGATGCGGGACATGGCTGCGCCCGCCGTCTGCAGAGAGTCGATCCAGAAAGTCATCTCGGACACGGGGGTGCGCAACTGGACGGCGTACAGGGCCACCGTGGTGATCGCGCCGAGGGTGGCAGCCCCATGGCCCGCCAGCCAGGCGCCCCAGGCGACGACGGCGATCACCGGTGCGAAGGAGCCCAGCCCCAGGGCGGTGATCAGGACGATGCGCAGCCACAGCGTGTACTGCTCGGTGGACCAGACCTCGATCATGGCTCGGTCCAGGATGCGATTGCGGCGCCGCCCCAGACCGTGGGCATCCACGGTGGCGGCCTGGTCGGCGGTCTCGGCGACGACGCCGTCGACCTCGGCCCACATGGCGTTCATGGCCCGGTAGGCGGGCACGGCGTGGCGCAGATACCAGCGCATGGCGGGCATGACGGCCACCAGCGGGAGGATCAACGCCGGACTGAGCCGCGGCGAGGTGAACACGGCGGCACCCACGATCGTCAGCAGCGTCAGCACGATGACGAGGATCTGGCTGACGCCCCGCTGGACGACAGTGCGAATGGACTCCAGGTCACGGCCGGTGCGGCCCAGCAGGTCGCCGGTGCCGGCGGATTCGACCACCGACAGCGGCAGGTGCATGACCGAGCCGACCAGCCGTTCACGCAGTTCGGCGAAGACCCGCTCCCCCAGTACGCGCGCCAAGTACTCGCCGCAGCCCGTCAGGGCGGCATTGCCGATAGCCAGGGCGATGACGACGGCGATCAACCCCTGCAACCGGCCGGCAACCTCGGCGCCCGCAGCGCCCGCCACCAGATCCACCATGGCTCCCAGCACCCGTGGGATGCCCACCGAGGCCAGGGCGGCCAGCAGTTGAATGACGGTGACGGCGGCGACCGCGCCCTTGTGCGCCCCGATCAGTTCAACGGCACGACGGCGGACGGCGGCCCCGTCGGCCACGGGCAGGCGCCGGTTCATCGCTCGCCTCCCGCATCGACGCCGCGCTCGACGACGGCCCGGTAGGCCTCCAGCGCCCTCAGTTCGTGGTGGGTGCCGCGAGCGAGTTCGCGCACGCCCCCGCCGGACGCAGCACCCGCCCCGGCAGGCGTCGGGGCGCGGGCAGCGTCGGCCTGCAGCCCCTCCGGCGTCTCGGCCCGGAGCAGCACCACTTCGTCGCAGCGTCCCAGCAGCAGCGGGGAGGCGGTGACAATGACGGTGGTGAGCCCGCGCCGGTCCTCGCACAGCCGCCGGGCCACCAGGTCCTCGGTGTGGGAGTCCAGGGCGCTGGTGGGCTCGACGAGCACCAGGACGGGGGCGCGGCGGGCGACGGCCCGGGCCAGGGCCAGGCGCTGGCGCTGTCCGCCGGAGACATTGCGGGCCTTTTCGGTGAGCTGACCGTCCAGCCCGCCGAGGGAGTCGAGGGCGTCTCCTGCGGCGGCGACGGCTAGGGCATACTCGGCGCGCTCCCGCTGGGCGGCGGTCAGGGGCGCCACACCCCCGCCGGCGGCGGGGCCCTCGTCGCCGTGGGCGCCCGCCACCGCGCCGGTGCGAATGACCTCGACGATCGAGCGCGGTTCGCTCAGAGGGATCTCATCGCCGAGTACCTCCTCGGCGAGCGTCCCGGCGAAGGCCTCCGCGTGGGCGCCGGAGACGACGATCGTGCGGCGCACCTCCTCCAGGGGAACCGCGCGCAGGTCGGTGCCGCCGAGCGTGACAGGGCCGACGGCGCGTCGGCGCGGCGAGGCGCTCGGCCAGGGCGGCGGCGCGGGCCGGGTCGGCGCAGACCAGGGCGGTCAGCCGCCCGCCGCGCAGCACGATCCCCGGAACTGAGGTCGGTCAGGTCGCCGGCCGGGTCCAGGCGCGCCCCGGGCACAACCCCGGAGTCGTCCGTGAGCGGCGCAACGGCCTCAATGCGGGCCACCTTGCGCGCCCCCACCCAGGCGCGGGTGGAGAACTGGATCAGGTCGGCCATCACCCCCAGCGGCCCGACCAGGAAGGTGGTGTAGCCGTAGAAGGTGACCAACTGGCCGGGGGTGATCGCCCCGGTCAGGGCGGCGCGGGCACCAGCGCCGACGACGACGGCGGTGAACACCATGGGGGCGCCGGCCTTGACGGTGGCCAGGAGCGCCTGGGTGGAGGCGACGCGGATGCCGGCGTCGCGCACCCGGTGGGAGGCGTCGGCGTAGCGCGCGGCGTACACGTCCTCCCCGCCGATGCCGCGCAGCACGCGCAGGCCGGCCACGGCGTCGGTGGCGATGGTGGACAGGCGGCCCTGCTCCTCGCGCTGTACGGACAGGCGGCGGTTGAGGGGACGGATGAAGGCACCCACCAGTGCGAGCACGATCGGCAGCCCGATCAGCACCAGCAGCCCGAGGGCGGCCGAGGTGCGCAGCATGAGCACGCCGACGGCCACAACGCTGACCAGGGCGCCGATGACGTTGACGCCGAAGTACATCAGCGCACCGATGTTGTCGCGTCGGCGTTGATGGTGGCCACGACGTCGCCACTGGCGATCTGGCGCGTCACCGCCCGCGAGCGCAGGCCCAGGCGGTGGGCGGCGCCACGCATGGCGGGTTTCCAGGCGCTGGCCCAGGCCCCCATGCCGCTGGCGTCCTCCAAGCCGGCGGCGAGTGAGCCGAGCAGGCCCAAACCCACCAGCGCGGCCATCCCGGGCAGCAGGCGCGCGGTCAGTCCCCTCTCCAGGCCGGCGTCGAGCAGATCGCCCAGTGCCAGCGGGATCAGCGCCTGCGCGAGGTAGGAAGCCGTGGAGACCACGACGCCGAGGGCGATCGCGGGCACGCTCATACGGGTCAGGGCCCGCAGCAGACCGCCCGGAGTGGTGGGCAGGTCCGGAGGTGGCGTGGCCTGTATCGAGAGGAAGGCGGGCCACCGATGCGGGGCGCGGGCAACGGGGATCGGCACAACCCCCAAGCCTATGCGGCCCGGCCAGTCCCGGCCATGGCGGGCCCCGGTCGCAGCGAGCCCCTGTCGCCTACTACGAACTTTTGCACCCTGGTGCACACCTTTTTGCCGCACACCAGGGTGCAAAAGTTCGTAACAGAGCGCGAGGAGACCGCTCTCTGGGGTTCAGTCCTCAGGCCGCGGTGGGCGCGAGGGCGTTATCCGCGGGCAGCGGCTTGGGGCCGCGGCGCAGGCGGGCGCCCAGCAGGATGAAGGCCCAGGCCACCAGCGCCCAGATGGCCAGCACGGCCAGTGTCTTGAGATAGATCCCGTCCACGCCACCGCCGGCGATCAGGCGCCGGAAGGCCAGCTGGGTGTAGCTCATCGGCAGGTAGGGGTGGATCCACTGGAAGAAGCGCGGCGTGGTCTCGATCGGGAAGGTCGCGCCCATGGAGGTGATCTGCAGGCTGAGCAGGATGATGGACACGAAGCGGCCGCGGAAGGCGAGCGTCGCCACGCAGGCCTGGTTGACGGCGACGAAGGTCAGCGACGCGGCAATGGCCATGGCGCACAGGCCCACCAGGTTGGCGGCGTGGATCTCACCGGCGGCGTTGACCGCGACCATCATGACGATGGCCTGGACGACGGCGAGCAGGGCGGCCGTGGTGGCGGGACGGATGGCCGAGGCGTACCAGCGTTCACCGTGGTCGCGCTTGTCCAGGGCCGGCAGCACCAGGAACAGGGCGATGGCGCCGACCCACAGGGCCAGGCTCATGAACATCGGGGTGAAGCCGGCACCGTTGTTCACCACCGCGTTATCGCGGACCGCATCGACATTGGCGGCATCCGCGGCCACGTCGGTCATGGTCTGGCGCTGGGAGGCGGTGTAGTCGGGAATGCGCTCGACGCCGTCTTCCAGGCCCGCGGCGAGGGTATCCGCACCATCGGACAGCTCGGTGGAACCGTCCTGGAGCCGACCCAGGCCATCACTGAGGGTGGTGGCGCCGTCCGAGAGGGTGACGGAGCCGGAGTAGGCGGTGCCCAGGCCGCTGGCCAAGGTATCGGCACCCGTGGAGGCGCTGTCGGCGCCGGCAGAGAGCCGGGCGAGGCCGTCGGCAAGCGTCTGGGAGGAGCCGGCGGCCGTGGAGGCGCCGGAGGACAGCGTGTTCAGGCCACTGGACAGGGTGTCGGCGCCGTTGGACAGGTTTTGCGCGCCGGAGTTGACCGAGTTCGCGCCGGTGGCCAGCTCGGAGGTGCCCGCGGAGAGGCTGTTGGCCCCGGTGGACAGGGTGTTCAAGCCGGTGGACAGGTCGCTGGAACCGGTGGCGAGCTGGGAGGCGCCGTCGCTGACGGAGGTGGCGCCGGAGGTCAGGGTCGACCCCTGGGAGGACAGGGTGGCCAGTACTCCGGTGAGCGTGCGGCCGCTGCCGGTGGCCGGGTTGTACACGTCGGCGGCAGATCCGAGCCCGCTGGACAGGGTGGTGGCGCCGGAGGAGAGCTGCTCGACCCCGGTGGCGGCCGTCCCGACGGAGCTCTGCAGCTGAGTGGCGCCGGAGGAGAGCTGCTCCGCCCCGGATTCGACCTGGCCGACGGCGCCGGTCACGCTGGCGCTGGAGGAGGCCAGCGTGTTCAGCCCGCCGAGCACGGTGCCGGACTGTGCCGTGTCCTCGGTGGTGCCCAGACCGCCGGCGGCCTGGGCAATGGCCTGGCAGGTCGCGTCGGTCTCACCGTGGTCGGTGACGCACTGCTGGTAGGCGCCGGCCAGAGCGGTGGCGACCTGTCCGGCCCCCGCCTGCGCGGTGTCCACCCCACCGGTGTAGTCGTTGACGGCGCCGTACAGGGTCTGCTGGCCGGCCGAGGCCGAGTCGGTGGCGGAGCCGATCTTGCTGACGGCGGTTTGGGCGCCCGCTGCGAGGTCATTCGCGGCCCCGTACAGGGTCTGCTGGCCCTCCTGGCCGCTGCTGTAGGAATCGGTGGACGTGCCGACGCTGGCGGACAGCTGATTCAGGCCCGCCGCCAGGTCCTTGGCGCCGGGGTCGATCGTGTCGGTGAGGGACGCGTAGGCCTGGTCCACGCTGTCGACGTAGGTGTTCACTCCGGTGGACAGGTCCGCGGCACCGGTGGACAGGGTGGAGGCGCCCGAGGCGAGCGTGCTCGCACCCGATGAGGCGGAGGACGCCCCCGCGGCCACCTGTCCGGCTCCGGAATCGACCGTAGCGGCGCCGGAGGCGAGCGTGGAGGTGCCGTCGGCCAGGGTATTGGCGCCGTCGGCCAGCGTGCTCGCGCCGGAGGCGGCCGAGGATGCTCCCGTGGCCAGGCGGGCCACGCCGTCGGCCAGCTGCTGAGAGCCGGTGGCGGCGGTGGACGTGGAGGAGGCGAGGGTGGTCAGACCGTCGGAGAGGGTGACGGCGCCGGAGGCCAGCTCGCTCATCCCGACCGTCAGGGTGTCGGCGCCGTCGGCCAGCTGCGCGGCGCCGTCGGCGGCGGAGGTGGTGCCCGACTCCAGAGTGGCGGCGCCCGAGGCCAGGGCGGTGGCGCCGTCGGAGGCCTCCACCATCCCCTCACGGATGGTGGACACGCTCAGCAGCAGGGTGGACAGGACGCGCTCGGCGCCCTGCTGCTCCAGCCGGTTGGACAGCTCGGAGGCCACGGTGGCGGCCATGGTGCCGGCCAGGTAGTTGATGCCGTCGTCGGTGACGAGCTTGAGTTCCTGGGTGACGGCGTCGGAGGGATCGTCGGAGCCGACGCGGGAGGCGATCTGGGAGAAGTCGGCCGGGATGTAAAGAATGGCGCGGATCTTCTGCGTGTTCATGTCCGCCTGCGCGGTGGCGGCGTCCATCTGCTCCCAGGTGAAGCCGACGTTCTCGTCACCGTCGGGGTGGGTCAGGGCGTCGGTGAGGTCGGCGCCGAGGTTGAAGGTCTCGGTCTCCCCGTTGGCGAGGGTGGCCGTGTAGGCGCTGTCCTCGTTGACGATGGCGGCCTTGATGTCGTTCAACCGGTTGGTGGGGTTCTGGTACGCAAGCGTCAGCAGGCCGGCGTACAACAACGGGACAATGGATACCGCGAGCACCACGACCAGGTTCGCGATGCGCGAGCCGCTGAGCTTCTTCATTTCGGTTGCCTTCCCTTTGGTTCCGCGGACCGACGATACACACCTGTATCGACACCTTCAATACAGACCTGTATCATGTGTGTCTGGTTGGACGCCGGGGATCGGCAGGAGAAGTCCCGAGGAGCCGCCGAAAACACCCTCGACGCCGGCGTCGTGAATGTCGCGAATGACACAGGGCGACGCGAAATGACATGATGAGCGGGACATGAGCACAAGTAGGGAACAGGCAGAGGAGCTGATCGAGGCCGCCGGCGCGCGTCTGTCGGCCCGACGGGCCGCGGTGCGCCGGCTCATCGGCACTCCCCCGTCCGAGCGGCGCGCCCAGACCCAGGCGCTGCTACTGGAGGCCGGGCGGGAACTGTTCGCAGACAAGGGCATTGGCGGCACCTCAGTGGGCGACATCTGCTCCCGAGCCGGCTTTACCCGCGGCGCCTTCTACTCCAACTTCACCGACATGGACCACTTCGTGCAGCGCCTGGCCGAGGAGCAGTGGGGCTCCATCATCGCCTTCGTTGACAGCTCCGTGGCCAGGGCGATGCCGAGCGATCTGGACGGCGCCACCCCGGAGAGCGATGCCGAGCTGGCCGCCGGACTGGCCGAGCTCGCCTCCCGACTGCTCGGAGCGATGCCGATCTCGCGCGAGGTTTTCCTGCTGCAAAACGAGTTCGCCGCCTACATCGCACGCACCGAGGCGGATGCCGGGAACTCCCCGCTGCGCGAGGGCTACGCCGCCTTCAAACAGCACCTGGTGCGAGTGCTGGTAGAGGGACTGGCGTCAATCAACCGCACCTGTCTGCTCAGCCCGGAGGACACCACCGAACTCATCATGGCCACCGCCGTGCGCTCCATGCGCATGGCCCTGTCCGAGGAGCCCGACGGCGTCGACGCGGACGGCCCCGATCTGACTGCCTTCCTCGTCCGCACCCTGCCCACGCTATTGGCTCGCCTCTCGGCGCCGATCACCCCTACCAGTGGCATATAGATGTCTGGCGCCGTGTCCGCGGCGCCAGGGACATCGGCGCCATGTGGCGCCCGGCCACGTGATCGCCGCTCTCACCGCTCTGGCTCCGATGGCGCGCCTCTAGCTTGCACACTTACGCTCCATCCCCAAACCCGTTTTCCGCATGATTCCACGGTTTCTATCCAACCGGCAGAAGACGTGAAGCGCTTCCCGTGTGCAATGAAGCCCTCGTTGCACACGGGAGCACCTCCAGCCAATTCACCCCTAACCGCCACTCCCGCGCAATTACAACGAAAAGTCGGAGCGCGCGGAGTTTGTCATGACAGCTCCAGTGTGCGGCCCGCCACCCCAGCGGGCGGTTACCCGTCAAGACCACCAACCGAGCAGCCTCTCACGTCGCCACCCCATGATTCCGCGCCGCATCCCGACCGGTATTGAGATGCCTTGACATGAACGCGGCGCACCACGCTAACCTCGCCCCATGACTGCTTCGACGTCCGCGACCCGTGCCCTGATGGCGCGCGCCGAAAGCATGTTCAGAATGCAGATGCGCTGACAGCGCCAGCCGTCGCTGTTTTAAAAGTAACGGTAAGAGTCCGAGCCGCCCACGGGCGCTCGTCGTACTCCGCGGCCGCCGGTTACATCGGCCCGTGTTCAAACCCCGGTAATCCTCCATTCACCGCCGCCACGCACCCGCCCCCTCTTCACCGAGACCGGCACAAGTGACGCATCGACACCGGCACTAATGACGTGCCGAGATCGGTCGATATGGCGGCAGCCCAAGTCTTCCAGGAACCACCATGACCGCCTTTGCCCCCGCCGCCGTCGCAGCCAACGCCTTCGTCCCGCCTGCCCCGGAGAGCCAGGCGCCGCCCGCCGACGCCGCCACTGCGTCCACCACCGCACCCGTACCCCGCACCCCGCACGCCTCCGCCTCCCCCTTCGACGTCGTCCACGACCGCGCCGGCACCGCGAGCCTGAAGTGGGACTTCGCGGCCGAGCGCGGCCGCCCCGATACCGCCCTGCCGCTGTGGGTGGCCGACATGGATCACCCCACCGCCCCCTGCGTCATCAACGCCCTGCTGTGGCGGGTGCGGCACGGCATCTTCGGCTACACCGAGCCCGACGCCGCCTACAACGCCACGCTGGCCGCCTGGTTCGCCCGCCGCTACGACTGGCGCATCGACCCCGCGTGGAACGTCATCACTCCGGGAGTCGTGCCCGCGCTGGCGACGGCGGTGCGGGCCCTGACCGAGCCGGGCGACGCCGTCGTCATTGAGGAGCCCGTCTACTACCCGTTCCGGGAGGTGGTCGAGCAGCAGGGGCGTGTGGTGGCCCCGGCCCCGCTGGTGCGCGGCGCCGACGGTGTCTACCGCCGCGACCTGGAGGCCCTGGACGCCGCACTCACCGCCTCCGGTGCCCGCCTGCTGCTCCTGTGCAACCCGCACAATCCGGTGGGCCGGGTGTGGACCCGCGCCGAGCTGACCGAGCTGGCTCGGATAACCGGCCGTCACGGCACGCTCGTGGTCTCCGACGAGGTGCACGCCGACCTCGCCCTGCCCGGCCACCGCACCACCCCCTTCGCGTCCCTGAGCGCCGACGCCGCCGCCCGCACCATCACCTGCACCTCGCCGTCGAAGTCCTTCAACCTGGCCGGGCTGCAGGTGGCCAATATCCTCATTGCCGACCCCGAGCTACGTGCGCGCTTCCGCTCCGCCCTCGGCGCCGCCGGCTACTCCCAGCCAATGTGCTGGGGCTGACGGCCTGCCAGGCGGCCTACAAGTCCGGCGACGTCTGGCTTGACGCCCTGCGGCGGCATGTCGAGTACGCGCGCCGTCACGTCATCCGGCGCTTGGAGCGGGTGCCCGGCATTGAGGTCTCTCCCTGCGAGGGCACCTACCTGCTGTGGCTGGACTGCTCCGGGCTGCTGGAGACCGCGGGCCTGAGCGCAGCGGAACTGGACGACTTCATCACCAATCAGGCCGGCCTATGGCTCGACGACGGCGCCCTGTTCGGCACCGGCGGCGCCGGTTTCACCCGGCTCAACATCGCCTGCCCGCAGGCAACCCTGGACGAAGCGCTGGATCGCCTGGAAATCGCCGTGCACGGCCTACTCACCCGCCCCGCCGCCTGACCCGCCTCCCCTCTCTCGCCGGTCTCCCTCTCGCCGAAACCGGCACATATAACGCGCCCAGCGCGCCCAACCCTCCCAAACAGCCAGAAAGCTCCTATGTCCATCACCGATTCCATCCCCGCGCAGTCCTCCGACGTCGTCCCCGGCCCCGCCATCGCCGCCTCGGAGTGTCGCACCGCCCCGATCCAGCACCATCAGTCCTGGGCAGACTCCCCCACCCCCTGGCGGCTCGACACCGTGCTGGCGCACGTGGGTACCGGCACCGACCCGGCCACCGGTGCCATCACGACGCCGATCCACCTGTCGACGGCCTTCGGGCACCCGGAGCTGGGAGCCTCCACGGGCTACGACTACACGCGCACCGCCTCCCCCACCCGCGACGTCCTACAGGATGCGCTGGCACGGCTCGACGGCGGGGCGGCCGGGTTCGCCCTGTCCTCCGGGATGGCGGCGGTACAGCTGACGGTCACCACGTTGGCGCCGTATGGTTCGCGGATCGTCGCCCTGGAGGACTTGTACGGCGGCACCTACCGGTACTTGAAATGCCTGGCCGACGACGGCGCCTATGAGGTGGACTTCGTGGTCGGCGAGGCGGGCCTGCGTGAGGCTCTGCGCCGTCCCGCCGCGCTGGTGCTGATCGAGACGCCCACCAACCCGATGATGACCGAGTTGGACATTGCGCGGGTGGCCGAATGGGCGCATGCGGCCGGCGCCCTCCTGGCGGTGGACAACACCTTCTACACCCCGGTGATCTGCCGCCCGCTGGAGTTGGGGGCGGACGTGGCCGTGTACTCGGCAACCAAGTACCTGGCCGGGCACAACGACGTCATGGCGGGCGCGGTCGTTGTCGCCGATCTGGCACTGGGCGAGCGGCTCCAGTATCAGTTGAACACCACCGGGGCGACGCTGGGCCCCTTCGACGCCTTCCTGCTGCTGCGCGGCCTGAAGACGCTGTCGCTGCGCATGGAGCGGCATGAGGCCAACGCCCGAAGGATAGTCGAGTTCCTGGACGCCGACGCCGGGTGGGGCGGGTGCTGTATCCGGGGCGCTCGGGCATGGTGTCCTTCGAGCCGGCCGACGGCGTCGATGTGGCGGCCTTCCTCGCGGCGGTGCACGTGTTCACCTTCGCCGAGTCGCTGGGCGGGGTGGAGTCGCTGGTGACGTGTCCGAGTGTGCAGACGCACGCGGACGTCCCGCCGGCCACCCGCGCCGCCTACGGACTGACGGACCAGTTGTTGCGGCTGAGCGTGGGCATTGAGGACGCCGCGGATCTGGTCGCCGATCTGGACCAGGCGCTGGAGCGGGCGGCACAGCGTAAGTAGGGCCATAAGGGCGGTGACGGCAGTGCCAGGTGCGGCCGAGGCCACAGGCACATTCGGTAACGGGTTAGCAACGCGGCCGCGTAGGCTGTCCTCATGGATTCCACCACAGGTCCAAGTTTCCTGATCTCGGCCACAGAATTACTTGCCCGCAGGGAGCAAAGACAACGGGAGGCCGCCGCGGCTACGGCCACCGAGCAGTATCTGCCCCCCGAGTCGTGGGCGTCATGCCGCCGACCGCCCAGATCGACGGCCCTCGCGTGACGGCCGGACACCACGCGGCAAGAAGCCGGTTATCCCGCCGGTGCTGTACCTGCCCTCGACCGGCGCCCCGAACACCTACGGAGCCGAGATCGAGTTGCGCAAAACGAACGACGGGCGCATGGCGCTGCTGGCCTACACGGCGCTGGATCGCCTGGCTGACTGCATGGGGCCACACCAGCCCTGGGTGCTGTACCCCACCGAGAGACTGGGTGATCTGGAATCCGTGGAGCACTACGACGTCATCTACCTGGACTTGCCGGTGCCGCAGGAGCTTTGGCGCACGGCGGCGGACGTGGATCGGAGGTCGGTGCGATGAGCGAGGAGTTCCGCTTCGACTACAACATGGCAATTGCGATCGCAGGCAAATTCGCCACCGCCCAGGACGACCTGGAGGCGAACGAGTCGACTATGCCCTATTCGGTGGATGCCGGTGACGGCAGCACCTACATCACCAGCATGATCTCCCAGCTGGCGGTGGACGCCGGCACGCTCGCACTGGCCGCCGAACTCGGCAACACCAATATGAAGAATGCCATCGACCTGGTCACCGGCGCCGACGACGACGTCGCGCAGACCTTCCGCGACATGGCGGAGGACATGCCATGAGCACGGGTTTCCCTGTAGACACCGGCGGCGATGTATGCACCGCTCAGATCGACACCACGATCCCCGGGAGTGTGGAGTCGGTTGACAGCGCCGCCGACTGGCTCAAGAAGCTCCAAGATGGATTCGACGATGCGGATTCACAGTTTTCAGGCGCGTCGAGCACAGCTCGCTACACCCTTTCAGGCAAGATTGCTGGTGCTGCCGCGGACTACGCAGACGACTTGCACGATGCTTGCGACGACGCTTACAACCGCGCCAAAAACGCTGTGGATGTGATCCGTTCCTTCGCTGACCAGCTGGGTTGGCGTAAGGACGATATGGCCGAGCACCGCGAGACCGCAATCGCGGGCGGACTTGAGGTGGTTGGGAACGTCATTGTGGCGCCGACCCCGGTGTCGAAGCCCGCCGACCTGGGAGATGATGCTACAGCGGCCGAGAAGCAGGAGTGGACGACCGCAAACGACGCCTACTAGGACTACCAGACCAAGAAGGCCCTATTCGACGAGGTCAGCGAGGACGTCCAGGACACCTTTGACGAACTCGACGATTGGATCACCGAGCACCTGGCGACCGCCGAGTCCGACACGCTGGACAACGTCCTCATGGACGGGGTCAAGGAGATGGTGGAGAACGCCATCGGCGAAGGATTCGAAGCAGGAACGCAAAACGTCTACTACAACAAGGCCACCGCGCTGTACGATGCCGCCGTCGCAGCGGCGACCGCGAAGGCAATCGAGCGCTCAGGCAATCCCGCCGTCAGATCCGGCAGTAAGTCACCGAATCAGGACACTGTAAACAGGAACCTGAGCCGTTCCCCTAAAGCTGACACCGCCGAACAAGTAGCCAAAACCGGGAAGAAAGTAGCAAAAGGCGTTGGTGTCTCGATAACCCTCGGATTCATTGGCATTGAGCTCGCAACAGGGGACTCGCCGTCCGAGGTCTTGGTTCCAGCCGCAGCTTCGGCAGCAACGGCGGTCGCCATAGCGGGAGCACCAGTGTGGGCAACCCTGTTCGTGACAGGGTCCGTAGCAGTAGGCGTAGGTCATCTCTATCAGAACTATATTCCATTGGAAATACGCGGAAAGATAGATGAGGGCCTGAATGACATGTGGGACTGGGGTGCAGACCGCGTGGATGACGCGACCGACTGGGCCTCCAACCAATGGAATCGGATCTTTGGATGAGTTCGGATAGTCATATGTCCAGTTGGAGGGGACGCCGGAAGTATCCGCGCGTTACCACCTGCCACCAGGCAGATATCGACCGTTCGAAATCTCCTTGGTGGGAGGCACTATTAGCGAGCGGAACACTCCTCCTTGCCTGGATGTTGGCAACGTTGGTAGGCAACACCTCTTGCGCAGTCGTTTTCGGGCTAGTCGCGACAGGCTTTGCGATACATATTCCGGTTGCAGTGGATCATCTTGGGGCTTTGCGACGTGTGCGTGAGTACTGGCGGCACGCCGAAGGCGCCACACTGTTCTTCCCCGACCGGAGCATCGCCATAGCCGAGTACGCGTTCTTCGCCCTGGTGTTTCTCGCCGGCCTGCTCGGCATCTGCCTGGTGTGGTACGCCCAGCTCACAGCAACCCCCATCGGCACCACCATGCGAGGAACCGTATTCCTCTCCTCCATTACGGTCGGCTTGGCCACCGCGTCCTGGCGAAAGACCCCCTTCACGCTACGCCCCAGCCCCGCACTGACCCTCACCCACCACGGCATCCACATCTGGCCCAGCACCCGCCATAGCACATACGTGTCATGGGAAAGCCGGCCCGAAGTCACCGAAGTAGTCGCCTACCGACTACTCCTAACCACCACCGCCAACGCCGTCATCAACAGCCAGACAGGAACCTACGAGTTCCCCATGGGCACCCTGCCCATCGAATACGTCCAACTACGCCGCGTAATCGAGTTCTACACCCGCCACCGTCGGCTGCGCCACGAACTCGCCAAGCCAGAGGGTCTCGCACGCGTCCGCTCCCTCATGCAACAAACCGTCCAAGAAGTCGAACAACAACTACCCCCACAACCACGCAGACGCCCACGCCGCCACCGTAAGTGAACCACGCACAACGACTCCTCCCAGAATGACCAACCATGTCTACCGTTCATGACGCCCATTCCGCCCCTCTACCAATTTCGATGAAGGGCCCAGCGACACGTAGAACTCGGGATCCGAGAGGGTAGCGGACGCAGGCGACTAATCGCAGCGAGCATTCGGATGAAGTGGACATCTAGAGCGTCGGGAGATGCCCAGGACGCACCAGGGAATACATATCAAGGCACAATCACCTGCGAGCGTGCGGACAGCAGCTCATCGACACGGCGAGCATTGTTGGCGATGGGTGCAGTGTCAGCCTTCGGCTGCTGCATGTTCATCGGCATCGACAGACCATCTCTCGCGGTCATCTTTGCGGCTTATGGGAGTCAATGCCTGCTTCTTGCACCATACGTATCTAACAGAGAATCGGCGATTCGTCAGCATGCCGCAACCGTTTGGCGGTTCAGTGGAGGCGCCGCCACATCGTCGGCCTCGTTCGCGGCATTCCTCTACAACCAGGCAATAATCGTCCTAACGACGTGTACAATACTGGTCGCTGTCTGGATGGCATGGACATCACCCGAGACACGGGTTGGCGGACTCGCATTCGCTACCGGAGTAGCCGCTCCTGCCGTCGCTGCGTCCGTCATAGCATTCGGTGTCGGATACGCCTACGAGCGTATGGTGACTTTGGAGACCCGCGAGAAGATCGACGAAGGACTCAACGACACTTGGGACTGGATCACCGATCGTGTAGACGACGTCGGCGACTGGGCATCCGATCAATGGAACAGAATCTTCAAATGAAACCAAAGAACTACGCAGCCAAGGGGGCGCTTCGAAAGAAACAGATTCCGGGGGTAGTACATACCTTCGACGAATATGAACGCATTAGGCTTAACGAGCTGAGGGTTCTGCCATTATTGGCCGCCTCATGCCTGTTTACATCCTGGCTGACAACGACGCTTGCACAAGCAACCACCTTAAGCTTAGTGTTCGGAACATTGGCCGGTTACTATTCTTTGTGCATTCCTGCAGTAGTGTCCATGCGGAGAGCTCATCTGTATGCTCATCAGTACTGGCATGCAACAACTGGCGGAGTCGAGTTGACTTCAAGTAGGTCATGGCCGAAGATAATCTATACCGCCTCCACGGTAGCTGCCCTCTTCTGCGGACCGCTGATCGAAATCATACTTCCATGGCTCACCGTCGACAGAATACCGGAAACTATTGGCGGATCTATCCTCGCCGTAGTACTAGTTCTGTTTATTGCTTACGAATGGCGTTGGCACCCCAAAAGACCACGGAAAGGCCCTGTTGTAATCCTGACACCCGATGGAATATTGGCATGGCCAAACGAGCCCTACGGCTCTCAGATTCCATGGACGACGTTTCCTACAGCAAATGGCATAGCAAACCACTCCTTGCACATCGCCACAAGTAATCGTTTGCATTTCTTAGTACCCATTGCATTCTTAGCAATCACGGTAGGCAGCTCGCCCGCGTCATAGAGTTCTACACCAAACACATCAACCTCCGCTACGAACTCACCACCCCCGAAGGACTCAACCATGTCAAACTCCTCATGCACAACACCGTCGAACAAGTCGAACAAACCCTGGAACCCAAGAAGCACTGAAATGGAGCAGCATGCCAACCACGATTTGCACCGCGTCGGCCGTGGCAGGCCTGAAAGATAGCCGCATCTGACCCGCCGTGGCCCCGCATCCGGCAAGGCTGCGGCGCCACGACCGATTTCGTATCACCTCTTGCGCCGAACCGTTACCTGCGCTACCTTGGCCGGTTGAGACAACGTTGTCTCGACCAAGTGAGACGACGTCATCGATGACCAAAGGAGTCCACATGCCCGTCTCTCCCAACAGCACAACCGAAGTCGGAACGCTGATCACCGATGTCGACCACTGCCGTTGGCTCGTGCAGCACCGCAACCAACTGCTCGACTTTTACCAGCCGAGGTGTGGGTAGACGACCTGGCTTCGCCTACCTCGACGACGCCGGGCACCCGCTGCGAGACTCGGGGGCGCAGCTGTGGATCGGCGCCCGAATGACCCATGCTTCGCGTTGGCGCACCTGCTCGGCAGGCCGGGAGCCGCCGAGCTCGCCAAGAAGGGTGTGGACTTCTACCTGTCCGGGCCCGGCCGCGACACCGAGTACGACGCTGGTACGCCACGGTCGGCGGCACCGAGCCCTCTGACCGCAAGGAACTCTACGGCCAGGCACATATCGTGCTCGCCGCCTCCTCTGCCGTACAGGCCGGCATCGACGGCGCCGAGGCGCTGCTGACACATGCGCTGGCGGTCATTGATCGGCACTACTGGCTGGAGGACGTCGGCCGCTGCGTCGAGGCATATAACCGGGATTTCAGCGAGCTCGATCCCTACCGGGGCCAGAACGCCAACATGCACCTGACCGAGGCGTACCTCGCCGCCTTCGAGGCCACCGGCGATCGCAGCCTGCTGGTGCGAGCCGGCCGTATCGCCCACAACACCGTAGGCGCCGCCGCAGAGCCGAAGGACGGCGCCTGGCGCGTATGCGAGCACTTCTCGCCGAATTGGGAGCCGCTGCCGGACTACAACGCCGATCAACCGCATCATCCCTTCCGCCCCTACGGCTCCCAGCCCGGGCACTGGCTGGAGTGGGCCAAGCTGCTGCTGCAGATCCGCGGCGCGGGCCTGAACCAGGACTGGATGCTGCCCGCCGCGCGCAACCTGGTCGACGGCGCCATGCGGGACGGCTGGCAGCCCTCGGGCGGTTTCGTGTACACCGTCGACTGGGATGGCACGCCCGTGGTCGAAGAGCGCTTCTGGTGGCCGGTCGCCGAGGCCATCGGAGCCACCCGGCTCCTGTCCCTGGCCACCGGCGAGCGCCGCTACGCCGACCTGTACGAGCAGCTGTGGACCTACACCCAGAGCTACCTGATCGACCCGGCCAACGGCACGTGGTTCCCCGAGGTGGACGAGCGCAACCGTCACGTCGTCGTCACCTGGCCGGGCAGGCCCGACCTCTACCACGTCTTCCAGGCGACCGCCTATGCCTTCCTCCCGCTGAATGCCGGCATTGCCCTATGGGCACGCTCCCTCGGCGCGGGCGGTGAGCAGTGATGAACCCGGTCATCCGATCCGAGCTGGCAGAGGCGACTCTGGACTCTGTCGGCGGGGCCGTCTCGTACCGGTTCCTCGTCCGTGACCGCTGGCGGGACGTAAGCTACCGCGCCCCCTGGCCCCTCGACTATGGCGGCGGCCTGGAGGGCCATCTGCAGGGCGACTTCCTATGCGTCCCGTTCGGCGTGCCCGATCCCGACGCCGATGCGGCGGCCCACGACCAGCACGGTTACGGTGCCGACGCCACCTGGAGCGTCGTCTCCTCCTCAGAACACGAGCTGGTGGCGGAGATCGCCTACCCCGAGGCCTCCGCCATCAAGACCTGTCGACGGCGCGTGTACTGTCGGAACAACCGCGTCGAGATCACGGACGCGATCGTCGCCCGCCGCGAGGTCGAACTCCCGCTCGGACTGCATCCGATCTTCGCCCTGCCCGACGAGCCCGGTGGGATGCATCTGGCGGTCCCGTCGTCGACGGCGATCCTCACGGCACCGTACCGGGTCGACGAACGATCCCTTCTCGGTGATGCCCTGCACGTCGAGGACCTGGAGCACGTGCGCGACCTGGAGGGCCGGATCTGGGACTTCACACGGCTGCCGCTCGACGCCGAGATCGAGGAATTGCTGCAGCTGGTTGGGGTCAACGACGGCCGGGTCGAGTTGCACGATCTCCGTGCAGGACACACGACGACACTGACCTGGGACAAACGGATCCTGCCGCACTGTGTGCTGTGGGTATCCAATCGTGGCCGTCAGGCGGACCCCTGGAACGGACGCAATCTCTGCCTGGGGGTGGAGCCGGTCTGTGCCGCCTTCGACCTCGGAGTCGGCCCGTCGACTACTGACAACCCGGTGCGCGCGCTCGGAGCACCCACCTCGGTACGGCTGCACGCCGGCGATCCGCTGGTCCTGACCCACGCCGTCTCCTGCGCCCCGACCTCAAACGGAGGAGGCAGCAATGGCTGACGTGGTTGACATTGTCTTCGCCGGGCATATCTGCATCGACCTGACGCCTAGCTTGGACGCTCTCCCACCCATCGAGCCGGGCAGGCTCTCCTCGGTGGGCGCGCTCGGCATGTCGCTCGGCGGCGCCGTCGGCAACGGGACACGCACGCTGGCGCAGCTCGGGGGAAGGCCCGCCGCGGTCGCGGCCATCGGCGACGACGCCCTCGGTGACCTGTGCGAGCAGCTGCTGCGTGCTCAGGGGGTCGGGGAGGTCTCCCTCGCGCGCCGTCGGGACGCATCCACCTCGTATTCGCTGGTGTTCCAGCCCCGTGGGAGCGATCGGAGCTTCTGGCACCACACCGGCGCCAATGAGGCTTTCGACGGCGCGGTGGAGTTGCCTGTCGGCGGTGCGTTGCACATCGGCTATCCGGCCGTGCTGCCGGGGCTGGTGGCCGACGACGGCCGCCCCCTGCGCACGCTCCTGCGACGAGCCCGGGAGCAGGGAATGCTGACTTCCCTGGACACCGTCTACTGCCCAGAGGACTTTCCGCTGGATGCCACCGGATGGGAACGCTTCTTCCGGGCGGTGCTGCCCGAAACCGACTTGTTCTGCCCCTCGTGGGAGGACATCACCTCGACGTTCTCCATCACCTCCCCACCGACCCCCGACGCCGTCACGACGTGGGCGGAGCGCTTCCTGGCGTGGGGTGCGCGGATCGTGCTGATCACCACCGGACCAGACGGCGGCCTGCTGCGGGTCGGGAAGGTCCCGCAAGACCGTGGACGCTTCCGCACCGAGGATTGGGACGGTACGAATACGGCGTTCGCAGCACCTAAGGTCGCACGCGTCGTCACCACCAACGCCACCGGAGACACCTTCAAGACTGCGTTTCTGTACCGCGCCCTAGGCGGCGCCGCCCCGGGCGCAGCCATCGAGTTCGCGCGTACCGCCACCGCGTACCGCCTGCGCGGGCTCTCCCTCGAACCGCTTTCTAAGGAGAAGGACGCATGACCGATTCACCACGTGAGCGCTTTATGACCGGCCCTGGAGTCATTGCCGCGCTCGACCACAACCCCGACGTCGCCGCAGGTGCGCTTGAGCGCTACGGCGTCAGCGCCGGCGCCTATACGACCACGGACGAAATGATGTGCCTGGTTGAGGCCTTCCAGCAGCGCGTCGTGACCTCCCCGGCGTTCGACGGCGATCGCGTGCTCGGCGTGATTCTCTATGAACGCAGCCTCGGCATCACGATCGAGGGGCTCCCGATCGCCCGATACCTGTGGGAGCGCAAAGGCATCGTCAGTCTGCTGACGGTCGGCGTGCCCCTGCGCGTCGAGCCGGGCGCGGAGTTCATGGAGCCCATCGCCGGGCTCGATGAATCCCTCGAACTGGCGAAGCGGCACCGGGTGGTGGGCACCAAGTCCCGCAACGTCATCCACCGTGCCGATACCGAGGTGATCCGGCGAATCGTGAACCAGCAGTTCGAGGTCGCCCGACGCGTCATGGCCCACGGGCTCATTCCCATCATGGAGCCCGAGGCCTCACTCTCCATGGACGACGCCGAACGCGCGCAAGCCGAGCAGATCCTGTTTCAGGCCATCCTCGAGGGCCTGGGTGCCCTCGGCGCCGACGACCGGGTCGCTTTCAAGCTGACCATCCCCGTCCAGCCCGGGCTGTACTCCGGTCTCTTCGCCGATCCACATGTGGTGCGCGTGGTCGCACTGTCGGGTGGCTTCAACCAGCAACGTGCCTGCGAGGAGCTGCAGAAGAACCCCGGCATGGGCTCGTCGTTCTCGCGGGCATTCCTCGAGGGCCTGCAGGCAGACATGGATGACTCGACCTTCAACACGACGCTTGACAGCTCAATTACTCGCATCGCAGCAGCGTCCGCATAGACGCATGCCTTCTCTGAAAGGACCGTCCCTGTGACTTCCCGAACAGAATCTAAACCGCAGACATACACCAAAAACCGCTCCCTGCCCACCGGGTTGGTCATACTATCCGCCTTCGTCGCCGGCCTGGCCGGCCTGATGTTCGGCTTCGACACCGCGGTGATCTCGGGCGCCGAGGGCGCGCTCGAGCGGTACTTCAACCTCGATTCCTTCGGCCTGGGTCTGCTGGTGGCAATGGCCACCATCGGCACCATCGTCGGCGCGATCATCGGCGGCAGTCTGTCCGACCGTTTCGGACGCCATCCCATACTCATGCTCATAGGCCTGCTCTACATCGCCGGCGCGCTCGGAACCGCACTGGCGTCGCTCGAACCCGTGTTCCTCGTCTTCCGGTTCATCGGCGGCGTGGGCGTGGGCATGTCGTCAGTGGTCGCGCCGATCTACACCGCCGAAATCGCCCCGCCCCGGCACCGGGGCGTGCTGGTTGGCCTGGTGCAGTTGAACGTGTGTTTGGGCATGACCGTCGCCTACCTGTCCAACATGATCATCAACCGCACCCTGGACGAGGCAATCGCCTGGCGCTGGATGCTCGGCGTCATGGCAATCCCCTCCGTGATCTTCCTCCTGCTGCTGTTCTTCGTGCCCGAGACCCCCCGCTGGCTACTCGGACACGGCCGTGACAAGAATGCGGAGAAGATCTCGCGCAAACTGTGCGCAAGCGCCGCGGAGTCCGAGCGACAGCTGACGGAGTCCGTACTCAGCTGCGTGAGGACGCACAGCTGAGTGCCAATAAGGCACCGTTCTTCACGGCCAAGAACCGTAAGGTGATCATGCTGGCCGTGTGCATCGCCATGTTCAACCAGCTCTCCGGCGTTAACGCGATCCTCTACTACGCGCCGCGGATCATTCAGAGCGCCGGAGCCTCCGACTCGGCCTCCTACACGATGACGGTAGGCGTCGGCGTCGTCATGCTGATCACCACCGCACTCGCCCTCACGGTGATCGACCGCCTGGGCCGCCGCAAGATCATGCTCATCGGAACGATCGGCTACCTGGTCTCACTGGGATTCCTGTCAACCATCATGTTCAGGTACGAGGGGCACTTCGATCAGTCCTCAGCGAATCTTGTGCTGATCGGGCTGCTGGTGTTCATCGCAGGACACGCCTTCGGACAGGGGTCGATCATCTGGGTATTCATTTCGGAGATCTTCCCCAACCGGATCCGGGGACGCGGACAGTCCCTGGGTTCGATGACGCACTGGACCTTTGCTGCCATCGTCACCTACACCTTCCCCACGCTGATCGACATGCTGGGCGGCGGCGTCTCCTTCGCGTTCTTCTTCGTGTGCATGCTCTTCCAACTGTTCTGGGTAGTGCGCGTCATGCCGGAAACGAAGGGGGTCCCGTTGGAAGAGATGGAGGTCAGGCTCGGCATGCGCGAGTCCTGAGGGGCGCACGCCGGGGGGTGGGGGGCGGCAGACGGACGCCGTCGCCGCCCCTTACCCCGGTTCCGGCCCGGCCGACCGGAGTCTCCGGCGCGGTCCGAGTCAGTCGCTGATCTCCACCGGCACGCATATGGTCTGCGGTTCCTCGTCTAGCCCCTCAATGCGTGCAAACAGCCGTTCAATGGCGATCTCCCCCAGCCGACCAGGATTCTGCATGGCCCTGACCGGGCGCACCCCCGTGAGGCTATCGCGCTCCATCCGGTCGAACACGCCGACGTCCACGGCTGCACCATTGACATTGACCCAGTCGATAACGCCGTAGCCGAGTCGGTTGTTCGTGCATATAACCGCCGTCGGCGGGTCCGGCTGCGCCATGATCCGTTCCAACGCGGCACGGCTGGACTCCGGTGTGTATAGCTCGGCCACGTGCAGGGCGGGGTCATCGAGCCCGTGCGCCGCAAGAGCCTCCCGCATCCCGGCGCGGCGCTCGCGATGCGTGTAGATGTCGTCGCGCCCCGAGAACACCGCGATGCGTGTGTGGCCCCGCTCGATCAGGGCCTCGGCCAATCGCCGGGCCACGCCGCGGTTGTCAACCACTACGCTGTCGGCCTCGATGCCCCCGGCGGGACGATCCACGCATACCACCGCCGTCCCGCTGTCCATCTCCTCTCTCAGGTAGGACAGGTCGTCTCCCACAGGAACGACGAGTAGTCCCATTACCTGGCGCCGACATAGCTCCAGGGCCACGGTGCGGCCGAGCTCGGGGTCTTCTTTCGCCGCCGACATGATCACCTGGTAGCCGCGCCGACGGGCCTCCTCATCCACGGTCGCACCCAACGTGGCGAAGAACGGGTCGGTCAGGTCGCAGTTGACCAGTCCGATAACACGCGACGCCGATTTGCTCCTCAGGCCGGCTGCCGCGAGGTTGTGTCGATATCCAAGTCGGTCGATCGCCTCCAGTACGCGCCGACGCATGTCCTCGTTGACCGTGGGGACACCATTGACTACCCGCGACACCGTCTTGAGGCTGGTCCCGGACTCGCGGGCCACGTCGACCATGGAAGGGCGCTTCCTCGCCATCGACATGTCCCCTCCACTACACGCTGTGTCGACGTCATCATAGGCGAGACTGCGTCGCTGCTCCCACTACCAGCTCACCGGTACCGGGGCGCCCTCGCGGTAGCCGGAGGCGGACTGGATGCCGACGATCGCCCGCTCGCGGAACTCGGCGATCGATCCCGCGCCGGCGTAGGTGAAGGAGCTGCGCACGCCCGCCACAATCGAGTCGATCAGGTCCTCCACGCCGGGACGCCCGGGGTCCAGGTACATGCGCCCGGCGCTGATGCCCTCCTCGAACAGTCCCTTGCGGGCGCGGTCGAAGGCGTCCTCCCCCTCGGTGCGGTCCGCCACCGCCCGGGCCGAGGCCATGCCGAAGCTCTCCTTATAGGCACGCCCGTCGGCGTCGTACTGCAGGTCGCCCGGCGACTCATGGGTGCCGGCGAACCAGGAACCGATCATCACGTTGGAGGCCCCCGCCGCGAGCGCCAGGGCCACGTCGCGAGGATGACGCACCCCGCCGTCGGCCCACACGTGTGCACCCAGCTGCGCCGCCTCCCGGCTGCACTCCAGGACGGCGGAGAACTGGGGGCGGCCGACGCCGGTCTGCATGCGGGTGGTGCACATGGCGCCCGGCCCCACCCCCACCTTGACGATGGAGGCCCCGGCCTGAACCAGGTCACGCACGCCGGCGGCGGTAACCACGTTGCCCGCGACGATCGGGAAGGCGTCCGGCAGGACGGCGCGCACGGCCCGGACCACCTCCACCATGCGGTCCTGGTGCCCGTGGGCGGTGTCGACGACGATCACGTCCACCCCGGCTGCCACGAGCTCGGCCGCGCGGCGGGCCGGGTCGCCGTTCATGCCGATGGCGGCGCCCACGCGCAGGCGGTCGGCGGCGTCGACGGCGGGCCGGTAGATGGTGGAGCGCACGGCCCCGGAGCGGGTGAGTAGGCCGACCAAGCCGCCGTCGGTCCCCACCACCGGCGCAGGGTGCGGCGGGCGGTCTTGAGCCGGTCGAAGGCCTCGCGCGGGTCGATCCCCTCCGGCAGGGTGACCAGTTCGGTGCTCATCACCCGCCGCACCTGGGTGAAGCGGTCGACGCCGCTCACGTCGCGCATATCCACCATGCCGATGGGGGCGCTGGTGTCCGGGTCGACGACGACGGCGGCCCCGTGGGCGCGCTTGGGGATCAGGCCGAGGGCGTAGCCGCAGGTGTGGTGCGGCTTGACCGTGACCGGGGTGTCGTAGACGAGGTGGGAGGCCTTGACCTGGGCGACCGTGTCGATGACGACGTCCGTGGGGATGTCCTGCGGGATGATGGCGATGCCGCCGCGGCGGGCGACGGTCTCCGCCATGCGCTTGCCGGCGACGGCGGTCATGTTTGACACCACCAGAGGGATGGTGGTGCCGCTGGCGTCGTCGGTGGTCAGGTCCACGCCCGTGCGTGATCCCACGGCGGAGCGGGAGGGGACCATGAATACGTCGTCGTACGTCAGGTCGAAGGTGGGCTGCATGCCGTTGAGGAACTTCACTTGAGGATTCTACGGCGCGGCCCGGTCCTCGAGCAGGCCCGCGGGCAAGCAAACGGCCCCTCACGTCCGCCTCGCCGCGAACGACGAGGGGGTGAGGGGCCGTGTACCGCGCGGGCCGACGGTGTCGGCCCGTGCGGCCGGACTCAGGCGTCCTGCTCGGGGTCCTTGCCGACCAGGAAGGCGTAGCCGAAGCCGGCGATCGCAGCACCCAGGAGCGGAGCCACGATGAACAGCCACAGCTGCCCGGGGGCGCCGTTGCCGGCCTCGAAGGCGACGGCGATGGAGCGGGCCGGGTTGACGGAGGCGTTGGTGACCGGGATGGAGACCAGCAGGATGAGGGTCAGGGTGGAGCCGATGGCCAGCGGGCCGAAGCCCTTGGGGGCGCGGGAGTCGGTCGAACCGAGGATGACAATCAGGAAGATCGCGGTCATGACCAGCTCGCAGATGAAGCCGGCGGCCATGGAGTAGCCGTGCGGGGAGTGCTCGCCGTAACCGTTGGCGGCGAACCCGTTGGCCGCCACGTCGAAGCTGTCGGAGCCGGAGGCGATGGCGTACAGCACGCCGCCGCCCACCAGGCCGCCAACGACCTGGATGCACCAGTAGGGCAGGACGTCCTTCCAGGAGAAGCGGCCGGCGACGGCCAGCCCCAGAGTGACGGCGGGGTTGAAGTGACCGCCGGAGACGGCGCCGACGGCGTAGGCCATGGTGGTCACGGCCAGGCCGAAGGCCAGGGCCACGCCGAGGTAGCCGATGCCGACCGGGAAGTCGGAGTCAGTCAGAGCGGTGGCGGCGAGGACGGCGGAGCCGCAGCCGGCGAAGACGAGCCAGAAGGTGCCGATGAACTCGGCGCCTAGGCGCTTGGACAGGGGAGCCATGAGGGCCTTTCGTAGTTGTGCAGGTGATTCAGGTAGCTGTGCCGGGAGCCGGGCGTGAGCCTTGGGAATGCGGCTTCCCGACGGCGTCTGCGCCTGCGGTGCTGCCTGACAGCCCGCCGGAGTCGACGCCACATGCCCGTGTGGGCATGGAAAACGCCCCGCAACACCGACTGTTCAGCCGATGGCGGGGCGTCGGTGCGCCAGAAGGGACTCGAACCCCCAACCTTCTGATCCGTAGTCAGATGCTCTATCCATTGAGCTACTGGCGCAATCCGGTTCGGACAACCCGGAACATTACTCGACGATCCAGGAGGTCACAAATCCTCAGGCCGTGAGGCTGGGCACATAAGAGTCCGGGAACTCCCACCGTGATCCCACAATGCCGCAGAGACAGGGATTTTGCAGGGGATTCGTTGGAATCCCAACAGCTGGCGGAGATGGGGAGATTCGAACTCCCGAGGGGTTTTATCCCCAACCTTCTTAGCAGGAAGGCGCACTAGGCCACTATGCGACATCTCCAGTTGCCGGACCGGCCCGATGAGCCTACCCCAGCACACGACGCGAGGCAACGACCCGCCGTGACACCCCTGCGGAGCGCCGTCGGCAATGGCTCACCACCGCCCGTGGCGGAGAGGGAGGGATTCGAACCCCCGGTGCGCTAGGCGCACAGCGGTTTTCAAGACCGCCACATTCGGCCGCTCTGTCACCTCTCCAGGCCCGAAGACAATGCCTCGGGACAGGTCATGGAGTCTAACACCGTCGTCGCCGGACTACGCCATCTCCCGGACGAGTGCCGCGTCTCACGCGGCCGCTCAGCCCCGCCCGAACAGGCCGCGACGGCGAGACTGGCCGCGCTGCGGGTCCGGGGCCGGAGCGGGCCGGCCCGGATGGTCCAGTAGGCCCTCGCTCAGCGCCTGCCCCACCGTCGGCCACACCGGCATGCGGGCGGCCAGCGTCATCTGCAGGGCGTGATAGATGTCCGGATGCCCCTCCCAGGTACGGGTCGACGGCTCATTGTCTTGGCTCAACTCGTGGGTCCACATGCCCGGGCCCTCAATCAGGAACTCCTCGGCGTAGTCGATCCAGGAGCGGTAGCAGTGCTCGTAGTGCTCGACATCAATCTCGCTGCGTCCATCGTCGAGCAGCGCCTGCCGGATGGCGGCGGCGGCCGACACCCCCTCGCAGACCACCCAGTGCATGCGCTCGTGCACGATCGGACGGCCGTCGAAGTCGGTGGTGTAGACGAAGCCGGGGCCGCCGTCGACCCGCCAGCCGTCGGTGCGAGCCCGGTCGAAGAGCTGCTCGGCGGCCTCCAGCATCCAGTCGGGCGTGGGCAGGGAGCGAGCCACCAGCGCCGCGCGGGCCTGCACGGTCAGGCGCGACCACTCCAGGCCGTGACCGGGGGTGACGCCGTAGGGGCGGAAGGGGTGGGCAGGGGCGTCGCGGTTGTAGTCCAGGAGCGGGTGCCACTTGGTGTCGTAGTGCTCGGGCAGGCGCCAGCCGTGGGCACGCGCCTGAACGTTGACGGCGAAGTCGATGATCTGCACGGCGCGGGTCAGCCAGGCGACGTCCCCGGTGACGTCGGCGGTGGCGAGGTAGGCCTCCACCGTGTGCATGGCGGCGTTGATGCCGCGGTAGTTCTCGGGGTCGGTGAAGTCGGCGGCGTAGGACTCGATGGGCAGCCCGTAGGTGTCATCCCACCAGTAGCGGTTCTGCACCTCCATGGCGTCCAACAGCAGCTCGTGCGCACCGGGCCGGTTGGCGGCCGTCGCGGTGGCGGCAGCCAGCAGCACGAAGGCGTGCTGGTAGCACTCCTTACGGGCGTCGGCGTCGACCGGGATGCCGTGGCCGTCGTCGTCGAGCTCGTGGCGGACAGCGGAGTACCAGCCGCCATGCTCGTAGTCGCGCATGACCCTGCTCAGGGCGCGCACGCCGTGGTCGGCGTAGCGGCGGCAGCCGGGGATGCCCAGCAGGGCGCCCAGGGAAAAGGCGAAGGTCATGCGGCCGGTGATCCACAACTCGACGGGGTGGCTGGTGTCTACGACGCCGTCCGCGCCGATCCAGCCGAAGCCGGCGGGCACCTTGGCCGCCCGCGCGTAGCGCAGTAGCGCATGTGTCTCCTCGGCCAGCCAGCGGTTGTGCTCGGGGGCGCCGAACCATCCCAGTCCCATGAGTCCTCCTCGACCCGTACTCGCTTCCCGGCCTCACTCGCGCCGGGACACCCCGAACGTTAGCAGCCGGCGCCCGGAGTATGCACCGGTCGGGCCGGCGCTCAGAGCACCTGAGAAACGGTCTCGAAGTCGTGGCGGCCAGCCCGCGGGTGGAACGCGTCGGCGTCACCGTGCCCCACGCAGACGACGGCGATGGTCTGCCAGGGGCGGTCGGCGTGGAATTCGGCGTCGATGCCGGGCAGGTCGGCGCCGGTCATGACGCCGACGTCGAGGCCCTCGGCGCGTAGGGCGAGCACGAGGTAGCCGAGCTGAATCAGGCAGAGTCGCGGGCGAGTCCCTGGCGCATCTCCAGGGAGCCGGCCAGGCGCTGAAGCATCTGCTCGGACGCGCCGAGCTCGCGCATGGACTGGTCCAGGGCGAGGTCGGCGGAGACGATCAGCACCAGCGGCGCACCGAGGACCGGCTCCTGGTTGATCCCGGCCATCAGTGGGGCGAGCCGCTGGCGGGCCTCCGGGGAGGCGAGCAGGTCCAGGCGCATGGGCTGGGAGTTGAGGGCGGTGGGCGCCCAGCGCGCGTTGTCGTAGGCGCGGCGCACCTGCTCGATCGGGGCCGGCTCGTCACGGAAGGAGCGGGCCGTGTGGGCCTCGGTGAATAGGACCGTAAGAGCGTCGTCGGAAACGGCGGTGTTGTGACTGCTCATGTGGGCGACAACTGATCTGGTGCCGGGATTATTCCGCGGACGTTGGTTATGGGGAAGCTCGACCGCACCAACGACGGCATCCGACTGCCCGGCCGAGGCTTGCAGGCTTCATCTAACGTCTCATGGCTGTTTGGTTGGTTGGGTGTTGAGGGTTTGGATCTCAGCGACGGGAATGCTGGTGGTCGCGGAGGTGGTGTGAGTGTCCATGGTGCCGGTGGCGCCATCGGAGGCGGTGTAGGTGATCGCGTAGGACACCTTCACATCCACCGGCGTCACGGCATCCTTAAAGTGCGCACTAGACCGGTCAAACACGATCTTGCAGTCCGTACCCTTCGAATCATTCTCCTCACTCCAGGGGATACCGAACCCAGTACACGTAGCGGTGCCATCCTTGGGCTGCAAAGTCAACATTGATGCC